>JADQBA010000235.1 GCA_016903675.1 Stigonema ocellatum SAG 48.90 = DSM 106950 | reverse complement strand
AGTCAACAGCCTAGGCAGAGCCTCCCTTAATCACATTCTGTGGCAGAGCCTGGGAACGAGGCAAACGGCGGAATTAGTAAGTAGGTCGGCAGGAAAATTTCTAAGTATGTAAGAAATATTAACAACAATAATTTGGTAATTAATTACGCATTGACAATAAACAGACTATGTGTATTCAAGCCCACGTTCTGTTTTAGATGTTCGAGGGTAAAGTCACGAGCACTCTCTTTAGTGGTGAGAAAATAAGGACTAAAGTCCTTACTACGAACTTACTTACCTGGTAAAGTCACGAGCACTCTCTTTAGTGGTGAGAAAATAAGGACTAAAGTCCTTACTACGAACTTACTTACCTACTACTGATGTTTAATATAATGAACGATCGCCTTTGCGGTGACAACATTAGTTGCCAGAAGAACTTGGTTAATATTGCATAACGTCAACATTGCATCTTCATTTGCTTTACCAGGCTGAGGTTGAAGGAAATCTCTCAGAAAAATCACTGCTGAGATATTTCCAGATCCTACTAATGAAGCTATTGTTTGATATCCTCCAGATGTTGCTGGGGGGATTTGTTCGCTGATAGTTATACCAACTTGTTGATTTAAGACTTCACTAACAGATGACCAAGCGATTGTATGACACAGGGAGAAAAACTTGTGATGTTCGTTGACAAAATCAGCAAGTTCTGATTTCTTAGTTTCGTGAGCTATGAGTACTATGCGTTTTTCCCTGAGACTTTCAGGATATTCACTGTCACCCGTGTCTGAAATTTCACCCAAATGTTCTGACTCTGTTTCCGGAACTTCTTCAATAGCTTGACTGCTTAGTGAAGGTGCTTCACTAAGTGATTCTGATTCAGAAATAGTAGTTACTTCAGACACAGGTTCCTCTTCTTTTTGTTCTTCTAAAACCTGAGTCGATACAGCATCTATTTCTGCTGCTGTTGTCTCCAAAGATTCTATATTATTTAAATCTAAATCTTCGCTTTGTTGTGAAGCAACAGAACTCACCACTTCCGGTGCTTCGCTCTCTTGTGACGCTGGCTCAGTGGTGCTTTCTGGTGTGGTTTTTGCTTCAGGAAATTGCTCAATAATATCCCGAGGCTGAACAATGGTATAGTCTAATAACTCCTCTACTTCTAGAGTCACACTATTGACCGCTCCCGTTGCTTCCTCTTCAGTTGATGATGTACTAATATTTACAGTTTCTTCAATAACTACTTCCGATATTTCCCTGACTACCGACGCTGACTGACTGGTCATTTGTGGTATGGTTCTTTCCTCAGGAAATTCGTCAATAATATCGCGAGTCTGAATATAGGTGAAATCTGAGTGTTCTCCTATTTCTGGGATAACACCACTAAGAATTTCCGCAGGTTCTGCTTGACCAACTTCTGCCCTGACTTGTTCATCTGCCGGAGTGCTAATAACTTCTGAGGCAACGCTAGCAGTCACATTCGGCTGTATGCTGCTTTCAGGTGTGGTGATTGACTCAGCCTGGATGACCGTATCATAACCTTGTACGAGGGTCACGTCTGACCAAACGTCATCTAATTCTAGATCAGCCGCATTGACAATTTCAGGGCTTTGTGCTTCCCTAGGGGTTTGCCCCAATTCTTCAGCCACAGGAGTTCTCAAATCAGGAGATTCGTTACCAACTTTTTCTGGAACTTGACTAACGACCTCTGGTGTTGGATTCTCAACACTCACATTGTCAGCATTTTCAGTTGATCGCCAATTAGAAAACTGCGAAGGACTGATAATCCTAACGACTGTCTCTGCTTGCTGGGAAAAAGCCAGGATTTCTTCGATGGTCAGAATAAAATCTCCGATGCGGATAATGTCTCTATCCCTTAATATGTAGGCGTGATTTTTTTCCGCCAATTTGCCGTTAACTGTTGAGCCATTTCTACTGCCAAGATCGCAAAAGTAGTAATTACCTCCCTGAAAAAAGAACTTTCCGTGTAGCCGACTAACATCACCGCTATCTAGGACTAAATCAGAATCAGGAGAACGACCTATAGTCCATTCTTTCCCTCTTTGAGCTGCTAAGGAAAGGTCAAGTTCTTGAGATTCACTTAAATTTGGTGAAAGGCTTACTTTAACTTTCATATTAATTTTTCGTTAATTTTATTAATTTCTGTAACCCAGCGCCGGCGGATAGTGTGTTCTAAATTCAAGATATCATCTTGTGACCAATGAAAATGATAAGCAATAAAAGCTACCTCCTCATATATTTTATCTGAGGGGTAGCTTATGACTCCCCCGCGAGTTCTAGTTTCACTGAAAATTGGGTATTGCAGTGAGGACATTGAGTAGGGATGAGTGCATTTCCTTGCTGGTTAATCCGATTGTACAATTCCCTAAGATAAGAAATGTCAGGTAAAACCAGCCCCTCTAGTAAATCAGGACTCACATGATTAAAACTGCCTAAGCGAGTGATAACCCTTGAAAGCATCACTAAAACCCCGTAAGCTGAGTTTTCCTGAACTTTAGGCTCTTTTTGCACCAAAATTTCATCTTTTGCCGTGGCTAAACGCATCACCCCATGACGATGCACTCGGTCTTGGTCATCAGTTAGACCTCGGGGAAGAGTGAAGGCAAATTCAGTGCTGAGACTATCTTTACGGCGCATAGTTTTTAATTATATAGCAATCCTATTTAAGATCCGAATAAGGGGGACAAGGGGGACAAGGGGGACAAGGGAGAAGTGTTTGTAACTCAAATAGGATTGCTATACACCAGAGGCAAGGGACGAGTTTGCTGTATCTTCTGTTACTGTCGTTTCGCTTTCCAATCCGTTGATTTGACGGTAAAAGTCTTGGAGGTAATTTAAATCCTGGGAAAAAAAGTTTTCCACGATTGCAGGAGTTATTTCAGATAAAGCCCCCAAGCGGGTAATCACACGCGACAAAATAATAATTGTGGCATAGGCTGGATTTGATTTGACACGCGGATCGCGCAAGGGTGCTATTTCATCTATTGCAGTCGATAACCGCATGATACCCTTGCGATGGAGGTTGCCATCAGAGTCTAGATACCCCTTAGGCAGTGTAATTTCAAACTCTGTGGAAAACATAATCCGCTCCTGATTACTTCACGCGTTTAAATTCCTCGAAAGCAATCTCTACTTCCTCGATTTCTATGTCAGTACTACGGGCATTGACATCAGCAATTTTGTAACTGGTGGGCCAAGCACCAGCTAATTCAAATCTTGCTACTTCTTCATTACCTTGATTGTAAATAGACAAAGCAACAAGTTTTCTTTTCTTAGCCCATTTACCATTCTGAACATCCTCAAACCACTGCCAAAAATCTGTAGAGTTTGTCATACCTCTACGTAGAGTGAGGTTGCCACTCTTGACATTGCCTGGAAGCTTGGTTCTCACCACCAGACCTTTACTTTGCCCACTGGCACCCCACGTTTGAGAAGTGACTTCGCAGATTTCAATGGCATCCTGTGTTCTTTTAAAGCCCTGACACTCCAAAAAGTAGCAGTCAGCATCTTTTTGACCGTCTAGTGTCAGTCCTAAATAAAAACGATGGGCTGTAAGAATTTCCGGCGCTTGAACCACAGTTAATTACTCCATTGAACTTTTACCGAAGAAGAATTCAGGAGTCAGTCGCCAGAATTCAGTTGGGTATTCTTTAGACTGGTGAGGTAGCGCGTTGAGAAAGCGCGTTTTCAATCGTGGATAACAACAAACGTGTAGTAACACATGGGTTATTCTGACTCCTAACTCCTAACTCCTAACTCCTAACTCCTTCTCACTGGACACGTTCAATGCCTTCATGAACTAACTCGAGGGTTTCTGTTGCCATGTCACCGCCAGAAGCAGTTAGGGTTGGACCTGTATATTTCACAGGATAGCAATTTTTTATATTCCAACGAGCCAGTGCTTGCAGTTGCTGGTTGTAAGCGGTGACTGAACCTGTTTTACGATTTTGCAACCATTGACGGGGTGTTCCCATATCTTCGTTACATTTTTTGTACCAGTCGTAAATGTCTTTATCAGCAGTTGCAATCATCTTGATGGTGATATTAGTGAACTTCACGACTGTAGGGGTTGCTTGACGCATTATTTTACCCCCTTTGGTTGAGCCATGAACTTCTTGTGCGGGGGTGTTTTCTACACCTAAACCGCTGATTTCTTTGATGGATTTCTCAGTGATGCCGTCTGCTTCAAAATAAAACAGACAAGAAGCTAAAAACTCTTGTTGACCGGGCATGTTTAAACTCCTTATAAATTAGTAGGGGAATGGGGAATGGGGAGTGGGGAGGTAGGGAGGTGGGGAGGTAGGGAGGTGGGGAGGTGGGGAGGTGGGGAGGTGGGGAGGTGGGGAGGTGGGGAGGTGGGGAGGTAGGGAGGTAGGGAGGTAGGGAGAATGTAGTATTCTTACCCCCCATCCCCCCATCCCCCCATCCCCCCATCTCTCTACTCCCCTTCTTCATCAATGCCGTTCCATTGGCTGATGCGGAAGATGACGAACTCGGCAGGTCTAACGGGACAAACACCGACTTCGACATATAAACGACCTAAAATCCTGGTTTCTGGCGGGTTCAGTTCTTCATCGCACTTAACATAAAATGCTTGTTCTGGTGAAGCCCCAAACAAAGCACCTTCACGCCAGATACGCTCTAAAAAGTTACTCACTACGCGTTTTACACGTGACCACAAATCTTCATCATTCGGTTCAAATACTACCCACTGAGTGCCTAGTTCAATGGATTTTTCGATGTAGCTAATGAGCCGGCGAACGCTGATATAACGCCACTCAGTTTTATCTGGTTCAACTAAAGTTCTTGCTCCCCAGATGCGGATGCCTCGATTTGGGAAGCTGCGAATGCAGTTGATTCCAATAGGGTTCAAGAGTTCTTGCTCGCGGAAATTAGTCTCATAGCCCAAACCAATCACCCCTCTTGGCACTTCATTTGCTGGGGCTTTGTAAACTCCTCGAGTTTCGTCGGTGCGTGCCCAAACACCCATGACATGACCGCAAGGAGGTACAAGAATTGGTTTACCGTTTTCGCGAGGGTTAGCAACTTTAATCCAGGGGTAATAAAGGGCACCAAACATCGAACGACGGTTAAATTGATTCTGCAACCACTGCACGACTTGTTGAGGTTTGACAAATTCTGGAGGTGGGTCAATGACAACCATACGGTTAGGTGGGTTGGGTATATCTCCACTGGCAGAACCCTCGCACATACTGATCATGAGTTCCATAATTCCGTGGACTTGATCCAAGTTCATCACTTGAGCTTCATAAGCCCGCATTAAATCAGGACACGCCAGCATGGTGATTTCATCAATTTCAAAAAGCCCGCGCACCCCTGTGCGGTCATCGCGTACCCCTTCTAAATCACTGGAAAATCTATCAACTGGAGTGGCAACAATTGGCAGTGCTAGTTCGTACTGACCGTTACCCGGACGACGAGCTAAAGGCTGTCCAGTTTGAGAAATGTCTTCCACACTAATATACATGGAATTTCTCAATGCGGCGATCGCATAAATTGCTACTTGGGCACCCGCCTCGCGGTTCATGGTCAAGTGATCGTATTCTTCAAGAATTTCATCTCCCCGACGAAGTTGAATTTTAAAGTATTCACCTGTATTTGGTGGCGGTTCGCCTTCAGAACCTTCAGGTAAGGGACGAGGTCCGCTGTCGGTAATCAAAATATCAATCCCTCCACCGGCTGCTTGTTCGGGGCGCAGTGTAAACCGCAGGGATGGACGATTACCCCGACCTGTAATTTGTAGGGTGGTAGGTTGTGGAGTTTGGGGTCTTGGGGTTCCTGGTAACTGATTACCAATACTTGTAATCCAGCACCGACCCCCACCATTCATAAAGTAGCCATAAACTGCAAAAGGCAAATAGGCGTTGAAATCGGTGAACCCATTAGAGTTGGGACGGGCAAAGTAGTTGAGATATTGTGTCCAATTGGTTACCAGCATGGGCTTAAATAACTCAGCCCCACCACGCACATCTTCTGTAAAGCCTACAAAACCGGCTACAGCCGTACTAACACCTTCAATCGGTCGGCTACCCCGGTCAATTTCTTCGATGTATACACCGGGGGCAAAGTAATCAAGTCTAGCCATGAAAGTATCTCCAAGTATGTAAAAAGCTCATTAAGCAGGAGTGAGTAAGATTTCTTTGAAGGTGTAACTTGGGCTATCCACCAATACATTGACGTTTTGGGGTAAATAGCTAGGACAATTTAGTGTTAAAACATAGTTACCTAGACGAAGGTCTTCAAAATAGAACAGCCCTTCTTTGCTGCTGGTTGTTGATTTTTGTGTTCCCATCACTCTCACTTCTGTTGCCACAAGTGGCTGATTTGTTACCGCACTTTTGACGACTCCTGCGATCGCTACCCGCTTGGCGATCGCTTGAACATTTCCATTTCCAAATTCATTTTGCAACCGAATAATTCGTTCCCAAACCAAGGGTACTGAAGTACTTTGTGCATCAATTGGCACTACCATTGTCAGATACAAAGCTGGACGCAAGGGTATAGTCAGCGCACTCCATAAAGACCCAATCTCTATGGTCGGGTCTACGGAAACTGTCATCATCAAATTGCCATAACCCCGCAGTTCAGGAACTAAAAACTCCTCCCGCAGTGAACGATGGCGCAGCAGCACACTCAACGCTTCGCTCAAAAGGTGATGCTCACCTAAAGCTGTTCTATCCCAAGCTGTGAGTAGCAGCGAGACATCAAACCAACTCGGTGACCTATTTACATTAGCAGGTTGCAAATCCCGTGTGGGTTTGCGTTCCACTTGCCTTCCGGAGTGTTGCACTTGCTTACTCTCACGAATGTCATAAATGTACAAATTGAGAGTCGGTCCTCCACCCTCTTCCCTCCCATGACTGGGATGACTAAACTCGATCTGCTCGGTACTGGTGAGTGATGTTCCTCCAGCTAAAATTTCCGCTAAAGTTTGAAGAACGAATATCAGCATGAAGCTTAGGTACTGGTAGATAATCCAGATGTTTTTAGGATATCCATATCAGCCTTCTGGCGTTAATTAGACTTTTGTCGATATTTTTTACTGCACAAATGAAGGTACGGGGTAGGGAGGTAGGTGGTAGGTGGGGAACCCCATAAGTGACTGGCGACTGGGGACTGGGGACTGGGGATTCAAACTCCAACCAAATCTTGAAAGAATTTCTTGGACTGTACCGAGTCACCAATCCCCTATTCCCCCCCGTACGGGCTGCAAGTAGCCCCTACTACCTACCTCTTGATCAGAAGCCTGAAAACTGGATGCGCCCCCTAAAAGGGCTGGGCGGAGCCATCGCACTTGGAGTATCATCGAGTAAGATACTTAATTAGAACTTAATTCCATACTTAATTCAATACGCTTATTATATGATTAACCTCGAAAATATTCACCCGCTGACAGACTTCAAACGCAACGTCAAACAGTTTATCGAACAAATTAAAGCAACAAAGTCCCCACTAATACTTACAGTTAATGGCAAAGCAGAAATTGTCATTCAAGATGCTCTCAGCTTTCAGGAGATGATGCGACGCTTAGAAAGTTCGGAAGCAGAAATACGCAAACTCAAGTTAGAAGCACTACAGCGCGATATCGCTCTGGGTGTAGAACAGTTACAGAATGGACAATATAGAGAATATGATGACGAGTCTTTACCAAGTTTGCAGCAAACCATTAAAGAACGAGGACGACGCAAACTTAACCTTGAACAAGCTCCATGAATCGTTACAATTCTGACTTAGGTCAACTGCAACGAAAGTTTAATGGTTCAGAACGAACAAAAATCTAATCATTCTCCGATTAAAAGCCGTTGGATAGAACGATGGTAAAGTCAAACATAATATAGCAATCCTATTTGATTTACAAACACCTCTTCCTTGTCCCCCTTTTCCCCCTTTTCCCCCAAGTCTTCCTTGTCCCCGTTGTTCGGATCTCAATTAGGATTGCTATATATGTGGAGGTGATAACTTATGACCCAAACCCAAGCCCAAACACAAACCGAACCAAAAATATACACCTTTGATGAGTTTATTGAATGGTATCCAGAAAACTCAGTAATACGGTACGAATTGCACAAAGGAGTGATAATCGAAGTGCCCCCACCAACAGGCAAACATGAAGGCGTTGTCGGATTTTTAACGATACAAATAGCATTTCAACTTTTACAGATGGGACTACCCTACCGCATCCCCAAAACTGCGTTTGTAAAGACACCCGGTAATGACTCTGCCTATTCCCCTGATATCTTGGTGCAAAACTACGAGAATGTTGTAAATGAACCAAAGTGGGAGAAACAGTCAACTCTATCCTTACCTGCGTCCGTTCCCTTAGTGGTCGAAGTTATTAGCACCAACTGGCGCGATGATTACCATGATAAATTAGGAGATTATGAAGAGATGGGCATCCCTGAATACTGGATTGTTGACTATGCCGGGTTGGGCGGACGCAAATTTATCGGCAATCCCAAGCAACCTACGATTTTCGTGTGCGAACTTGTTGATGGAGAATACCAAATGACTCCATTCCGGGGCAATGAATTGATAGTGTCCCCCACCTTCTTGCAGTTAAAGTTGACCGCGCAACAGGTTTTTGATTCGGTTGCATGAGTGTAGTTGTAAACAATAACAGAACCCAATACTGCAAGGGCTGAGAATAGTTCAGGTGCCAGAAACCCGGTTTCGCCAAAGTTACCGGGTTTCTAATTTTCGCTTATCCGAGCAGTATTGTAACAGAACAAGTCTTTTTTTCAACGTCGAACTCAGGTTTTGTCAAGAGGTTGAATGATAAATTTACAAATATATTTATGTAGAGACGCGATATATCGCGTCTCTACATTTGTTCAAACAAACTTACTTATTTTCGTAGATTTATAGCGGTTTTCATCCGGGTTAAGTACAGATTTATCTGCGTTTATCTGCGTTCATCTGCGGTTACTCTCATTTGGATTTTTGATGCGATGGCGGTTGAGTATGGATAAAAACTGCCAAACCTATCCCAATACCAAAGATTAACCCCAAAATTAGCAAGAAAATTATAAGAATTCTATTTGCTTGCTGCCCGTTTTGCCTTGATTGATGAATCGTCCCATCAGGGCGCTGTTGTGGGGAT
>JADQBA010000203.1 GCA_016903675.1 Stigonema ocellatum SAG 48.90 = DSM 106950 | reverse complement strand
CTCCCCACTCCCTACTCCCTGCTCCCCCACTCCCTTCTCCCCTCTCCCCTGCTCCCCCACTCCCTACTCCCTGCTCCCCCACTCCCTTCTCCCCTCTCCCCTGCTCCCCCACTCCCTACTCCCCACTCCCCACTCCCCTCTACCTTATTTATCCTTAAACGTCCACACGCCATCATCCCAGTCTGCATCTGATGGGGGTTTTTGCAGCCAGTGTTGACAACGTCGCACATGTAACATTGCGGCTAGGTCATTTTGATCGATTTTCAAGACCTTAGTAAACTCGGCTTGGGCACTGGTAAAGTCACGATTTAGGTAATACTCACGCCCTGTGTGATAAAGGTCAATGACATCCTGTTGTTGGTTACTAATAGAGTCGGAACGCAAGCCGATGAGTTCATATATAGCTACTGGCTCATTTCTACCTTTAACGCGAATGTAATCTAGTTCTCTAGCCCACACAAGGTCTTGGCAAGGCTTATAAGTATTATTACTCATAATAATATCACAGCCATACTGCTTGCTGACACTTTCTAGTCGGGAGCCAAGATTAACACCATCACCAATGGCAGTAAATTCCATCCGCTTGCTAGAGCCAATATTGCCACTAATAACTGTATCAGAGTTAATCCCAATTCCGATGTTGATTCTCGGTTTGCAAGCTGCATAACGACGTGCATTAAATTCTTGTAGACGAACGCGCATTTCCAGCGATGTTTGCACTGCCATCCAAGCATGTTCTTGCAAAGCCAAGGGGGAACCATACACAGCCATGATGGCATCGCCGATGTATTTGTCAAGAGTGCCTTTGTATTTAAAGACAGCGTCTACCATTGATTCAAAATATTCGTTGAGCATACTCACCACTTCTTCCGCTTCCAAGTTTTCTGTTAAAGTGGTGTAGCCACGAATATCAGAGAATAAAATCGAAACTTCTTTGCGATCGCCTCCCAATTTAGCGTCATCCAATTTCAGCAATTCTTCGGCTAATTCTTGAGTCATGTAGCGATACATCGTACTCTTGAGGCGCTTTTCATCACTGATGTCATCCATGACGAACAGCGCCCCACGCACTTGAGTCGGGTCGCTAGCGTCAGCAATTGTGTTAATTGATAAATTAACACTGTGCTGCTTGTCTGTACCATTTGGCAGGAGTGTGCGGTCAGGATAGTACTGTTCGCGGTATTTTGAATCCGCTGCATTTAAAGCCGCTTGACACCAGTTGCTAAAATCGCTTTCTTTAATGCGGATGATATCATTAATTAACTTACCTTCCAAGCGATCTTCTGCATCCATTCCTAGCAAGCGCTTGGCGCTTTCATTGGCGGCGATAATGTGACCGCCTTTATCAGTGGAAATCACCCCATTGGAAAGACTGCGGAGAATATCCCGTTGCATTTGTTCTTGTTGCTTAATTGTGGCAAACAGCTTGGCATTTTGCAACGCCACCCCTGCTTGAATATTAAAAGCTTCCATGAACTCTTCGTCGTTACGGTCAAAACTGGCTTGGAACAAATCGGGGGCTTTTGAGCAAGAATCGGGGTTGTAAGGGGGAAAATCACCTGGCTTCTTTTTATTTACGAGCTGGGTAACACCAATTAATTCTTGTGAAGCGTTAAATACTGGCATACAAAGTAAGCTACAGGTGCGGTAGCCATTTTTCTCGTCCATTGTTTTGGCAGTATCAGAGTCTGGATGGTCATACAGGTCAAAAGGAATATTCAGCCTTTCCCCAGATGCTGCAACTATACCAGCAAAACCTTTGCCTATTGGTACACGCAATTCCTTGGTTGAGCCATCGTCCTGAGTAATTTTTGTCCAGAGTTCACTTTTGTCGTGATCCAACAACCATAAAGTACTGCGATCGGCGTTCATCAATTCTTTTGCCTCATCCATCACGCGCTTCAGCGTTTCTTCTAGGTCGAGACTGCTTTGACTCAAAGACTTGATCGCCTTCATCAGTGCTGCTGCTGCTCTTTGTTTTTGGGTCGCCACATAAAAGGAGCGCGATGACTCTAAAATTAGCCTGATGGAAGGAGCAAATTGCTGAAACAATTCTTCGTCAGCGCTGGTAAAACCTCTCATATCGATGCGTTCTGACAGAGGAACCAGGGGATTATTAAGGGATTTTAATTTGTTCAGTAATTGCACCACCGCCACTAATTCGCCGTGTTCGGTCAACAGTGGCAAAGCTAGCATTGTGTAGGTGCGGTAGTCAGTTCTTTTTTCTTGTTTTTGGGCAAAGACTGAGCGTGGATCGTCGTAGAAATCAAAGGGAATATTGATGACTTTTTTATAAGTCGCCACTTCACCAGCAATACCTTTATCTGCTGGGATGCGAATTTCTAGAGAGCGATCGCCTTCAGCACGAGCGAGAATTGACCAGAGTTCTTTTTTTTCTTCATCCAATAAAAATATTGTCGTGCGGTCTGCTCCCAGTAATTCCCCGGTTTTCAGGGTTATAGAATGTAACATTTCTTGCAGTACAGTATCAAACCCTTGAGAATCCAACATTGATAGGGTTTGATTAACAATTTTTAATTTTTCTTCAACTTCTTTAACGTCCTGTTTAAAAGTATCCTGAGTCAGAGGAGCAAGAAAGGTAGATATAGTAGTTCCTTGTTGTCTGGCAAGAGCACCCACAGGAGCAGCATTGCACTGCAAGTCACCGTTTTCTGGATTGCCAACACCAAT
Source organism: Stigonema ocellatum SAG 48.90 = DSM 106950 (assembly GCA_016903675.1). Lineage (GTDB taxonomy): Bacteria > Cyanobacteriota > Cyanobacteriia > Cyanobacteriales > Nostocaceae > Stigonema > Stigonema ocellatum. The sequence continues at coordinate 10,069 of JADQBA010000203.1, read as the reverse complement.
AATCAAATCGGCGGTTTCCCCGCAACTAGATTGATAAACTGACATAACTGGCTTGTGATATAGGAGGATTAGATTTGAAAAATGCTCAAGTATGTCATTGCATGTAGAATGTAAACATTGCTACAATTGAACAAAGTGTCATGTTATCTACAGTTTAATCTCTTGTAGAGCCTGCGTCATCTGAAGAGAACACGGAACAGAGGGATGAGGATGAGGAAGGAGGAGCAGAATGAAAAACTAATTTTTAATTTTTAATTTTCCAAGTTTTGGGTGATTTATGGTTGTTTGCCATTGGTGTGAGGTACATGGGGTAGGCTGATCTCAAATGGAAGCACACGACAATTTGCGGTTGATTTTACAAGAAGTTCTTAATTTTTCGGCTTTTTACCACATAACACTTCACATCAAGTTAGGTGTTTTTAGCAGTTTGGTTTGGGAAAGCCCCAGGGCAAACGCATCCTAATTAGTATTGACAAAAACATGAATTAGTGCTATCTACGGGAGAACAAGAATTTATTGTTTGATTGGTTTTTCAGGGGTTAAGGCGATGCCTTACGGCAAGCCGCAGAGCGTCTACGCTTAAAATCTTGTCAATAAGCCGGCATTAATGCATTATTTTCGGCTTTATTGACATTGAGAGGTTTTTGTTGACAAGATGCGTTTGCCCTGGGGAAAGCCCAAAGTTACAAATGAACTAAAGAGCCAATTTAGTCATTGAGTGCCTTCTGCCAAAGTTGCTCTGACTCTAAGGTTCAATTGCGTGGGTAAACTCACATCAAACACATGAAGAGGATTGATTGACATGAAGAGTTTTCTGAGTAAATCAACTATTACTGCGGGTATCGTCTTGTCTGCTGCTATAGTTTCAAACCCTGCTATGGCTGCTTCTTTCGTGGTGACAGCGGAAGCACCAGGTGTCCAACAGTCAAACCTTTTCACCAACCCAAATGCTTATGGAGCCAAAAATGTTTATGAAGAAACTTTTGATTCCAAATCCACAGGCTATAATACCACAGCCTCAGCATTTGGCGACCCTGCTCAAAACATTGGCAGCTACGACCAAAGCGTTATAGTGAACGCAAATCAGTATGGTGGTGCTAATGGCACAGGGAATTACTTAACCGTCCAGCCTAGTTCATTTGGAACATCACAAGATTCTACTAAGTCTGAAACCACTCTCACCCTAAACAGTTCACAACGCTATTTCGGATTATGGTGGTCAGCAGGAGACCCAAATAATGAAATGGATTTTTTATCTGGTGGCAAAGTCGTAGAAAAATTTACGACGGCAGATGTCATCAATTTTATCAGTCAGCAGCCAAACTCTAACTCATACTATGGCAATCCGAATTCAGCAATAGATCCGACGACTGGGAAGCGTGTACAAAATTCAGGTGAACCCTATGCTTTCCTGAACTTTTTTGCTGACCCCAACGACCAAAGTGTGACCTTTGACCAGGTTGTATTCATCAACAATTCTACTGATACTGGCTTTGAATCAGATAATCATACGGTGGTTTCTAGTTACACTAACATTTCCGGCAAGAATATTGCAGCACCTGAACCTTCTGCTGCCCTTGGGTTAGGTATAATTGCTGGCATTGGAATGTTGTCACAAAGAAAGAAAATTGTCAGCAAAGCTTAGGCGACGGAATAGGCTGTTTAAATATGGGTGTAAAGGTGTGAGGGGAATAGAAAAATGAAAAATTTATCATTGGATGTTCCCCAGTCTCCTTGACCCCCTTATTTTTCAATACCGTTCAGTTAAGGCTTTGATCCCCCCTAACCCCCCGAACCAAGGGGGGAATAAGCCCCCCTTGGTTCGGGGGGTTGGGGGGATCTTCAGTCTGTGTATTGCCTTATTTTTATCTCTCATTTTTTCTTGCGCTTACCCTGGCAACACTACCACGGAGTTTTGTATAAAAAGCCGATTTGATTGATGAGAATTGCGATCGCTAGAAACCCGGTTTCGCACTTATTTACCGGGTTTCTGGTGCAATGTATCCCAAGAGCAAGGCGTGGTAGCAAAGCTTCGCCTCCCCCATTGGCTAGATGTAGTCCTTAAAAATAAATTTCAACATGAAGTGAAGCAATGTTCTTAAAGGACAAGTTTGCACACATACATTTGTGAGCGGTCGCTATCCCCCAGTTTACAGCAGTTTTCACATAAATGAACCACACCCTTTGTAAGGGCGCAAGGCCTCCGCGCCCCTACGACTGTGGTCTAATAAAGGTGAAAATTGCTGTAATAGACATAGTCGTAAAAAAGAATGTAGAAACCGTAAATTTACGGTCAAGACAAGAGTTTGAATTGACGCATAATTAATTTCCACTACTATGTCTAATGAAATTATCCCAAAGTGGAAATAAAGCTACCATCTGAAATACAAAAGATGGCTGAATCATCGTGCGATCGCCATCTACAAGGTACGGAACTATAGCAATCCGTACAGGAATTACCTTGTCCCCCTTGCCCCCCTTGTCCCCCTTGTCCCCCTTGTCCCCCTTGAGAGTCAATGGGCTGCTCAAATGTGCCATCCCACCTTACTCCAATCCCCAGTCTATCGATTGGAAGATGAAATTATCCTCAAAACCTCGATGATGTAAGAAAGGGTACAAACAGGTCGATTTCCATCGCCCTGGGCTTTTGCCAAAGGCATGGCTACAAACTTCCTCCAAGTGAGACACAATATAGAACACCATCATGGAACGCATAGCATATTTAGGACTCGGCATCATGGGCAGTGGCATGGCAACCAACTTGCTCAAAGCGGGTTATGATGTCACGGTTTGGAATCGCAACCCAGAATCCTGTAAGTCTCTGGTAGAAAAAGGTGCAACACAAGCTCAAACACCTGCACAAGCCGTTGAAAATGCGGAAGCAATCATGTACTGTCTTGCCAATGACAAAGCGGTTGAAGAGGTTGTCTTTGGGCAAGATGGCATTCTATCAAACGTGCGATCGGGACAAATCGCCATTGACATGAGTACGGTTCATCCCGACACATCACGTCAAGAAGCAGCAGCTTATGCCCAAAAACATGTCGAGTTTCTTGATGCACCTGTTTTCGGCAGTAAAAACGAATCTGCTGCCGGCGGATTATGGATTGTTGTTGGTGGTAAGCAAGATGTATTTGAGCAAGTCAAACCGATTTTAGAACCGTTAAGCGAAACGATACATTACTTGGGCGACACCGGAAAAGGGACTTCGATGAAACTCATCGGTAACTCAATTGTGGCAACCCAGATCCAAGCCTTAGGAGAAGCAATGATTCTCGCGACCAAAGCCGGACTGAATCCGAAAGATGTTCTCGATGTGCTGCATGTGGTGGATTTTCGCTCTCCGATTTTTGATGGCATAGGCAAGATGCTTGTGAATCGCGATTTTACACCGAGTTTCGCCTTAAAACACATGCTGAAAGATGCCAATTTGATCGCTCGATTTGCCCAGGATTTGAATTCTCCAATGCCAGCTGCGGGGTTGGTGCGAGAAACCATCAAAGCAGCAGTCAATCAAGGATGGGGTGAAGAAAATGCATCTGCCCTCATCAAAGCTTTGGAGTTAGATGGGGGAGTAACTGTTGAGTCATAACAAAATCTATCTTAGGACAAAGGCAGCAAACAGATCAGGTGAGATTTACTAATAGACATAGTCGTGAACAAGAATGTAGATACATTATTGCCCGATATCTGCGCTTACTTAAAGATACAGTTTCATACCAGAAATTTATGCTCAACTTCAAAATACTCACTACTGCTCTAGTAGCGATCGCCTTATCTCTAGGGACTGATTTTGCATCCAATGCTCAACAAAACAACAATACACCTGAAACACCATCTTCCACAACTCAGCCTGCTCAACCGAGTCAGAATGCATCGCCGACTCAGTCAGGACAAACTAGCCTCAGTTCTTCAGACAGAAAGTTCATAACCCAAGCTGCTGAAGGCGGTTTAGCTGAAGTTCAACTAGGAGAACTGGCATCACAACGTGGAAGCAGCGATGCGGTAAAACAGTTTGGACAGCGTATGGTTCAAGATCATACTCAGGCAAACAATCAACTTCAGCAGTTAGCAGCTCAGAAAAATGTCACCCTTCCAAAGGGTATAGGTAAAGAAAATCAGAAAGTAAAGCAAAAATTATCCAAGCTTTCTGGTGCTAGCTTTGACCGCGCATACATAAATGACATGGTTCAAGATCATACAAAGGATGTGTCCTCATTTCAGCGTCAAGCTCAGCAGGCACAAGACCCAGACCTGAAAGCATTTGCTACTCAAACGTTGCCAATTCTCCAAGAACACCTGCAAATGGCTCGTTCTATTGCTAATTCTACAACTCCTGGGAATACAACGACTCCGACCAATACCCGATAATATCAAGTCCGTCTGATTACCTACAATTAAGAGAGAACCCCTAAGAGCCTTCTTCTGTGCTTTGTGTCCCCTCCCCGCTTGCTCTTAGGGGTTGGGGGCGGGGTCTTTTTATCATCAGCAATTAACTTATTATAGCTCAATACGCTTGGTGTTAGCGCCAAAAACCCTTCAGCTAGGTAGGTTGGGTCCCCAGCGCTGCAAGAGGGTTTCCCTCTGTAGGCGACTGGCGTTTGAGGAACGAAACCCAACACTTTTCGGGGTAGGTTGGGTTTCACACAGTGAGACCCAACCTACGATTCTCTCCACAAACGATCCTTAACTGAACCGTATTGTATTATAGCTAGCGGTTTTTAATTGGGTCGAATACTTTGAAGAATTAATAAACCGCAGATAAACGCAGATAAATTTGTACTTTATCCGGATGGAAGCCGCTATAAAGTTTTCGGTAATGTCATCAAAAATTTTCTCCCAAAGCAGATTGAAAGATTTGTTGAGCGGTCAAATTTAGCTCTGGAAAAGTGGTTGAGTGAATTTTGTCATTTCCACGAAACTGGGCTATTTGATTCTAGGCATAACCCGCCCAGAACTGAAGTTCCGGGCTAATAGTCCAAGTCCGTTAAAACGGACTACATTCATAATTAATAGTCGGCTTTAGCCGAGTTTTGCTATGAGCCTTAGAATTTATTCTCAGGCGGATTAAATGAGAATGAAATAGCCCTGGTGTTTCTTTCTTGGCAAGCACTTTCAAAAGATATGGGAATTCCCATATTTAATTAGAATTAATTTTACTTTAGCAATCCTAAATTATTCGTGAGATTTGAAAAACCCGGTTTCTTCAAGAAACCGGGTTTTTGAGATGTGCAATGGTAGGGGCGTATTGCAATACGCCCCTACATCATTTGGGGGAGAGGTCTATTCCTTTTTTTCAAACCCCTGCATCGAGGCATAATTCGTAATTATGCTCGCTCTTTATGGTTTGAGTACGATTTTGATGCAGTTATCTTTCTTGTGTTTGAAAATTTCGTAGCCATGCGGTGCTTCATCGAGTGGCAAACGATGGGTGATGACGAAAGATGGATCGATCTCGCCATTTTGAACGCGCTCAAGTAATGGGCGTAGGTATTTATGAACATGTGTTTGTCCCGTCTTGAATGTCAAGGCTTTGTTCATAGCAGCACCCATCGGGATCTTGTCTAGAAAGCCGCCATAAACACCAGGAATTGACACGTTACCACCTTTGCGACAGGCAAGAATGACTTGCCGAAGTGCGGTGGGTCGGTCTGTTTCTAGACGGACTGCTTGCTTTACCTGATCGTAGAAAGCATCCAGACCGGTGCCGTGCGCTTCCATCCCCACTGCATCAATGCAAGCATCAGGACCGCGCCCACCTGTCATTTCTTTCAATGCTTCACCAACATCTACCTCTTCATAGTTAAGGACTTCTGCCTTGCCATCTTTCGCCATTTGTAGGCGTTCGGGAACTCGATCAATAGCGATGACTCGTTCAGCGCCAAGCATATAAGCACTTCTAATGGTAAATTGTCCTACTGGTCCACAGCCCCAAATTGCGACAACATCACCAGGCTGAATATTGCAGTTTTCTGCTGCCATATATCCGGTAGGGAAGATATCTGTCAGAAACAGTACTTGTTCGTCTTTTAGTCCATCAGGAATCTTCAACAAACCGACATCGGCAAAGGGAACGCGGGCATATTCTGCTTGACCTCCAGCGTAACCACCCATCATATGGGAGTAGCCGAAAAGACCTGATGGGGAATGACCCATGAGTTTTTCCGCTATCCAAGCGTTTGGGTTGGAGTTATCGCACAGCGACCATAAATCCCTTTGGCAAAAGAAACACGATCCGCAGGATATGGTGAAGGGGACGACAACGCGATCGCCTATCTTAACATTCTTGACCTCCCTGCCTAGTTCAACGACCTCCCCCATAAATTCATGACCAAGGATGTCGCCTTTTTCCATCGTAGGGATGTACCCGTCATAAAGATGTAAATCAGAACCGCAAATCGCCGTTGACGTAATTTTGATAATGGCATCACGCGGATTAATGATTTTTGGATCGGGTACTGTTTCTACCCGCACTTCGTTAGTACCGTACCAGCAAACTGCTTTCATTCCCTTTTAGCCCTTCTCTCTTGGTTGACCTTCTGTTGTTGCAATTTCGCCTGCTTCCATGAGCATTATGGTTTTTTATTTATTGGAGTTTAAACAAATTTGAAAGTCTAAACTTTATTTACTGTTTAAAGTTGTAGTTAAAAATGAATGGTTTATTCTCTTTCAATAGTCTTAGATTTTAAAGACTGCGATCCTCAAAAGTAGTAATTGCAAAGCAGAATTTTGTATACAACAATACTTAAATTAAGAAAACAGCCTTATTCCAGAGATTTACACGCGCGTAAAGTCGCAAAGGCGCAAAGAGAAAAAGTTTTAAAATACCCCATTTTTTCATTTCATACTTCAATTCAGCAACGCCGAATTTTGAATGCGTGAATTTTGACTTTTCGCGCAGCGAACTTGTCCGCCTTGTCCGCCTTATCCCCAGATGCAAGATATGAGCCTCTAACTATCGCGCTGGGCGCAATCCCAACATATAATAAAAAAACACATTTTTCCCCCACACCCCTACACCCTCACACCCCTATACCCCTGTGTTCCTTAAGAGTTATGCAAATTAAAGATAGTATCGTCATTGTTACTGGTGCTTCCTCGGGTATCGGACTGTCTACGGCGCTGCTTCTTGCTCAGCAGGGTGCTAAAGTTGTTTTGGCGGCTCGTGCTGTTAAAAAGTTGGAAGAGATATCAACTGAATTACCCGATAGCCTGGTTGTCCCCACTGACATGACCGATGTCCAGGCTGTTAAAGATATGGTGCGGAAGACAGAGGAACACTATGGTCGGATAGATGCCTTGGTAAATAATGCCGGAAGAGGTTATGAAGCTACTGTGGAAGAGATTGATCCAGAGACATTTGAAATGCTCTTTAGGCTGAATCTACTTGGACCCGCGATCGCCATGCAACAAGTGATTCCCATCATGCGGAAGCAAGGCGGTGGCGCTATCGTTAATATCAGTTCCGGTACCTCCCTAATGAAAATCCCAGCATATGGTGTGTACTCATCCTCCAAACGAGCATTGAATGGCTTGAGTCTGACTGCGAGAGTTGAATTAGCCGCTGATAATATCAGGGTAAGTCTTGTCTATCCTGCAATAACAGCAACCAATTTCGGTGCAAATAAAATTTCATCCGGATCGAACACACGACAGCGCCTACAGAACAGCCCTGCATCAGACTACTCTTCTGGTGACACCCCAGAGTATATTGCTGGGATAATTTTGAAGGCTTTATTGGAAGGAGAGGCTGAATATTTTGCCCATGAACGGATGAAGCAGTTGTAGCAGAGAACTCATGGTGACAAAGAAGTTCTTTTTTTCACGCGATATATCACGGAATGAAAAGCCTCCGTGAACCTCTGTAGTCATCAATGTCAAATACGATCTCAATGAGTCGATCAACGCAACGATTGCGATAATCAGGATCACTCAGGACTCGATCAGCATCTCCAATTGTGATGACGGGCAATGAAGTGGATGTATTTTCTTCACGTATCACTTGCTCTAGAGAGTTTTTGCCTTTCATACTACGATTGGCTGTCAGCAACATCATTTGATTTGCCTGTGCAAATCGCCAAACTACTCTGTCATCACTAGTTACTGATAATTTAAGATCCTCAAAGGTAATAAGGCGAATCGGCAATAAATCTAGCCAACCAAGACTAGCAATATTACCCCATAGAAGCAGAGCATGTCCTTCGAGATTGTGATCCACTAAGAAAATCATGCTTGAGTCTTAAGCTGGGCTTGATGTTTTGCTTTCTGTGCTTGAAGTTTTTCCCAAGCCGCTTCCATACCTGGCTTAGGCGGCTTTGAAGCAATTCGGGCAATGAGATCACGATTTTGCTCCTCATAATATTGTCGAAGTTCTTCAGCTTCCCTGAGTACGGCTTGATACTCACCTTCGACTTCAACACGATTTGCCTTAATATAGGCAAGGGCGACATTAATTTCCTCTTCGGTTAGGTTGAAAAGACCACGGATGAACTTGGGTGGATATTGGGCAGTCAGGTAGTCCATTACGTCATAGATCGTAATGCGTGTGCCTGCGATCGCCAGTCCGCGTTCCGTTCGGATAATAGCTGAGTGCTCATTAGCTCCGAGAGTCATACCCAAAGCTCCTTTGAATAATTCGTAATTCGTAATTAATTAGCTATTATAGCTTCCTTTGGATTCATACTTCAAATCAGCAACACCAATGTTTGATAGCGCTATCAAAAACTTAGGTAAACTTGGGCAGTGTATTAAAAACCCGTTTTGGCACGGGATGCCTTCCCTCTGTTTACAAGTCGCACCTAAGAGCGCACCGGGGGTACTAACGCGGGGGGAGTCTCACCCAGGGAGGCTAGGAGACGCGCTCCTAACTCGCAAGTGGCTTGCGCCTTGCTTACTACCCAAAGCATTTACCATAAAAATATTAATACATGTCAATTAGGATTAATACTTAAAAATTCTCTGAGGAATTCATATTGATAATGATAATCAAATAACAGGGGGAGAAGGCGAGCGTAGCTCGCCTTCTCCCTTACGTATGATTATCATTCCCATAAACATGGATTCCTGTACATCAAAATATTGACTGTCCATTGAGATTTTACTGTCATAAAAAGGTGATAAAAATCCTAAAACCAACTGATACGGCTTTGCCGGAGAATGGGCTTAGCCGCCTTACTTACAATTTATATCGTGAATGAAGAGGGTAAAAAAGTTAAAACCAAGGATATTCCTATTACTAATGATGCTAAGGAAAGGTTATTTTTAGGTTAAATTATTCAACTTAAGTGAAAGGAATATTAGACATGCGCCACAACTCCAGTGGTCGCCGCTACTTGTCACAAAGTGCGATCCGCCTTCGGCGGCAGCGCTTCGCTATCGCCATAACTCCAATCTTATCTGACCCAATCAAATTGTTCTATGAATCCGCAAGCCCACTTCGCTCAAAACTACTAAAAGATTGGTAGTCAATAGAAAATATACTGGATTTTTTACTTTTTTAAATACACTATAACAAGAGAGTCTTTTTTACGAGTCTAGTAAATTAACGGATTACGAATCAGCTTTTCCGTGAATAAAATGTAGCAAATAACATAATACTTGCTACTGCATGTGATGAATTATGAACTAGATGACCGTTAAAAAACCTTTGGTAATCAACCAGCCAGAAGTTGGTAAGCTTATTCACGAGTTGCGTCTTGCAACTGGGCTAACGCAGGAGCAATTTGCAGCAGAACTAGGTGTCACCTATTCTACGGTGAACCGCTGGGAACGGGGGCGGTCTAAGCCTTTACCGATGGCGATGCAGCAGATTCAACTCAGGTTAGATATCTTGCACCATTGTCTTGTTGCGAAAATCAGAGCAACAAAAGCCTTATGATTTCGTAAGGTGGGCAGTGCCCACCCTACCCTCCCACTTCTTCGGTGCACTCTGGTCAGCCCCTCACTAGCGGCGTAGACGCTCTTAGCGGCTTGTCGTCAGACATCGCCAACGACGCAACATCCTGTAGAAACACATTTTTGTAGATTTCCTGAAAGCCTTGCTGTATAAGGGTTATAAAATGTGTTTCTT
>JADQBA010000219.1 GCA_016903675.1 Stigonema ocellatum SAG 48.90 = DSM 106950 | reverse complement strand
CAGTTAATGTGGTTTGTTTGCAAATAATGTGGTTTCATTTGCACCCAATGTGGTTTTGAAACCCCTCTTATTTGCAGCTAATGTGGTTTCAATTTTGACTTGTTTGCGGTTTGAAGCGTTCTTGTTTGCAGTTCCTTACATCTACTACCACTCAATGCAGGCGATCTGCGCTTCGCAGCAGCGCTTCGCTATCGCAAAAGTATAAGTTTCCAAGCGAACCACTTTGACAACAAAAGTAAATTTGTTGTCTAAATAGTACATTTATACTAAAATACAGGAGCAGATATCAGTTACTCAGGTGTTGCATCTACATCACTAGTGCCGAATTCCGGTTAAAGGGGAAATCTTGGAATTTCCGAATTGACCTTTTTTTCTTCATCATAGCAAGTGGTCGTGAGTATCGACAAGAGCTATTGCGCTTTTAGTGGGCAGTACGTTCGGGCTTTCAGCTTTGCTGCTAGGCTTTCGCCCAATCGCATTGCATTTTTTCTTGAGTTTCTATGCGCGACCCCCTTAAAAAACTCAAGTTACTCATTTTTGGGAGAGATAAGTGCCGATAATGCTTCTGTTGCTTCGGTTTTCGTAGCTGTAATAGCGATCTGCCTTTGGCAGCAGCGCAACGCTTACGCACTTCGCCATAAAAAAGCCCAGCTACGTAAAAGCAACTGGGATGAATGCAAAGAAAACTCAAGCGACCACCAATTAAGCAGCAGTTTGGTCAAGATTAACTTTGACAACTTTGTTCTTTTCTTCTTCTTTTTTAGGTAGTGTCAAATTCAAAATGCCATCTTTGTACTCTGCTGTAACATTGGTATTTTGAATTCTTGCGTTCAGAGGAATGACGCGCTCAAATTTACCGTAGTGGAATTCAGTCACAGTACGACCATTATCTTCCGTCTTCTTCTCGGTGGAGCGATCGCCACGAATAGTAACAGAATTTTCTGTAACTTGCACGTCTAGGTCTTTGGCTTCAATTCCTGGAACTTCTAGTTTGAGGTGAATAGCATCTTCAGTATCATTAATTTCAACAGCAGGAACTCGTGTAAACGCTCTTTCACCTACTGTGACTGATGCTAAATTTGAACCCAACAAACCATTAAGTACGTCTTGGATAGTATTGAATTTTTGCTCCTGCTTGTAACGTAATAACATAATTTATTCCTTTGATTATTTTGCTAAATTGACAATTTCATTTCGGCTGTAGTCTCATATTAGTAATTGACATAAAGATTGTAAATTCGGTTCTTACTACTGATTAAATGATGATTACCGAAGATAGAAAATATGTGTAGTAAACCGCCATCTACTAGTACGGTAAACTCTAAAAGTTGTTTGTTCTTGCCAAATAACCATCACCTACCAACAAATAACAAACGAGCATCCCAATTATAAAACCACACTGCTTAAAACAGTGTGGTCGGGTTTCTGTATAGAGGTTTCAAGTTAATTAGTTATATAGGTATACAACAGCCTTGGGCAGGGTTCCGGAATGGTTTGTTACCAAACCATAACTTTATCCAAATGGTTGTTGAAAGGCGACCCAAGATTCTTTACAGTGCCACTTGGGGCGATCGCATAGCGGTATATAGCGTTTCCTAAGCAACTGAGGTACACTCAAACCTTTTTTACCAAGATTAGTAGCGTTGAAAACGTACCTCACGAGATCGGGAATCGCTATAACTGAGGTTGCTAGCTCTTTGAGCCGAATGGTTGCCCCCAAGACTGCCAATTCTCTTTGTTGAAAGGCGATCGCCATCTCAGTATCAAACTCAACTCCAATTCCTGTCTTGCTTTCCGGTCAACTGGAGTATCCCACCAAAAGCCAATATTGACCGCTGTCTTCAAGCTGTGTCGATAATGTAAGTCCTGGTAACTAGCAATATATTCCTTACAAGCGTGTACTCCTTTCCACCGCTTGTTTGAGCGACACGTTTCCCCAATATGGGGTGTTAGTACCATTGGAGCAGAAAACCGGGTTAAGCTTGAAAGTCTTAGTGTGTAAGGATTTTATTGAGGGTTATAGTAGCTGATTTTTCAAGTTATCAGGTAGCTGCTTAACGAGAAAACAAGAATTTTAGCATTGAAATAATTTTGTATTATTTATGTAATAATGCTTAACCCGGTTTTCTGTTCCAAAGATACTAATACCCCGACTGCTAGGTTTTTTCTAAGACGGCATCCGTGCTCATATTCCTGAGTTTGACTCGTGTGAATGAGTTTCCCTTGCCTGGTTTAACGAATTGAAAATCCATGACCACATAGATTTGACCGTCAACCATTATCTTGCGTCCTTTGCGAATATCGGAGGTATCCATAGTTTTTGTATTTCTAGCGAATAAGTTGATTGATTGAGTAGAAATTGTAGAAAAAAGTACTATTTTTAGTAAGCACTATTATTTAGAGCGTTAGTGCTTCTATAGTCCTAAATATAACATCTTCATTGCAGCGGTGGGTAAACGTGAACCTCAGACCAAGGATCTTCAACATAAAAGTTATCCCCCTCCTTCGCTTGTAAATATTGTGGACCAATTGGTACCTTGCCATAGCCACCTGGAATATCAAGAACATAGGTGGGTTGGCAAATACCTGAAACCCTTCCTCGTAAAGCCCTCAAAAGCGTTTGTCCCTCTTGAATCGTTGTGCGAAAATGACTTGTACCTTTTGCCAGATCCGCATGGTGCAAGTAGTAGGGCTTAATCCGGTTTCTGATTAGGGTTCTAAAGAGTTGGGTTAATATTTCTGGACTATCATTAATTCCTTTGAGCAAGACCGTTTGACTGAGCATGGGAATACCAGCATCAACCAGAGTTGCACAAGCCCTACGAGCCGCATCACTAAACTCTTGGGGATGGTTTGTATGAAGGACAACATAAACGGGTTTACTGACTCTGAGGATCTGGGCTATTTCACCATCAATACGGCTGGGATCGACGACGAGTACTCGTGTGTGGATGCGGATAACATCTAGATGGTCAATTTGATCGAGAGCTTGAATAATCTGGGACAGTTTTGCCTTGGATAAGATGAGCGGATCGCCCCCAGTCAAGATCACCTCCCATATCTCAGGATGAGTGCGAATATAACTAAGAGCCGCTTCTAATTCGTCAGGTGATAAACCTTCACCATGGTTGCCTACTACCTCTCTACGGAAGCAGAAACGACAATATACGGGGCAAACATGAACTGGCTTCAATAAAACCCGGTCAGGATAGCGGTGAGTGATGCCCTTGACTGGGGTATGGGGTGCATCACCAATCGGATCGGCCAGTTCCTCAGCTTGAATCTGGAGTTCTCTGGTATTGGGAATGAACTGTCGAGCAATGGCATCGTTGGGATTGCTCAAATCAATTAACGCCATTATGTCTGGAGTCACAGCCATTGAAAAACAAGCATTGACTTGATCAATTTCAGCTACCTGATTAGGTAAAATCAATCCTATTTTAAGTAGGTCTTGGCTCTTGCGAATTGTATACTGTTCGTGTGAATCGGGTGTTAAAGGCATAGCTTGTGACTTAAAGGATAATTTTGCCGCAATTTTTAACTAATTGGGTTTTCAGATCAGCACGCTTTTACTTTAATTTGAGTCTGGCAATCTGATACTTTAGACAGTTGGCTAGTGGTTCATGAGATAAAACCCACTGCAATTGTGTTCAAATTCCATCTAGGCGTGTAGCTAAGACAGCGATCGCCCTTATGCCGAATTGTAAAGTTTTGTAAAAAGCGATCTTCTCAGAGTTTGTACTCAGGGGGAGTGGCAAGCCTGTGGTATCAGGGGTGTTGGTAAGCGAGTGGGTCATGAGGGGGGCGATCGCACATAGTCAAGCAGACCAAAGCGTAACAATCGCTCCTATTGGGGCGCTTCGCCAGACCAAAGATAACATGGTAGGAGCGATCGCACCAAGGGATGCACGCCCACAAAAAAATTACCGCTCTTCTCAGTAGGTTCCGCTATATAAAAGTGACGGCGGGGGAACAGAGGCTTTGAGTCCGGTGATAAATGTTGCGGGATGTTCGAGCAATCTGCCCCTCATGCTGCGCACCCTAAGTCGTAATTGCTTCAACCAGAGTACGATCGCTCTACATAGTGTAGGGGCGATCGCGATTCCCAACTAGTTCAAGCAGACACCTCGTTTTGATGCCGATTCATCCTGAAAATCAATGGTAATATGAATATATTAGCGTATTTTGACTCTAAAAATACTTAATTTTGACTTATTACCTTAGCTTTTGACGAACCGAAGGGCGGTGGCATCATTGCTGGGCGGTCATACCCATAATGCCTGCACTGCGCCAGAATCCAATGAGGCTCATGCTTGGTAAAGCTTGAGTAGAACACCAAATATAAAGGGGTGGTTGTATACTACCCCTTTTGGACAAGAATTTAAAGTAATATCATCAGTTACATTTTACTATTAAGCAGCAAATGTTTCACTGTCATTAATGTAATTCTGACCAATTCTCTCTTCTACAATCAGTTCATATGACGGAGTGTTGGCGATCGCTTCATCAAAAACACAGTAAAGTTTGACTATTTGGATAAACCTTGTGCCACGCAAATACGAGCGCGTAAGTTTCCAGTAATTCAGTAAAGTGAGTCTATACTGAGTTCGAGCACTCCGCCCCCAATTCCATGTATGCTTTTTTTGAGCAGGAGATGAAATAACCAACAATTGAGCAATGGTTCATACTTCACCTTATGAGTCTCCTACGTAAGTATAGTATCTTTTTTGCCAAATTAGAGAAGCGATCGCTCTTTCAAAACTTAGGTGGTATTCTAAGATAACGTATCAAATAAAAACCCTGAAAAATGTTTACAGCATTTTATCAGGGCGTCACGTATCAAATTAAAATTTATGTATAACCCAACAGTACCAGAAAATTCTGAGAATTGGAACGGAGTCGCCAAATTAGATCAATACACTGACTCTACATCAAGCAACGAACCTGATACTTGCTCAAATATCACCTCTACGCGACCAGCAGAAGCAACGACCTAAACTTAAACAACCACCACTAGCATCAGACAATTCTAAATCCGTAATTATTTCCACACTGAGAGAAGAGAACAAGAAGTTACGAGTAGAAAGAGACGATTTACGTCGTATCAATGAGAGTTTAACTGGGAGACTCTATCACTTACAAGGTGCTGATGACCTAGTAGAACGACTCAAGGCTGAGAACGCTCAACTAAAACAACAACTGGAAGAATGCCGCCGTTATAATCCTCCTTCCTCACCTCCACCAACAGATGACCCAAAGGTAACATCTCTGGATAAGAAGCGGTCAAAGAAGTCGGGCGGTAGCGACAAGATTAAATCAGAATTAGACGCACTAAAAATCAAAATGAACTCCACCCTGTCAAATTTAATAGGGCAGGCTCCAGAATTCGTAGTACTCGAAGCTATCGAGGCACTGAAGGAAGCTTTAACTACTACGACAGTACGCAGTCCATCTGGTTTCCTGGTTGAAGCTATTAGAAATACCTGGATACCGAATACAGGTTATCAGCAGAAATTTGAACAGAATACCTTTGACGAGTGGTATTCGTTGGCTCTCTCTCAAAGATTGGTTTCAGCTAGCACCAAGCGTGATGGAGTGCAGTACGTTCTGACGAATGAGAATAAATGGGTTTCTTTTGAAGAAATACAAGCATTATATCCACTTTCAACACTTCGGGAAATGGCTTAAAGGGAGAGAACTAAATGACTCTAAATCAAAATCTGCCTGTAAATATTGAGTTAGAAATGGAAGTGCTTGGGAGCATAATGTTTACTCCCTCAGCTTTGAACCACATAATAGATATTTTGGATGTAGATGCTTTTTATGTTCAAAGCCACAGGCTAATTTACAAGTGCTGCCTAGCTTTAGCTACTGATGGTAAACCAACAGATATCCAGTCAGTAACAAACTGGTTGTCTGACCATGAATGGTTAGAGAATGTGGGAGGGAAAGCCGCTATTGCCAGGTTGGCACATTATGGACTACTGGCTTTCAACATTAAATCCTACGCTCTTGAGTTAATGAACAAATACTTGTCCCGCCAAATGATTAGTGCTGGCAGTAAAATTACTCAAATGGGCTACGATATGACATCGGACGTCGAAATCCGATTGGATGCAGCAGAACAAGAAATATTTAGCATTAGAAACAAGAGCAGCGCAACTAAAAAGGATACAATTCAATCTAGTGCTGATATTTGTGTGGAAATATTTCAGGAAGTAGAACACTTATCAAATACCAATGAATTTATTTCAATTAGCACTGGTTTCCATGACCTAGATAAACTGTTGGGAGGTGGGTTATATCGCGGTGACTTGATTATTCTGGCAGGTAGACCGTCAATGGGTAAAACCATAATAGGAACTAATGTAGCGTATAACATAGCTAGTGAATCGGGAATGCCTACTCTAATTTTTTCTTTAGAAATGAGTGCAAAGCAACTTAATATCCGCTACTTATCAGGCTTGTCAGGTATTCCTGTAGACCGTCTACGAGCCGGAAAACTTCAACCATCAGAATGGGAACCTTTTTCACTAGCAGTAGGAGTTCTTTCTCCACTCCCCATATTAGTAGATGACTCTGCCGAACCAACAGCTTTACAAATACGTTCTAAAGTTCGTCAAACTATTAATAAACATGGAAAGTTAGGACTGGTAGTTTTGGATTATTTACAACTAATGGTTAATACTGCTGAGTCTAATGTTACTTTAAAGCTTGGCGAAATTTCCCGACTCCTGAAGCTGTTAGCTCGTGAGTGTGATGTCCCGATTGTTTGTTTATCTCAACTGTCCAGGAGCGTAGAGGAACGCAATAATAAGCGACCAATTTTGAGTGATATACGGCAATCAGGACAAATTGAAGAGAATGCCGACGTAGTTTTAATGGTTTATAGAGACGAATATTACAATTCCACTACATCTGACCGCAATATAGCCGAAATCATATGTACCAAGAATCGTAATGGAGCGACAGGAACAATTAAGCTACTTACTGACCTGACACACAGTAGATTCAAAAATTTAGCTTTTGAGTCGTAAGGTGTTCGCCAGTAAGATATTTATTTTTCGTTCCCTTTACCTTTGTCAGGTGAGGGGTTCTTTTGTTGTTGGTATTCTTTAATGGCGTTTATCAAAATGGTTGCAGCTAGGTTACTGACAGAACGGTTTTCTTCAGTAGCCCACTGTTCAATTGCTCGTAGCATCTCTTCTGGCAAGTAAGCCGTTACTCTCCATCTGGAAGGCATTAAAAACCTAAAACTCTTTTTACTAATCATGGCGTACTTTATTACCGTTGAGAATCTTTTTCCCTCAAGTGGTGTACTTGACTGTACTTTGTGCTAGTGTGTATTCAAGCTGGAAAATATTAGACGCGCCCGAAACGCTTGGCTTAGTCGTCGAAAAACTGCAATCCTTATCTAGTGAGGCTTTTGACGATTTCAGCCACAATGCAGTCAACCTGTTATCAGGGATTACACACCACCTTGGGAGCAACTATGAATGAATCACTTTCCACGGATAGAGCGGTGATGAATGGGTCTACAAACAATACAAGAACTAAACGAGGTAAGAAGCAATGGAAAGACTTGGCAGTTGACCCGCTAGCAGAAGGCTTTACAGAACACGATGCCAGCTACACAGTAGGCAATTCACCTTTGACCTGGAGCCAAATCGAAACAGGTCAACTGTTCTGCCGCACTAAAACAGCTAAGGCAGTTCACGTCAAGATCCACTCTGGTCTGGGTATCTGCTTGGATACTCAAGCCCGGTTAGAGGTCAAGCCAACTATTCGTGAAACTATGCAGGTGTGGTTAATCACCAGTTTCAATACCACAACCGCAAGCAGAGCGAATTTTTAAAAGTCAAATGCCAGCGGGTAAGTTTCCGAGGCTCACCGCTGGCACTGGCGCAACCACTGATAAATGAAGGAGATAACTTAATCATGACAAACAATTGGACTGGCACAAAGAAAGATGACTGGGGTAAATCGCCACTTAAGGCACTCTCTAAAGCTCTTTCGCAAGCCCTAGCTGAAATTGAGGTAGCCAAAGCGAAAAAGAGGGGTGGAGATGAATAACCCACAATACCCTAGCAACGAAATCCACAGCTGTGGATTTCCTGAAGCGCAACTACTGGGCAATGGTGCCACAGAAGAAGAATGTGCCTCTATCAGTGCCGCCTACTTGCAGGGCAAGCCACTACCTAAGAGTGAGAACGAGGCGGTTAACCGGATAAGTAGTTACATAACTGAAACTAGCAACTACGGGAAGTACAGAGACTGGGGGGAGAGTAATGAATAACCAAATCCAGAAAAATGATGGCTAGTTTTTGTAATGTAAGTTGATACTAAATCAAGCCAGCGGAGTATGCTGGCTTTCTTAATTATGGAACCAAAAGAACAACAGCAAGCATTGTTTTGGTTAGCAGTTCTGCGGATATTCGCATCATTGTTTGCATTAGCATTCACCACAGTAATTTATGCCAGATTAGTGCAGCATTATTACACCTATTCTCACCCCACCAAGGTAATGGAGGTTTACCATTTATGAACCACTTTAACCTACCTGACTCCAAATCATGGCTAAGGTTTTTTGGATGGGTAGCAATAAAACTCCTAGTATCTTTCATGCAATTTCTGTTGGTAGTTCTAGAGAAGATGCTCTTGTTTGTTGTTTGGTGTACTAAGATGCTTAAACAAACTTTAGACAAGATAGTTTTTGTAGTTGACCATATGCTTTACACTGGCATACCGTTAGCTAAACTCCAGAGACTAGAGACAATAGAAATACCAGCATTGCCACTAGAAATCAAGCTAACTTTCTTTGACTTCACTCAACTTAGAAATGAACCCGATAAGTTCCCTCACATCAGAGTCATAGGTAAAACTGGGGTAGGCAAGACTAGATTCACTGAATGGATTATGGATATGTTGGGAGGACACCAATTTGTAATTACACCAAAAAAGAAACCTACTGATTGGATAAACCACAAAGTGTATGGTCAGCCCCTTCGGGGAAGTCAAAAGTCAAAAGTCAAAATCTAAGGTAGGAACCCCATAAATAAATTTAGGGGCTTGAAGTATGGACGTAGTATTTCTTGCGCTGCGCGTCTCGAAATACATATTTTTTATTTTTCATAAATAAATTTAGGGGCTTGCATCCCTTTTTTCACTTTTGACTTTTGACTTTTGACTTTTGACTTTTCGCGTAGCGAGTGGTCACCCATTTAATTATGATGAGTGTTTGGCTAAATTACAAGAAACCTATGAGTTAATCCATACCAGGTACAAATTAATGGAAGAGGGTAAGACTCCCTACCAAATTAATTTCGTTTGTGATGAGTGGAAGTTGATCAATAAGAATATTCCACTAGCTAAAGAACTAATGAAAGACATAATTATTGTGGCAAGAGATGCCAAAATTCGACTTATAGCTTTAGCACAAGGAGAAAATGTTGCTACTTGGGGACTAGAAGGTGAGAGTGATTTGGAAGAATGTTTCACCACGGTTAGATTTGGTGACTTCGCCTTAGACCACTGTAAATTTCAAAGAAACAAGTACCGAAAAGATAGTGAGGAGTTTCAATATTACTCAACAGTTTTAAAGGAGCTAGAATCGCAAGGTTTCAGGTGTTGTATGGTTGATTCTATCCCGGCAAGAGTACCGGATTTATCTAATTGGAAACCAAGTTTTAGGTTAGTTTCTGACAGTTTTAATTCCGTTAATAGCGAAGTTATTGACCAATTACAAAGGCAGTACTTTCCCGAATTTAAAAACCCACCGGAAACCACGGTAAACCAAGAGTTTCAGCCCGAAAACCAAAATTTGGAAGTTGCCGATCGCCCACCAAAGGAGGCAATTAAAACCGCCCTAGACGGCGGTAGGTCGGTTGACTGGTGTGCTAAAAACATTCCAGGGCTACCGGGAAACTACTACTCGGCTAGGGCAATCGTTGAAGAATTGAAAAAGGAGTTCGGGGAATGAGCAACGTTGTAGAAAATGTAAACAACGTAAATAGCTTACTGTGTATACGTTGTTGTTGTTTTAAACGACATAACCGCTGACAGTGTTGCTGCGAGAACTGGCTGCGACAGAAAAACAATTCTCAAAGGCTTGTCCATTGCAGTCGAACAGAACATCCTAGAGAAAAATGATCGCCCAGGAACCAGCACTGAGTATTCCTTCAAACCAGTAGAGGAATGGTTGCCTGAGCCGGTAGTCCGTATTAAGGACACCCGTAATAACAAAGTTTTGCAGTTTCCAACGACACACAATACTGAGTCAGTGGAAACTGAACAGCAACTAACCAGCAATGATGGGGTAGTCCGTCTCGCGGATGCAAACAACAATCTTGTTGTTTCTTTAAAAGACTTAGAAGAACAACAACAACTTGAAGATAGTATCCCTCCTGCGGACACCCCCAAATCCCCGTGGAAATATGTGGGTCAGGGACTACCCAGAGTGTATGTAGCACCAGAACTTGACGCTTTGACAGGCAGTAAGATTGAATCAATCCATGAGGCAACGTCTAGACCGCGCCAGTTCATTCTTAAAGAAGCAGTGGACTTGCTCTATAACCAAATGAATCGGATTCCATCATTCCTAGAAGAAAAGCCGAAA
>JADQBA010000084.1 GCA_016903675.1 Stigonema ocellatum SAG 48.90 = DSM 106950 | reverse complement strand
CTCCCCCACTCCCCTATTCCTCCCCCTACACCCCTACACCCTTACACCCCTACACCCCTATTCCTCCCCCCACTCCCCCACTCCCCCACTCCCCTATTCCTCCCCCCACTCCCCTATTCCTTCGCGGTACTAGCGTGCAGGAGCCCTAGTTCCACTACCTTGTGCAGCACCCATACCTCTTAATCCTGTCCAGCCGATGATAATGTAACCGACGGCCAACAGCAAACTGCTAATACCAATCCGCAGTCCGGACTTCCACGCTGTGTCTTTAGTTTGTTTCTGAGCTTGTTCCTTTTCCTCGCGAATTTGGTTCAGTTTTTGAGAGGCAGCTTTCTCGGGATCGCTTTGGCTTTCGACAAACTTATCAATCTCTTGGGGGTTTGCCTTAAACTTTTTGAGCAGGTCTTTTTGAGTTTGGGGAAGGGTAGGGTTATCAAGTGCTTGCTTATATTTCTGGTCATTTTTAATGAGATCAGTAATCTGAGCTTTTTCTTGAATTTTCCGCTTTTCTAGCGAAGCTTTGACTTGTTCATTGTTCAGTTGCTCTTTCACTTGCTTTAGCTGGTTGTTTACTTGGGTTTCTTCTTGGTCTGCCTTCTTATTAATTTGCTCTACCCTTTGATCGCTTGCTTGATGGACATTGTTTAGGTGCAGAGGAAAAATCAGCAAGAATAACAACCCTAAGATACTGGACATTATGAGTGTTGGAAATCTCAAGTCTATACCTGATGGGCGACTGCTTTCCTCAAGACTCTCAATCCAATATCCGGTAAATAGCAGACCCAAGCCAATCATCGGCACAATTCCCCGATCAACCAGCGCCGTTGCGGAGTCAATTAACCACACCCGATTGGTTGGTTGGAAGGGAAACAACAGAATTAAAAAGTCCACCAAAAATGACAGAATTAAGATCACTCCAGCTACCTTGAGCACGCGGGCAGCTTTCGTTGCAGCAGCTAATCGATAAGTCATAGTTTTTCGTCTCGTAGTTAACCAACAGTAGTAATTATCCTATTTAAAATTACACGGGTTTAAGACAAAGGTCATTACCTAGGGAAGTTGTAAATGAATCTGCTGCCTGCAAGCAGGGATCAGTGGTATAATTTTAATCTCTTTTGGTTTAAAGGTACACCCCCACTCCCCCACACCCCCACACCCCTACACCCCTACACCCCTTTTTAATAGCAATATTTGCTGTTTTCATTTGCTTGGTTATGGTCTTTCCCTGTTCGCATTGCCCCTAAAATCGTAGAAACATAGACGCAACGCCTAGCTTGACCTCCATTAAGGCTTGCAAGGTTTATTTGTCCTAGTGTTCTCAGCGATGTGTGACCACACTCGTCTCCTACTTCATAAACAGGACAACCTTGGTAGTTAAACATGACTCGCCAAGGACCAGATAAAGATTGTGCTGTCAATGTTGTCTCGTATTTACCTCTATCGTTTCGCTTTTTATCAATGTAAATATTTTGCTCAAGGTTTTGCCATAAGCTATCGTTGGCTTGGACGGTATCAGGAATGAATTGTGCGGCGTCTGCTTGATGAGTTGCCCATTGTACAATCCCATTTTGCTCGCGAAAGCTAACTTGCCAAGTCAGTTTTTGTTTCTGGGCTTCGCTTTCGGCTTGACGCATAGCGCGATAAACTTCATCACCAGAGGTGCTGAGGCGGATTCTATCAACAAAAGCTATCCAATTGGGGACTGCGATCGCAGCTAAAATACCAATTAATAAAAGCACTACCAACGTTTCTAGTAGAGTGAAACCGCTGTTAGAAGAATGTTTGACAATATTTATTCGCATTCAAAAGAAAAACATATTCTATGTATGTATTCCTCTTTTCTAGTATTATTTAACGCATCCGGCTACTTAATACGGATAATTTCTTAGTTCGTAGTAGCGCTGTCTAGCCTTCGGCAAGCCGCTCTTCACATCTTGCACCAGCCTGGCAGTACATCAAAAAAATAACTCAGTATTGAATGGGTTTCTGACTGTGCCCATATCCGCATGGGACTTGAAGTCCCATGCTAATAGCATAAGTCCTCTAAAAGAGGACTTATGGGAGTTTTGAAATCATTTACGCATCCGAGGCGATCGTTGGAGGCTCATATCTTGCATCTGGGTTCTTGTCCGCCTAGAAATAAATTCTGCGGATAAGAGCTAAAGTCTGCTTAAGCAGACTTGGTTTGGGTTCCAGTCCGTTAAAAAGGACAGTAGCTCTAAGCCCTTACCTTCGTCAAGGCGTTTTACGGGCGAGGTGCACTCTGGTGAGCAAGGTAACTTTGCCAGGTAATTTCTTAGTTCGTAGTAGCGCTGTCTAGCCTTCGGCAAGCGGCTCCTTATATCTTGCACCTCTTTGTAGAAACCACAAATAACCAAATAAGGAGTCATAAAATTGACATTAATTTCAAAACTCCCAAAAGTCCTCTTTTAGAGGACTTATGCTATTAGCATGGGACTTCAAGTCCCATGCGGATATGGGCACTGAGTTATTTTTTTGATGTACTGCCAGGCTGGTGCAAGATATAAGGCTCCGCGTCTACGCATAGAATCGCGGTTAAACCGGCGCTGTAGACGCGTTAGCGAAGCGGTAGCGGGTACTCCCGCGTCAGCGGCTTCCCGCAAGGGTAGCGCTACTACAAACGAGGGATTATTAGTGTTTGATGTTTAAGTTTCTGGTTTCTTCGAGAAAATATCCATTTTTCCAAAGATAAAAAGGGCTAATCAAACTACTTAGGAATAGCTGCATTTCGCAAGCAGCTACCAACTCAGTTTTTACCTTTAGGCGATATTTAAATAAGTGAAGTATGATTTTACGTAAATCGTTAAGCGTGTAAGCCAAAAAAGCTAGTGGTCTAGCCCAAGGTTCTATATTCACCATTCGGGTAACATAACGGCTCAGTCCAATACCTCGAAAAAATGGAATCAAATACTCTCTTTGTAGACGCCAACGAGGTATTTGGTGATAAATTTCCATTTCTGGGTTGTACCAAATTTCCCAGCCTGCTTTTTGGATGTATGACAACATTTCTAGGTCTTCACTGGTAAGCATATTGCCAGTTACTCTGCCAGTTAATATAGATTTATCTGGTACGCTTTCTAACCAAGCTTGTCGGCGGACAACGAGTCCTGCTGAGGGTGGTAGTAATCTTTTTTGGGGTTTATAGAGAAGAGGCAAATTTCCACGTTCTGTAATTGCTAAAAATGGAGCAATCCGCTGAAAATTTTCTGGTGGTTCTACTTCCCAATTAGGATGAATTTGGCTAGCATAGGCTCCTGCTTTTTGGTAATTTTCCCCGAAAAAATAAGCTTTTGCAACCCAGTTGGATGCAGGGTAGTTATCATCATCTAGGAAACCGATAAATTTACCTTTGGCTTGGTGCACTCCTCGTTTGCGGGCATATGCTGCTCCTTGTTTTGGTTCAAAGCAGTACTTTAAGGGATAAGGGTGTTGCCAAGAAGCTTGATAGGTTTTAACAACAGCGGCTGTGTTATCAGTGCTGTTGTTGTCTACAACAATAATTTCCCAGGAAAAGCCTTCAGTTTGTATTTGATTTTGCAATCGTTCCAGTAATTCAGGTAATCGGCTTTCACCGTTGTAGGTTGGGATAGCTACAGTAAAGTCAGGAAACTCAGCCATAGGAGACAATTTGTATTTCAAAACAAGTGAAAAATGTTAGTTTGCTTTATATAGTAATCCTATTTGATTTTTGAAATACACGTAGGGTGGGCACTGCCCACCATATCCTGGTTTTGGTGGGCAGTGCCCACCCTACACCACTTAAGATTTTTCACAAATGATTTAGGATTCCTATAATAATTCTCTAGGACTTACGCATTGACAGTGAGAAGCAACTGTGCACTATCTCTCGTTACAAGGCTCTGCCTTGTAATGCTTTTTTGGGAGGCTCTGCCTCCCGTCAAACCGGGAGGCAGAGCCTCCTGGAACGCATTCCCAGGCAGAGCCTGGGAACGAGGCAGGGTAAGACGTTTAGCTTAATAAGCTTGCCTTGCATATGATTGTCAATGTGTAAAGTGCGTAAGTCCTATTCTCTTCAATAAATAAAAAGGGCTAATCATGCTACTCCAGTAAAATTCCATTTCACAAAGTGCAATAACATCACTTTGACCTTCACCTCTATATTTAAGGAAAAGCAGCAAAAATCGACGTAAGTTACCTAAAATAGTCCTGACAAATAGTATTGGTTTTTGCCAGTTTTTGGCATTGATTAAGCGTAGTTGGTAGATACATAGACCACAGCCACGAGCTAGACTTAGTAAGTAGTCTTTTTCCAGTCGCCAATGTGGTATTTGATGATAAGTATGCATGGTGGGGTTATACCAAATTTGCCAGCCACCCCTGTGGATGTGGAGCAATGGCTCGTAGTCATCACCCTGAATCATTAAACCAGGAATTTTGCCACTTAAAACTGGGCGACTTGGAACATTATCACACCAAGCTTGTTTCCGGACAACAATTGCCGCACCAGGAGGAAGACTTAAGTTTTGTGGCTCATATAAATTTGGTTTTTCGCCCCGTTCTCTAATAGCTAGAAAATTTTGGATTCTCGCAAAGTTTTCTGGTGGTTTCACCTCAAAGTCACCGTGAATTTGACTCCCCCAAGCACCAGCTTGAGGATACTCTTTACCAAAGGCAACTCCTTGTTGCACCCAGTCAGGTGCAGGTAGGTTATCATCATCTAAAAATCCTATCAACTGACCTTTGGCTTCTTGGACAGCTCGTAGTCTAGCCCATGCTGCTCCCTGTTGAGCTTCAAAGAAGTATTTTAAGGGGTAAGGGTGTTGCCAAGAAGCTTGATAGGTTTTAATAACAGCGGCTGTGTTATCAGTGCTGTTGTTGTCTACAATGATAATTTCCCAGGAAAGGTTTTCAGTGTGAATTTGATTTTGCAGTCGTTTGAGTAATTCAGGTAAACGAGTTTCGCCGTTGTAGCTTGGTATGGCTACAGTAAAGTCAAGGTACTCAGTCATAGCGAACAACTTGTATTTGTATGAGAGCGCTTTTAGTGTATCGAGCTAATGGAAAAAAATCCAGCTACTCACCACTAAAATCCCTAACTCAAATGGTAATTTATTAATTACATGCATCTTTATCAGCGCGTATTGCACCCAGTAATGTTGCAACAGTTACGCAGGCTGTAGGACTACTGGCAATACGGGGCATAAATGTAATTTTACCCAGATTCACCACAGAACCATCGTAATTAAACTGTATTTGATAGTAGCCATCAGGACTTTGACTCATGGTGGAGGTAAATTTAATAGAGCTAGAGTCAGGTCCAATTAAAACTTCCCAATTTGTGAGTTGACAATTTTTATTTGAGGGAAGGGGTCCCACAGAGGAGAGTACTTTATTACCATCATCCTTAAAGCAAACCAGCCAGGTGGTTTTTTCGCGCTGAGCATTAACTTGAGCATCGCGTATTAATATGGACGCTTTATTTCGTGCAGCACTCAACCGCTGTCTATTCATCAATCCTAGCCAGCCTGGAACAGCGATCGCTGCCAGTACACCAACCATGATAACAACCACGAGTATCTCCATGAGAGTGAAACCAGTTTCTGACTGCCTTGAGAGCGATTCATTCTTCATTTTTTGTTCCCACAATTCGTTACGTGTGGAGGGATACATGGGTTTGGGTTGTCAAGATTTACACCTACATCCTTACACCCTCACATCCTTTTTTCTAGTGATTAATTAGGAGTTTTATTAATAACACCACGAACAAGTACTTGGGTTTGTAACACTGGACGAAAAGTATCAGTACTTACGCCTGCTTTACCATTAGCATTACCTCTGAGGTAAAGAATTACGTCTTGATTGGTGCCATTTGGAGTCGTAGCTAGTGATGTTGTGGTAGGTACAACACTGCTTATACAAGCAAAGAAGCTATTGGAGCTAGCAGTAGTAGCTGTAGACTTGGGACTAGGAACTTTAGTTGAGTCACATGCAGGAACAGTAACAGTTGCAGTCGGATCATCTACAAAATCTACTAGAACGTCAGCAGTGTTAGTGGCTAATGGTGATTGGGTTTGTAGGTTAGTGCCAGTCTTCGGATCCACTGGCCATGTTTGGAAAGTAGTACTATTTTCTCGGGATGGGTCTACATATCCTTGAGATTGAGTCAGGGTGCTAATATCTGTATATTTTTTAAGAGCATACCTTGTAATCCTAGATTTTCCCTTCCAAGTGTTGTTGGAGTTATCAGTTGATTGGAGATAAACTACCAATGTATAAGTGCGGCGCTTAACTAAAAGGTCGTTACAATCTTGTTTTTGTGTAGCATCAGTGAAAGTAGTGCAACTAAGCCCTGACAGTTGAGTGTCAGATATTGTTTCCGGTTTCCAAAAAGCTAGAATGGGGGTTTGATTAGTAAATGTTGGCAGATACTTTCCAGTTGTATTGAGCAGACCGGGGCAATAATTCGCATTTCCAGCAGTTCCTTGACCTGCGCTTTGCAGACAATTGCCATCGTACACATATACAGCCTCCCGCAATTCTTTTGCAATGTAGTTCAACGCCATTTGCATTTCCCTTTGAGTCTCATTGCGAGCAGCTTCTCGGCTGTCAACTTGCAATATATCTATAACCAGGGATAACAGAGCCGAAATGATTAAAGAGATAATTATGAGGGCTACTAAAAGTTCTATGAGGGTAAACCCTGCTGTTTTGACCTTTTTAGAACAGACCCAGAACCAATTCAGTAGCAATTTCAGATTTTTTGCAGTCATAGTTGTTGAGCCTGATGAAAACAGCAAAAGTTACCTAAATTTATGTCGAAGTTGGGGTTGGTGATGGCGAAGCAGGGGTTAGAAAATTCTTATAATTGGTGAGAGAATCTTTAATATCGCTGCGTACCACCGGAGTGTATATAACAGCCAAAGGATACTTTCGTTGACTTCCCTGCCCAGTGGTGAATTTAAGAGAGGCTTGAGTTGTTTGTAAACCCAACTGTCCATTAGCTAAAGCTGAATACACCCTCACTCCCATGTAAAAGGCAACTGTCTGGGCTGGGTTGCCAGCAGTTTGTGTCTGGGTACGGTATGTTTGTACATAAAAGTCGGGGTTAGTGCTGCCACCATTAAGATTGAAGGGGCAAGCGTTAGATGAAGCAGGGGTAGTACAGGTAAAGGATGTAGGTGCAGCCACCGCATCAGCTTGACCTGTTCCTGCATTAGGGGGTAAATTGCTATCGGTATAATTTCCCTTCTCAATCAGTACTCGTACTTGATCAACTTGACGCTGAGCGACTTGCATTGCCTGTTGAGCTTTTTGATTTTGATAGCGAGTAGCTACTGCCAGAAAAATTGGAGGAGTAATTGCTATAATGACGACGGTAATTACCACAATCGCCATAAGGGATTCTATAATTGTAAATCCCTCTTCTAAGAGTTCTTTAGTAACTAACTTCTGTAACTTAACATCAGTTTTAACTTTTCTTACGTGATGTGAGTGTCTGATCCGTAGTAACATTTTCTTCTCCTTTTGCTGAAGACTTTAAGAACAAATGGCAGCAGAATCAATAGGATTTCCGCTGGTGTCCTTCTTTGCACAGCGCAAATTCTTAACATAAGGGTCGTCTAAGGATAACTCACGGTAAACTTCACTACGGGTATTACCAGTAACCGTAAAGCGCCGAGCAACAGGACCAGCAGTTTGATATTGCAGAGCGACATCATAACCCCACAGGCGAGTTGGTGGAGAATAGTACCAGGTATACTCATTCTGTGCCGAAGGAGATTGAGTGCTTTCCCAAGCATCTTGGTCAAAACTACCAGTCGCTTGGGTACTAAATCTCAACTGTATAAAAGCTCCTGCAAGGGACAATGTTTTACCGTTCCAGTTTTCAATTAGCCGAGGGAAGTTGTGGAACCCACCATAGCTCTGGGCTACTTGAGACGGGATAATGTTTTGAACGATAATCGCGTTTACGATGGTTTTGCTGCCAGCAATACCCATACATTTTCTATTGTCTGTACAACCCTGATTTGAGAATTGGATGTAACTTTGGGGGAAATTTGAGTCAATTGAGCTAGTATTTATGAGTTGGTACTGTTTGGTATTAGTAGTTGTTGGGCAAGGCACAGTAGTGGAAGTACAGTAAAAGGGCTTGCCATCTGGGGAAATTGCAATTGGCGAATTAGAATCAAAGGGATTTTCTCGAACCCAAGTATTATTGTTTGGTGCCCTATCACCACTAGGCATTGCGGTAGTATTGTTAAGTGGCAACCAAGGACGATTTTGGTTGAAATAGGAAGTGTATGTAGCAGCAGTCTGGCTGCAACCATAATTACTTAAGCCAGAAAAAGAAGGACTAATGGCAAGATTGACAATGCCATCTTCTATACTGCCGTCACAAAAGTTATTCGACAGGATAGTCACAGCATCACCAAGAACCTCGGTAGGACGCCAAGTATCTGATGAGGGTATGGCAAACCTTTCATCTTTTCTGTCTCGTGTGTAGAAGTTGCTCCAGTCAGTCTTAAGCTTACCACGGGCGTCGGCAGTGGTATTTGCTGGTGGATCGTTTTTGAACTCCTCCAGTAAATTGCTGTCGGTATTCGTACCATCCGTGCTATGAAGATTTAAATCCCCCTGAATATAAACAGGATTATCAGAGACAAACGACATACCAGCAGTGTTTGTACCGCGATCTAATCTGGAAGCATTTTTTAAGCGGAACCCATAAGGACGACGATCTGGGTCAGGTAAGTAGTCCACAGACTTGGTAGTAATACCGTTGCTACTATTAATAGGTGGGTCACTAGGAGTACTATAAGGAACGGCATTCATCTTTGATCCGGTAGATCCAGCAGGTCTGGCGATCGCATCTTCCCGAACGGCATCTTCGCGGAAGGCGTAGACAAGACCATTAGGTGGAGGCGCGTTAGGATTAGTGGCAGTATTATCGTTAATCGGTAGCCATTTATCACCACCAGGAGCATCTGTGGTTCGTAGCAGATTGAGATCCATATCTAACGTCCGCACGTTCATCATTTCCCGACCATTGAATAGCGCAGCATCTTTGAAGGCAACTTGGTAGTATTTATTACTATTAGTCGCATCAACATACTTAACTAAGTTGTTTAAACCTGATGCGTTGCTATTGGGGGCAGCCGAGATAGAACTAGCACTAGTAGTCACATCTGTTCTTGGAGTCTGCCAAGTTGTGTTTGGACTAATACTGATTGTTGATATGTCTGCGTCTGTAATGGCTGTGTAATTAGTTGAAGCTGTTGGATTAACTCCTGTACCTGTAATGTATGTGTCGGCAGTGCGGTCTTCAGCGTGGGTAGTTGTTGGGAAAATGTAATACAAAGCTTGATATTTGCTATCAGTCGGACACAGTTTGTTAAGGGAAGTGGCGGTCGAATCAACAGTCGTAAAATCGCAACTGTAGCCTGTACCATTCGTGCGATCCCGTTTTACTTGCTCTTTGGTAGCAACTAGCCGTGCCAGTTGCACTAATTTATTCTTATTAGTCACACTAGAGGCGTCCAAGGCTGCGATCGCTGCTTCTGCTGGGGAATTAGCGAGAACACTAGCTGCTGCGGTTGACAAAGCTGTATTTAAATCATCCAACAACTTAACAGTTGAATCTGTCGTCTCCCAGTTGAGGCTATAATCGTATTTGTTGAGATAGCTGATGTTATAAGCTAGCATCCCCAACATACAATTCGCCGTGTCTTTGTAAGATTGATCGGCAAGACTGGAGCCTGAGTTCGCTCGACGCAGATTGGAAAAATCCCCATACTTTGTTAATTCAAAATAGGGATGAGTGACTCCTCCTGCTGCTTCTTGAGTAGGAGGAAAAGCTCCTTTGGGATCGCCTGCAAAATATGCCAGGTTCGTTCGGGCTGTAGTTAGAGCAGTACTACTAGTAGGAACACTAAACTCCCAGCCATTAGTCCCTCTGCCTGTGAAAAAGTCGCTAATAATAGGAGAATAGTTCTGTTGAGTAGTAGTTGTAGCACTTGTTATTGGATCTGTAGCGACAACGTTTTGTTTAAACGTTATGGTTTCAAAGGTGGCACTTCGCTTTAGAGTTTCCGCAGTCCCTGGATGAACGGTAGTTGCCATACAAGCAACGGGAGTGGTTCCACTCCCACTCTTGTAATGATAGACAGCAGTAGCTTGAACAGCAGCTACGTTATCTTTCTGAGTGCGGCGCTGGAGAAATTCATGTTCTCTACCACTAGGAAGGCTCAAAGCAGTTGCTAGTGGATTGCCCAATTCCAACCTTTGTCCCACAATAACTCGCAACCCTCCTGTAACTGCTCGTCGCTCCCAGTAGCCATCTAAACCAAGGGCGTCTGGACTTGTTGGATCAGCAGGAGTATTTCTGGTGAGCTGGCTATAGTTAGTGTCAGTAGCGGGAATCAAATCACCTACTTTATTACCTGTTGGTATCTTGACTTGACTACTCGCTAATGGCAGACCATCATATGTGGGATTTGGTCCATAGCGGTCATCAGCTCTATAGGTATCATCCAGATATGGTGGAGTTGCTTCTTCATTAAAAATTCTTTTTCCTGTAACGAAAGACCCTGTTTGCCAGTTTGGATCTCTATAGCTCGTGTTTGTTGTATCTGAACCTCGGGATTGAAAGACATCTTGTGTTAACAGAGTTTGTGGATTAAGGGCAAAGTCTACTGGTAGCTTCGTATTCTGAGGTGCATCAGGTGGAATAACAGAATCAGTGTCTTTTGTGAGTGTTACTGAAGTTGGTGTTTGGCTTCCGTTGTATATATCAATTGTTGAACTACCTCCAAATTCTTTGCTTGGCTGCTGCGCTAATCTGCCAACAAGAACTTCACCTTCAAAGGTAATACTCGAACCATTTGTATACCTACTAACTGTGATTTTGGAATCATTCGATGAGGTATTGACACAAGAAGCAGGGGAGCTAATTAAGTAGGATTGAAAAGCACCAAATGGTGCAAGAAACATACTACCATCACTATGCATAGCTCCATTCCAACGGAAATTAGTGGCGGAACCATGAAACAGTTCCAAGTCATAGCGAAAGTAAGCTCCCCATTTATTACCTTTATCTGCTTGTCTGTCTTGTTGTAACTCCAGTGTTGCTACGCTTCTATTTGGTTTGTCTGCGTTTTCAACAGCAAAGGCAGTTACTTGAAAAGTTTTGGCTACAGTAGCGGAAGTAATAGGTTGCCAATCTTTTTCATTTGATACTAATACAATGTTACTGCCGCAATTACCTGTTGAGGAGTTGTTAGTGTTCACTGGTCCGTTACGAACAACAAAGTAACTAGCCTTGTTGAGTGCGCTGTCTGTTAGAGAAGTGGTATTAGTTCCAGTTGTTGTTGCTTGTTTTTTAAAAATAATTGAATAAGCAATTGTTTTGCCATTTTGGGTAAAGTACCAGCCAATCCCACGCTTACCGTTAGCATCGTTGAAATTTGCTAGGCGTGTCTCATCAGGCAGCGTATAATTATCGGTGCCACTGGTAGGTGCTTCAAGCAAACTTTGGATAGTGCTATCTGAAGGTATCCCAGCAGGTAAACGACTGTCCTGTCTAAAAAGGTACTCTAGTTTGGACTTGGCACGGTCAATTGCTGGCGTGGCTAAATTGTATATTACCTGCTGCTGGCGTTCGCTGATAACTTGGCTGGTACGACTGAAAGTTCGGAAGATTAAAGTCGTGACTACTAGAATCACAACTAAGAGCAACATGACAGTGGTTGGCAGCACAAACCCACCTTGAATATACCGTCGGCGACGACTGACAAGCACAATTCGCAATAAGCGAAGAATGAGAATTTTTACAGTTTTCTTGAATTTGATAAATTTTTTAAAAAAATGAGTAAATTGTCTAGTATATCTGTGTTTGGTCATAGGTGCGCCATGAAAACTAAATTGTTAGTCCAAAATCCTGTACTTTTTTTATGACAGCGTCTTCCAGCAATGGCATCGGGATTTCCGAATCCATGCTCATAGACTGAGATTACCCACTTACATTGAAAAACTATCACTTGACACAAGATGTTAGTTCTTGTTGTCATCTGGGTACTATGACCTTAAGGATAAAGCCTTTATCCTCTGCTATTCCTTCAGTAGTATGACGTAGAGAGGTTTCCATGACTTACACCATAAAGGCTGGTCAAGGATGTCGGATTTAACTGAACCCTATTCAGTGAGATAGGAGATCAACATCCTATGTTGGTCATTAGAAAAAAATTAGTTAATTTCCCTGATGCGTTGTGCTGGTTTAGAATGAGAAACTTATTATTTACTGATTTCATCATACTGTATTGTTTTTGAATTTATGCATATCATTGTTTTAGAAAATGACCCTTCCTCATTTCGTGGAGGTCAAGAGCGAAGCCTACTAGATGTTTGTCAGGGTTTACACAATCGGGGACATATTATTAGTCTTCTGTATAGAAGCGAAGGTGACTTACTTGATAAGTATCAGCAGTTTTGTGTCGAGTTAGTAAAGGTTAATAACTATAGAATTGACAGGCATAATTTTTTGTATTCTCTGAGATTTTTTTTCTTGGATAACATTCAGGTGAAAGCCGATAAAAATAGTTTAGTCTACAGTAACCAATATCATGATAGTTTTTTTGCTTATACTCTAGCATTATCAAAAAATATTCCTTTTGTTTGTCATCTCCGCTTACCTCCACCTCCATTGAAAACATTTGGTCTTCAACGTAGTATAGGGATGCATGGTACAAAAAGATTGATTGCAGTTTCCAGGCAAACTAAAATGGATTGGGTCAATCAAGGATTTGATAAAAATAAAATTGATGTTGTTTATAATGGAATCAATACACAAGAGTTTAAACCATCACAAGAAGTATCTCTAGTTAAAAAAAAATGTAGTATTTCTCAGGATATAAAAATCATTTGTTATGTAGGAAGAATAGATAAACAAAAGGGATTAGAAACACTAATTAGAGGATTATTTTTTTTGAAAAAATATGGAATAAATGCAAATTTAATGATTGCTGGAAAACCACTTTTACAAGATGAAAATTATCAGAAATCGCTGTTCAATCTATCAATTGAACTAGGTCTTGAGAAGTCTGTAAACTTCCTTGGACATGTTACTATTCCAACCTCTATTTATCAGGTCAGTGATGTATCAGTCTTGCCTTGTTTTTGGTCTGAACCATGTCCCAGATCAATTATTGAGTCTATGGCCTGTGGCACTCCTGCTATTGCTAGTAGAATTGGTGGAATTCCTGAAATATTAACAGGAGAATTTCAAAGTATGCTCTTTGAGCCGGGAGATGCACAAAGCCTAGCAGATACTTTGAATCGCTTTCTAAAATGGAAAGACTTAGATCCTCAATTGGGTCTGAGATGCCGGGAACATGTCTTGCATAATTTTAATTTAGACAGAATGGTTGACAGTGTGGAAAAAGTTTTTTTGAAAATTAGTGAATTGCCATGCAAATAAATCATCCAAAAGTATCAGTGATTATTCCAACCTATAACCGAAGACAGTATATAGAAAGAGCTATAGAAAGTGTTTTAAAACAGACATATACTGATTACGAGTTGATTGTAGTTGATGACGCTTCAACTGATGAAGGTGTTAATTTTATCACAGAAAAATATCCAGCTATTCGCCTCATTATTTTGCCCGAAAATCATGGTGCAGGCAGAGCGAGAAATGAAGGAATCAATATTGCTAGAGGTAGTTTTATAGCTTTCTTGGATTCTGATGATGAGTGGAAACCAAATTATTTAGAGACGCAACTTAAATATATTCAAGGTAATCCCAATATTGTATTAAGTTTTTGTGGTTGCGTTCATCAGAAACAAGATGGCTCAATCGAAAAATTTAGTTGTAAACCTTGGTTGCCGTATCCTAACTTAACTTATCACTTGCTATCTGAAAATTTTATACTGACAGCATCAATTGTAGTGGTAAGTAAGGACGCTTTGAATAAAGTTGGTTACTTTAACGAAAGTTTAAGGTTAGGTCAAGATAAAGAGCTATTTTTACGATTATTTTGCCTCGGCGAAGTAGTTCATGTTCCTCACTACCTTGCTACGAAGTACTCTCATTCTAGCAATGCCACAGGAGATTACAAAAAATGGGTCAAAGCAACATTTGATGTGTTAACTGCATTTTTTGATAGTGATTTAAGCCACCCTTACAAGCACTTTGAAATTGAAACCAGAAGCCACAATGCTATGAGATTAGCAAGAATATTGTGGTATGAAAAACACAAATTTTTATTCGCAATACAAATGCTTTTCAAAGCTTTTCTAATTTCACCAAAATATATTAGCTATCACGTTTGGAAAAAAATAGTTAAATTGAGTACACTGACACCCTTGTATCGCTGCGCCGAATTCGTTCATTCAAAACTCAAAAAGCTGACACCATAGGCTTTTCCGTGATTCTGTAGACGCGCAGCGGCTTCAGTGTAGGGTATGGTAGCTTTATAGCGTTTCCTAAGCAACTGAGGTACACCCAAACCTTTTTTCCCAAGGTGAGTAGCTTTGAAAACGTACCTCACCAGGTCGGAAACCGCTATATTTACGCGCCCACTAGTACCGCAAGGCGTTCGTCAAAAGTGAAAAGTCAAAAGTCAAAAGTGTTATAAATCAAGGCTTTTGTCTGTTTGGAATGGGTTGTTTATTTACGCCACGCTGTACTAGTGGTCTTCTGGCAAGTAAACTGTGATGGGTTTGTAGTTGCGCTGTCAAGTCGTCAGAGCGTCGCTACCGCAACGAGAAGCGCGTCTACGCAAAAAAACGGCGATTTAACCGGCGCTAAAGCGCTACTACAAACTTAGCCCACCTGCGTGGGCTACAATTCTTAATGATTTGGTTGATAACCTTAGTAATGATTAAGGTTAATGCCGGCTTCTTTTGCCATTGCGTCCAACCCTTTGATTTCTAAGGTTTTGATAGCCTTGGTAGACAGCTTCAGCTTCACC
The DNA here is from genome assembly GCA_016903675.1 of Stigonema ocellatum SAG 48.90 = DSM 106950. GTDB lineage: Bacteria > Cyanobacteriota > Cyanobacteriia > Cyanobacteriales > Nostocaceae > Stigonema > Stigonema ocellatum. The sequence goes on along the minus strand of JADQBA010000084.1, from coordinate 24,128 downwards.
CAGCGATTGCCTTGGGACCACCAAACGCGCTTGACCTGTAGGTTGACTTGCTGAAGGCGCTTGGTACGGCGGTGGGAGTGGGAAACAGCAAAGGCGTTATTTGCCTTTCTACCAGTTAGTTCACAGCGACGAGACATAGTAAGAATCTCCAGATGATTTTGAATACAGCTTTTCTATTCTAGTGACTATGTTCCTTTGTGAACGAGATAATGGTGGCTCATACGTGTACTGGATGTTTCTTACCGCACGACGTTCACCGCGATCCCGAAGTCGAGCGAACCCCATACTCGGTCGGTGGTCATGACCGGAAGGTGATGCTCAATGGCAAGCGAGAGACAAGCTCTGTCCCCGAGTGAAAGTCCTTTATGACGGGTGAGGGGACGAAGCAGTGCTGTACGCCACGCACGTTCCTTGGTAAAATCGACTACTTCGCAATCGAGATACTGTAGGACTTCTCGCACCTCGTCTTCCGACATCGTGCGTTCGAGAAGTTTTGCGATCACCTCGCTCATGTTAACCGTACTTATGAGCGCCGAGGGAAGCGCCTCTTCCACGGCGTCACCCCCAGGCTCTCCCGCCAGGAATGCAAGGAGTGCCGATGCATCGAGGACGTACTTAGTCATCCGCTGCCTCACGCCGTCGTTCGGCAAGAAGCTCGTCCGAAAGTACGGTTCCTTCGGGGACGTACCGTCTCACGAGTGCTTTTGCTCGTCGCAGGGCTTCCTTCCGGGAAAGGATACGGATCTCTCCTGCTTCGAGCGAGAGCACCACGTCGTCACCCACATTGAGGCTGAGTGCTCGTCGGTACTCGGCAGGGATGACAATCCTGCCACCATCAGTGACTTTGGTAGAAATGGAGTTTATGTCCATATTTTTTGTTTATGACATTACTCTTAATATATGTCATAAAACACCTTTTAATACAAGGATGAAGGGTGGTAGCCGTGAGGCTGAGCCTCACGGTAGGCGTTCCCAGGCTGAGCCTGGGAACGAGAAATAGCCACGACTGGGGGTCTTGAGTTCCTCACTCCCCACTCCCCATTCCCTACTCCCCACTCCCCATTGACTGAGGTTCTACTTGACAGCTTGTTCCGTTAACTTGGTTAGCACGTCATTGGATCGCTCAACAAAGGTTTTCATTCCTTCAGCGTTAAAGCCTTTCTGAGACATCAGCGCCAAATCATAAACGTGTTGGCAAATCATATTTACCAACTGACCTGTAGGCGACTGACCAGTGCCTTGAATGATACTACCTTGACTGAGATTCGCTAGATGTTGAATCAACGGGTGAGAGGTATTCACCAGTAAAATGTGGTCTTCGGGAAAATCTGCCATTTGCTGCTGCATCAAGGCACTCATGTCCCGCATACGGCGCATAATTTCTGGCAAAAGCACCATTGCTGGTGGTGTTCCTTGGGGATCGTCAGATTTCAAAGCCTCTGTACGGATGTTTACCCTAGGTTTGTTGAGGGCTTTCTCAAATAACTCTTTGACTACCTCACTGCGAGTTTTATTCGTTTTCGGGTCAACAATCTCCCCAGCTTTGTCTTTATCTAGCAGGGTATTGTCCAAGTCGGAATCTACCCGCGTAAATTTGACATCCGTATATTCTCGTTCGAGGAAGTTGATGAAGTGAGTGTCGATGAAGGAGTCCAGATACAGGACTTCTAAACCTTGGTTTTTGTGTAGTGCTACGTATGTCGCTTGGGACACTTCATCGGTGCAGTAGAATACACGATTTTTATGGTGTTCTTGGTTGCGTTCTAAATACTCTTTGAGAGTGGTATAGGGGGCGTGGGGATAGCCTGGGGTTTTAACCTCAGGGGAATCAGTGGTTTTGGGGGTGACATCTTCCCATGCATCACCTTCGCTTGCTTGAACTTGAATAGAAGGGGTTTCACTATTCTCCACTCCCGACTCCCTATTCCCCACTCCCTCATAGGTGGTGTGGAAGATGATGATGTCTTCGACTTGTTTTTTAAATTTCTCGTCGTTGAGAACACCAAATTTTACGAAAGTGCCAAGGTCTTTCCAAGCGCTAATGTATTCTTCACGGTTGTCGCGGTAAAGTTCTTTGAGGCGATCGCCCACTTTCTTGGCAATATACTCGCCAATTTTCCGCACAGTGCGATCGGTTTGCAAAGCACTCCGGGACACGTTCAGTGGAATATCAGTGCTATCAATCACACCCCGCATTGGCTGCAAAAATTGTGGAATAATTTCCTCACAATGGTCGCTGACAAAAACTTGATTGCAAAATAGCTTGATTTGCCCTTTGGTGACATCCACATCGGGCCTCATTTTGGGAAAATACAGAATACCGTTGATGATAAACGGGTAGTCTGTATTCAGATGCACCCACAACAGTGGTTCTTCCTGGAAAGGATACAGGTAGCGGTAAAACTCTAAATAGTCTTCTTTGCTTAAGTTACTAGGAGACTCCCGCCACGTTGCTTTTTGCCGATTTAACACCTCGCCATCAAGCTTGATGGGTACTGGCATAAAATCGCAGTATGTCTTGACAAGATTCTTGATTCGTGCTGTCTCTAAATATTCTCCTTCTTCCTCTTGGAGGGTGAGGGTAATAGTTGTACCACGAGTCGTACGGGGTGACTCTTCCAAGGTAAACTCTGGTGAACCATCGCAACTCCAGTGAACCGCCTGTGCGCCTTCTTTGTAGGAAAGGGTATCGATTTCGACTTTCTGCGCCACCATAAATGAGGAATAGAAGCCAAGACCAAAGTGACCGATAATCGGTTGATCTGATTTGCCTTGGTACTTATGAATAAATTCCTCGGCACTAGAGAAAGCAACCTGATTGATATATTTCTTAACCTCATCTATGGTCATCCCGATGCCATTGTCGGTGATGGAGAGGGTTTTTTTGTTTTTCTCTATGGCAAGTTGAATTTCCGGTTCACCGATGTCCCCAGAATATTCCCCAGCGCGGGATACCATTTTCAGCTTTTGGATGGCGTCTACCGCGTTGGATACCAGTTCCCGCAAGAAGATTTCGTGGTCGGAGTAGAGGGACTTCTTGATAATCGGGAAAATATTTTCAGTATGGATACTGATCGTGCCTTGTTCTAGCATAGTTAGTTATTTTCTCTCCAAGTATCTGAATGATAACCGAGGTAAAAACCCCCAGTTCTCAGTTTCCAGGTACTAGCCCGGTTATGAGGGGTATTATATCAATCAGAATTTTAAAGCCTGAACTTGGGCTAATGCTCCTTTTTTCAGCATTGTTTGCCCTCCAAAAAGGATTCGGATTTCCCTACTCGCTCATACTACACTGCTCAACAGTTCATTTATCTGTTGGGATAACAAGGGCAAAAGGCTAACAGGTATACGAACTAATGACTAATGCGTACCCCATCTATAGCCATCCTATTTAAGATCCGAACAAGGGGGACAAGGGAGAGGTGTTTGTAATTGATTACGACTAGCGCCTCCCCCTGCATTAGGATAAGAAAATATTCCCATACGTGGGTCTTGAATTTGAGAAACAATTTCCAAAGTCAAATCTGTTGAACCATCATTAATGACTATTAGTTCCCAAGCATAAAATTTTTGGTTCAAAACCGATTCAATAGTTTTTTGAATTGTTATTTCTGCATTGTAAGCTGGAATTATCACACAAATGAGTTGCATCTGAATAGCTAGTAAAATGAAAATAATTTAATACTAGCCAATTATATGGTTTTCTTTTAACAGCAATTTCATGGATAAATTTCTTAATTTTTATCGGCAATAAATAAAACGGACTCATGAGAGTAGACAAAAGCCGCTGCATCTCACAAGCTGCAACAATATCAGTAGCAGCCGTTTCTCGATAATCAAGAAAATACACCACTAATTTACCAATATCATGCAATAAGTATATAAAAAAAGCAACAGGTTTCTGCCAATTTTTCAACAATAACATCCGTAAATGATAACGAGCCAAACCAATTCCACGCATCAGGGAAATTAGGTAATTTCTTTCTAATCGCCAAGCGGGGATAATGTGGTCTACTTCCATAGCTGGGTTATACCAAATTTCCCATCCAGCTTTGTAAATGTATGATAAAGCTTCCGCATCCTCACTTCCTAACATAGATGAGCCAATTCTACCTATAAGAAATAGGCGAGGGGGGAGATGATCTTTCCATGCATTTCTGCGAACCACTAATCCTGCCGAAGGAGGAAATCCATTCTTGCAAGGCGTATATATATGGGGCTGTTCACCTCTTTCCGTAATAGCCAGGTAAAACAAAATCGGTTTGAGGTTTTCCGGCGGTTCGACTTCAAAAGCACCGTGAATTTGACTAGCGAAAGCCCCAGCTTGTGGATGTGCTTGTGCAAATTTGTAAGCTTCTATAATCCAATTAGGTGCAGGCAAATTGTCATCATCAAGAAACCCAACGAGTTCACCTCTGGCTTCTTGAATAGCATGTTGTCGGGCAAATGCCGTTCCTTGTTCAGCTTCAAAACAGTAGCGTAAGGGGACATCATCACACCAGTTAGCTTGGTATTCCTGAATAAGTTTTACTGTGCCATCTGTACTATTGTTGTCAACAACAATAATTTCCCAGTTGAGGTGTTCTACATCCGTCTGCGATCGCGTAGTATATGCAACGCACTCTCGCAGCCGTTCCAGAACTTTCGGTAAACGGCTTTCTCCGTTATAAGTAGGAATTGCTACAGAAAAGTGAATTAGGTTCAAGGTTGCTGTTAAATTGATAAAACTTAGGGTCTACATTTATAGACTTCCCAAAAATCTGATCAAACTAACAGAGTGGGGAGTGGGGAATAGGGAATGGGGAATGGGGAGTGGGGAGTGGGGAGTGGGGAATGGGGAATAGGGAATAGGGAGTGGGGAGTGGGGGAAAATTAGGAAGATGGGGAAGTTGGGAAGAAGAATTGTTTACTCCCCTATCTCCCCTATCTCCCCTATCTCCCCTATCTCCCCACTCCCCACTCCCCACTCCCCACTCTATCAAGTTCACGGCGATATGCTTCGATATTTGATACTACCTCATCAAAAAGAGGATTATCTTTATACATTCCCGCAAAGTTCATCCAATGGTGTCCAGATTTTGGTGCTTCCATTTCTTGGGTAACTATTTCTACATTTTGCAACCGAGTCTTTACAAACTCGTGTAAATTTAAAAGCGCATCTTCTCGTGTAGCTGCAAATACTTGATAGTCAGGTAAACCCCAAACTGTTGCTTGATAACCTCCTTCTTTTGCTTCGACTAATACTGAATAATTTAGTTTAGATAAGTTATTAGAGGTATTTTTCATGAAATTAGTAGTCATAAAATTTGTTTTTAAACTTTTTTATAGGGCGGACTTCCCAGTCCACCCCATACATAGAAGTGTCCAGATTTGGTATTTTACACCTCACGCGAAGCTTCAATCAAGGAGGTCGCCGTATTTTGCGTCGGCGACACCGTAAGCACTTTTTTCTTACTAAAACTCAGCCCTTGCTCCCCCTGATCAATCACAATGGTGTCACCAAGGACAAAAGTATTCTCCAATAACTTGGTGGCGATGGGGTTTTCCACTTCGCGCTGAATAGCGCGTTTGATGGGACGCGCCCCATAAACTGGATCGTAACCAACTTCCACAAGGTAATGACAAGCGGCTGGGGTAATCTCCAAAGAAATTTTTTGCTCAGCTAGCAGCTTTTCTACGCGCTTGAGTTGAATCCGAATAATTTGCCCTAATTCACTACGGTTGAGGGTATGGAAGATAATTAAATCATCAACACGGTTAAGAAACTCGGGGCGGAAGTGCGATCGCAGAGCATCCGTCACCCGTTGCTGCATTTTTTCATACTTAGAATCATCACCCGCCACATCGAGAATATATTCACTACCGATGTTACTGGTCATAACAATCACAGTATTCCGAAAATCCACAGTTCTTCCTTGTGAATCAGTAATTCTACCGTCATCCAGCACCTGCAATAAAATATTAAACACATCTGGGTGAGCTTTTTCCACTTCATCCAGCAGCACCACTGAATAGGGACGACGACGGATAGCTTCCGAAAGCTGACCGCCTTCTTCATAACCTACATATCCAGGAGGTGCTCCCACCAAGCGGGAAACCGAGTGTTTTTCCATATACTCAGACATATCCACACGCACAAGGGCGTCATCAGAATCAAAAAGAAACTGCGCCAAAGCACGAGCAAGCTCAGTTTTACCCACCCCAGTGGGACCCATAAACAAAAATGAACCGATAGGACGACCTGGATCTTTCATCCCCGCACGCGCACGACGAATGGCTGCTGCTACAGCTGCTACCGCTTCTTTCTGCCCAATCACTCGCTCATGCAGGTGCTTTTCTAACTGTAGTAACTTTTGCCGTTCAGATTCCAACAGGCGATTTAGGGGAATTCCTGTCCATTTAGCAACGATTTCCGCAATATCAGCTTCCGTCACTTGTTCCCGTAGCAAAGTGGAACCTTTACTTTGAATTTCTAAAAGCTGAACTTCCTTATCTTCGCGCTCATGCAGCACACCCTCCAACTTCCCAAACTTTAACTGTGCAGCCTTGTTGAGGTCGTAGGCGCGTTCTGCTTGCTCAATTTGTACCCGCAGCTTTTCTTCTTCCTGCTTTAATGCACTAATAGCCTGCAATAGCTGTTTTTCACCTTGCCATTGCCCATTCAATTGTTGCTGTTTTACCGTCAAAAGAGTAATTTCTTGCTCAATTTTCTCCAAACGGACTCTAGTCTCAGCGGTAGCCTTCTCTTCTGTAGCTAAAGACAGCTTTTCCATTTCCAACTGCATCAGGCGACGATCAATTGTTTCCAATTCCGTCGGTTTGGAGGTAATCTCCATTTTCAACTGTGCCGCAGCCTCATCCACCAAATCAATTGCCTTATCTGGCAAAAAGCGGTCACTAATGTAACGTGCTGACAGTGTTGCTGCTGCTACCAACGCCGAGTCAGAAATTTTAACGTTGTGATGAACCTCATAGCGTTCCTTTAGCCCCCGCAGAATGGAGATAGTGTTTTCCACACTAGGCTGATCCACAAACACTTGCTGAAAGCGCCGTTCCAAAGCCGCGTCTTTTTCAATGTATTTCCGGTACTCATCCAGGGTCGTTGCGCCGATGCAGCGGAGTTCACCCCGCGCCAACATGGGTTTCAGTAAATTTCCTGCATCCATAGCTCCTTGTTGGTTAGAACCAGCACCAACAACAGTGTGGAGTTCGTCAATAAACATGACGATTTGACCGTTGGATTCCGTAACTTCCCGTAGAACAGATTTCAAGCGGTCTTCAAATTCACCTCGGTATTTTGCCCCAGCAATCAAGCTACCCATATCCAGGGAGATCAGCTGACGGTTTTTCAAAGAGTCGGGAACGTCACCATTGACAATGCGCTGTGCCAATGCTTCAGCGATCGCCGTCTTACCCACCCCAGGTTCGCCAATCAATACCGGGTTATTCTTGCTGCGACGAGACAACACCTGTATAACCCTGCGGATTTCGTCATCCCGCCCAATTACCGGGTCTAGTTTACCAGCTTTTGCCTGTTCTGTCAAGTCTCTGCCAAACTTTTGTAGGGCTTCATAGCGGGACTCAGGGTTTTGATCTGTCACTTTTTGGCTACCGCGAAGTGCTTTAATGCTAGCCTCTAGCTTAGCAACATCCAAATTTAAGCTTTTGAACACCTTCCGTCCGACGCGTTCATCCTCCGCAAAGGCTAAGAGTAAGTGTTCAACAGAAATATAGGAGTCTTTCATCCTCACTCTATGTTCCTCAGCCCGGTCTAGCATTGCGTCTAAACTGCGGCTAAGATAAAGCTGGTCTGCTTTACCTACTTTGGGCTGGCGCTGGGTAAATGCTTCTACCTGCTGTTGCAAGCGCAAGGGATCGATTTCAGCACGCGCAATGATGCGTGTTGCTAGCCCAGTGTGTTCTTCTAGGAGAGCAATTATTAAATGTTCGACATCTAATTGTTGTTGTTGATAAGCACGAACTATATCTTGCGACTTGACAATCGCTTCCCAGGCTTTATCAGTAAATTTATTTGGATCTGTAGGCTGCATTTGTACGATTTGCTAATTGCTATTGCTAATTGCTAATTGTTTTTCGCTCTTACTGACCTTAGCTATTACGTTAATTTAAAATAAAAACACCTTTGTGAAGGTACTCTGCTGTGATTGTGCCATAAGAGCTATCTTTATCAGGGGTTGTCACCAGCTGTGATGATTTGTTCGTAGTGAGGACTTTAGTCCTTAAAAATACGAGGACTAAAGTCCTCACTACGAACAAGCGCATGTCGTTTAGCTTCAAATTATAAAAGGTTTGAAGAAGAATTCGCAGGAGTCGCCGACCAGAAACAGAAAAAAGAGCGATCGCTCTCGTTAACTTACCAGTGCCTCGATTCCAGGGCTATTCCATTCTACACTCTTTGCCTTTCACTCAAGTCGTGGCTAAGAGCTCAAGTCCGTTTCAACGGACTAAATTTCTTCTAGTTCTAGTCGGCGGTATGCCGACTTCAGCTATTAGCCGTGCGTAATTTATTCCTAGGCGTGTAGGTTGCGCCTGACCTCGATTCCAAGCGATCGCCTTTTTTTGCTATATTTACTGAGCCAAAACTTGCTGTTTTGTTTCCTCATTAACAGCAGAACCCTGAGTACCTAATTGAATCAGTTCTATTTTATACCCATCTGGATCTTCTACAAAAGCAATGATCGTAGAACCGTGTTTCATTGGTCCTGGTTCACGCACTACTTTAATGCCACGATTTCTAATTTCCTCGCAGGTGACGTAAATATCATCAACTCCAAGAGCAATATGACCGTAAGCATTGCCCAGTTCATACTTTTCCACACCCCAGTTATAGGTGAGTTCTATCACTGAGTTGTCGCTTTCCTCCCCGTAGCCAACAAAAGCGAGGGTAAATTCTCCCTCAGGATAATCTTTTCGCCGTAGTAACTTCATTCCCAGGATATCACAGTAAAACTTCAGGGATTCTTCAAGGTTCCCAACCCGCAGCATCGTGTGTAGAAGTCGCATAATGATCCCCTTTGTCTCGATTTTTTGTGCTGTGAATATTGTAATCTAGGGTTTGTAGTAGCGCTTTAGCGCCGGTTAAACAGCGATTCAACCGGCGCTAAAGCGCTACTACTTTCGATCAATCCTCCAACTCCAACCCCCCCCGGTAACCCGTAATCAGCCGACTACCATCTTTAAAAATATGAATCTCTATTTGGTCACTTGCCCAGGTAATCTGGTCTTGTAACGCTGGATTGAAAACGTGAATTTTTTGATTGCTGGAGGAAACAGGGGAATTGGGAGAGTTAATCGCCAGGGACTGGATATAGGGACCATCAATCAAGATGTCTAACTGCTCCAGTAGGTTTTGCGCACCAGTAGGCGCATACTGGGATTGTAACTGCTCTAGGGTAAAACCAGTAAAAGACATAACATTCAGTCCAGCCGCTTTCACCTGTTGGGCAACAGAAGCAAGGGCAGAAGCTTGCCAGAAGGGTTCTCCGCCAGAAAAGGTGACTCCCTGATTACGAGGATTGCTGAGAATTTTCTTTGCAAGACTGTCAACCGATATCAGTTGATTGCTCTCAAAAGACCAAGATTCAACATTAAAGCAGCCTGGACACTCCCGCAAACACCCCTGTACCCAGACAACAGCACGACATCCAGGACCATTTACCTCTGATTCATCCACATAGCCCATAATGTTGAGATATCCAGGGGGAATTTCCATTGATTCCAGATATGGGTTTGTTTTCTGTTGAGTCATTATTTTTCCTCTTGCTTTAGAATTTATTCGTAGTCAGCGCTGTCTTCCTTATCCTACGAACTGAAATCTTCATTAATCTATGCTGATATAGACCCCTAAAGGGTTAGGGTGTAAGGGTGTAGGGGTGTAAGGGTGTAAGGGTGTAAGGGTGTAAGGGTGTAGGGGTGTAGGGGTGTAGGGGAGAAGAAAAGGACAAATCAATTCAAAATTAAATTTTTAATTTTGGATTTTGCATTTTGAATTCTTTCACTCTCTCTTCCTTCCCCCACACCCCTACACCCCCATACCCTTAGTTACAAAGGACACAACAAATGATTGATACTGCAATAGAAGCTATTGTTGCCCGCGAAATTCTTGACTCTAGGGGTAGACCAACAATTGAAGCAGAAGTACATCTAGTAAACGGTGTTATAGGATTGGCGCAGGTTCCCAGTGGTGCGTCTACCGGCACTTTTGAAGCACACGAACTGCGGGATCATGATATTGCCCGTTATGGAGGCAAAGGCGTACTCAAGGCGGTGCAAAATGTCAATGAGGTACTTGGTCCCAAGTTGTTGGATATAGATGCCCTCCAACAGGAACTAATAGACCGCACAATGATTGCCTTGGATGGTTCTCCTAATAAATCCAATCTTGGTGCTAATGCAATTTTAGCGGTTTCTTTAGCCGCAGCCAAGGCTGGTGCTGAGTCTTTGGAAATTCCCCTGTATCGATACTTAGGTGGTCCATTAGCGAATTTGTTACCAGTACCGTTAATGAACTTGATTAACGGTGGTGCCCACGCAGCCAACAATGTGGATTTTCAAGAGTTTATGATTGTCCCCGTAGGCGCACCTTCTTTCCGGGAAGCTTTGCGCTGGGGTGCAGAGGTGTTTGCTACCCTTAGCCAAGTATTACACGAGAAGGGTTTACTCACTGGTGTGGGAGATGAGGGTGGTTTTGCTCCTAACCTAGAGTCAAATCAAGTGGCTTTGGAATTGCTGGTTGCAGCTATTGAAAAGGCTGGGTATAAGCCAGGGGAGCAAGTGGCTTTAGCGTTGGATGTGGCGGCTAGTGAATTTTACCAAAATGGTCAGTATGTCTATGATGGTAAACCCCATTCTCCTGCTGAGTTTATCGACTATCTCGGCCAATTGGTTGACCAATACCCCATTATATCGATAGAAGATGGCTTGCACGAGGAAGATTGGCAGAATTGGCAGTTACTCACCCAGAAGTTGGGTTCTCGCGTCCAGTTGGTTGGAGATGATTTATTTGTTACCAATGTGACTCGCTTGCAAAAAGGTATCTCGCTAAAAGCCGCCAACGCCATTTTGATCAAACTGAATCAGATTGGTTCTTTGACAGAAACTTTGGAAACAATTGACTTGGCAACTCGCAACGGTTTCCGGTCAGTGATTAGCCATCGTTCTGGAGAAACGGAAGATACCACCATTGCCGACCTATCCGTAGCCACTCGTGCTGGTCAAATCAAAACTGGTTCCCTCTGTCGTAGCGAACGTGTTGCAAAATACAACCGCTTGCTACGAATTGAGGATGAACTAGGCGATCGCGCCATTTATGCCGGGAGAAGGGAGTAGGGAATAGGGAGTGGGGAGTGGGGAGTGGGGGAGTGGGGGAGTGGGGGAGTGGGGGAGTGGGGGGAGCAGGGGGAGCAGGGGATTTAGAATTACTCTTCCCCATTCCCTATTCCCCATTCCCCACTCCCCACTCCCCATTCCCCACTCCCCACTCCCCATTCCCCACTCCCCACTCCCCATTCCCCACTCCCCACTCCCCATTCCCCATTCCCCACTCCCCACTCCCCATTCCCCATTCCCCATTCCCCATTCCCCACTCCCCATTCCCCTTTAGGGATAAAATCCCAACTTCGGCAAACCTAAGGTTTCATCCCAACCCATCATGATATTCATACACTGAATTGCTTGACCTGCCTCTCCTTTAATCAGGTTGTCAATTGCTGAGATGGCAATGACGCGCCCAGTACGCGTGTCAACTTCTATACCAATATAACAAACATTGCTGCCGCAAGCCCATTTGGTTTGAGGGTAAATACTAGGTTCGCAAACTTTTACCCAAGGAGAGTTGCGGTAGAATGCTTTATAAATTGTGATGAGGTCATCTCTGACCAAACCAGGGTCGCGCAGTGTTGCATATACGGTTGCTAAAATGCCGCGCACCATAGGTACTGAATGTGGTGTAAATTGTATAGTCACCTCGTGTCCGGCCAAATCACTGCAAATTTGCTCAATTTCCGGGGTGTGATGGTGATTAATAACATTGTAAGCAGCAAGGGAGTTGTCTGCCTCGGCTAGCAATAAGTTAATTTTGCCTTGACGTCCACCGCCAGAAGTACCAGATTTAGCATCAATAATGGCTGATTCTGGCACAATTAACCCTTGCTTGAGAAGTGGTGAAAGTGCTAGGAGGCTGGCGGTGGGGTAGCACCCAGGACAGCCAATAAGCTGCGCTTCGTCCATGCGATCGCGGTACAGTTCGGGTAATCCATAAACGGCTGTAGCCGCAGTGGCGCTATCGCTTCTAGGGGTGCCATACCATTTTGTGTAAGTAGCCAGATTTCTGAAGCGATAGTCAGCACTGAGATCCAGTACCAAAGATCCTTTTTCCAGTAGTTGTGGTGTAATTTGGCAAGCCAGACCATTGGGCAAACAGAGGAAAATCACTTTACAATTGTCTGCAATGATTTCAGGCTCTACCGCCTGGATTTGTTGGGTGACTACATGAGTCAGATGCGGATAAAGTTCGGCAAACTGTTTTCCTGCGTAGTTCTGGTCTCCTAAATAAACTAGTTCGACTTCTGGATGATCCATCAGTAGTCGTACTAACTGCAATGCACCATAGCCTGACGCGCCAACAATCCCGACGGGTACGCGTCTCAAGTTGCTCATCATATAAAGTCCTGATTCACTTTTAGTTAATTAGCCTTCAGCCTACAGCCTTCGGCTTGACGAGGCTTTTGGTTTTAGATGTTGGGTTGATTTGAAAATCATGACGCCGAAACCTAAAACTCAAAAATAGGGGTGTAAGGGTGTAAGGGTGTAAGGGTGTAAGGGATCTGGTTTTTCTTGGAAGAACCTACCCTTACAAGAGTGAGCTTTCTTACTCCTAACTTGAGTTATGGAACAAAAGAAACCAAATTCCATATTTGTGCCTAACTTGAGTTATGGGGTTACCCAACACCCCAACACCCTGCTGACTACTGGGTGCTGACTGCTGTATAACTGTTGCTGCATTTTAGTATTAAAGCCTAATTTGAGCGGTAGAAATTTCTGGACTTGCGATTGAATCATTGCTTCTGTAATTCTCAAGTTCTCTAAAAGAGCTACAATGAAGAGGAGGAATTTGTAAAAAAAATTTACCTCTGCTACTAATTGGAAATTCTCTGTGTCGCAGCCTAACACTACACGGCAGTCGCCTCAAGTAGGGGACAATGTTACTTCAACTGACAGTTCGGTCAAGTGGGGAAACCCGCCCACGCCACTGTCGTCTTCAAATCAAGCCTTTGAATTTGATTCCATAGAAGCCGCTTTGGCAGACTTAAAAGCTGGTCGCCTTATCGTGGTGGTAGATGACGAAAATCGCGAAAATGAAGGGGACTTGATTTGTGCAGCCCAATTTGCTACCCCGGATACGATCAATTTCATGGCGGTGGAAGCACGGGGACTCATTTGTCAGGCAATGATGGGCGATCGCCTAGATGAGTTAGACTTACCATTGATGGTGAGTAACATTACAGACACTAACCAGACTGCTTTCACCGTTAGTATTGACGCTGGACCTGAGTTGGGCGTTACCACCGGAATCTCAGCCGAAGACCGCGCCCGTACTATCCAAGTTGCTCTCAACCCAGCAACAAAACCAACGGATTTACGTCGTCCTGGTCATATTTTCCCGATTCGAGCCAAAGAAGGCGGGGTACTCAAACGGGCTGGACATACAGAAGCTGCTGTTGATTTAGCTCGACTAGCTGGGCTATATCCATCTGGGGTCATTTGTGAAATTCAAAACCCCAATGGTTCTATGGCACGGTTGCCAGAGTTAATTGAGTATGCTAAACGTCATAATCTGAAAATTATTAGTATTGCGGACTTAATTAGTTACCGCCTCGAGCACGATCGCTTAATCATCCGCGAAACCGTTGCGTCTTTACCCAGCCAATTCGGTCTGTTCCAGATATACGCTTACCGCCACACCGTGGACGATACAGAACATGTGGCAATTGTCAAGGGAGATCCTACTCAGTTCGACGATCAACCAGTCATGGTGCGGATGCATTCCGAATGTTTAACGGGTGATTCTTTGGGTTCTTTGCGTTGCGACTGTCGCATGCAGCTACAAGCTGCACTGAAAATGATTGAAAATGCAGGCAAAGGTGTTGTGGTATACCTGCGGCAAGAAGGACGAGGAATTGGACTCATTAATAAGTTGAAAGCCTACTCGTTGCAGGATATGGGACTGGATACGGTGGAGGCTAATGAGCGTTTGGGATTTCCCGCCGATTTGCGAGACTATGGCATGGGGGCGCAAATGCTCATGGATTTAGGTGTGCATAAGATTCGCTTGATAACTAATAATCCCCGTAAAATTGCTGGTTTGAAGGGATATGGTTTGGAAGTCGTGGATCGGGTACCGCTGTTGATTGAATCAACCGATTACAATTCCTATTACCTGAGCACAAAGGCGAAAAAGCTGGGTCATATGCTGTTACAGACTTATTTGGTGACAGTAGCAATCCACTGGCAAGATGACCCTGAAGCCGTGACAGAACGCTATGAACGCTTAGAAACACTGCGTACAAGCGCCAAAGCTCACGATTTATTGTTACAGGAAGACGCCCGTCCGTTGGCGATCGCTTTGTTTGACAAACCATCCTTGACTGTACACTTTGGTTTTGATCAACCCCGACTAGCGTCAGATGACTGGTATCAGCAAAAGGATCATCCTTATGTGCAGGCGATCGCTCAAATCCTCGACAACCTCGTAAATTTACCTTATGTCCAAAAGCTAGAATTTCTGATTTCCCAGGGTGTTGATCCCCTCAGTAACTTGCAAGTGCAACTGGATCGGCAAAACTTAGCCCTCGGTACTTTGCCTTCATCAATTTGCACCTCGCAATTGGAGACACAGAAAATTTATAGTTTTAGCAAAGCTGATAGCTAATAGCTAATAGACATAGTAGTGAAAAACAATGTAGAGACAAGGGTTATCGCGTCTGGTGGGTAGTACACAACGCACAATTAATTTCTGGAGATGTCTAATAAAGGTTTGTAGTTGCGCAAAGAGCGCCCTAGATATGAGCGCCCACGGAGCTACTACAAGCCAATACATAAATTAATATAGTTCGGTTTTTCTGTGCGGGTCTACTTAGTAAGTACATAATTAGGACCAGCCCTTTCAAGGTGGGTAAAAAATTTGGAAAATCATGTCCAATTTTCGACATTTATAGCGGTTCTCAGTTGAATCCCATACACGAGGAGTGAGATCTGCCCTCTCCCCCAACCCCTCTCCCAAATTGGGAGAGGGCGGGGTGAGGGCGTTCTGTATGTGACTCAAACGTGAACCGCTATAATCTTCGTGTTCTTCGTGCCTTCTCCCAAGGGGAGACGCTACGCGAACGCGGTTTAAAAAGATTATTGAACCACGAAGACGCGAAGTACACGAAGAAGAACCAAGTCTTTCGACTTGCACCTTGAAAGGGCTGATAATTAGGACTTACGCATTGACAAAAAGAATAAACTATGTATGTCTCTCGTTACAAGCATCGGCTTGTAATGCTCTTCAAAGTGGGCTGCTGCAACCCGTCAAATCGGGTTGCAGCAGCCCACTTGATCTCATTCCCAGCTGTCAGGCTGGGAATGAGGCAAACGCCGGAATTTCCTTATACACATGATGGTTGATTTGTCTTGTGCGTAAGTCCTGATAATTTCATAAATTCTTAGCCTTTTTGTTCGTAGTTGCTAAGAGCGCTAAAGCGCAACTACGAACAAAAAGAGTTATTTTTATTTTTTATGAACTTGTGAAATCTTTTACTAAGTCAGAATCGGTCGTGAAGATTCACAGGACTTTCTCGCCGCAGGTGCGGATATGAATAGTTTTGTACGAATTATCTTGATGAAGCCCTTAGAACAATGGCGCACGCGCCAACTCTTGACCCAAACCAACTTCCTGTGCCGTTAACAATGCTTCCCAATCAGCTTTGAATTGTGCATTATCAGGACGGGAGGAAACCAACTGAGCTAAAGTGGCAAGGCTATCGTACCAAATACCTTGTGCTGCATAAAGATTTACCTGCTCTTCTGGGGTGGCATTTTTTAACTTTGTCATCAATTGCGGTGACGGTTGAATGCGTTTAATCCCACCCTCCACCACCTGATCCTGAGAGCGTTCTTTGGGATTGCAAATTACTGAAAAGAACCAATGATATTCCTTTCCTACCTCTAATGAAGTCTGAGTCAGGGGAACAGCGATAACTCCAGCTTTGCCAATTGGTTTATAACTCTGTTTGAAGACTCCTTTATTGTTATCATGCACAACCAGTTCTAATTCTGGTGCGGTAGTTTGTGGAATATAAAAGAATAATGTGGGGTTTGCTGCCGTTGTTAACCCGAGATTATTTTTGGGGACTATGGCAGTCAGACGCTGCTGCTTTTGTGATACACAATCCGGTAATCGGGCACCACCTGCTACCCGCCTACCTGGAACGCCTAGACCAATGGGTGAATTAAATGTAATTCGAGCTTCTGCTGTCGTGAAAGGAATCAGGAAGGAAAACCCTAAGATAGCAGCCAAGGGCTTTGTCCAAACTCTGCGTTGCAAATGGGTCTTCATGGTAATTTATATGCGACAAAAACCCCATTCATAAACGAAGGAGGAGTAGCCGCTCCTTAATTACTATATGTCCATATTTAGTTTATCATGCGTATATGCAAATCTCATAAAGCGTATATAAACTTATTTAAACTTAATTTATTTATGGATATAAAAACAAATGTACAAGTTTGTAGCTTTATAGGATACCCCCCAAGTCTCCCTTGTCCGGATCTTAAATAGGATTGTTATATATTATGGTTGGTAGTTGAGCTTTGGCAATGATTAGTCAAGTTTCAGAAAAAAAGATGCATTTGGTCAGGTGGCTACTGGCAGTCGGCTGGCTAATGTTAATTGTTTCTCTATTTTACGATCCAATTTCACCTTGGTTGACAGACCCTAATCATCTTATTAGTCATGAAGCTGTTCACCCTCACTCGTGTGTCAAACTTCAGGGAGAGTGTCTACCACAAAAGCCCTATGGGTTGGGAGCTAGCATCTTTTGGTCAGTGGTTATCCCTGTAGCAATCTTGATTTTGCTGGTGTTTGGGCATGAATTTTGGCGACGGATTTGCCCATTGTATTTCTTGTCACAAATTCCTCGTGCACTGGGAATTCAACGCAAGCGCAAAATGGTTAACCCAGATACTGGTAGCGTTCGTTACGAATTGGCTGGGGTAGAGAAGGAGTCTTGGCTGGGTCGTCATTATTTATTTTTACAATTTGGTCTGTTATACTTGGGGTTGAATATCCGTATCCTTTTTGTGAATAGCGATCGCACAGGGCTGGGGTTTTTCCTACTATTCACCATCGCCTCAGCCATTGGTGTAGGCTTGCTCTTCAAAGGGAAAAGCTGGTGTCAGTACTTTTGCCCAATGGCACCTGTACAAATGTTTTTCACAGGTCCACGAGGTTTGCTTGGCAGCGACGCTCATCTTCAGCCGCAACAAAGCATCACCCAGTCTACCTGTAGGACGGTGGATAGTTCTGGGGAAGAGAAGAGTGCTTGTGTGAGTTGTCAATCGCCTTGTATGGACATTGACGCAGAACGTTCTTACTGGGAGGGAATCACCAGATATGACCAGAAGCTTGTCTTCTATGGCTACTTTGGTCTGATGCTGGGATTTCATGTTTACTATTTCTTATACTCTGGCAACTGGGAATACTATTACTCTGGTGTCTGGAGCCATGAAGAAGGACAATTAGGCACACTCCTCAGTCCAGGATTTTACATCTTTAATCACCCAATTGCCATTCCCAAGTTAATTGCAGCTCCTCTCACCCTCGCTGTTTTTTGCGCTGCTAGCTATTTTATCTGTGACTTTTTAGAAAAAGCCTATAAAACTTATCTGAAAAGGAAAAACAAATACCTGAATGAGGAACAGATACTGCACGTCTGTTTTATCTTGTGTACCTTTGCATCCTTCAACGTCTACTTTATATTTGGTGGCCGCTCCTATTTGAACTTACTGCCAAATTGGGCTATCCTGATATTCAACTCGTTTATCGTGCTAGTAAGCAGCATGTGGCTGTATCGCAGCTGGGAGCGTACTAAAGAACGTTATTCCCGTGAAAGTCTAGCAAGTAGTTTGCGTCGGCAGTTGAACAAGCTAGCTTTAAACTGGTCAAAGTTGCTTGAAGGACGTTCATTGCAAGACCTAATGGCAGATGAGGTGTACGTTCTGGCAAAAGTACTACCAGGTTTTAACCGTGCAGACCGAGTGCGAGTTTATAAAGGAGTCTTGCGCGAAGCCTTGGAAGAAGGAAATGTGAGTTCTGCGGAAAGTTTGGGAGTTCTCAAAGATCTGCGTCATGAATTGAACGTAACTCATGAAGACCATTACTCTGCCTTAGGGGAACTTGAGGTGGAAGATCCAACTTTAGTTGATTCTCAAAAGCAACTCAGCCGCGAAAACAAATTGCGGATTGAGGGCTATTGGCGTGCATTAGAGTTGCTGATCCTGAATTTAGTGGAAAGTGGCATACCATTGCAAGAGGCGATCGAGCGTAAGCAAAAGCAAATCCTGGCATTGAGACAAGAGTATAGCATCACCGCTGATGAACAGGAACAAGTGTTAGCTGAGATGTTTAATCAAGACGGACCATTGTTAAAAACAGCCGAAAACCTCCTGGCTGGACTACAAGACTTGGCTGTATACGAGCAAGTGCTATACAAATCAGTGCCAAACCCCCAAGCACCCGTGTATGTTTTGCTACGAAAAGCTGTGCAGGAGAAGGAAAAACTGATAACCACCCAGTTATTCCGCATCTTAGAAATGCTGGGAGACTCTATTGAAGCTCTCAACATTGCTTGTGCAACTGGTGTACTGGCGTCAAATGTCATTGAAGAAATTCTGCGGTCTCACGATGACCAGTTAAAATGGCAAAGGCGCTTAAGTTCAAGAATTATCAATTCATTACGACAACAAGACCAGCTCACTCAGCCTGTTCAAATATCAACACAACTTGGTGTCGCGAGCACTCATCAAGCAATTCATGATGTCCTGGGCGAACTCTTACAAGACTTAGATCCCCTCGTGCAAGCAGCCAGTCTTTATGCCCTCCATCAGTCTAATCCTATTGTGGGCTTTCAGTTCGCGCATTCGCTACTTCAAGACCAGCACAATCTAGATTGGCTTGTAGAGGAAACAGCCCAAATAATTCTCGGTCAAGGTCAGCACGATAATGAACTAGGTAATGTGCCAACTCTCATTGCTCAGGTCAGAGCATTGGGACGCACAGAAAGACGGATTTTCCAGCAACCCATAATTCGCGTTGGACGAGGACATGAAAATGATATAGTTATATTGGATAACCGTGTTTCCCGACAGCACGCCATATTTTATATGGATGACAAAGGAGTCAGTGTTAAAGATTTAGGAAGCAGCAATGGTTTGCGCATTAATCGGGAACATATTCACGACCAACAGAGGCAACTAAAACAGGGAGATGTTGTTCGGTTTAGCAGTGGAGATGAGTTGATTATCCTTGTGCAGTGGGAAGAACGACCCGTGTCTGAAGATACGATCACGGAATCTGTAGGAACCCTCGAAAAGCTGTTTTGGCTTTATGAAAGCAGCTTCTTCCATGGGTTAAAGGCAAATGCGTTGATTGAACTAGCTCGCAACGCAAGCGTACGGATTTATGGCCCACAACAAGAAATCTGCAAAATTGGAACATTTGCTGTTGAACTTATAGTCCTCATTGATGGTGAGGTCATTATACCTCTAAGCAATACAGGGAAAACGCAAACTATCTTGCCTGGGCAAACTATTGGTGAACTCGAAGTGTTGACCCATAGCGAGTATGCAGCAACAGTGTTGGTAGGAAGGGTGAGGACTCGAACTTTAGCTATCAAGGCAGAAGATTTTGAGGCAGTGCTTTTACAAGACCCACGACTCGCAAGGAATATCTTAGAATTAGTGAGTACTCGCCTCCAAGAAAGTTTAGGTCTGGGAACAGCTGCTACTCAAATTTAATCCTTCATCCAAGGATGAAAATGCGCATGATTAGAATCAAGGTCATCGATCCACAGAAGCAAGACCAACAGCAAGAAGTAGAATTAAAGCCGGAAACAAAGCTCAATCAGGAGTGCCTTATTGGTCGCTTTTCAAACTGTGATTTGGTTCTAGACAGTGCTGAAGTCAGCCGCATGCATGGGAAATTTTCCCAGAAAAATGGAAGTTATTATTTTACTGATCTTGCTAGCAGTTGTGGTTCCCGAATTAATGGCGAAAAAGCCCAAATAAATCAGGATTATCCTCTCAAACCCGAAGACATGATTCAAATCGGTCGGTTTTTTCTGAGGATTTTAGTTATTGGGTTAGAGGAAGAGAACACGATCCTAGAATTACAAAACATCACCGAAGAAATCAGCCATCGCCGGATACCAGAAACACCAGCCGTTTCCCATGTTTCTCCTGAAGATTATATGCCAGTGGCTATGGTAGAACCGTCCAAAATACAACGCTGGGTCAAGGGGGAGTTAACGGTTCGCTGCGTAGGAGTCATCGATGAAACACATGATGTCAAAACCTTTCGCTTTGTGGCAGATCCGCCGCTGTTGTTCACTTACAAGCCTGGTCAGTTTGTCACCCTTGAGTTGGAAATCATGGGCGTTGAGGTGTCGCGTTGCTACTCTATCTCATCATCCCCCTCACGTCCCCATACCTTAGAAATTACTGTTAAACGTGTCCCACTTCACCCTGGTTGCGAGTCTGATGTACCACAGGGTCTGGTTTCTAACTGGCTGCACGAAAACGTGACGGTGGGCAGTAGTATTAAGTTACATGGACCATCGGGGAAGTTTACCTGCTTCACCAACCCGAACCAAAAACTGTTGTTCATCTCTGGTGGCAGTGGCATTACTCCAATGATGTCTATGTCCCGGTGGCTGTGTGACACTGGGTCTCATTGTGATGTGACCTTTTTCCACTTTGCCCCTACTGCTCATGATATCATTTTTCGGCAGGAATTAGAGATGATGTCAGCACAGCATCGGAATTTTCATCTCGCGGTTTCCATCACGCGGAAAGAACCCGGTCAGAGTTGGTTGAGTCTGACTGGCAGGCTGAATGCAGCTATGCTAGAAGTTGTTGCGCCTGATTTTCGCGATCGCACTGTGTATGTCTGCGCTCCTGAAGCTTTCATGGATTGCATCAGCCAGATCCTTAAAACTCTCGACTTCCCCATGGAGAACTACTACTCAGAAAGATTTGCACCTCCACCCCATCCGTCGAAATCTCCTGCTACAAGCAAAGCTGAACCCCTGACCTCTCCTGTTCAGAAAGGCTTGAAACAGATATTCATGAATTTGTCTCCAGAAAATGTTTCTCAGTCAAATATCGGTAGAGTTCCTTCAACAAGCGTATCATTCGCCACAAATACTCCCACCTTGCTGAAATCAACGTCCTCTAGCAAAATCAGTGTAGTTTTCTCTAAGTCAAACATAGAAGTTATGTGCGACGGCGAGGAATCTATCCTCACCTTGGCTAAAGAGGCGGGGTTGAAAATCCGTAGTAGTTGCCGTTCTGGAGTTTGCGGAACCTGTAAGAAACGGAAATTACAAGGAGAAGTGAGGGTGGCGGTCGAACCCTTGGGGTTGGAGGAGAGTGAACTTCAAGAAGACTACATTCTCACTTGCATCTCTTACCCTATTGGTCAAGTTGTGATTGATGCTTAAAAAACCAAAATCAGCGTAAATTTATTATAATTTCTTTATCTTTAATTGCTTATGTTCACCAGCCTGAGAAACATACTAACACAGCCCACAGTTGTTGCAAGCGTCTTTGCGGGGATGTTGCTAGTTGGGGTTCAACGGTTGGGAGTGCTAGAGCCAATAGAACTGAAGATTTTCGACCAAATGATGCAAAGGCGTGCAACACTTGGGCCAGACAACCGCCTCCTCATTGTGGCATTTACCGAAGAAGATATTCAAAAATTAAAACAGTCATCACCAAATGGCAATGTTTTAGACTCTGTTTTGAGTAAACTAGAGCACCATCAAGCAAAAGTCATTGGTTTAGATTTCTTTCGCGATGTACCAGTAGAACCAGGTCACCAACGGCTACTGACTCGCTTAAAAAAGAGTTCGCGCATTGTTCCTATCTGTAAATTGGGTGAAGCCCCGATTCCCTCGGTCCCCCCTCCTGCTGGTATCCCTCCTTTGAATGCAGGATTTGCTGATATCCCAGAAGATAAAGATGGAGTGATTCGACGTAATCTCCTAGTAATTAACCCCGACCCTAAGTCAGCTTGTCCCACCCCAGCTTCCTTTGGGTTGCAACTGGCGATCGAATATCTAAATACTCAACCAAAATTCACAACACCCTCTCAGCTACAATTGGGGAAAAAGGTGTTTAAACGCCTAGAAACAGACTCAGGTGGTTATCAGGATATAGATGCTGGTGGTTTTCAAATACTACTGAACTATCGTTCCCAGAGCAACGTTGCTAGGCAAATTAGTTTAACAGATGTGTTAGGCGATCGCTTCGATCCAACTTGGGTGAAAAACCGCATTGTCTTAATTGGTTCAACCGCACCAAGTTCTCAGGATATTCGCTACACACCCTACAGCAGTGGCAAGCAGGACAACTCTGGTAAAATGCCAGGAGTCATCATCCATGCCCAGATGGTAAGTCAAATCCTGGATGCAGTTTCAGACCAACGTCCTCTGTTTTGGTTTTTCCCTGAGTGGGGAGTCATTCTCTGGATATGGGGATGGAGTTTGGTAGGTGGAATTCTGCCATGGCGCATTCAGCGTCCACGACCCTTGGGACTTTTAACCTGCGCCGCCTTAGCAACATTGTTCCTAAGTTACTTTATCATCTTTATCCAAGCAGGGTGGATACCACTGGCATCTCCGACATTAGGGTTTATCATAGCGTCTCTAGGTGTTTTTGCTTACACGGCATTCCAAAATAAGCAACAGAAAGACAAAATAACGCTTCAGATTCAAGAACAAAAGGAAACAATCTCGCTATTGCAAGCACTTTTAAGAGAAGGAGAGAGTCACACAACACAGACATTGCTCACAATTTATGATAGCTCACGACCAGACAAACTACTAAATAACCGCTACAAAGTCACTAGCGTCCTAGGTTCTGGAGGATTTAGTTATACCTATTTAGCTGAAGATACTCATCGCCCAGGAAACCCTACGTGTGTCGTTAAGCACTTGCAACCAGCCCGCCAAGATGATGTATTTTTAGATATTGCTAGGCGTCTGTTTAAAACTGAAGCAGAAATTTTAGAGCTTTTAGGTCAACACGATCAGATTCCACAATTGATGGCTTATTTTGAAGACAACCAGCAATTTTACTTAGTGCAAGAGTATATCCCAGGGCTTTCTCTACAAGCAGAACTGAATTCTGTTAACCGTTTTTCAGAAACTCAAGTGGTAGATTTCCTCAAAGATATTTTACAGGTGCTGATGTTTGTTCATAGTCATGGTATAATCCATCGAGACATAAAACCTAGCAATTTAATCCGCCGAGAAAAAGATGAACGAATTGTTTTAATTGACTTTGGTGCAGTCAAACAAATTCAGCCTCAACAACAGGATAATCCCACAGTTGCGGTAGGTACCTTGGGTTATGCACCTCCTGAGCAATTTATGGGACAGCCAAGGCTAAACAGCGATATCTATGCTGTAGGAATGATTGCTATCCAAGCCTTAACTGGGAAACTTACCACAAACCTCGAACGAGACTCCACAATGACCCTCGTTTGGCGACCTCTAGCGAACGCTTCCGAAGAATTGGCTGCGATTTTAGACCAAATGGTGTCCTTTGACTACCACAAACGATACCAGTCGGTGGAAGAAGTTTTACAAAGTCTAGCACTTTGAATGGCTAATTAGACATAGTCGTGAAAATTAATTATGCATTCGTTGAAATCCTTGTAGAGACGTGAAATTGCACTTCGTGCCGCAACGAGAGGCGCGTCTTGGGAAAATTACGTCCAAGTTTCGACATTTCTTCTTCGTGTTCTTCGTGCCTTCGTGGTTCAAAAAGATTTTTAAACCGCGAAG
>JADQBA010000014.1 GCA_016903675.1 Stigonema ocellatum SAG 48.90 = DSM 106950 | reverse complement strand
ACCTGGCAATTCCAGTTGCCCCATGGGTGCATTTTGGAAAACAAACATCACCTGGAACAAAGGACTGTGGCTGAGATTGCGTTCTGGCTGCAAGGCTTCTACCACTTGCTCAAACGGCACATCCTGGTGAGCATAAGCATTCAAAGCCACTTGCCGCACCCGCAAGAGCAACTCCTGAAAACTGGGATTGCCGCTCAAATCATGGCGCAGCACCAAGGTATTGACAAAAAAGCCAAGTAGGGGTTCTATCTCTGGGTGGTTGCGGTTGGCGATCGGTGTGCCTATCACAATATCATCAGTCCCACTATAACGGGATAGCAACGTCACAAATGCCGCTTCTAGGGTCATAAACAGGGTTGTCCCTGCTGTTTGACTTAAGGCTTTGATTTGTGCGCTCAAGTTGGGTTCGATGTCAAATTTGCTACTGCTACCACCATAGGTCACTTGTGGTGGTCGCGGTCGGTCTGTGGGCAGTTCGAGGATAGGTGGTGCACCGGCTAGGTGTTGCTGCCAGTATTCTAGATGTGCTGCATATGCAGGTCCACTCAACCACTGCCTTTGCCAATGAGCAAAGTCTGCATACTGTATTGCTAACTCTGGTAATCCACTGTGCTTTAGAGTGAGGTTGCCTGTATATAGGGCTGACAATTCTTTCATCAAGATTCCCAGTGACCAGGCATCGGAGATAATATGATGCATCACCAATAGCAGCACATGGGATTGTTCACCTAATCTCAACAGTTTTACCCTGATTAAGGGCGCTGTTGATAAGTCAAAGCTGGTTTTTTGATCGGCAAGTGCTAGCTGTTGTACTAATGTTGACTGTTGTGCTGCTGGTAATCCCTGCAAGTCTACTACTGGTATTTTCACCAATATCTGTGGGGCGATCGCTTGCATCGGCACCCCGTTCACCTGTGGGAAACTTGTGCGCAATACTTCGTGGCGCTGGACAATTTCTGTGAAGGCTTGCTCTAGTGCATTGACATCTAGTACCCCTGTCATTTCTACTGCTGCGGGGATGTTGTAGCTAGCACTTTGCTCGGAGAATTGGTCGAGAAACCACAGTCTTTGTTGTGCCCAACTCAATGGCAGTTCATTTGTGTTCCTTGCTACTGGTTCTATTGCTACTACTGCTAGTCCCGACTCCCGCAGTCGATGTGCTGCCAGTGCTGTTTCCATTGTCGCCACTGTCGGGTATTCAAATATGTCCCGCAGGGGCATATCCACGGAGAAGGTCTGCCGCATCCTGGAAATCACCAGGGTCGCTAGCAGTGAGTGTCCCCCCATGGCAAAGAAGTTGTCGTGTATCCCTACCTTTGGCTGTCCTAGGACTGCGCCGATGATGTCGGCGATCGCCTGTTGTGTCTCTGTGCGGGGTGGGACATAGTTTTCTGTGGGTGTTGCTGCTGTGTCTGGGGCTGGGAGTGCGGCAAAGTCTAGTTTGCCGTTGGGGGTTAACGGTAGCCTTTCCATCACCACAAATGCTGACGGCACCATGTACTCTGGTAGCTGCTGTTTGAGTTCGTTTTGTAGTTGGCTGCTGCTTGGTGCTGACGAGGATGCTACTATGTACCCTACTAATCTCTTGTCGTTGGCTTTGTTTTCCCTGATCAGTACCACTGCTTGTTGGACTTGCGGATGTTTTGTCAGCACTGCTTCTATTTCCCCAAGTTCGATCCTGAACCCCCGCAGTTTTACTTGATTGTCTATTCTACCACGAAACTCTACATTCCCATCCGGGCGGTATCTTGCTAAGTCTCCTGTTTTGTATAGTCTTGCTCCTGGGACTTCGCTATATGGGTTGGGGATGAATTTTTCGGCACTTAGGTTGGCTTTTTTGAGATATCCTCTTGCTAACCCTGCTCCTCCTATATATAGCTCTCCTTCTACTCCTACTGGTACTGGTTGTAGTTGTTTGTCTAGTATGTATATTTTTGTGTTTCCTATTGGACGACCAATGGATGGTGATTTGCTGCTTTTTGAGCCTATGTTCTTTGTTGGAACACACAAAGCAAAGGTGGAGTACGTCGTGTCTTCGGAGGGACCGTAAAGATTAAAAACTTGCTTGATTGTATCCTGTTGATATAGCTGTTGCACCAGTTGATTTTGAAGAGCTTCACCAGCTAAGTTGACTGTACACACCTCTTTAGGAATGCCATTGTTTCGCAGCAACTCAGTCACCGCTGAGGGAACTGTATTAATTAAAGTAACCCCAGACAAAGTGGGTAAGTGCAATGCATTTTCAGCTAGGATAATCTTACCACCCCAACAGAGGGGAACAAACATCTCGAAGATTGAGAGGTCGAAGCAGATGGAGGTTGAAGCCAACACACCAGCTATTTGCTGTGGAGTAAAAACCTCTTGCGCCCAAGCCAATAAAGCCACTGTGCTGCGATGTTCGATCGCGACTCCCTTGGGCTTACCTGTAGACCCGGAGGTATAAATGACATAAGCTAAGTTATCAGGGCGGGCACCACTGACTAGATTTTCCCCACTCCCAGTGTCTATTGTCTGCCAGTTTGTATCCAAACACACCACCTGCTCTTGATTGGGCAGTTTGTCATGCAAACTTTGCTGCGTTAACAACACTGACACCTGAGAATCCTCTAACATGTAGCTGAGCCTTTGTTGAGGATAGTTTGGGTCTAATGGCACATACGCTCCTCCTGCTTTGAGAATGCCTAACAATCCCACTACCATCCACACGGAACGTTCTACACACAACCCCACCAGCACTTCTGGTTTCACACCCAAGCGGAGCAAATACTCTGCTACTTTGTTCCCACGCCTATTCAACTCGTGGTATGTCAACTGTGTATCTTCAAATACCAGCGCCACTGCATCTGGTGTAAGTTGCACTTGAGCTTCAAACAACTCATGGATGCACTTTTGAGACGGATACTCTTTTTCGGTGTCATTCCACTCTACTAATAACTGATCCCGTTCTTGTTCGGTTAACAGATTTAACTCACTGATCCGCTGCTGAGGATCGGTGACAATTGCTAAGAGTAGTTGCTGGAAATGCTGCGCCATAGAAGCGATTGTTTCCCCATCAAACAGATCGCTGTTGTATTCCCACGACCCCACCAGTTCTTGTTCAGGAGACTCCTCCATCGACAGGGTTAAATCAAACTTCGCCGTCAGGTTGTCTATTTGCAAGGGAGTCAAGGTCAGACCTGGTAATTCCAGTTTCCCCATCCGTGCATTTTGGAAAGCAAACATCACCTGGAACAGGGGACTATAACTGAGATTGCGTTCTGGCTGCAAGGCTTCTACAACTTGCTCAAAGGGTACATCTTGGTGTTCGTGGGCTTCTAGAGTCACCTGCTGCACATTTTTGAGCAATTCCAAGAAAGTGGGATTTCCTGGAATCTGGTTACGCAACACTAAGGTATTGACAAAGAAGCCAATCAATGGTTCTATTTCTCGGTGGTTGCGGTTGGCGATCGGCGTACCGATGAGAATGTCATCCTGAGCAGTATATTGGTGAAGTAAAGTGACAAAAGCCGCCTGTAAAGTCATAAACAGGGTGACTCCTGACTTTTGGCTCAGGTTTTTAAGTTTTTGAGTTAGTTGTTTTTCGAGATGAAATTCCCTGTTACCACCTTGGAATGTCTGATGTGGCAGACGCGGTCGATCTGTGGGCAGTTCTATGATAGGTGGTGCACCTGCTAACTGTTGCTTCCAGTAGTTGAGCTTAGTCTCCAACACTTCTCCACTTAACCACTGCCGTTGCCAAACAGCAAAGTCCGCATATTGTATAGTTAAATCTAATAAGGGGGAAGGCTCTCCTGTTAAAAAGGCTCGATACAGCGCCGACAATTCTTTAATAAAAATTCCCAGTGACCACGCATCGGAGATGATATGATGCATGACCAATAGCAGCACATGGGACTGTTCACCTAGTCGCAACAGACTCACCCGCATTAGGGGAGATTTTGATAGGTCAAAAGGTGTTTGAGCCTCTAAAACAGCCAACCGTTGAACTTCTGCTGAGTGCTTAGGTTCTGGTAATTTTTGCAAGTCTACTACTAGTAGATTTACGGAAGTTCCCTCAGAAACAATCTGTGCTGGGGTATCATTCACCTGATGAAAACTGGTGCGCAAGACTTCATGACGCTGCACGATTTCTGCTAAGGCTTGCTCTAGTGCCTTGACATCTAGGGCACCAGTCATTTGTACTGCCGCCGATATATTATAGGTGGCGCTTTGACTCTCTAGCTGATCAAGAAACCAGAGTCTGGCTTGGGCAAATGATAGGGGGATGTCTGCCTTTGTTCGTCCTGCATTAATATGTATAGAAATAGGACTTGATTCCAGACTGACCTGTTGCAGAAAAGTGATAATTTCTGCTTTGCGCTCAGCTAATTGGGTAAGTAGCTCTGGACTCAGCGTTCCCTGAGGAGCATTACAGCGCAGGCGAACCTTTTTTGAATCCGCTTCCTGAGAATCCTCTAGCCACAGTTTGACATCAAGATTCGCTAATTCTGACAAAAATCTCTCAATGGTTGTCATAGCTCGATTTCCTCTCTGTTTCCTAGAAGCTCACTAGGATTTACTTGTAGTTTTTGCACTGTTGAATGAATCCTGTCGATGCTTGCGGCTAAGTCAGCTACAGTAGGTTCTTCAAGCATTCTGCGCAAGGGTAGATTCACTTTCAAGGTCTCCCCCAATCGCGAAATCACTTGGGTTGCGTCAAGGGAATTCCCACCAATTTCAAAGAAGTTATCGTAAACCCCTACCTGTTTCACTCCCAAAACTTCTGTAAAGATACCTGCGATCG
Organism: Stigonema ocellatum SAG 48.90 = DSM 106950; assembly: GCA_016903675.1. Lineage (GTDB taxonomy): Bacteria > Cyanobacteriota > Cyanobacteriia > Cyanobacteriales > Nostocaceae > Stigonema > Stigonema ocellatum. The sequence continues at coordinate 105,741 of JADQBA010000014.1, read as the reverse complement.
CCTCTTCTGTGGGAGTACGGGGTGGAACAAAGCTTGGTGCACCACTGAGATCCATATCCGGTATTGGTAGATCTCGGTACTCCACTTTGCCGTTGGGACTCAGGGGGAGGGTATCCAGCATCACAAAAGCTCCAGGAATCATGTAATCAGGTAGCTTTTGTTTGAGGAAGCGGTGCAATTCGCTAAAGGTAGGCGGATGAGAATGAGAAACAATATAGGCAACTAAGCGCTTGTTACCCGGTTGGTCTTCGCGAGCAATGACTACGGCTTCTCGAACTTCAGGGTGTGCACTCAGCATCCCTTCGATTTCCCCAAGTTCAATACGGAAACCGCGAATCTTCACTTGATGATCAACACGACCGAGAAACTCAACATTGCCATCTTTGTGGTAGCGTACGAGATCGCCAGTTTTATAAAGGAAGGAAGATGATTCATTGCTGAACGGATTAGGGATGAATTTCTCTTTGGTCAAGTCGGGGTGATTCAGATAACCACGAGCCAAACCAGCACCACCGATATGTAGTTCACCCCTGACACCAATGGGTACAGGTTGGAGATAACGGTCGAGAATGTAGATTTGTGTGTTGGCAATGGGGCGACCAATAGGAACTGAAGTGCCAACCTGGCTTTGAACTGTCATTGGGAAGCAGCAGGTGAATGTTGTATTTTCCGTAGGACCGTAACCGTTGATTAGCTTACACTGTTTGAGTTCCCGCAGTACCTTTTTAACATGGGAAACAGATAAAACATCACCCCCTGCTAAAAGTTGACGCACAGGCTTTAAATCCTCAAGCCGCTCATCCACCATGAGGTGGAATAGACTTGCAGTTAGCCATAGCGTTGTCACTTGATATCGCCCAATTGCCTGTCCCAATTCTTCTAGCGATGGTTTGCTCCCAAAGATAAGCACCAGTCTTGCTTCGTTGAGCAAACTGCCCCAAATTTCAAAAGTTGAGGCATCGAACGAGATGGGAGCCAGTTGGAGGAAGATTTCCTCTGCACTCAGGGAAACATAGTTTGTTTCCTTAACTAACCGTACTACGCCGTGATGTGTGACACTGACGCCCTTTGGCTTCCCTGTGGAACCCGATGTATAAATTACGTAAGCTAGGTTGTCAGGTTTTACCCGTGGAATAGGGTTATTGTGACTGTACTCTGCCAGCGCTTTGCTTTCTGATTCTAGACAAACAACTTTGGCTGTGCTTGCCGGAAGCATCTCCAGCAGCCGTTGTTGAGTAAGTATTAACGACACCTGAGAGTCACTCAACATATAGGTCAAGCGCTCCTGGGGATAGTCTGGATCTAGCGGCACATAAGCACCACCCGCTTTCAAAATCCCCAACAATCCCACGATCATTTCCACACATCGCTCCATACAAACGCCCACCAGTACCTCTGGTTCCACACCTAAAGCTTGTAGGTGGTATGCTAATTGATTAGCACGAGCATTCAACTCTCGGTAGGTCAGTTGCTGGTCTACTCTGCGAGAAGCCTCGCTGCGCTCGTCTACAAAGACGACTGCTACAGCGTCCGGTGTTCGTTGCACCTGCTCCTCAAATAACTGATGAACACATTTATCAGCGGGGTAATTGCTATATGTATCATTCCACTCTACTAATAACTGATGCCGTTGTGAATCAGTTAGCAGAGGCAATTCTGTGAGAGGCTGCTCTGGATTGACGACAATTGCTTGAAGCAAAATTTGAAAATGCCCTAGCCAGCGCTTAATTGTATCAGCATCAAATAAATCAGTGTTATAATTACAATCCAAGACAAGTTCATCTTCTGTTTCAGTGACATTCCAATGAATATCGTAATCAGTAAAACTGATAGGTTGAGAGAACAAACTTGTCTCTAGTTCAAATAGCTGTGGTACAGTTACAGACCGTTCTAAGTTAAATGTTGCCGTGACCAGAGGAGACCTACTGATATCCCTGTTGAAATCCAGCTTGTTGATTAACTTGGCAAAAGGATAATCTTGGTGTTCGTAAGCATTTAACAATACATTCCTGATAGTTTTTAGATACTCTGAAAATGTTGGATGCCCAGCAACACAACTACCTATAGGTAATATGTGCGCACAGTAGCCCACCAGCCTTTCACTGCCTTTAAGCGATCGCCCTGCCGTGGGAATACCTACCACAATGTCGTCTTGATCTGTTAGTCGATGAAGTAACGCTGTGTACACTGACAGCAGTGTCATAAACAAGGTGCAACCTTTTTCTTTACTAACCTTTTTGATTTCACGACAAAGGTTAGCATCAAGCCTCACAGTTTCTCTGCTACCGTTATAGGTCTTGATTGGTGGACGAGTCCGGTCAGTTGGTAGATCTAAAACGGGAATTGATCCAGCAAATTGTTCCAACCAGTAAGATTCATGGGCAGCCATCTCTTCAGTCTGGAAAGCTTGAGTTTGCCACTCTATGTATTCCCTTAATTGCAAAGGGGGATCGAGTGTGCAACCAACACCCTGACACTCTGCTGAATACAAAGCACTTAACTCTTGTAAAATTACACCCATTGACCAACCATCGACAACAATGTGATGAGCAGTCATAACCAGCAAATGCAACTGTTCTTCTAGCTGGAGAATGTGAACACGGAAAAGAGGTCCCTGAGCAAAATTGAAAGGTTCTTGGCTCTGTTTGCTGAACCACTCAGCTACTTTCGATTCACGTTCAGCAAGACTCACGCTTGAGAAATCGATCAAAGAAACCTCTACCTTTAAAGAAGACTGGATTTGCTGAAAATCATCCTCTTGGCTGATAGTTGTTCGCAGAGCCTCATGGCGGTTTACAACTTTCTGGATTGCACGCTCCATTGCCGCCAAGTTCAACCGACCACACAATTGCATAGTTATAGATTCATTGTATGCAATTGAACCATCATTTCCTAATTGGGTCAAAATCCAGAGTTGTTTTTGTGCTTCACTTAAAGGGACGGTAATGACATCTTTACGACTTAAATCCTGACTGTTTAACGTTTCTGATCCATCTGGCTGTTGATAAAGCTCTCTTAGACCATTTAAATAAGGTAGATTCTCTAAAACTGAATTCTCATCTATACCAAAATCTACTAAACATGCAACTTCGTCAACTCCAACTGCTATTAGGTGGTCAATAACTGTAGTGCATGATTCTTTTGTGCCAATCAGAGCATTTGTTTGGATGTAACGTTCATAAGCAACTGATAAAATATAGTCTTTATCATCTTCTGTGAGTTTGTCAAAATCTACTTGCAGACCTTGGTTCTTAACCAAATTTTGAAATAGACCAATAGAGGATTTAAGGTAATCGCAGAAAGGCAGGCGAGCCTTTTGTTGAGTTAATTCAATATCGTTACCAACAAATGTGTGTAATAAGACAGTCACATGACCTGATTCTGGAGGGTAACCGTGCTGCAAAAGTGCTTCACGGTAGAGTCTTATATTTCCGGATAAATCCTCTATTGTCTGCCCCATCAAATTAGTCAAAACACCTGCACCTATTTCTCCTGCCCTGATATAAGTTTCTGGGTTATTGACAATTGTGATCCAAATTGGAAGCTTAGACTGCATTGGCATTGGGAAAATTTTCGGACTGAAGGTTTTCCCTACCCCATTTTGAACTTGAATTGACTGACCACACCAAAGCTTTTGGACTGTCTCAATCTCTTGGAACATAAGTTCACGATGGTTCCCATACGACTGAGGTGAAAACACAAAGTCATTCGGATTCCAACCTGACGCAAAGGAAATTCCGACTCGACCTTTCGACAGATTGTCTACCACTGACCATTCTTCAGTCACTCGAATTGGGTGATGCAATGGCAAGACAATGCTACCTGCACGTAGTTGAATTTGCCGTGTTTCTCTTGCTAGAGCAGCAGCAATCACTGATGGATTGGGAGATAACCCTCCAAACTGATGAAAGTGACGTTCGGGAATCCAAATAGCCGCAAAACCATGTTGGTCAGCAAATTTAGCGCCTTCAAATAGAAGATTGTATTTATCAGCATTGAATTCTGCCTCATAATTGCCGAAATAGTACAAGCTAAATTGTAATGCCTTGTTTTTATTTGAATTAGTTATTAAATCAGGTGCTGTTGGCTGATTGTTTCCAATATCTGGTTTGTTTTTTCGCCGTTCCCAAAACCCTTTTGGCGCTTGTTTTTCTAGTTGATCTACTTTGGGAATTTGTGTGTTGTTCTCCATCTCACTATTTGCGAGGGAAGGAGATGAAGTCTTAGAGAAGTTGGTTAAATTTTTCGTAGCTGTGAAGGTAGAGGGTTTTTCCCCAAAAAAACCTCCCTGCCGCATTTCTTCTACGCTTTCTTTAACAGCCTGGATAATCCAATCAAGATCTTCTTCAGTGTGGGCAGTGGAGAGAAAACAAGTACGTCCTTCCCAGACATAGACGCCCTTTTCAATCAGATGATAAAAGAACAGATCCATATTGCCTTTGAAGGTGAAGCGGAAGAGGGAACCAAAATTGACGACTTGCAAATCAACTTGTTGCTCTGCAAAAAAGGCGTTGAGATTTTCGACGAATCGATTCGTGCGCTGATTTAAGCGCTCTTGAAGCTGAGAACCTTGTGATTGCAGATATTTCAGTACTGCCCGAGCAGAAGCCATTGCTAAGGGAGGCTTATTAAATGTCCCGGCGAAGAAGGTTCTTTCTGCTTGGGGGTATGACAGATCTCCGTAATCCCACTGACCCCCATCAATACCGTTCATAAAGCGCGATGTGCCAGCCACCGCTGCTAAGGGATGACCGCCACCGATGATCTTGCCATAAGTAGCAAGATCTGCCCGGACTCCAAAATATTCCTGGGCTCCCCGAGGATGGATGCGGAAACCCGTGATAATTTCGTCGAAAATCAGTGCCGTACCCGCCCTCTGTGTGAGCTGACGTAACTGATGGAGAAATTCCCCAGGCTGTAGATCTGGTCGGCGACTTTGCACCGGTTCAACCAGAACTGCGGCTAGGGAGTGCATTTGTTCAGTCAGAATTTCTAATGATCTGGGATCGCCGTAATCCAACACTAGGACATCCTTAACACTGTTGGGAGCTATCCCAGGGGCGACTGGAACTGCATCAGGCTCGCCTTTTTGAATCTCGGCTAAGACTCCATCGAAGTGACCGTGGTAAGATCCAGCGAACAGAGCGATGCGGTGGCGTCCTGTAGCTGTACGTGCTAGACGCAAAGCCGTCATCACTGCTTCAGAACCGGATTGGCAAAAGGTGACTCGCTCTAAGCCGGTGACTTCGCAGAAAAGTTGGGAAACCTCTCCGACTAAATCTGGTTGCGGACCCACAGAGAAACCACGTTCTAGCTGCTCGTTAATTGCCTTGTTGATAAACGGTACATTGTGACCAAACAGATGGGTGCCAAAACCCATGGAAATGTCTACATACTCATTGCCATCCACATCCCAGAAGCGTGCTCCTTTGTAGTGACTAGCAACGATGGGATAGAGCATCTCCTTGGTAGCGGGTCGGAATCCTGCCACAGATCTGCTGTCAGCTAGAAACGGACGATAGAGTTGCGATCGCTGCTTTGATGTTTGAGTTCGCTTGGTATAACGCTCTATAAGTGCTTCCAAGTGACTTTTCTGCCGTTGGTTTAATCCACCTGTTGACAGATGTTTAGCTTCCCCCCTAGGGGAGGATCGTTGAGGCGTGGATTTGTTGGGTTCTATCTTGGGGTGTTGCTCAAATGCAGGCGATGAACTCTCTTGTTGTGTGGTCAAGGGGAAAAAGCGCAAAACAGCCAACTGCTCAGACAGAAGTTGTATTTGCTGCGTCATAATTCTTTCTAGTGCAGTTTCAGAGACTGTCACCCCAGATGTTTTCGTTTCCTTTTCCAGGTTAGCAGGCATGATTGGTGTATGGGATGCCGCACCATTGGTTGATGGTGGATCTGGCTGTTGCAGTTGCGGCTCTGGTTTTTGCTCATTTGGCAAAGAATCTACTCCCGTAAATTCTGGGGAGAGATTCTGATCTATGTAGGTTGCCAAAGCATCAATAGTTGCTAAGTCCTCAAACAACTGGCGAATAGCAATTTTGATTCCATAGGTGTGTTCGATTGTGCGTACACTCTCCATGAAAACGATTGAATCAGCCCCCATTTCCAGAAAAGGAGCATGAACATCTACTTCAGTTGCTGAAACTTGAAGCATCTGTGCTACAAGAGAACACAATTCGGCAACGATCTTGTCGCGCCGCTTGCTTTGGGAAGGTAAACCACCCTGAAGTTGAGATATTTCACCTGATTTCTTGTCATCCATAGGGGAGTTTTCTTTTTCAATCCAGTAACATTTCCGCTGAAAGGGATAGGTAGGAAGTGAGAGGCGACTTCGTAGGTAGTCTTGCTCAAATCCTGGCCAGTTAACATCTGCACCCTGTATATATAAAGTAGATAAACTATTGAGCAACACTTGCCAATCATTTTTGGTCGGCATTAAGGAAGATAGCCAAATACCAGTTCTTTGTTGCTGAGACTGCTGACCCAAATTTGACAAAACGGGTTTAGGACCAAGTTCTAAAAATAGCTCATAGCCTTGGTCAAACAGAGTATTGATCCCCGCCATGAATTTGACAGGCGTTCTCGTGTGGTGTCGCCAGTATTTCCCATCGGGTACATACCCTGGCTGTAGCACTAGTCCCGTCAAGTTAGAAATCAGTGGAATACGTGGAGACTGACACGAAATCTGACTTGCGGTTCCCTCAAGTGCATCTAGGATCGGCTCCATCATGGGGGAGTGAAAAGCGTGGGAGACTTTTAACTGTCGAGTTTTGATTCCTTCTGCTTCTAGAACTGCGGTGACTGCCTGGATAGACTGATGCCTACCTGAGATCACGACACTCTCAGGACCGTTAATAGCGGCAATTGCAACCTCTAGGGCGGGCATTTTAACTGTCACAGCTTGGATGACCGCTTGCACCTTAGCCTCATTTGCTAAAACTGCCACCATTTCACCACCTTGAGGAAGCGTTTGCATCAGACGCCCACGCTGAGCAATTAACTTCAAGCCGTCTTCCAAGCTGAAGACTCCAGCTACAGTTGCTGCAACATATTCTCCCACACTATGACCTATGACAGCACCAGGTTCAATGCCCCAAGATTTCCATAACTCAAACAGAGCATATTCTATTGCAAATAAGGCAGGTTGGGTGTATAATGTCTCATCTAAGGATGATGTTTCCTGAGATTGAGGATAAAGAACTGAAAGCAGGGGCTTTTCTAAATAGGGACGCAGAAGTTCGTCGCAGCGATCTAGGGTTTGACGGAAGGTAGGTTGAGTGTTGTAGAGTTCCTGTCCCATATTGATGTATTGGGAACCCTGACCTGTAAATAGAAATGCTATTTTCGGACGCTTGCGGCTATTCACTTGACCACTGAACAGTTGCAGATTTACTCTCCCAGAAACAAAATCATCTAGTTGTTCGCGCAGCTGCAAAGTAGATTCAGCAACGACAGCTAAGCGGTGGTCAAAATGGGATCGCCCCGTGTTTGCCGTGAAGCAGATATCACTTAGGGCTAAGTGCGAATTGGCAAACAAATATTTCTCATATTTGAGAGCTAATTGTACCAGCCCATCTTTTGTTTTTGCTGATAGGGTTAAAAGATGGACTGGACGGTCTACCACTGTTGTGATCGGCTCTGGTAGGGGTGCTTCTTCTAAAACCACATGGGCATTAGTGCCACTCATCCCAAAAGAACTCACCCCAGCGATTCTCCGCTTTTGATTGCGCTCCCAAGGCATTGGAGAAGTGGGAATGATGATTGGGAGTTCATTCCAGGGAATATGCGGATTTGGCTGCTGAAAATGCAAATGAGGCGGGATCTCCTCATGGTGAAGTGCCAAAACGACCTTCATCAGACCAACTATTCCAGCCGCCGCTTCTAGGTGTCCGAAGTTAGTTTTTACCGAACCAACCACCAATGGGTCGTCTTGAGGACGATTCTCCCCGAATACGGACTTCAAAGCTCCTACCTCTATAGGATCGCCCAAAGCGGTTCCAGTTCCATGAGCCTCTACATAGCTCACTTGCCCTGGTTCTACCTTCGCATTTCTCAGAGCATCTTGAATCAGTTCTTCCTGAGCCAGTTGATTGGGCACAGTTAACCCACTGCTAGAACCATCATGGTTGACGGCTGAGCCTCGGATGACCGAAAAAATGCGATCGCCATCAGCAACGGCATCACTAAGGCGCTTGAGCACCACAACTCCACATCCCTCGCTGCGACCAAAACCATTGGCAGTGGCATCGAAGGTCTTGCAGCGACCATCAGGGGAGAGAGCCCCCGTCCTAGATAGAAAAATAGTGATTTCCGGAGAGAGATTCAAGTTTACCCCACTCGCCAGAGCTAAATTGCACTCTTGGTTCCGTAGACTTTGACAAGCCAGATGAACACTCACCAACGAAGAGGAACACGATGTATCGAGCGCCATGTTGGGACCGTGCAAACCCAGAATGTAGGACAAGCGACCAGAAGCAAAGCACAAACCATTTCCTGTCCCGTCATAAGCGCTAATACTGGTAGATTCACCAGTATTGCTGCGTAATTTTACATAATCTACTGGTCCTATACCCACAAAAATTCCAGTGCGACTGCCAGCCAGCTTTTTTGGATTGACTCCAGCATTTTCTAAAGCTTCCCAGCTCACTTCCAAAAGCAATCTCTGCTGAGGAGCCATCGTCACTGCTTCCCGAGGAGAAATGCCAAAGAATTGGGGATCAAACTGGTCTATATCCTGCAAAAACCCACCACATCGGGTGTAGATTTTTCCGGGAGTATCTGGGTTTGGGTCATAGTAATCCTCTATGTTCCAACGCTCTTTTGGCACCTCTGTAATGGTATCCAGCCCATTGTGCAACACCTGCCACAATCCCTCTAGGTCATTGACACCACCAGGAAATCGACAACCCATACCAATAATAGCAATTGGTTCTGTTTTTGAGCGTTCGAGAGCAACGAGTTTAGCTCGTGCTTCCTTGAGCGCCAAAAGCACTCGTTGTGATGAAGATAGTTGCTCTACTCCTTCGGAAATGTTGGTCATTTCAGTTACCCCTCAGTAAACTTTCTAACTCTTCGACTTCCTTAGCTATTGACGCATCGATTTCATCTTGGGAAAGCTGTTTGATCTCTGCCAAGTCTCGACGCTGAACCTCAGTATCTTTTTGGGTTACTTGATTCGATTGTGCTGATGGGTCTTTGAACAACACGAACATGGCTAAATAATCCACAAGCGTCTCTATTGTCGGATATTTGAAGGTCAAAGTTGAAGGCAAACTGCATTTCAAATTGGTTTGGAGGCGGTTTCTCAACTCCACAGCGGTTAGGGAATCCATCCCTAAATCGAAAAATCCTTGCTGTGGATCTATTGGTGCAGATGGATTCAAACCCAAGACTATAGCCACTTGTGAACAGACATAAACTAACAAGTAAGCCCGACGCTCGTTGGCTGGTATTGCTTCTAGTTGCTGGAGAAACCCAGAACGCTGTTCCTTTGGCTGGTCAGATGTTTGTAGAAAATCACTAAAGAAAGGCACTAGTGCAGATTGCTCTCTAAACTGCGACCAGTTAACAGGCAATACCCCAACTTGGACAAAAGATTGTGAGAACAATTGTTCTTCCAGCACCTCCAATACCTGTTGAGTGCTTATAGTTCCCATTCCCTTAGCCTTAACCCATTCACCTGCTTGGCGCTTGGCTGCTGCTCCCACTTCTGCCACAGCTCCCCAATTGATGCTCAGTCCTGGTAGCTTCTGAGTCTGACGATAATAGGCTAAGGTATCTAGAAAAGCATTTGCTGCTGCATGGTTGGCTTGACCTGGGGAACCAAATACAGAAGCAGCAGAGGAGAACATCACAAAGAAGTCTAGAGACTGATTTTTTGTTAAAGTGTGAAGATTCCAAGCACCGATCGCTTTAGGGCTCATCACCCGCTCAAAGCGTTCCCAGTTCAACTGTTGTAAAACGCCATCGTCCAAAACACCAACAGAATGAATTATCCCCCGCAATGGTGGCAGAGATTGCTCACTTTCTAACAATACCCTGGTCATTTGCTGGATATCAGACACATCAGCCTGAGCCACAATCACCTTAGCCCCGGCCTGTTCTAGCTCTGTTAACTGGCTAGCCTGATCTGGGCTTGCACCACTGCGCCCTACCAGCAGCAAGTGACGTGCTCCCCTGCTAACCATCCAACGAGCCACTAGTAAACCCAAACCCCCCATCCCGCCAGTAATCAGGTAAGTACTATCCCCTCGTAAAGCGACATCAACAGTTCCCTGCTGCTGCGCGATCACAATTTTGCCGATATGTTTAGCTTGTTGCATGTAGCGGAAGGCTTCTATCACGTTTTGGATGGGGAACACCTTCTTTGCTAGAGGCTTAAGCTTACCTTCCTCAAACTGCTGCATCAGATGGCGCAGCATTGACTGAATCAAGGCAGACTGCTGTTGACACACCAGGACTAAATCGACAAGAAAGTACGAGACATCAGACCTTGTCTGAAGAATCTCGCCAGAGTCCCAAACACCCCTTTTGGCAATTTCTAAAAAGCGACCTTTGGGGCGCAAAACCAATAGACTCTTGGCAATAAATTCTTCTGAGGTTAGAGAGTTAAGTACAATGTCAACTCCCTTACCTTCAGTGAGGGCCATAATCTGATCAGCAAAATTTAGAGTCCGGGAGTTCATAATATGTTTCACTCCCATAGACTTGACAAATTCCCACTTCTTGGGACTAGCTGTGGCAAAAACCTCTGCTTTTGCCTGTAGAGCTAGTTGTACTGCCGCTTGACCTACACCGCCAGCAGCAGCATGAATCAACAGCCGATCTTGTGGAGATATCTTAGCTAAGTGATGTAAGGTATAGTATGCAGTGAGAAATGTGATGGGAATAGTAGCCGCCTCTTCAAAGTTGAGAATCTCCGGCTTACGTGCAACCAGATCAGCCTTGACCGTAACATACTTGCTAAAACTGCCAGGAGCTATAGCTACAACTCTTGTGCCGATCTCAAAGTCTTCTACTCCTTCCCCAATGGCTACGATGGTTCCTGCACATTCACCTCCAAGCGGACCTGGATCTCCCGGATACAGATCCAATGCATTCAGAACGTCTCGGAAGTTCAGCCCCGTAGCCTGTACCCGAATCTCTACCTCACCAGCACTGGGTTTATTACGTGTTGTCGGCTGTAGTTTCAAATTCTCTAAGGTTCCCCGATCAGATATTTCCAATCGGTAAGGTTGGTCTTGTGGGACATCCAACCTGATTCCATCCACAGAATCTTCCGGTTGACTACAAGCAGCCAACCTCGCCACATAACGAACTTGGTTGCGAAAGGCGACTTGGTCTTCAGCATCCCCAGCCCAGATTTCCTCAAATAGATCTTGCGTCTGATCCCCAACTGCATCGGGATCTAAATCCACGCGCACGCAGTTCAGTTCTGGATGTTCCAGTGCAATCACTTTTCCCATTCCCCATAAGGAAGACTGAGCAACTCCGGGAACATTTAAATTCGTAGTTGTAACTGGCTGCGCCCCTTGAGTCACTAACCAGAGGCGCGGAGGTTGAGAAAATCCCACCTCTACGATCGCATGGATGAGGTGTAAGGTACTGCCGCATCCTTGCAGTGAAGCTGCTTTTAGGTCGGGACTCGTTAAGGCTGCTGCTGCCAATGCATCCATGCTCCAGCAATTGATCACGCCATGCAAGGAAGGGTGATTTGCTCTTACTATTGCTAGTATCTGGTGAAAATCTTCACCAATGGCTGTGTCTATTCTAAATTCTTGCTCGCTTAATTGTTCATACTCCTCCCCTTGGAACACCAGATAACACACCTCTCCTTTTGAACGCAAAAGTGTTGCTAACTGCTGACCAATTCCATGACGATCAGCCATCACCAGCCAACTTTTTGGCAGAGAAATTGCTGAGTTTGTCCCAGAGGAGCCTACTTGAGCGATGATCACAGCCTGCTGAGATACAATTCCTTGGCTGTCTTGTTGAGAGGGAATTGTTACAACCGCTTGAAAGCCCATCTGCTGTAACAGATCTTGCCACTGGTTCGTCGCTAGTAAGGGGTAGTTGGGTCGCAAGTCCCTATCAGTAAAGCTCCACCAGCCTTCTGTTAATCCAAAGGTCAAATCCATAAAGCGCTGGGGTGCGGTTCCTTCCACCAACACCAACATTCCCTCTGGAGCTAACAAACTGCCTATGTACTCCAGGGTAGTTTGCAATCTTTTTGTAGCATGTAACACATTTGCTGCAATAATCAAATCATACCCATGGAGAGCAAACCCTTGGGATTGTGGATCTTGTTCAATGTCTAAAACTTGATAGCGTACAAACGGGTAATCATGGAACTTCTCCTGTGCTTGAGTGGTGAACCAGGGGGATAGATCAGTAAAGATATATTCGGTCTGTTCCGCTGGCTGGATCGGCAAGATGTAGGAGGTTGTTCCCCCAGTTCCAGCCCCTATCTCTAGCACTCGCACTCCACGTCCCTTGGGCAATTGCTCCAAAGCTGTTTTCACCACCTTTTGCACCACGGTATTGATCACCTGTGCACCCGGAGAATCCTGATACAGCTGAGTGGTGGTGGACAAGTCCCCTTCAGGGAATAACAATTCTAGCTCTTTCAATTCTCCCCGCAGCACTTGTGCTAAATTTGAACCACAACGTTCCAGTAGGGTCAGTTCCGCTACTGCTTCTGGGTACTGAGTTTGCAGCAAACTCAATTGCTCTTGCGGTTTCGGCTTGTGTGGCAGTTGGATCACCTCCCACTGGGAGTCAATTCGTTGCAACAAACCAACTTCAGCCAGCATCTCTAGCAAACGCTCTAGTAGCTGCCGATGTTGGCTGACTATGCCCAACTGCTCTGCTATCAATGCACCTACAAAGCGTCGCCCTAGCTGGAACTCCCACTGCAATACCTCAAAGGCTTTCAGCACATAGTCAACACTTAATGCTTCTAGCTTTTTCAACAATTCCCCGTAAGCTTGTAAATGTTGCTGGCTAATTAATTCAGTCACTTGGGGACGAAGACTGATATCTATTTCCATCGGAGTTGCCAGGTAGTCGGCAGGTAGTGGCTGACTTGCAAAGCGCACCTTTCGACGCCATTCCACTTGATAAAGCGAATTTTGCCAAGATTCTTGTTTGGTTTTCAGTAGGGCTTCCAGGCTAGTTCGTTGAAGGTGTAGACCCTCCACTTTAGCTATTACATGTCCATCAGGAGCGTAAACACATACTTCACCCTGAAGGGTCTGTTGATTTCCGTCCTTGACTGGAGTGATTTGGACTTGGCTGAAAACGTGAGTGCCAGGACGACAATAAACCTGTAGGCGTTTTATCCCTATGGGCAGATAAGCACCTGTGTGGTCATTATCAATGATGGCAGCCCCTAAAACCTGGAAGCAGGCATCTAGTTGGACGGGGTGCAGGTAGGCTTGTGGTTCTAAAACTAATGTTTCTATAGAGCGAATTTGACCAACAGATGAACCTTCTTGTTTCCAGAGTGTTTCAATTCCTTGGAAACTGGAACCGTAATCGATTCCTTGATCGCGAAACTTTTGGTAATAAGCTTCTATAGATATTTCTTCAGTATATTGGGTTTGCAAATTAGCCAAGTCAATCATCGGAGGTTGCCATGCTTTGTCCCCTAGCCGCACTTTCCCAGAAGCATGCTGTGTCCAAGAGGATTCCCCGCCTTCTTCAACTGTATTCCGGCTGAAAATTTGGAAGGAATATGATGAAGTCTCCTCAGGAGTTAAAATAAATTGCAGTGTCTTGAGTTCATCTTCTGGCAATATTAATGCTTGCTGGAACACGACGTTCTCTAATACTAAATTGTCAGATTTGAATACCGTAACTCCAGCCGCCAAAACCATCTCTAGATAAGCTGTCGCTGGTAAAATTGGCTTTTCAAAGACGCGATGGTCTGTAAGGTAGGCGGGTATATCTTGATTGATTTGGGACTCGAAACGAATCTCCTTAAGACCTGGTAAGTCTAACCGTTGACCCAGTAGGCTGTGGAGGCTCTTAAGATCGGTAACATTTCTTGACAGTAATTGTTTTTTGTGGTAAAATGCATTGGTATCTTTCAACCAATAACGCGATCGCTGCCACGGATAAGTCGGCAACACGACCTTGCGAGGGTGATCGTTCCAGCTTATATCTGACCAGTTTACTGCCGCTCCCCGTACATATAACTCTGCCAAACTTTGTAGTATTTGCTGCCAATCTCCCCTGCCGGGGCGCAGGCTGGGCAACCATACACCCACATTTTTCGTGAAACATTGACGACCCATGCCTAACAAAATCGGCTTAGGTCCAATTTCTAAGAACACTTCATAGCCAATTTTCTCAAGGGTTTCCATCCCACAAGCAAATTTCACTGGCTTTAGCACATGATTTATCCAGTATTGGGGGGTGGCAATGTCAACGTTTGCTTGTTCTCCGGTAAGATTGGAAATTATGGGAATACAAGGCTTATTGTAAGTAATGGACGAGGCAACATTTTCAAACTCCGTCAGCATCGGTTCCATCAAGGGAGAGTGGAAGGCGTGGGATACTTGTAAATGTTCGATCTTGATTCCATCGCTTTCCAATCTGTGACAGATGGTGTGGATGGCATCAGCAGCACCGGAAATCACTATGCTAACTGGTCCGTTAATGGCTGCGATTGATACTTTTTCACCAAGTGGTTCAATGACAGAACGCACTTTCTCCTCTGATGTCATTACAGCTACCATCTCACCCCCATTCGGCAACTTTTGCATTAAGCATCCTCTGAGGGCGATCAGTTTTAATCCATCTTCTAAACTAAATACTCCTGCACTTACAGCGGCTACATATTCCCCAACACTATGACCCATGACTACATCTGGTTTAATGCCCCAGGATTGCCATAACTGAAACAGAGCATATTCTATGGCAAATAGGGCAGGTTGGGTATACGCGGTTTCGTTAATGACAGAACTATTTAATTCTTCAGGATTTTCCGGATAAACAACTTCTAAAAGAGATTTTTCTAAATAAGATTGTAGAATTTGCTCGCACTGGTCTAAGGCTCGACGGAAGACAGGTTGCGTTTCATAAAGTTGTCTTCCCATGTTGACATACTGAGAACCTTGTCCGGTAAACAGGAAGGCAATTTTAGGTAATTTACTATTACTAGAGAGTTTTCCAGAATATACACCTGAAAGTTCTTCTCCGGCAATAATTTTTGCTAATTTAGCCGCTAATTCTTGTTTGTCAGAGGTGATAATAGCTAAACGATGGTTAAAGTGCGATCGCCCCGTGTTGGCACTGAAGCAAACATCTGCGATCGCTAATTGCCCATAAGTTTCCAGATGGTTTTGGTAATTCTCGACTAAATCGTCCAGAGCTTTTTCTGTTTTAGCTGACAGGGTTAATAGATGAACAGGACGCTCAAGTAACTTATTTAATTTTGTAGGGTTTTGCCCTTCTGACAAAGCATCTTGACTTTTCAATTGAGCTGGTGCTTCTTCTAAAACGACATGAGCATTTGTCCCCCCAAAGCCAAAAGCACTAACCCCTGCGAGTCTGGGTTGTCCCACCGATGACCATGGCTGAAGTTGAGTAGGAATTTCAATGGTTGTCTTCTCAAGTTCAATATAGGGATTTAACTGCTTCAAGTGAAGGTGAGGTGGAATCTCACCATGTTCTAACGACAATACCACCTTAATTAAACCAGCAATCCCCGCAGCAGCTTCCAAATGACCAATATTAGTTTTTACCGAACTAATCCAACAGGGTTGATTTGACTCCCGGTCTTCCATGAGCACAGCTTTGAGAGAATTCACCTCAATAGGATCTCCCAAAGAAGTTCCTGTACCGTGTGTCTCCACATAACTAATTTGATTCGGTTGGACTCCCGCTTTAGCTAAAGCTAGACGAATAACCTCTTGTTGAGAATTACCATTTGGTGCAGTGAGTCCATTAGTTAGACCATCTTGATTAACTGCCGTTCCTCTAATAATTGCCTGAATACTGTCTCCATCAGCCAGCGCATCAGCAAGACGTTTAAGTACAACAACTCCGCATCCTTCTGAACGTACATAACCGTCTGCTAGAGCATCAAAAGTCTTACATAGACCGTCTGCTGCCATCATTTGAGCCTCAGCAAAAGTCAAAGTTAATTGCGGACTCAACATCAAATTCACTCCTCCAGCTAAAGCCAGATGACACTCCCCAAGCAACAAACTTTGACAAGCTTGATGAACTGCTACTAATGATGATGAGCAAGCTGTATCTACAGCCCAGCTTGGTCCATGCCAATCCAAGAAATAAGATAAACGATTGGCAGCAATACTCAACGCATTACCAGTACCATAATACGCTTCTGTATTGACAATATTTCCGTTTAACTTGGCATAATCTCCACTACTGATGCCGATAAAAACCCCACCTCGACTTCCCGCTAGTCGTTCTGCTGCTAATCCTGCGTTTTCTAACGCCTCCCAACTCACTTCTAGCAACAATCTTTGTTGCGGGTCCATGTTATTGGCTTCCCGTGGAGAAATATTAAAAAATTGGGGTTCAAACTGGTCAACCTGCTCCAAAAAACCACCCCAACCATTGCCTGATTCCCAACGAGAAACTGGGACTTTAGTAATAGCATCAACACCTGAGCGCAACAAAGACCAGAAAGCTTGCGGATTCTTAGCTTTTGGGAAACGACACCCCATACCAATGATAGCTACTGCTTCTGTTGCAGTCTTTTGATTTGAAACAAAAGTAGAGGATTCTAACTTTGGAGTTGTTTGCCCGAAATAATCAGCCAATGCCTGAATACTGGGATAGTCATACACAATAGTCGGAGCTATGGAAATCCCCAACCATTTTTCTAATTCCGCAGCAATACTCACAGCTTTGACTGAATTTAAACCATAGACAGCTAATGGTTGCTTCAAGTCTATTTTTTCTGTTGATAGCTGCAATATTTCAGCAATTTGGTTGACCAACCATGCAGCTATTTCTTCCGCTGTTTTCGATGGTTTTT
Organism: Stigonema ocellatum SAG 48.90 = DSM 106950; assembly: GCA_016903675.1. GTDB lineage: Bacteria > Cyanobacteriota > Cyanobacteriia > Cyanobacteriales > Nostocaceae > Stigonema > Stigonema ocellatum. The sequence goes on along the minus strand of JADQBA010000014.1, from coordinate 88,721 downwards.
GGAAGGAATTATCTTGACTATTTAGTTGTGAATTTGAGCCAATTATTGTAGGATTCTTTTCAAGATTTTTTTGCCACTGCCCGACTACATTCAAACTCTCTTCTAAAAATCCTATTTGACAAGCCCGACGTTGAATTTTTCCACTAGAAGTCTTAGGAATACTCCCCGTTTTCAACAGTACAACCCCATAAACTTCTAACTCATGTTCTGTTGATACTGCAATTTGGATGGCTCTCACTATCTCCAAAGTGTTCAGCTTGCGTAGGTAAGTTCGTTCCACCTCACAGGCAACCACTAAACACTCTGAGTCTTCCATTTCTATTGAAAAGGCGGCACTACAATGACTTCTTAGAGCCGGATGGCTGTTTTCAACAGTTAATTCAATATCTTGGGGATAATGATTGCGACCACTAATGATAATTAAATCCTTGAGTCTTCCTGTAACAAAAAGTTCCCCATTCCTAAAAAATCCCAAGTCCCCTGTGCGCAGAAATGGTCCATCTCCAGTATCTTTCACATAAGCTTGAAAAGTTTCTTGTGTAGCTTGAGGACGATTCCAATACCCAGAGGTAATACTATCACCGGACACCCAAATCTCTCCTACAAGTCCTTCTCGAGAGCGAGTTAACGACTCTGGGTTTACGATAATTACTGTTGTGTTCATGCCAGGACGACCAACACCCACCAACACTCGACTTAGAGGTGATGAAATCTCAGTCTCTACTATCGAATTTTGTTCTAGATCCCGAGCTAATACCGACTGAATCACTGGCAATTGATTCTTGTCCCCACCCGTAGCAAACAAGGTCGTCTCCGCCATTCCATAGCAAGGATAAAAGGCTCTGTAGTTAAAACCATAACTGGCAAATTTTTCCCCAAATTGCTTCAGAGTTTCTGCCCGTATTGGTTCTGCCCCATTGAAAGCCACATCCCAACTGCTCAAGTCAAGATCAACTAATTCTTCTGGTTGAACTTTTTTTACGCATAAATCATAAGCAAAATTCGGTCCACCACTGGTAGTCGCTCTATAATTAGAAATCGCTTTTAACCAACAAATCGGCTTCTGAAGAAAAGCGACTGGAGGCATTAAAATACTGGGAATTCCTAGATAAATAGGTTGCAAAACATTACCAATCAACCCCATATCATGGAACAAAGGCAACCAACCAACAAAGATAGTCTTCTCACTATGACCAAAAGCCTGATGAATCGACTGCTGGTTATGGATGATATTTCCATGAGTCACTATGACCCCTTTGGGTGTTCCTGTAGAACCAGAAGTATATTGCAAAAATGCCAAACTCTCTGGTGTCACTGATTGAGGAACAAATTCTGGCTCTGGAGTTTCGATGGTATCGGTTGCTATTAATTTTACTGTCGCTAATTCTGCTTCCTCGATCCACCTTTTCTCAATGTCAGCCAGTATTGACGTAGTTGTCAGTGCTACTTTTGCTTCAGCATCATTAACGATAGAAAGCAAGCGCGACAACTTCTGATTTTGTCTGGGAGGATAAACTGGAACTGCTATGACCCCTGCATACAAACAGCCAAAGAAAGCTGTAATAAATTCTAGTCCAGAAGGGTATAAAAGTAAGGCCCGTTCTCCTGGCATTGATTGGAGATGGACTGCGATCGCTCGAGCCCGTCTATCTAATTCCCTGTAGGTGAGACTTGCTGATTCTGTTTCTCCGTTTTGGAGAAAGATATAGGCTTGTTTATCAGGCTGATATTGCGCTCTATACTTGAGAATTTCTATCAAGGATGTAGATCCTAGGCTCATATATTTATCTGCTAAATTGTTAGCCTTATTTGCTGAGTTTTGAACATTGTGTTTCCTCCTGTCTTCTACTATAGTGCTACATACGTATTCTGTCTACAATTTGGCAAAATGTCTAAACTTTCACCTAAAGACTTTGAATACAGGCGCACAGAAGGATCAGTGTCCTGATTGAACTACCATTTCGTCTTCGTTCCAAAACGACGCAAAGCAGTTCTAATAAAGGATTGCAACGCCAGCTTTTCTTGTCGCCTCACAACAGCCTTCCTAAGACAAATGTGAATGGTGGAAGTTTAATTCGCATACCACCTTGGACAAGATGGAATACTCCACCAGCAGTATTAATCAGCATATCAATACCGGAAAAATCACCATACCAATTAGGAATTTTGAAAGCTTCTTCAAATGCTGGTGTGGGTCCCAAATTCATCGCCACAAACAGTGGCTGCTCATCAGCCCCACCATGAATCAGTACACACCAGAGTCCGTGATTCCTAGAGCATAATAGGGTGCGGTTGCCACTGGCAATTAATTGATTTTCCCGTCTAATTTCGGCAAGTTGTCGAATCAGTAAAAAAGTTGGGTGTTTTGCATTATATGGTGCAAAATTTTTGCGGTTAATTGGTCCAAAATCCCACACACAGGCAGGGTTTTCAAACATATCTTCTCGCACGTAGCAATCATGACCAATCCACTCTCCTGTATCCTTTTTTTGATGCCACCCTAAAGCGCCAGAAAATTCTTGCTCTGTTCCTTGATAAATAGAAGGTATTTGCGGGCCCAAAATCAAACAAGCCAGTCCAAAATGTAACCGGACTCTGGCCTGTTCTAGGTTTGCTAGACGACTCAAGAATTGATGAAAGATTCTAGTTGTGTCTTGATTATCCAGGAACATAATATTGTGCTGCCAACCAGCATGATATGGTTGGGATGGTACGAGAAAGCCACAAAAATAATCCGCCAAACCCCCTAGCCAATTGCCATCATTGAGCGAATGTTTAAGGGTATAATAGGTGGGGTAATCTATCAAATTTGTGAATTTGGCGCTATTGTATTCAATTATTTCTTCGTGAGTACTCCCAGCGTGTTCGGCTATCTGTAGAAACTCTTTTTTCCCTAAATAGCTAGCATATCTTGAGATCTCTTCCACACAAGGCTCCCAAAAATCAAGGCCAACGTGACGAGCGGAATCGTAACGAAAGCCATCAATGTCTGTTTCTGCAATCCAGTATTTGAGGTGTTGAATTAGTAATTCCCGAACGTAGCTAGTTTCTGTGCGCCAATCTTCCAGGAAACCAAAGAGTCTTTGATTTATCATATCAGTGTATTCTGGTCCGTGGAACAGTGATGTGTTGCGTGCTTCTACGGGAAAAGGCATTACCGCAGTATCATCACCTTGGATATACTTAAACTCTCCTCCTTGTGGACCGCCATACTCTTGCCAGTTAATACTATCTGCAAGATGATTGTTGACAACATCTAAAATGACGGCAATGTCAGCTTCATGAGCTGTCTGAACCAGATCACGCAAACACATAAGTGTACCCAGACGTGGATCTACCATCAATAGATGGATGGGATGATAGCCATGATAGCCGTCAGCCGCATTGACATACACCGGACTGAGGATAATGGCTCGAATTCCTAACGACTTTAAATAATCTATCTGCTCAGTTACGCCTCGAATTGTCCCACCATGACTTGCATGTGGGGAAGTGGGATCATACTTGACTGCACTCATCCCCGCACGATTGCTGTCTGCACTGCGAGCAAATCGATCAATGATGATGGAATAAAATAGACGGGAACTCCAATCATCGGGACTAGATGTCATTTCAACCTTTGGTTTTGGTCCATATAAAGGCTGATGATTCACATATCCCAGAAAGACAGATGGAATTTCAGCCATTGAGCGGGGTGCTTCATCGCAGACTAACAAAAAATGCGATCGCTCTGTTGTATGTTCATTACCAAATGCATCCACATAACCTAATCTGTAGCGATATCCTCCCCCATTACTGATAGGCGGGAGGATCACTGAGAACATTTGGAAGCCATTATCTATGACATTTTCTTTTTCTGCTGTAATGCGATCTACATCGAAATATCCTTGTCCATCATTTAACTCATAGGCTATCTGTCCACAATCTGGATGTTTAGATAAGTGAACACCAAATCTGATGTAGATTTTCTCGTTACTTCTAAACACCCAAGTATAGGGTGCAATACTAGGGTCTAAATGTACTTCACAGTATTCATCAAAATAGCGCATATAGCATTCCTACGAGTTAAAGATTGTGCCTTGGTAAACAAGTTATTCCTAGTGAAATTATTAATTTTCTAGGCATTACTGATTAAGAGCATGCATTTGCTTTCACTCATTCTACGAATTCGTTCCTGTAGGGTAGGTACAAAAACATAAAATAAACAGTTTCATCCTTGAATTAAGCAACATGAAAGGGGTGTAGGGTATGGGGCAATAAGTACCTCATTCATTTTTATTAGCAACCACAATCATATCAATTAAATGCATTTTCTTTAAAGTTTCATTTTGGTTAACTTGGTGTTCAAGCTCTAATATCTCGGCGACACTTTCTATTGGTTTAATTGGTCGATAGAGGCGGGCTTGAATTTGCGGATATTCAATATATGTGCCAACCTGCATAGTTTTGTGAGTATAAAATTCAGAATGGTAAGCTTCCCATTGCTTGATGGTGAATAGCGGTGTAGTCGGAAGTTGATAATATTTTGATTCTGATTTGAACTCATCTGCAAATGTCTCTTGCAATGTGGGATTGAACGGGTTAGCAAGGATGGTTTGCAAAAGTTCAAAGGGCATATATCGAATTCCTAACCCTGCGGAAGGACCCTGTTTGCAAATATCGAAAAATTCTGACCGTGTAATCAGAATATTTTGATGATCAAACTCTTTCGTGAGACGGACGTGAAAGAGAGTAGGAGATTTGCCAGCAAATATTACTAAAGATCCATTTGGTTTCAGAAAGTTATAAAAAGCAGCAATACTCTCTTGGATAATGTCTAAAGAAATGTGTTCAAAAATGTGGGAACAAACGATTAGATCAAAAGTTCCATATTCCGCGATCGCTGGACTTTGCATCACATCATTAAGGAGATGAACTTTCTTACTTCTTACTGGTGATGTATAGACTTCTTGAAGTAACCTCTCGTATTCATTAGTTTGCCAAAAACCGTCATCCTTTAATTTTTCTAATAATTCTTGGTCTTCGTTGAGTAGACACTGAGCTACCACAGAAGCATGCAAAAATCTCCTGAGGTCAGGTTCGACCAAAACAATCTTTTTGGCTGACCAGAAACGGGGAAGTAATCTTCCCAGTCCACATCCAGCATCAAGAATGACTGCATCAGATGTAATCAAGTCCTGAATGTTGTTAATCCAGACTTCTTTATCTCTAGCTTTCCAAGCTTGATGAGCTATATCTGTAACCCACTGGTATGGATCAACTGTGTCGTAGATGGTGGCAGTATTTTTTACCATTTGAAAGATATCTCCATGAAGCTAAAACAAAATTTGGTTTCTGCAATTGTTAAATGAGTATCTGCTTAATTGTCTTATTTTCTCGTTTTTTTAGATCAGAAGTTAACAATTTTTCATCAAGCCAATTAACGAGGGTGTGGGTTCTAAATATTGTCGCCAAGTGACCTTGCTCGCTCCTTTTTGAAGTAACTGAAAAACATAGCCGACTTCGGCGTCCCAGTACTTTAATCAAAATCTTGTAGCCTAGGGGATTCATTCACAATCATGATTCAGTTGTCTCCTTGACTTGCCAGTTCAACCTCAAGTTGATGCCAAAATTCCAAAATGTAACACAAATAATTGCTACTAATTTTGCCATATATTCATTCAGTCTAAATTTATAAACCAAAAAATTCACAATAAAAATATTCAAAATCAGTCCAAAAAAACAAATTAAGTTGAACTTAAAAAAACGTTGTAATCTCTGAGTGCCTAAATGCTGTGGATCAGACACATCACCAAATGTCCATACATCATTCCAGAGGAAATTATTTATGATTGCTACTTCTGTTGAAAGGATTGCACTTGGAGTTAACGCTAAACCTAATAACGTATGCAGAAAATAGAATCCTCCCAAGTCTACAAATACACCACTAAAACCCACTATGGCGAAACGAATCAGCCGACTGACAAACACCCCGGAAAGAAACGTAGTCGATATATTAAGATAATTAATGTCAAGATATTGCTTCATTAAGCTTCTAATCACTTGATATTTTTATTCCACAATCACGACTTCTAGAGATTCAATCAACCAAGTAATATTGTCCGTGCTACTCTGGCAGGAATACCTAACGCGAGTGTGTTAGGTGGGAGTTTGTTGCTAACAATTGATCGAGAACCAACTACCACATCTTCAAGCTCGCTCAATTTTCTCAAATTCCCACAAACCTCCCGGTGGTAGATTAAGTAATATTATTACTTTTAAATCATAGGTTTCATCTTGAGCCAGTTGATGGAATAAACTGTTGCTGTTGTTCATAAAGAAAATCTGACTATAATCCTGAGTAATCGGCAGGAAATAATCATTCGATATTGACAATAAGTGAACTTTTGGTAAATAATTACTCAAGGTTAGTATTCCTCCTAAATCAATAGGAGATTCATTAATCATTAGTAAAGGTTTTTCTGATTGATTGATAGCTTGGGACGTTTCTGTGATAAATTTTCCCGAGGATTGAGGCCACCAATTTTCTGCTTTAAAAAACTTGACATCAGAAATCAACCCGGCTATTAATAATCCCACTATCATCGATTGACCAATTTTCTGTCCCCAAGTCTTTTCTTGAAAAATATAGAAAGCTAAAACATAGGCTACAAGAATTTCTATACTGAGATATAAAGGCAACTGGTAGCGAATTTGAATCGACCGAACTCCTCCAGAAAATATGTCAAATGCCATTAATAATATACCTGGAAATCCCCCCATTAAAAAAATGAATATAACAGTTTTATTACTAGATATTTTTACAAAAAAATAGACTAGGTAACTTATCAAAATTAAACTCAATATTAATGTAGGAACAAAATAAAATACAGGTCCTTCTAGAGCAATGCTATTAAAAGTCACTACTGATGAAGTTAAATTCAGATCGAAAAATGTTCGAGTCACTCGAATCAGAAAAATAGCTATTAGCTCAAAGGGATTATCTATCCATTTTAATGACCACCCTGTAGTTAGTTTTATTGCTGTGTGAATGTGAGTTATAATCACAATCAGCCAGGGCAAAAAAATTAAAAAGGTAGCAATGGTAACCAGCAGATAATTGAGTAAGGTTTTGGTGAAACGAAACTGTTGTTGAATAACTACATAAATACCATGAGCTATCATCACCAAAGCTGTGAATAAATGGGTGTATAATCCCAAGGCTAAAGTGAGGGTATACACAGCCCAATTTACTTGATTTTCTTGTCTGATGGCTCGCAATAAAGCAGCACTCGATCCTAGAATCTCTACCATCCACAAACTGTACTGACGTGCTTCTTGTGCAAAGTAAAACTGCAGGGGAGAAACAGCCATCAATGCCATCGCCACCCATCCCACAACGGTCGAATCAAACAACTCTAAACAAAGCCAATATACACTGGGAAATATGAACAAACTGATGATTGCGGATAAACTTCTCACACCAGTAGGCGAATCCCCAAATACTTGCGCCCACAATCTTACCATCACGTAATACAAGGGGGGATGTTGCGGGTCTGAGGTGATTAAGTAATTTACTGTATCAGCCACACCACGATCTGGATTAAGATGTTGATATTTATTGAACGCGGTAATAGGAATTGTGCCTTGATAGTGAGAACTTTCCTGTTTTAGTTCGGCTAATGTGTGACCAGAAATTGCTACGGATGTCCAAGATTCATCACAGCAGTAAATTTTTTGTCCTAAATTGGCAAAGCGAAAGAAAATTCCTAATCCGATGAGGATTATTACTAAAGTTTTTAACCAAATTGGAGGGTTTGTTTTTGTGAGTAATTGTGGCTGGTTCATTTCATACTCTTCAGATGCAGTTTTTAGGGTCATTAAGTTCATCAAAGTATTACCAATTTGCTAATTACAAAAGACTTCTTCTGGCTCGATCGTTAAATTAAACTTTTCTTCTCAGCAGTTAACAATTCCTCCTCAATATGTCGAAAGAAAAAATATTACGAGGAACCATCATCGGTAAAGCAGCAGCTTTTGCCGTCATTTGAAAAGAACCGCAGACTGAGGTGAAAAATGCAGCGACATAGGTATGCTAGAGTTGTAGATCGCCGGTCAGTAGCAGTAAGGCAAGTGTTAGTGTAACAGTAGCTGCACCTATTTCACTGAAAATAATTGTTGATTTGCGATGCCATTTATCTACCAATGCACCAACAAAGGGAGTGATTAATACACCTGGTAAAGTTGTAAAAAATAAAACTAGGCTTAATTGTGCAACAGCGTGAGTGTTTTGATAGACCCAGATACTTAAGCCAAATCCTGTTAAGCGTGTTCCGATTTCAGACAGGGACTGTTCTATCCAGAAAAGAATAAAGGTGCGGAGTTCAAGAATTAATTTAATTAGTTGACTGATATAGTTCATTCTTCCTTATCTTTTGATATTTCTCTGCTACCCTGGATGATCGAGGGATACATCACCTTAGCTGCTAGTTTATGTCCAGCAAGAGTCCAATGAGTATCCATATCAAAATAAAGCTTTTCTCCGTCGCTATTTTGTCGGAATATCTCAGTCATGTCAACGCAAGTCACTTGTTGAGATTTTGCCAGTTCACATAGCCGCTGATAGCCAATCTCTTCATTTTTCAGAACTTCTAGTTCCTGCGGGAATAAATCGACGTAATCTTTGATGTAGGTTGATTCTTTTGAAGGGATCAGAAAAACAACCAGATGCACTCTTATTTCTTTTGTGAGATCAATTATCCGCGATAGCGCCGCTTCTATTTCTACAGCAGCATTACCAGATGTCAGATAATCTTTATCTGCACCTGCATCTGTAAATAGAAATAAGCCATTTTTTGCCTGCTTACGCTTATTACTCGATAATCCTTGGTCTACTTTTTTGTTATTTCCTAAAATTATTTGGTAAATAAAAGTTTTTTTATACCAGGGTAACTGCACAGCTTTCTTAGTCAAATCAAATTTGCTTTTACTAGTGAATACCGTTCGACCTTTAGTCAAATCATTGGCGAATATGCACAAGACAGCAGTATGAGGTTTATATTTGGCTACCCAATCTTGAAATAGAAATTCGTATTGTTGAAATCCATAACCAGGAATTCCTAAGTTAATAACAGGTTGCTTGAGTTCTGATTCAATCAGTCTGGGAAATGTGTTTTCCTCATTGACCCATTCACCCCAAGAAAAAGAGTCACCAATAAAATACAGATTAGATTTGGTGTAATCTCTTCCTAGATTGCGAAAGCCAGAACTATCTGTACGAATAATATCTGATACTCCTGCTGTCTTCCAAACCATTTTCAAGTCTTTGAGGTTGGGTTTAGCTTTGTGGCCTAAGCGAGAATCATATTGAATAGACTCGAAGAAATCTCGCTGTGTAGATGCATGTTGCACAAGAATTCCTGTAGCTACAGCAAAAGTTTCCATCAGCAACAACCCAGCCAGGATTCCGGTGAGGATGAGCAATATTTTTGCAAGCCAAGACTTAAGTAACTTCATCAATTGAGAACCGATTTAAAATAAGGTGTAGATAAAGGGAGCGATCGCAGAAGATTGGGCAAACACAATTAAGGCTCCCAAAGAAACTAGGGTGATAATTAGAGGGATGAGCAAGTAATTTTTTTGTTGGAGTATAAATCCCCCAAGGTCTTTGAGAAAATCCAGAGTATCTTTGAGCATGGGATAGTTTCTCCTATTTAAAATGGATTGAGTAAACTTTTAGCTGGTTTAGGTTGGGTTACTAACCGATAACTCTGAGTTTGTGGATCAATTTTCCGCTTCATAGCATCCTCACCTGACAAACGTTTGATCATCCCAATGGGGGTGAAGAACCCAAAGAAAATCACACTCAGAATTACGCGAGTATTGATCCAACCTAAAACCAGTCCGATCCGCATCCAGATTTGGTAAACAATATTGAGTGTTGCTGGGGCAGCGATCGCCCAAATCCAGAGTACCATGGCAATGAGCCACGGTAAAACTGGGAAAGAATGGTGACGGAGTAGGGGAAGTAAAAACCCAAATAAACCGGCTGCGATCGCACCCCCAAGTAGTCCAAATTCCCGTAAACCTTTTTGGTCTAATTGCTTTATTTCGTCCATAGTCAAAAAATTTCTTAATCTAACTCAAATTCTTGTTTCCATGACTCGTCTTTCTGCCTTTGAGGTTGGTCAGATTTGGCTAGGAGGAAATTTTCCAGTACCAAATAATCCATCTCCGTTCTCATAAAACAGCGATAGGCATCTTCTGGAGTACAAACAATCGGTTCTCCCCGCACATTAAAGGATGTGTTTACTAAAACTGCACAGCCTGTTTTCGCCTCAAATTGCTGCAGCAACTCATAATAGCGCGGGTTAGTTTCTGGGTGGACAGTTTGGATGCGAGCAGAGTAATCTACATGGGTGACAGCGGGGATTTGGGAACGCTTGACATTTAACTTGTCGATGCCAAATAACTGCTCCTGCTCTGGGTTCATCGGAATCCGCAATTCTGGTTGGAGGGGAGCGACTAAGAGCATATAGGGACTGGGACGGTCAAGCTCAAAGTAGTCTGCAACACGTTCAGCTAAAACAGCAGGGGCAAAGGGACGGAAGGATTCGCGGTATTTAATTTTCAGGTTCATCACCGACTGCATCTTGGGACTGCGAGGATCGCCAATAATTGAACGCCCGCCCAATGCTCGTGGTCCAAACTCCATCCGTCCAGAGAACCAACCGACCACATTCCCCTGTTCTAGGATTTCTGCTAGGTGAGGTAAAAGTTGGGAATCATCCAGTTGTTGGTAAGGTGCATTCACAGACTGGAGGAACTCTCGAATTTCTGCCTCACTAAAACTTGGTCCTAGATAGCTTCCGTGCATGGCATCCCCATCTCTTTGAGGACGAGGCTTTTGGTTGTATTGATGCCACACCGCTAAGGCTGCTCCCACTGCCCCTCCGGCATCTCCAGCAGCAGGTTGAATCCAAATATCTCGGAAATCCGTTTCTCGGACAATACGTCCGTTGGCAACGCAGTTAAGGGCGACTCCTCCAGCTAAACATAGGTAGTCTACGTTCAGTTCTTTTTTCACCGTTCTGGCCAACCGGAGGACAACTTCCTCTGTGACATGTTGGATGGAGCGGGCTAAATCCATATCTTTTTGGGTAATCTTTCCTTCGCTGGAGCGTGGTTCTCCACCAAATAGCCTGTGGAATTTGTCGTTGGTCATGGTCAACCCGGTGGTGTAGTTGAAGTAGTCCATATTCATCCGAAAGGTGCCATCTTCTTTGAGATCCAAAAGATGGTTGAGGATCTGGTCTACATATTTAGGTTCACCGTAGGGAGCTAGACCCATAAGTTTGTATTCCCCAGAGTTCACCTTGAAGCCGGTGTAGTAGGTGAAGGCGGAATAGAGCAACCCCAAGGAGTGGGGAAAATCTATTTCCCATTGGGGAGTGAGTTTGTGTCCCTCTCCCAACCAGACTGAGGTGGTTGCCCACTCGCCCACCCCATCTAAGCACAGCACCCCAGATCTCTCGAAGGGACTGGGGAAAAAGGCAGAGGCGGCGTGAGATTGGTGATGTTCAGCAAATAGGAGTGAGGGCAATTGTGCTGTTTTGGCTTCTGCGAGGGTCGCTAGTTCTTTTTTTAAAAGCGTCTTCAGGTAAAGTTTTTCCTTCAACCAAACAGGCATGGCGGTGATAAAGGAAAGTAAGCCTTTGGGTGCATAGGCGAGATAGGTTTCCAATAATCGCTCAAATTTGACCAATGGCTTGTCGTAAAAAACGATTTGGTCTATGTCTAGTAGTTTAATGTTTGCATGTTTGAGACAGTAAGCGATCGCCCCTTTAGGAAATCTCGCATCATGTTTCTTGCGGGAAAAACGTTCTTCTTGGGCAGCAGCAACAATTTCACCATCCACAATTAGAGCAGCGGCGCTATCGTGGTAATAAGCTGAAATTCCTAAAATATACATACAGTTTTCGTGATTGCTGAACTGGAGTTTAAAAATAGGCGTGACAGTCTTATTTAAAACCTGGCTGTAACTATATTCTCATCTGGCAGCGCCAAGGTTTCTTTTTTTTAAAGTTGCCGAAAACCCACGAGGAACCTGGGGGGGTGACATGCGCTCTCAAACCCTTGCTATGTAAGGAATAGAGGGTGCAAAGATCTAAAAAGATACAATGGGAATGAGGCGATTATTGAACCAGTTCTCAATCTACAAAAGCTAGAAACCTCATTTTTGGTCAAACTTTGCCGTTCAACGAATTTCATCTTTTTAAAGCTCATCGCATTCAAATTTAAAATGGGAATTGCTGCCCATAGCCATAGTAACTTGATTTTAACTTGATTTTAACTTGATTTTTTTTTTTATACTAACTTAACCTAATATGAATGGTAGACTACGCAAAATCAACCTTTAACACCACTTCCAACTTCCGTAGGAACAATATAGCGTTGTAAAAATAAAAACAATATCAAGACTGGGACAATAGAAATGACTGAACCAGCTGCTACCAATCGCCAGTCCAAGGAAAAAGTACCTGCTAGCTTCGCTACTCCCAAGGTCAGGGTGTATAATTTCTCATCTTGAATGACAATTAAAGGCCAGAGAAAGTCACTCCAAGAACCGATAAATTCAAAAATTGCCAGGGTCACTAGTGCTGGACGAATTGCTGGAAGCATGATGTACCACCATAAGCCTAACTCTGAACAACCATCCATGCGTGCTGCTTCTTCCATCTCTTTAGGGACGCTACTGAAAGCTTGTCGCAACAAAAAAATGCCAAAGGCAGAAGCTAAGCTGGGAAAAATCATTCCCAAATAAGTATTTCTTAAACCCAGTTGGACTATCAAAATGTACAGCGGAATCATCACGATTTGGAAGGGGATCATAATCGTGGCGACAATAGCGATAAAAATCCAGTTTCGTCCTGGGAACGACAGTCTTGCCAATGGGTAAGCAGCTAAAGCGCAAAACATTACATTCAAGCCCACTGTCAGCACCGCCACTAGGGTACTGTTGAACAAGTACTGTCCAAAAGGTAAGGATTGCCAAACCGCGACAAAGTTTTCTAAGGTGGGGTGAGTTGGCAATAACTGTGGGGGTGATTGAAAGATATTTTCCGTTGGCGATTTTAACGCGGTACTGACAAGCCACAATAAGGGGAAAAGGGTAACCAGTGCGATCGCCCCTAGTAGCCCATATATCCATAACCGATTTTGGATTTTGATATGAGTCATATGTAAGTTAATATACTGATAGAGGAATCCTAAATCATTTGTGAAAAATCTTATAGTAGTGTACTAGTAGGGTGGGCACTGCCCACCAAAACCCAGATGTCTAGTAGTAGGGTGGGCACTGCCCACCAAAACCCAGACATGGTGGGCAGTGCCCACCCTACGTGTGTTTCAAAAATCTGCTGAGGATTGCTATAGGATGTCAATATCCGTTAAGGAAGAGCTCTTTAGGTAAACCATAACCAAAAAACTTCCGTCTAAATTTTAGGAAGAAAGTTTAAATTAGCCCCCTAGAAATAGCTGATGATTCGTAGTTTTCGCCGTTACCATCGTCAAATATCCATCGTTTTATGTATCCCCTTATTTCTCACTGTTCTAACTGGCATGAGCTTTACCATTATCCATGAATGGTTTCACCAAGGCGATTTAGGGGAATTTATCCTCAAAATTCACACCCTAGAAATTATACATTTAGAAAAAATTTATCCTCTTTTAACCGGTTTGGGATTAGTGGGATTGTTAATTACAGGTATAAGTATGACAGGTTTATTTCGCCAACGCCCAAATACAAACAACCTGTAAAGAAATTATGAATTATGAATTATGAATTATGAAAAAAAACATAATTCATAATTCAGCATTCATAATTCTCATTCATCCGACAAACCCATGACTGTGCGATAATGTGCCTCAATCTGGGTGACAGTTTGGGATTTGCGTTGTGCTTCCCACTGACTATGGTGAAATAGTGAGTGGCGTAATTCCTGTACGTTAATGGTGGTAACTTGACCATCGGCGACTATCTGTTTGCCGTTTACCCACACACTATCCACAACATTGGTAGGACGACCAAGAACTAGTAACCCAATGGGGTCTGTACGTGGCAGCAGTGATAAGCTGGTGAGGTCATAGAGTACTAAATCAGCTTTTTTACCTACCGTCAGGGAACCAAGTTGATCAGCCAGGTTCAGTCCTTTAACACCGCCCAAAGATGCCATTTCTACTGCTTGTCGGGGTGTAATCCAGTGCTGATAGTCTAAGTCGGTTACATTGTGTAATATGGAACCAATTTTGATGGCTTCTAGTAAATCTTGAGAGTCGTTACTAGATGCACCATCACAACCAAAAGTCACGTTTACCCCTGCTTGACGATATTTTAAAATAGGGGCGATGCCACTACCTAAACGCAAGTTACTCAAGGGGTTATGAACGACTGTGGATTTGGTTTGGGCAAGGATGGCAATATCGGCGTCAGTTAACCAGACGCAATGGGCAAGTGTTGTGAACTCGCCTAAATAACCAATGCGTTTGAGATGTTCAACCGCACTACAACCATATTTTTCTTGGGCGAGTTTTTCTTGCGCTTTGGTTTCCAGTAAATGGGAGTGACGGCAAAGTTTGTAGCGATCGCTTAACTCAATACAACCCTCAAACAAGTCATCCGAACACAGTTGTATTCCTGTAGGTGCGACTAAAATACTCACCCCCTCATCTGGACGATGAAATTGTCTGACTGCCTCTTCTATAAGTTCTAGTGTAGCCGCAGTTGAACGAAAATAAGGCTCATGGGTAAGCAGCGCCGTGGATGAGTTCCCCGACTTGAGGCGACTGTCGTTTTGTTGGGTTTCTCCGGATGGGATACCAGCAGTGAGAGATTCATCTTGAATAAGCGGTGCCACAAAAGCGCGAATACCAATTTCTCTGTAAGCGCGAACTGCTGTAGCGATGGTTTCTAATTCTTTGCCTGGGATGAGTACTAGGTGATCTACTACACTCGTACCGCCGGAAAGCAAGGTTTCCACCGCTGTTCCCAAGGCGCTGAGGTAAACTTTCTCTCTTTCGAGGGGGGCAAAGTCGTAGAGTTCCGCCAGCCATAATTCTAGAGGCAAGGCTGACATTATGCCTCGTTGCCACATTTCAGAGGAATGAGTGTGGGCATTGACGAATCCTGGCAGTAGTAGTTTATTTTCACCGTTAATCGCCGTGCCAACAACATCTAGACGCGGTGCAATGGCGGCGATGGTTCCATCTACAACCTGTACATCAACGTTTGCGTAACCATCCTCAACAGCAATTAAAACATTCTGGATAGTAAAGTTAAAGTTCATTATCATTAACCATTGATTAACTAATGCAACATTTAAGAGATTTTCCCGGAAAAAAATAAAGAATAGTATTGTTGACTGTTGACTGTTGACTGTTGACTGTTGACTGTTGATTGTTGGTTGGAACGATAACACCAAACACCAACCACCCAACACCAAACAACAAACACCAACCACCCAACACCAAACAACAAACACCAAACACCAACCACCAAACACCAACCACCCAACACCAAACAACAAACACCAAAGAACTAACCATTTTATGAGTTTACCTCTTCGGAAATTAGGAGTTGTACCAAATGCTTGGGCGGTAAATCATGGGAATGTGGACATTACTCGTCCTCCCCAAACTCCACAACCAGTCATTTTACCAACAGAAACCAAAACCCTGCGCCTTGATTTGGCAAAATCTGCCATCCTCGTCATCGATATGCAAAACGACTTTTGCCACCCTGATGGCTGGTTGGCGCATATTGGTGTAGATATAATTCCAGCGCGTAAACCCATCGAACCGTTGCAAACCTTATTGCCGGCACTCCGGGCACATGGTGTTCCCGTGGTATGGGTAAATTGGGGAAATCGTCCCGACTTACTCAATATTAGTGCGGCTTTGCATCACGTCTACAATCCTACAGGCGAGGGTGTGGGATTGGGCGATCCGCTACCTAGTAATGGTGCTAGGGTCTTAATGGCGGGTAGTTGGGCAGCAGCGGTGGTAGATGAACTAGAACAACTACCCCAAGATATTCGGATCGATAAGTACCGTATGAGTGGTTTTTGGGATACCCCCTTAGATAGTATCCTACGGAACTTGGGCAGGACGACACTATTTTTTGCTGGTGTCAACGCTGACCAATGTGTCATGACTACTCTGCAAGATGCCAACTTTTTAGGGTATGACTGTGTGTTAGTCAAAGACTGCACCGCCACAACGTCTCCTGAGTATTGTTGGCTAGCAACTCTGTACAATGTGAAGCAGTGCTTTGGCTTTGTTACTGACTCGCAAGCAATTTTGTCTCAATCCCTGGTAGGAATTCATGCAGAAATAGGGGGGTAGGGGTGTGGGGGTGTAAGGGTGTAGGGGAGGAAACAAAGGACACGGAAGGGGAATGTATCAAAACAAATCTCCGTGTCATCGCCCTACACTCCTACCCCCCTACCCCCCTACCCCCCTACCCCCTTGCACCCCTGTATTTTTCAAAGGAGATAAATAAATGCTCGCCACCAGTTGTGTGATTGCTGTTGTCAAATCTCCAAAAGATTACCAAGCCTATCGCATCAGTCCCCATGACACAAATCGCTTAGCGATTATATTTGATACAGCAAGCGCTAATACTTCCTTGACTTGTTGCTTGGAAATTTTTGATGTTGGTGGTAAAACACCACCAAATCGCCATCAATGGGCAGTGGAAATGTTTTTCGTCCTCAAAGGAGAAGGAATAGCATTTTGTGACGGCAAAACTGTCCGAATTCAAGCAGGAGACAGTTTGTTAGTGCCGCCCACTGGCACTCATTTGATTCAAAATACTGGTTCTAGTCGGTTGTATACGCTGACTATTATGGTTCCCAATGAAGACTTTGCCGAATTAATTCGCAGCGGTACACCAGTGGAGTTAGATGCGGAGGACATGGCTGTGTTGGGGAGGATGGAGGATGGAGGAGTGAGGAGTGAGGAGTGAGGAGTGAGGAGTTAGGAGTTAGGAGTTAGGAGTGAGGAGTTAGGAGTTAGGAGGCGCGGAAATCATGACTTTTGAGTCTCCCATAGCACAATACGCTTGGTGTTAAGATAATTTACCTACCGTCAACGCCTGTAGAGACGCGAAATTTCGCGTCTCTACACTTATGTAATTCCTACCAATCAGCCCTAACACTAAGGGTATTGTCCTATAGCAATCCGTGCAGGAATTACAAACACCCGCCGCCCCCTTCGGGGAAAGTCAAAAGTCAAAAGTCAAAAGTCAAAAGTATTAATTTTGACTTTTGACTTGATACTTTTGACTTCCGCGCAGCGGTTTGTCCTCCTTGTCCTCCTTGTCCTCCTTGTCCCCCAAGTTCGGATCTTAAATAAGATTGCTATAGGGAGGTTGAAATTTAGAAACGCCACCAAGTTTTTTGCACATAACTAAGAATTGCCATAGCGATCGCCCCTAGGAACAATAGCAAAATCACTCCTCCTGGAATGTTGGTTAAAATACCAAGACCTCTCAGTACCCACACGGCTATGGCAATACCGAGTAATATGCCGAAAGCCTGGGTGAATGTGCGGTTTAATTTAGAAGAATTCATGTGATGTCCTCAAAAATTGACCCACCAAATCTCGCTTTATTCCTATTTTAGTTGCCCATCACCATAGTCATAAAAATTACATACTTTTGGATAAAATTCGGGAATAATGACCAGAAAATCGATGTTTCGATAATATTTGGATATTGAGCTAGAAATAGATTGAGTAGGTTCATATTTTCCGCCTAAAGTCGAAGTGTTGAGGAGTGAGTGACATCATTATGTTTGTATATCCTATATTAGACCCGGTTTCCACAGGATCAGAGATGGTTTGGAGTCAGGAAAAACAAAGTTTGCTGATGCAGGGTGAGATTTTGGTGCAACCGCAACCGTATACTGCTTGGGGTGGTGCTGTGACTGCGTGGATGTATGTGCCGTTGGTGCGATCGCATGTATGGCAGCAACTAACCGATTACCCTCGTTGGGTACAATATTTTCCCGATGTTACCAAAAGTGAAGTTTTGCAACGAGGCGAGGTCAAGCGTCTGTATCAAGCTGCTCAAAAAGCCTTTTTATTTTTTACGGCTCAAGTAGAAATTTACCTGAATGTAGCGGAAGAACTTGGGCAGAAAATTCAATTCCGGTTGGAAAAAGGGAGTTTTCACGATTTTAATGCCAATTTAGAATTAAAAGATTATAGTAGTGGCACTTTACTTACGTATACTGTGCAAGCTACTCCTACTATCCCTATACCGTCAATTTTCATTCAACAAGCGATGAATTTTGAATTGCCTACCAATATGCGCAAAATGCGGCAAGTGCTTTGTAAAGGTTAAAACCTATGTTACAAGCAAAAGAAATTTTAGACTTTTGGTTTGACCGTCCTGAAGAACCGGGTTACGGCAAACCAAGAGCTTTTTGGTTTACCAAAAAACCCGAGTTCGATGAACAAATACGTGCTCTGTTTCTGCCTCATTACCAAAAGGCGGCGGCGGGATACTTAGACGACTGGATAGAGTTTCCCGAAACCTGTTTGGCACTGATTCTGCTGCTGGATCAGTTTCCTCGAAATATGTTTCGCGGGACTCCCGAAGCCTTCGCTACTGACTGGGAAGCACTCTCAGCGGCGCAGCATGCTGTTGCACAAGGTTATGATCGAAAATTGCTACCTGTACAACGCTGGTTTATCTACTTGCCCTTTGAACACAGCGAAAATCTGGAGCATCAGCGAAAAGCCGTGCAGCTATTTCGCCAACTCAGTAATCACCCTGATAGTGCTAGTTGTATTGAATACGCAATTCGTCACATGGAGGTGATTCAGCGTTTTGGGCGCTTTCCCCATCGCAATGCCATTTTGGGACGACCCTCAGTTCCAGAGGAGATTGAGTTCTTGAAGCAGATAGGGTCATTTTTCTGAATTATGAATTATGAATTATGAATTATGAAAAAATTGGCGTTGCTGATTTGACGTATGAATCCAAGTGTAGAACGCGGGGCGTTTTACCAGAGTTTCGGAATCAAACGAAACAATTTTCACGCCCTGTATTCAGCAACCCCAAAAATTAGTTTTATAATTCATCATTCATAATTCATAATTTCCCACAAGACTGTATCTCGTCACCGAAAATCCAACCTTGAGGTTCCATTATGCGTTATTTCCAGCTTGAAAAATCTGTTGTGCGGTCAAGTTCAACTCAGGGAATGTTGGTGATTCTATGCGGTCGTTTCCTCTAAATTTACTAACGCGATACTCATTTTCATCTAAAAAGCAAATCAAAATAGTAGGTTGTTTAGGCTTACCTATAAACTCTCTACCACCATTAGCAGCATAATCAACAATCCAGTATTCTGGTATTCCCATTTCTTCATAGTCGGCATATTTTTTGTGATAATCATCACGCCAATTAGTACTTACTACTTCAACCACTAAAGGTATAGACTCAACTAAAGTAATAATCGATTCCTTTTTCCAAATAGGTTCATTTACTAAGCTAGGTCGATTTAGTATCAAAATGTCTGGTGAATAAGCTGATTCGCTTAGAGGCGGTTGAACGAAAACCGTTTTGGGGATAAAGTACGGAAGCTTTACGCGTCGGTATTCTGCTACAATTTCTTCTACCAAAAAACCAACCACCTCTTCATGTTCACCAATTGGTAAAGGCATTTGAACGATTACTCCGTTATGTAGTTCATAGCTACGTTCTGAATTTACGGGATACCATGCAGCGAATTCTTCAATGGTTACTGGTTTAGATAAAGCTTGTGTCATTTGATTTAAATAGGTGAGGGTGCTGTTTTTTACTCATCCAAGTGATTCAAGATAGGGTCGCATCACGTTCTGCATCCGGCAAATCTTAGCATAATGCCAAATTTCGTCTATGGTGCAGCGCCTTTGTTTCAAAGAATCTCGCAGTGCTTCCAAAGCAACATCAAGACCAATTTTGTTGCGAAACTTAAAACAATCTACAACAGTTTTGGCAGGAGAATAAACCGGAACAGGCACTCCTTCAATTTCACGCTCTTCAATGCCGGATTCTAGAGCTTTACCCGACATATAAACAATTCGCAGAGGAAGAATATCTTCTTTAGGCGCACGAGCTTTTTGAGGTATAGTGAGCCATACCTTAAAGGGGGCTTGGGTTGTCAGTTCATAAAAGCTAAGGGCAGAAAGCAAACAGACTATACCATGAGGAACCCGTTTGACAGCCTCAACAAGACTATGATTTTCTGTAATTTCCGCAAGAGTTGAAGTATAAATACCGCGAGCAGAACGAATGAGTAGTCCTTGTTGCTCAAGACGTTTGAGATAGTCTCGATGAATTCCTTTTGCTTCTACATCTTTGGCACGGATCGCACCTACATCATGAGCTAGTTCCAATACTTGCTGCATTTTTGTCATACTCTGAACCATCTGTTGGTTTAGCTTCTATTTTTTCAACTATCAGATAAGATGTTGGTAATTGTATATATCTACCGACACTTTAACACAATAATTTTCAGGACGCACTAAAAGGGGCATTCTCCGCAAGTGGACTAATGAATCTGGACATTATCGACCAACCCCTGAGTTTATGAGCAACGCAGGTTTACCAGAAGAACTTTTTGAGCCGGGTCAATTCAAAAGCCTAATCAGTGTAATTTCAAACCCTGATAATGATTAAGACAGAACAGCCTCCGCTAAGATAGAAGATTACATTTGGTGACATCAGGGTCTACTTAACTCAGATGAAAAACGTCATAAGATATTAATAGGAAAGATAATATGACTAGCCAATTTATTACTGATAAAGATTTTGAAGACCATAAGGCGTTACAACGGAGGCTGATGAGTTTACCGGAGTCAGATCAGTTTGATGAGATAAACGCCCTTTTAGATCGAGATTCTGTGATTGGTTTAAAGTTGGCTAATGCAGTACTGAAGAACAAAAAATACTTTGAGCTTCTTCTAGAGCGAGGACTAGAGAAAGCAAATGCGAGTGAAATAGAAATTTGGCTAAAGTATTTACTCCCGCGTCTTGGCTTCCGGCAAGTCATAGCCATTCTATCTAACAAATTATCAGAACAGCCTCAGCAAGTAGCTAAGGCTTCATACTGGTTGCCCAAATTCCTACCAAAAGGTCATGAACAGGCTGCAAGATTGCTGAAAAATCTTTTGAATAAGGAGAAACAGATGTTAGGTGGAGAGTACAAAGCTGTTAACCCTTCAGGGCAAGTTTACAAGTTAATTTTAAGAATCAAAAGTACAGGTGAATTTGCAGTTTTTGGTGGATATCAATTGGGTAGTAAGGGTTCTAAAATAATTGTGGAAATTCTTAATTCAGAAGACTTATATCCTACTGGTGGAGTTAGGCAAATATCGCCTGGGGATATAGAGATTCTCGACCCACAACCTTATAATGACTGATTCCGTGTGATTTTATGTGGCTTCGCGCAACGACCAGTGGATAGACAGCATTTTTCCGTTGTTTTTGCTGACTTTTATTTGTTTGATCGCCTCTTGGGGCTGAATGCCTCTAAAAGTGACCACCACACGAGATTTCCCGGCTATTCACCACGGGACTGAAAACACAACGCGATCGCGCCTTATTCGGCATCTGCCTCTACACTGGTACACGCATAGCCGAGGCTTGCGCTCTCCACACTAAAGATGTATACAGTATAGATGGCAGTATCAGACCCCGGATTACAATTCGCAAGAACACCACTAAGGGGAAAATAGAAACTCGATCTGTACCTATTTGTTCCGATCTGCGATCTCTTTTAGAAAACTACTCCTCATCTAAGGTTTATCTGTTTCCTGGTCGGCATGGGTTAGGGCATATTCACCCCGACTCAGCAGACAAGATTCTTCGTGCTGCTTTTCTGGAATTGGGCATTGAGTTTGCTAGTACTCACAGTTTTCGCCGTACCTGCGTGAACCTTGATGCACATGTCAGGTGTGCCGTTGAAAGTTATTCAGAAAATTTCTGGGCACAAAACATTAGGGGCACTTCAGAAATATTTAGATGTGCTGGATGAGGATTTGGAGTCGGCAGTATCTACCTTGACTTTCTGAGGTGTAATGAAGAAGATTTTGATTTGATCAGCAAATCCTACTGCAACTCTACTGACGTGCGGTAGGGTGGCTGGGTGTGGAGGTGATGGGCGAGCGCTGACAAAGCGAACAAAATGGTGTTAATATAACGCCAAATGCATTTTTATATAAATTAAATGTCAGCAGCAGACTTAAAAAAGCAATATAAAACTTTCAAGTCAGCAAAATCAGCACTCGGACTGAAAGCGCGAAGCTGGGAAGAGTTAGCCAAAAAACTTGCTCAACCAACATATGAACAGTTAGCGGCACAGGTATTGGCTTTACTCAAAGCTAATCAAGAATTGGCTCAAGAAATATCCATACTAAAAAACTCAGTAGCTAAAACCAAGGAATTCGATGAAGTTGGGTTTTGGTTGCTTGACAATAACTTTGAGCGCTCTCGGTTTCCAGACTTTAATTTACCAGAAGATGCTACAAAACTAGAATCTGCTGCTAAGACATTTTACAAAGAATTAGCTTGGAAATACCATCCCGATAATGGTGGCACTCCTATGCAGATGGCTAATTTAAATAAGCTTTATGAACAAGTCATGACGTTGGTCGAACTCAATGATGGTGTGGGCAAGTAGTCATGCATGAGATTAAACTAGAAGATGGGGGGAAGTTGGTACTGGAGACTACTTTGACTCAAGGTCAAGTTTCCAAGTTCAATAATTTAAATCGCCGACTCATCGTCGTAGATGGATCTGCATTTATTCCTTTAGATGAATTACATGGTGTTTTCTTGACTAACAGCAGAGAAAAAGCAAAAGCAATTATTAATAACTACCAAGATGTAGTTAAAAATTTTTTAGTAAAAGACAAAATTAAATTTGAAAAGTTTGGAGTATCTTCCGCAATTCAGCCAGTAGGAATCTACAACTTGCTTGAAGTATTGGCTAAAGATAATCCCAAAAAAGCTGGTGAATATCGTGCTAGCTTGGCTTTACTGGCATATATTATTGCTAAACATCCACAAATCAAGCTGAATGCTGACATTCAAGCAAAGCAACAAGAAGTTAAAAGATCTTCAGCGTTTGCTTCGTTGAAGCGTGCGCATAAATTCTGCCAATTGTGCGAACTACCATTCATGAATAACGATGAAAAGCATGTTCACCATATTGAAGGTAAATCAGAAGATCCATCCAAAGCAATAGATATTGATAACTTGATAGTTATTCAAGGCTATATTCATCATGATTATCATGATTTTTTGAGCAAACAGAAGTTGCCCATTTCTAGAGCGACTTTGAAGTATTACGCAAAACTTAAAAATTATTCTTTAAAAGCTATTTAATCGATTGACTTTTCTAAAAATATTGCTGTGTATGCTTTTTTGTTATCGGTTTCTATTAAATCATCTAGATATAGTTCGCGCTCATCTACCCAAAGTCACCACAAGGTGGAACGAAAGAATAAAGGTTTTAGCCATGTTCTGGCATACTACACACTAAGGTTTCATACTAATTGCCCCTGGTAACAAGCTCGCGCTCATCTACCCCTACTAGCTGTTATTGGCCGTGACGCGATACTCAAAACCACAAGAGATTAATGCTTTGAGCCGCCTATTCCACGAAATAGCAGAAACGTTTACTCATCATTAACTTTTGCGATCGCGCTACAGCATATAATCAGGTATCTAAGCCCTCGAATCCATTATTAACGCGGTAGTAATTCTCTTTAGTTTGATTCGTAGTAAGCGCTTAAGCGCTTACTGCAAGCAGAAAAAAGTAAATGTTTAAGTATATAAGAATAGGATAAGCTCTACTTCTCTAGTGTAGATAGCATCTTCTAACTGGTACATAATATTTCGGCTGAAGGCTAATTTTTCATAGATACCTGTACCATTAATTTCCATGCTATCCCAGTCCAAACCGATCAAATCTGATAATTTGATTGGCACATCCCTAAATGAGTAGCACCCACGATAACCACTCTCTAAAATTTCCTCAATTTCCTCAACATAACCCATATCCCTAATAGCATCTGAAAACTTGTCCCAGCTTTTTGCAATCTGTACATTAGTTAACTGGTCACATTTGATGAAAGTATCATTGCCAAGCCAGAATCCTTTATATGAGGAAGGATTAAACCCTTCAGGAAACTGAGTGGACTCATCATAGCGAATACTCTCTAGGTCTGCACCTCTAAGGTCTGCACCTCTGAAATCAGCCGACTCTAGATGAGCACTATTTAAGTTAGCGTTACACAAGTTTGCTTGACTAAGATCGGCTCCTGTAAGATCGGCATTTTCGAGATTCGCATCACTCAGGTCAGCTGCTTTAAATTTAGCTGTACTGAGATAAGCATAGTTCAGATTAGCCTCACACAGGTTAGCACCGTTCAAGTTAGCTCCGGTTAAGTCGATATCGCTCAAATCTGATTTTCTTAGGTTAGCTTCACTCAAGTTAGCTCCACTCATACCAACACAATTAAGGTTAGCTTCACTTAGGTTAACTCCTGTCAAGACGACTCCACTCAAGTCAATGTCATCACTTAAACCACTAAAATTCCGTTCACCTGCTGCATACCGTCTTAGAAGTTCTTCAGCATTCATAATTAGTGTAAATTTATAATGTATCTTGAAGTTAGTATGCCCAAGTGGTAGAAAAATATTTGTGTATAACAGTTGTACTCATTATTCGTAAAATTGAAAACTAGTAATTTTACTAGATTCTTGTAGCGAAATTTCCTTTCGCTATCAGCCGTCACAAGGCTTTTTGGTAAGTAACTGCATTTTTATTTTTTAAATCTCTCGCACAGTTAGGATTTAAACATCTAGATGTTTAAATGTTTAAGCATCTAGATGCTTAATGATTTTACCGAGACTTTAGCCACTGAGAGACCAATTCCTCAATAATTTCGCTCATCTCCCGGTCTTCATCAACTGCTGCTGCTTTTAATTTTCTGTGTAGTTGCTTAGGCAGATAAACAGTTGTACGAGTGTAGTCTGGGTCGGTGCTTTTGGTTTTACGGACGGGTTTGCTTTCAGTTGGTTGTGGTATCTCCTCTTGTGTGCGACTGCGCACTGCACCGATGAGGTCATCAAAGCGGCTACCATCTTTCTTTTTGTTCATGGAAGAATTTCCTTGCCCACCTGGGCGTAACACCGCCATGCTGCGGAGGCATAGGGGTCTTTAACTGCATTGACTGGGACACCTTCAAGAGCAGCCTTTTGAAACACAGCCAGCCGTCGAATTCCAGTTTTAAATAGAGGCAAACCGGCTTTGGTAAGAGATGCCTTCGCTTCTTCTCCTGCTTTGTTTGGCGGTGGTGGGATGAGAGTCAGTAAGATCCGGTAGTTGGTCTGAAGTGAACGAAGCACATCCACCATTTGGAGTGTGGCACCTAAAGCCAGTGCATCAGGACTAGTAGGAAGCACGAGTAAATCATACCCCTGAGCAATTGTCTTTAAATCCTCCGGGTCGGGTCTAGCTGGAGTGTCAATAACAATATGCTCATACTCTTTGGCATAGCGTACCCCAAGCTTTTCATCAACGACTTTTATGGGCAGATTACCCCTGCTTGCCCATAAAAGTGCGCTGCGGTTTAAGTCGCCATCTACTAGTAACACTTGAAACTTTACGTGACCAAGTTTTACTACAATTAAAGTTAGGTAAGCAAGCTCCAGGATACAAAGCAGCACTTAAAGCCCTCAATCATTTTATTGTGGCACTGACAAGCTTTTATACACAATATTCCAAATTCGCCAACGTCAGATCACCAAAAAAATCATGGAAATAACTTCTGAGCGGATTGACGATATTCCCGTGATAGTGGAATGGCTCAAACAGATGGAGTTAGCCATTTGTATTGACCAAAAGCTAAAGGAACCACATGGGAACCACGAAGGACTGAGCTACGGACAACTGAGTGTATTGTTATTAACATATATAATTACCCAGTCAGACCATCGGTTGTCTGCTGTAGAACCCTGGGTAGAAGCTTTCCTCTTGCAATCGCCGTATGCTCAAATTTAATGATGCAGTTAAACTGAGTTTTTTTAGGCTCGCTTCATCATGAGCATCTCTGGCTGATTTATTATCTAATGAAATTAAGCGAGCTACCTCAAGCTGCATATCTTGCACAAGAACTGTCCAAGGAGTACCACCAGCAACTTGGGCAGCAGCTAGTTCTAGCGCCAAAGGCAGATAGCCGACCGCTTTCGCTAAAGCAAGAGATTCCTGAGTTTCTTTCTCAGTAAGCGCTCGTCCTACTTTTTTAGTCAGCAGTTCCATCGCTTGGGATGGCTTCATTACATCCAGAGAATAGGTGCAGGCTCCGAGAACTTCAGCGATCGCAGCTTCGCGGGTTGTTACCAAAACTTGACAACGCGCCCCACCAACATTAAATGCTTGTGCATCCTCTGGATTCCAAGCATCGTCTACTACTAGCAGCACAGCTTTATCATACACTAGTGTACGCAGTTGCATGGAAGCAGCTTCCACGCTAGTGGCTTTAAATGAATTTTATTGAGCAACAAGAGTTATCAGTTATTTTATGAGTTTTGTGCCACGCTTCACGTATAGTAATTCTCTAGTGAGGTATTTGGGAATCATTGAGGGGGCGCGTGCTGTCATCGAGGTTTTACCCCTTCCACCCGATACCACTCTGCGGCTGCGTCACGATGCTTTACAAAGAAGTACACGCAGTTCGACTCAAATTGAAGGTAATCCCTTGGATGAAGCAGCCGTTCGACGGGCGATCGCTGGCAGTGACCGTACTGGTTCTGATGCAGAACAAGAAGTTCGTAACTATTGGCGTGCGCTTGACCGAGTTGAAGAATTTGCCGAAGCTCAAACCCCGATCACAGAAGCATTTATTCAGGAACTCCACAGAATTGTAATTGTGCGGGGTCGTGGACGAAGGGGCAGTAAAAGTGACTATCGGATTACAGAATGTCCTGTAGTCGATACCCTAACGCGCACCATTGATTATGGGCCCCCTGAACCCGGAGATGTACCTGTACTGATGCGCTCCTTAGTTGATTGGCTATCTTCGATGGTCGCTGCTGAATTGCCAGCCCCTATCCGTGCAGCCATCCTGACGCACCGCTTTCTCAGCATTCACCCATTTAACGATGGGAATGGACGCACTGGGAGACTTCTTGCTACTGCTGAACTGTGGCGTTCTGGCTACCGGATGCGAGGCTTTTTCTCTTTTGACGAATATTTCAATGCTGACCGAGATCGCTACTACCGCAACTTGCAAATGGGTTTGCCAGTAAACTTTTATGAAGGTCGTCATGACCCAGACCACACTAGGTGGCTGCTATATTTTGTTGAGACAATGGCGCGTGCAGCAGATGAATTACAGACACTAGCCAAATCACTCTATGAAGCCGTTGCACCCGAAGCTCCCCCTTGGGAAAGATTAGCACGAACTACACAACAACTTTTGACAAGACTTCTGGCGCGGGTTCTTGATGGTGTTGAGAGTCCCTACACAATCAACCCTTCAGATATTGAATCTTGGTTTGGGGTATCAGACCGTACTGCCCGTGAATGGCTCAAAGACTGGGCAATTGAAGGCTTTATCAAACCAGTTTTAACAGGTTCTGGGGCGAGAATCCGTAGTTATGAACTAGCTCCGGAATGGGTCGAGAAGTGCTTTAAAATAAGAACATCGGTTTCCGAAAATAGCGGAAGTTAATAAGTCATTTACAAGCTCAATACTGATTATTGCTACGTAATTTCAATGGTTTTGACTGATAAACCCTCTTAAATAACGGAAGTAGGCTCGGAAAAATAACGTCTATTTAGTCGCTTTTGGGGTCATTGTGCCGAAACGAGTTGCATTGTACAAAACCCCAACACTGTAACCCCTAACAGCTGCATAATGTTGTTGGTATTGGAAAGTGCCGTTCTCAATACCCCACTTACCAGTGAGCCTATGAGTCCAGATATCCAGCCAGTTGATTTAGCAGCAGTCCAGAAACTAGAACATGCACTAGGTGCAAAAATTGAGACATATTTTGCCTCGGCGCTGGATGAATCCCCGGACGTGCTGGAAGAGTTGCTCGAGTCTAAAAACAGTGAGGGAACTCGTAGGGCATACCGGAAATATCTCACCGATTTCTTTGTCCGCATGACCGGGCTGCGTCCTAACCGGGATTCCATCCTGGAGTTTTTGCATCTGGAAGGTCACAAAGCAACACTGGTAGTCACTAAATAGAGAGCCAAGTTAAATGAGGATGGTTTATCACCCAGTACCATTAATCGGCGGCTGGCTGCAATCAAGTCTTTGGTTGCCTACGGGCGAAAGCTGGGAGTTTGCAGCTATGCCGTGGATGTGGACAGCGTTCCGACTCAGGCTTATCGGGATACCAGTGGTTGTACAGGCGAAGAGTTTTTGACAGTCATTCATTCGTGCGATCGCTCAACGCTGGTCGGGAAACGGGACTATGCATTGTTGCTGCTGCTGTGGGGTAATGCGCTAAGACGCAACGAGATCAGCACTCTCAATGTGGGACATTTTGATGCAAGCATTGGGACGCTTGAAATTTTAGGTAAGGGCAAGCTCTCCCGAGCGAGCGTCAACTTGCCAAAAGCAACGGTCGCTGCTATTACTGACTGGCTGATTGCCCGTGGTGGCGATATGTCCGCTAACCGCCCGCTGTTTACTTCAATGGACTTCCAGAATGAAGGTCACAGGCTCACCGGAGATGGGATCTATAAAATAGTCAAGCGCTTGTTTAAACGGGCAGGTATTGAAAAACATATGTCCCCGCACCGCTGCCGTCACAGTGCCATCACTGCTGTACTGGAAAAAACCGATGGCAACGTCCGCAAAGCCCAGAAACTTAGCAGACACGCTAAATTAAACACGCTCCAGATTTACGACGACAATCGCAACCGCGATCAACTGTCCATGTCTGAGCTATTAATGGATGGGTTGGATTGATGGGTCAGCAACTCTTAACCAGGGTAGATCTAGCCACCGTGTCATGAGGGGCAAGATAGACTAATCAGTTACGGGTTTCTATTAAATCGTCTACACATAGTTCGCGCTCATCTACCCAAAGTCACCACAAGGTGGAACGAAAGAATAAGGGTTTTAGCCATGTTCTGGCATACTACAAACGGAGGTTTTATACTACTTGCCCCTGATAACAAGCTGGCTATATCTACCCCTGGTAGACAAATTTTTCGATAATGCATAAACTAAAGCTTCTGTACTAACCTTAAGCCTGCTTGCCCATTCAATAGCCTTATTAGGATTCCAGTTATTAGCATCTGGAATATTAGTTAGAAATTCTGGAGGCATCAGATAACGAGAAGCAAATGTGTTAGCTCTCACTTCGACAAGGTTGTTTTTATCTGATAGAAGAGAAACAACAACATCTTCCTCCTCGTCCAAAATTGCATGAGCAGCCTCATGTGCGGCAGTAAATCTCTGTCTATATACGTCCTCACTGTAGTTCACTAGCACACACTTGCCAGCTACAGGATGTCTTATGTATAAACCAGAAATATTTGAGTTACCTAGCTCACGGCGGAAAATATGAAACCCTAAACGGCGAAAGTCATCATAAACATCACTACCTACTTGGTAGAAAGAATAACCGAGATACTGTCGAAGTCTTACTGCTGCCTGTTCAGCGTGCCCCTTGAAATAAGTTCCAATTTTGACAAAACTAAAGGGCTTGTAGTCTTTTTTAGGAATTAGATTGAGTAAAAACTCTTCACACTCACATAGGAACAGAAATTCTTGAACAGCCCAACGATCTTCCTTTAAGAACTCATTTCCATATCTTCTGAAAAGAGTTTCAGTTTGTTCAAAAGGTGCTAGTTGTTCATTTGATATAAAGAACTGATAATCGCATTTATAGTAGTCTGCTAAGATGAGAACTTCGTCGCCTGTTGGTCTTCTTTCTCCATTTTCAAGAGAAATCAAAGCTGGAGTTGAAATACCTGTTAATAATGATATTTCATCAAGTGAACTCTCAAACTGCTCTCTGTATCTCTTTAACTTGGAACCGAACAGGGCGAGATCAAATGTCATAGAGTTAACTCCCTATGGATGAAGCACAATACCATCGATAACTTTACACTAATTTAATGCTGGACTCTAATAGATAACGTCGAAGTACTACCTCATTAATAACTTAGCAGTATAACTTGACATCCAAGGTTTGTGAGTTTTTCTGACTAAATTGGTACAGAACCACTTTCAGATGTTAGAAAACCTGCCTTACAATACATACACTCAACCATTTCACCTGTCTTAACATATCTTTCAACTAAAGATAACTTTTTACAAATTGGACATACAACTATAAAATGTCTACAGTGTTTACATATTAAAAGGGGTGTACTTTTTACTCCATCAAAAACGGCTCCTTTAAAACTTTTATAAATACCTAAAAATCCTCCTAATGAACTATTTTTAATAATTTTTGAAACGTTTTGTTCTATTTTGTCTTCTTGAAAGTTTTTGATTCCCTTTAAATACATTAGTTCTTCTATAAAAGATACTATACAAAAACCATAATCAAATTCTTGATGTTGGCAATAAGGGCAAGGGTCTAGTTGAATATTATTCATTTATTTTTGGCATTATACTCACAAAAAAACTTATAAAGTTTTATACATTTATAACAACACTACTGTAATAATGACCACTGTAATAATGCTGACTTTTCACGGGATGTGGAAAGGGTGTCAGGGTTCGCGAGTGTAAGTGACGAACCACTCTGACTTTTCACGGGATGGGGTAGATATAGCGAAGACACTGTTGGCGAAATATTTCTTCACATTTTACTGATGGGAAAGCCCAATTTTTGCTCTGGGATTAAAGTCTTTTATTCCCTGCTGATACCGTGTAATACGTGCCATTCGGTTGGAACGTTTATCAATATCTATACCTTGCCTTTTCAGCTTGAGTAAGATAATTCGGTAAATTAATCTTCTACGAATAAACTTTCTATGAGATCAAGCATTTTTTTGTGACTTATAGCTTTCTGCATATTTTTGCCATGTGGAACTTTAACTCTCTCTATTACATCATGTAATGAGCTAAACTGCTCTTTTTCGCGCTCATCTACTATTGCTAGTGCTATCTGATTGGCTTTTTTCTGATTAAAGCCAGCATTAAGCAATTTCTTAGCAATTTTGTCTACATTCAACTTTTGAAACACTTTTAAAGGTTCAACTTGCTCAGCTAGCTGTTTTTTCAGAGCCTTGTTTTCAGTTTCTAAATTTACTTTGGTAATTGACTCTTCTAATAGCTGCTTAGTGAGCTTTTCAAAGCGCAACTCCAAATTATTTAAAAATCTTTCTAAATCTTCTGATGTGAAGTTTTTCGGTTCTAAACTTTCAGATTTGGATTTTCTAAATAATTGAACTTGCTTTATTAAATTCTCCTGGGTTTCAGGTTCAATAATAAATACTCCAATCATCTCGCCTTTACATTACTAGAACTCTTTTACCTTTTTTACTAATAGCGGCTGCTAAATTAACTACAGTAGTTGTCTTGCCGACTCCGCCTTTGTTATGGTAAACAACAATTATTTTAATTAATTTTTGCTCCTTAAATGGATTTGAAATCTTATCGAAACTTACTGAAGCTTTCAAGTTATTTAAATTTGTCTCACCCGGAAAACTTTCTCTGCCAATTAAGATTTTAATTTCTTCTATTTTTGTATTTACTTCTTTTCCCGAACCGGAAAAAACTAACTGAATCTCGTCTATTAACTTCTGATAAATTCTAATTTCTTTACCGTTGGTTAACAACCCATACTGCACATTCAAACTTATTAAATAATGCTTAAGTCTGAGAACATGATTGTTTAAATTCTGTTTAGGATGCTTGGCCTCCATAACCACACTTAGTGGTGAGTTAGCATTTATGACGAAGGGAAGAACTTGTGCAGTAAATGCAAGAAAGTCTAAGCGTATGCTACCAACTGCTACCTCTTGATACCAGGTGTCAGGAGTATAACCTAGCTGTGGTAACAAATATTGCACTATAAGTTTGCTTTCAACTTCGGTCTCGTTACGGCACAGATCAGGATTAAAAGGCAAATTATTTACCTCTAAAAAATTTAGTTCGTTGTCAAACACTTATATAAATTTGATTATGGCACAATCTTACTGAGTTAGTTTTAGTATAAACGGCAATTAAAAACCTAAAAATTGAATATAAAAAAGGAGGGTGTAGGGAAGGGTTAGCCGACGGCTGACCCTTCCCTACACCCTTTATATGATAATGATTATCATTACAATTCTACCTTTATTTTATTTTTTGGGAATTTTCAGAACTCACAAGTTGCAAAATTTTTCTCCCACCAGTCCAACATGACTTGTCCCCTCTGATACCACACGTGGCTGATTATACTGTAAATCTTGTACCTTGCCCTAAATCCTTTGTCAGCAAGCTTTTCAAGACTTAACGGGAAAAGTCAGGTACTTGGATAACTTGTTTAATTTCATGAGAATTGCTTTAACCTTCGACCTGTCAACCCACTGGCTTCGCACAGAAGTCTATGAAGAATTTCCTTCGGATCGGGTTGTTGTTCAAGTTTGGCGATATCTGGTAGTTGTAACGGCTGGCGTCCACGAGGATTGTCTGCCGCTTTCCGCAGTGCTGCTTCGTCAAATAGCAGCCATGCCTCCTGCATACGCACCGGAATAACACAAACAGCAGGTGGTACTGCTACTGATTTTTTAACTGCTTCCACTGCTTCTTGGATTTCAACTACACGTTTTTCGCGTGGTTCCTTTTCTGCATCACGATGGACAAACAACAAATCGCAAGGGTAGAGTTCTAGGCTGCTGATAATACGTGGTAATAAGGTTTTCGGTGGTTTGGGTAAGCGTCGCAAATCCGCCCAAGTAGATTGAATAGCGCACTCAACCTGATGCTTCCGTAATAACCATGTGAGAATAGGCATTAGTGCTTTGTCTGAACTGCCATCAGACAGCAACGTGTAGCAAAGTTCTTTCATGCCTATTCAGTAGGGAAACCGGGGATGAGTGGTTGAAGGTCATCTCTATCCACAACTCGGCGTTTCTTGGGCTGTGTTGCTTTTGATTGTTGGAGACTTCCTGACGAACCATTACTATCATGTAACTACTTAGAAGTTCACGGCGTTCATCCCGGTCAATCCCTACTTCACTCACATCATCAATGAGTTCTGCTAGACGATTAGCAATATGTTGGTAAACCTGTGCTTCCGCCTCATCGTCTGACCGGAAACTCTTAGGGCGCAAGCCCCTACCTTCACATGGGGTAAGCACTCTTGGGGACTTCAGTCCCCGTCAAAAATCTATGTTTTTTTTGCGATGCGAGCACTCCTGTGAGTTGACAGGAGTGCTCGCATCGTGCTACAATAGGATCAAACAGGTCTCAATCACCCTACCCCCGGATTGGGGGAAAGTCACGCCTTGGAAGTTATCAATCCCAAGTGGGTTGAGTCCAGGAACCACGCCTACGGGAATCACCGCCAATGTGTGGGAAACTCCGACAGTCGGATATGTGAGAGCTACGGCTAAACCTCTTACAGAATCCCCTTGCCTTTAGGCATGGGGAGTGTCAAATTCCATTTGTTGGATGGTTTTTGCTAAACCGTGCCAAGTAATAAAGTGTAGCGGCTAAGTGGGAGCCATCCATGTCTAATTTTGTCGGAGATGTAAATTCGTCTGGTTGCCGTAGTGCTGAAGGTTCTAATTGAAGTAGCCTCCAGGATTGCATTTCTCTTCGCGCCAGTAGCGCTGTTGGACTTTCGGTAGCATTAGCCACAGAAAGTACGGTTCGGGGAAGATTCATGGCTAGTCGAGACAGAGTGTTTCCTTTTCTCCCGTCTTGATGTAGCTTAATTACTGTTTTTCCTTTATCGTCCTCAGTAGAAATAAATGGTGAAGTCCGTCGCCCCTTGACTGCCGACTTACGCCAGTCTACACTGTGAGGAAACAATAAGTTTTTCTTGGCATCACCAAGGTTGATGTGAACTAACTCCTCTTTGATTATTTCCAGGGAACCTAAAGACCGCAAGCCATCATCTAATCTGTAAACCAGGGTTATGGAATAGCGAAGAAAGGTAATACTAGCTTCCGCCTTTTGCCCTAGGTCGTCCACACCCTCTTCTGGTACAATCATCTCCGCATCAAAGGACATTTCATCCCCATATTCATCACCAACACGGTGAAAAAGGCTACGTATATCTGCTGTCCTACCCTCCTCATCTCGAACAGCCAAGGCAGCTTCAATTAAAGGACGATCCGCGATCGCACTCAAAAACCTAATGGCATCGAACAAGTTAGATTTACCAACACCGTTACCACCAGCCACACAGGTGAATGGTCCAAAGCGGACATCAACATTCACCAAATTTTTAAACCCAGAAACCTTCAACCGAGTCAGCATGAGGATTCTTCTGTTGGCTGAAAACTAACCAGAAAATCTTTCATCAAAAAAGCCGCAACTGCAATACATCTACCTCAACGGATTCTTCCAGTGGCAGTGATGGCAATGAAGCAGGAGGCTGAACAACCAAAGGTGCATTTTCTTCAAATCGCAGCTTTGAACTTTTAATATAATTCTCATCAATCTCAAAAGCCAACCAGCGTCGCTGCAATGTTTCAGCAACACGTCCTGTCATATTAGAACCAGCAAACGGATCAAGCACGATATCGCCTGGTTCCGTGCAAAGACTAATGATAAACTCTGGTAACGCTTGGGGAAACCTTGCCGGATGAGGTTTAAAACCTTCTTCCTTGCACCGCCTCTGATAGTAGTCGTTAGAAGCAGTATTCGAGGCTGCAATAACATTCACGGGCTGAATTAAATCCTCAGTAGCAATATCCCCCAAAAAAATAGGGTCGCCTATCTCTGTTTTCTGCCCATTACTCTGCCCGTCAATAATGTTCGGCGGAATAGCCCCCCCTGTGTCACGACTAAACTTACTTGAAATATCATGACCTGATGGTCGAACTTTCGGTTTGTACCCATTCCTTAAAAGATTTTTCATAGCATCACTGTAGGGTTTTAACACCCTCCTATTATTAGCTTTGGGATGAGGTTCTTTAGAAAGCCACCAGACCGTATTCACAGCATCTTTAACTCTTTCCCTGCGGACTGTAACCCATTCAGCTGGGGTTGGCAGTTTAGCAGGATTATACCAGTACAATTCCTGTGCCAAATAAAAGCCTACACCCCCTTTTTCTTTAGATTTGCATAAGTTAACAACTAACTCAAAATGATAAAGAGAACGTACTGGAACACCCTTAATCCAGCTACCGCCAATATCAATGACAAGCGACCCCGTTGGTTTAAGAATACGGTAAAAATGCAACGCAAAATCTTTAAACCATTCCACATATTCATCCGCATCAACATTCCCATACTCTTTTTTACGTACCAAGGCAAATGGAGGTGAAGTACAAATAAGGTCAATACTCCCATCAGGAATTGCTGCAATTAGCTGCAAGCTATTCCCCAAGTAAGCAGCACCAAACTTCGTTTCGTAGTTAGGACAGTGTTCTAGTTTCATAAAACGTAAAAATAACAATTGATTTAGTATTTAACCTGATGTTATATAGAGATCATATTTGATTTTTGAAATATACGTAGGGTGGGCACTGCCCACCACAACCCGGATCTGGTGGGCAGTGCCCACCCTACACTACTTAAAATTTTTCATGAATGATTTAGGATTCATATATTACATTTAATGATGCAAATATAATACATGCCGAATTTAGTCGGTGATATATGTAATATATTTAACTGTTATATACACAATATGCCGACTCCATTATTTTCTCTTGGGAGGGGGTGAATTCTTCTGTGGCGGTGGGTCTAGATGTAGTTGTTGTCGTCCGTTGCGGATAATGCGTAACATATCGTTAAGGTGCTGCTCAATATTTTCTAGGACGCTATCAGCATATTGATCGGCTCCCTCTTCAATTGCTTCAGCTTCTGCGATCGCTTTTGTCTGCATCTGTTCTAACTCTTGCTGACATTGACGACGCTTCCGGTCAACTTCCTCCAGAGTTTCTTGCAGCATCGCATCACACTCTTGTTGCACTTGTCGCCGCAGTTCAGATGCTTCTCGTTCTGCTTGCCGAATAATGTCGCTTTCATCCAAAATTTGCGCTCTTTTGGCTTGCGCTGCGTCAACAATTTGCTGTCCGTACTCTTCTGCTTGCAGGAGAATTTCCTCCTTTTGGGAGATGATCGTCGCTGCTTCCTGAAAAGCTGTGGGCAAAGACAGCCGGATGTAATCGAGTTGTTCCAACAGCTTTTCTTCATCCACCAACGTGCGTCGTATCAGCGGAATACGGGGATTAGAGAGAATTATTTCCTCTAAGTTGTTGAGTTCTTGCTGAATATCTAAGCTTCCTGATTCCTCAGTAAATTCTTCAGCAGTTAGATGACTTCCGTTTTGATTGGGTTCGATACTGGATGGTTCTGAGCGTAGCATTGGTAAATATCCAGGGCAACGTGCGAGGGAACAAGATGATCGACAGAGCCACCAAATCTAGCGACTTCTCTTACCACACTACTACTTAAAAAGCTATACTCATTTGATGTCGCTAGGAAAACTGTTTCTATTTGAGTAGAAAGGGTTTTATTAGTGTGCGCCATCTGAAGCTCTACTTCAAAGTCTGAAATCGCCCGCAGACCCCGCAGCAAGGCTTGTGCTCCTCGCATTTTGGCGTATCCAACCGTCAGACCGTCGAAGCTGTCTACTTCTACATTTGGCAAATGTTGTGTAGATAGACTAATTTGTTCTAGCCTTTGTTGCACCGTAAACAGCGGCGTTTTGTTAGGATTCCGCAACACAGCGACAATCACTATCCCGAACAGCCTGGAACCGCGTTCGATAATGTCTAAGTGTCCCAAGGTTATGGGGTCAAAGCTACCAGGATAAATAGCAATCACAATTAAAAATATCTCAAACTTGTTTAGGTGATTATATCTAATCACCGCTATTTTTACTCAATCTGGAGGAATAGGGGAATAGGGGTGTACTATTTCCCTACACCCCGTCTCAACAGATAACGAAGATGTGTATGTCCAGATTAAGATCAATGCTGTGGCTTTTATAGTCGCTGCAATGAATGAATCATAAAGTCTTCTAGGTATTTTTGTATGGCACTGGATCTTTCCACCTTGCCCTTGGCATTTCAGTTTACTTCCCCAGGACCGGTTCTGGTTAAAATAGGACCTTTGACTATCCGCTGGTATGGCTTGTTGATTGCCTCGGCAGTGTTAATTGGCGTCACCCTTTCCCAGTATCTGGCAAAGCGTCGTCACGTTAATCCGGACTTGCTGAGCGATTTGTCAATTTGGCTGGTTATTGGTGCAATTCCAGCAGCCCGACTATATTACGTTTTGTTTCAATGGTCAGAATATGCCTCACACCCAGAGCGGATTATTGCCATTTGGCAAGGAGGCATTGCCATTCACGGAGCTATTCTCGGTGGCGTTGTGGCTGCGTTAATCTTTGCCAAACTCAAGCAGGTTGCTTTCTGGCAACTAGCAGACTTGGTCGCTCCTTCACTGATTTTAGGTCAAGCTCTAGGACGTTGGGGTAATTTCTTCAACTCGGAAGCTTTTGGTGATCCTACAAGTCTACCTTGGAAGTTGTATATTCCGTTGGAGCGGCGTCCCCCAGAGTTGGCTCAATTTGAGTATTTTCATCCCACCTTCCTCTACGAATCTCTATGGGATTTAATGGTGTTCGCCTTGCTAATAACGTTGTTTTTTCGTGGTTTGCAAGGAAAGCCGCACCTGAAGGTAGGTACCCTGTCTATGGTTTACTTGGTCACTTACAGCTTAGGGCGTCTGTGGATCGAAGGGCTTAGAACTGATAGCTTGATGCTAGGACCGCTGCGGATAGCACAAGTCGTCAGCTTAATTGGAATCGTCTTAGGATTAGCTGGATTAGGGTGGCTTTACTTAAAAAAACGCTCATTGCCAGACGTAAAGGAGTGAGAAGTGGGGAGTGGGGAGTGGGGAACTCGGGGCCCCCTCTGGGGATTAGGGGCATGGGGAGTGGGGAGAAATGAATAACAATCAACAACCAACAACCAACAACCAACAACCAACAACGCACCCAAAATAAAAAATGCCCCAGAGTTTTCTCTAGGGCTTAACCAGGGTGCATCTACCATTCATCTCTACTAGGGAAATATGAGCTATCCGGAAAGGTACTGAAGAAAATGCTAAAAAAAATATTTTTGAGAATTGTCGTGTGCGATTCTATGAGTCATTATACTTAGGGCTGACGCATTGACAGAAATCATCATATATGCAGTTGGCTTTCCTTCGTGTTCTTCGCGTCTTCGTGGTTCAAAAAGATTTTTAAACCGCGTTCGCGTAGCGTCTCCCCTTGGGAGAAGACACGAAGAACGCGAAGGTCAAATGCCGAAGAGTGGACGTGATTTTCCCAATTTTTCACCCACCTTGAAAGGGCTGGTCCTAATACTTATCTAAAATGCCATGAATCTGACTAATGATTATCTCAAGCCCGCAGTATACATCGTGGGAGCAGGTCCTGGAGACCCAGATTTATTAACCATCAAGGCGCAGAAACTGCTGGTTGCAGCAGATGTTATTTTCTATGCTGACTCTTTAGTTCCCCAACAGATTTTGCAATTATGCCGTCCAGATGCGGAGATTATGGGGACGGCAAATAAGACTTTAGAAGAGATTTTGCCGCTGATGATCGAACGGGTGCGAAAGCAAAAATCTGTCATTCGTCTTCATTCCGGCGACCCCAGTCTCTACAGTGCTATCCACGAGCAAATGCACTTGTTGGCAGAAGCGGAAATCCCCTTTGAAGTCATACCTGGTATCAGCGCCTTTCAAGCAGCTGCCGCTAAACTTAAAGTAGAACTCACAGTTCCAGGCATAGTCCAAACTATTATACTGACACGTATAAGTGGAAAAACCGAAGTTCCGGCGCCAGAAGAATTAACAACACTCGCAGCTCATCAAGCTAGCCTCTGCCTGTATCTGAGTGCGCGTCACGTGGAAGATGCCCAAGCCAAACTCCTAGAACACTACCCAGAAGACACACCGGTAGCGATTTGCTTTCGATTAGGGTGGCCCGATGAAAAAATCCGGGTTGTCCCCCTCAATCAAATGGCAGAATGTACGAATCAGGAAAAGCTGATTCGCACCACACTTTATATAATCAGTCCCGCCCTCAAGCAAGCAACAGGGCGATCGCGTTTATATCATCCTGAACACAGTCATCTGTTTCGCCAAGACTTTCATCTGACAAACTGAGGCATAATTTCAGCAGCAGTGAAGATTCCATACATGCCGCGTTGGTGCAATTGCTGACCTGCTTTGAGATAACCAAAAGCTGGACCACACACATTGGCTGCCATGCTGGTTTCATCTCCTAAAGTAAAGGTATGGGTGGAAATCTTACCTTCAAACGTGCGACCAGTTATTTTTACATTAGTGCTTAGGGGCTTTTTGGGATTACGGGTATCGACGACACCACCAACAGTGACGCGATCGCGATCGACAATTCCTGCCAACTCCAGCATCACATCATCAGCATGTTCCATGTTCTCTAATGTCAACACACCATGAGTTTTATCCAGTAGCGCTTCTACTTGTGCATCAGTCATTGCCCTCGCAGTTTCCACTGTAAACCCTGGCATATGAGCAATATCCTCCCGGATGGTAGCGCGATAAGCCTCCCAATTGGCAATTCCCACCCCAAATGTAATCTCAACTCGATGAATTTCAGTATAGCTTTGCGCTGCCAAAGCTGCTGCTGCCGTTAACAGTCCTGGTGTTGCGCCACATCCAGTCATGTAGGTAATTCCTGCTGCTTGCAGTTCCTCCTTCATCCCTAGGAGCTGTTCTACAGCACTGGTGCGCTTAATGGCATCCACCAGTACTCCACGCCAACCAGATTCAATAAACTGCTGGGCTACAGAGGCAATGAAGTTATTAGGTAAATTTGGTAACGCCAAAAAA
The DNA here is from genome assembly GCA_016903675.1 of Stigonema ocellatum SAG 48.90 = DSM 106950. GTDB lineage: Bacteria > Cyanobacteriota > Cyanobacteriia > Cyanobacteriales > Nostocaceae > Stigonema > Stigonema ocellatum. The sequence continues at coordinate 48,653 of JADQBA010000014.1, read as the reverse complement.
TACCCATCTACGTGATGAGGGCTTTCTATTAAATCTTGAATACTAAAGTTGGTTAGAGTACCAGTTGGTTCTAGATAACCGACTGAACCTTGAGACTGATAAGCAGCAATGCACTCTTGAGCGTTTAAACCATCACCAGCATAGGCGTAGCCTTGTTTGTCTGCCGCCGCCACTAAAATCATTTCCTGTTTCAGACTCAGTACTCTGGCGGCTGCTTGTCCTAGTCCGCCAAAGCCTAGGACTCCCACACGCACCGGTGCTTGGAAATTGGTAGAACCCGTTACTTGCTTTGCATTCATGGTGGATTGGTTGAGTAGAAAAAATTATGAGATTGAGCTTCTAGCTAGTCTAATACGGCAAAACTGGGAATAATGAAAAATATTTTCAATAATTTTCGGGTTATTTTCGCTTTCTGTACCCCTTTTGCTAGTGCTGATGCTTGTTTTTCTTCGTTTCTCTACTTTTCTTACCAGTTCTTTGTTCAACTTGACTTATTGATAAAGTTAAGGGAAACTGACAAGAGATGAGAGTAACAACTTAATAAACAATAATTTTTGTAAAGTTTATGAAATACATATTTTGACATAGGTCACATTAAGTTTAAACATGGCAAATTTGTAGCTGAGAGAAAACCCAGTTTTCGACCGCTATATTTGTAGCTTGCTGCTAGAACAAGACAGTCCAAGTGTACTATTGGGGTTGGCCAAAAGTATGGAGACATTAGAGTTCATAATTTATCCAGATGGTCGGGTACAAGAGAAAGTTACTGGCATTGTGGGTGCTTCGTGCGCTGAAGTGACAGCGGCTATAGAGGCACAGCTAGGGCAAGTACTTAGTCATGAGCCAACCTCAGAATACTTCGCCACTAAAGTGCAGCAATCAGATGTGGCGAATACGCAAACCACTTTCAGCGATTGGTAAGCCTTCAAAACATTTCAATTTTACTGATTCACAACCACTATGTCACACTTTAGCCAAATCAAGACCCAAATCCGTAACATTGACTCTTTGAAAGACGCTCTCAATGACTTGGGCGTAGAATGGAAACAAGGACCACAAGAGGTACGTGGTTATCGGGGTCAAACCCATGCTGCCGAAATTACTATCGAGCAGAACAATGGCTATGATATCGGATTTAAATGGAATGGAAAAGAATACGAATTGGTTGCTGACTTGCAATATTGGCAGCAAGACAAGTCTGTGGAAGGATTTTTGCGCCAAGTAACCCAGCGTTATGCTTACCAAACAGTATTGAAAGAAACTGCTCGCGTTGGCTTTCAAGTTGCCGAACAAAAACAAAATCAAGATGGTTCACTAAGCCTAGTAGTACAACGCTGGAGTGCGTAATGTCTGATATTTTGTCGTCGCTGGAAGATAGGGGAGACGATCGCTCCGGTTTAGAACCAGAGTTAGGCGGATTTTTACGAGATGCTCCAGATCGCTCTGGTTTAGAGCCAGAATTGGGTGGGGTGCTGCGGCAAAAGGGAGTTTATGTTGATGAAATTACCTGTATTGGCTGCAAGCACTGCGCTCATGTTGCCCGGAATACATTTTACATTGAACCAGACTACGGGCGATCGCGAGTGATTTCCCAAGATACTGATTCAGAAGACGTGATCCAAGAAGCAATTGACACTTGTCCAGTTGATTGCATTCATTGGATGGATTACACCGAACTCAAAAAGATGGAAGAAGACCGCAAATATCAGGTCATTCCTGTCATTGGATATCCGGTGGAACCAGCAATTGTTTCTTCCCTACAGCGGCGCAAAAAGCAGAGGCTAAACCGCAAAAAATCCCGCGATTAATTAGCGCGACGACTAAAGTCGCGTGCCAGTCGCCGTGAGAGCGCTGGCTTGGCTATGCAAACAAAGTCCGCTTGCGCGGACTAATTTTTTAGCAAAAAATCCTACGATTAATTACCGCGACGACTAAAGTCGCAGCTCAATACTGCTCGGTTAAGATAATTCACCTACCGATAACCCTTGACCAGACGCGAAAGTTCGCGTCTGGTCACCGATGTCATTCCCTGCAAAAATCCTTGAGTAGTATTGAGTCGCAGCTATGCAAACAAAGTCCTCGTTGAGTGGGACTAATTTTTTAGCAAAAAATCCCACGATTAATTAGGGCTTGCTGAATAAAGCCTTCACGACGAAGCTAGAGTCCCAATACTGCGTAGGTTTTGAGAACTAAAAAACGAAGTGATTCAAGCAATCCAAGGGTAAGCAGATTTAGTGAAGTCCTGGGAGCGGCACATGAAAGCAGTCAAAAATCTGGGTACCCAGACAGTCAGCCATCTGAACAATCTGAGCTAGAGCCAGCACCAGAAAGTAGTCAAAAACCTGGATACCCAAACAGCCAACAATCCGAACAGCAACCAAAAGCGCCTGAATTGGAGAAATTAGCCAAGCGCGAAAACCCAGACTATACCCAAACTACTTTTCGCATCCCTAAAAAGCTAAGTAGGCAGATTAACCGGGCATTGATGGATTTGGCGGATGAGGGGGTAGAGATGGATCGAAGTGACTTGCTAGAAGAATTGGCTGGCGCATTTATTCGACTGGCTGATGAAGTTGGGGCAGTCGAGGCATTGGAGCAATTCAAAAAGCTGGGTATCCAGGTTGATGAGTAGCATTCATCGCCACTCATCTTGTAAAGTGAATGCAGCCCAATAAGAAATATTGGCACAATCCATAAAGACAAGACTTAGATCTTGCACCAACATCTTATTGCGAAAATCAAAGCCCAAAAAGCCTATAGTGCCGTTGGTTGAACACTACCCATTTACCCCTTATTGAGAAGGTGCAAGATCTGAGAAGACTCATTTTAGGATTTTGACAAAAAATTTGTCAGAGAAATTACTGAACTTTTTACTAACTTTAAAATAAAATAAAACTCATATTCATTTTGCTACTCTACGGGCAAACAGCTTGATTAGGGAGATCCAGAAAAATAAATTTCCAGCCGTGTGTTGGTGGGTTACGACTACGACGAGGGATTTGAGTTTGACGGCTGGAAATTTATTTCTTGGAAGTGCCTTAACTGCTGCTTATTAACATTACCACGTGTTCTAAGTCATAATAAATACTATGCTGAAAATTTACAAAAAACAGCCATTTTAGAATAAAAACAGCAGAATAAAACTGAAAATTTTTCCTGAAATTGCCAAAAAGTTGTGTGTAGTTGTTATTGTTCATCTCACCGAACACTAACTAATTTCTGGAAAAAGCTAAACTTTACACTGGAGATAGCACTACATTATGACTCAAGATGTTCTTTCTGATTGGATTAAGGATTTTCCGACTCTTTTTCAAGATTAAGTAAATAAGAAAGAACTAACCTATAAAATCCCTTACACAATGGCTTTGTAGTAGTAACTTTATTGACAAGAGTGTAATTTTAAGGAGTAATTTCATGACTTCTAAGAAGGAATATAAGCTTACAGTGTTAGCAATTGATGGTGGTGGCATTAGAGGTATTGTTCCAGCCAAGATTTTGGCTGAGATTGAAGAAAGAACAGATGAACCAATACACGAACTATTCGATTTAATTGCAGGAACGTCAACAGGGGGAATCTTGTCTTTGGGTCTTGTCAAACCAAAGAAAGATAAACCAGGAGAAGCCGAATTTAGGGCTGAACATATAGCGGATTTATATGAGAACGAGAGAGAAAAGATTTTTAAGAAGCAAGAAAAACTTTATCTGCCCGCGCCGCTCGACAAATTGCCGCACAATAAATTGGTATTATCTAAATTGTTAGACCTTTTACGCTCCTTGCCTCTTCCATTTACATTTAATCCAGAAGAACTACTTGGCCCCAAATTCACACGAAGTGAGAAAATTAACACTATTAATACTTTGCTGGGAGAAACACCTTTAAACCAAGCACTGACGGAAATTATTATTACTAGCTATGCCATTGAAAAACGAAAACCATTTTTGTTCACAAGTAATCCAGACAAGGAGTTAAAATCTGAAAAATTCTATAGAATTTGCTCAAACTATAAAATGTATCATGCGGCTCTGGCCACTTCAGCAGCGCCGACGTATTTCAGGCCTTACGATTCGGACTTTATAAGTAGTAATATAGAAAACGAATTATTTGTCGATGGAGGAGTTATTGCAAATAATCCAACTTCTATCGCCATTATAGAGGCTATGGAATCTTATAAAAAACAGATTAAGCCTGAGATAGACTTAAAAGACATTTTAGTAGTTTCATTAGGAACAGGAAGAGCGACTGATAAATACTCTAAAGAAACCAAAGAATGGGGAGTAATTCAATGGGTCAAACCTTTGATAAACATGGTTTTTAACGGTCAAAGCGAAATAATTGATTACCAAATAGAACATCTATTATCAAAGGAACAATATTACCGATTTCAGTTTAAGTGTGAAAAAAGACCATCAAAGCCTAATACTGATCAAAAATATTATGTAAGCGAGGCAATGGATGATACAAGTAAAGAAAATATTGAGGAATTAAAAAAAGCTGCCGATAAATTGATTAAAGAACAATCTAGTGACTTAACAAAGTTGTGTGAAGTTTTAAAAGCTTCATTGGAAACTAGAGAACTACGAAATAAAAGGAAAATCTAGTACTCCACCGTATGAACTTTAGTAGATGGCTAAAAGTTCGTTTTTGCATCTTCGAGGTGCGTTCATTAAGACTAGAGTTCTCATTACAAGCGGTACTGCCGTGCAAAGTTTACGGCAGAACATTATCACTGTAAAAACTATTAGGTTCAACTAACCAATACCAAGAAGGAAATCGAAAGATGACTTTATCAAAGGGTGATAAGTTAGGTAAATATACTATTTTGAAGGAGTGGAGGAGAGGAGGTTATGGTGTTATCTACAAAGCAATAGACAATTCTTTAAATGAAATTGTAGCCATTAAAACTTTAAGGCAAGACGTAAGTCCACAACAATACAAAAAGAATTTAGAAAGGCTTGAAAGAGAAAAAGATATATTAAATAGAATGTCAGGTCATCCTAATATCGTTAAGTACTATGAATATTTTCAAGAGGAAAAGGCACTAGTCATGGAGTTCCTTGATGGAAATAATTTGTCTGAATTATTGGAACAAAAAGGAAGATTAAAATATCGGTTTGTATTTGATTACATTTACCAAATTGGGTTAGCCTTAAAATATGTACATGATAAAGATTTGGTACATCGAGATGTTCAACCAAAGAACATTATGATAGAGAAAACTAAAGTAAAAAAAAGATCTGTTCTCATTGATTTTGGTATTGTGAAATATCAATATTTAGTCACAAATGAGCATCCCTCTATTCAGAATTTTACTCATCATAAACAACAGGATGGTACCTTTAACCCAAAATTAGATGTTTATGGTTTAGCAGCTTGTTTATATAACGCTCTTACCAATGAGCTTCCGACAGATTCAGGAGAGCGCGTTCGCAGGCACAGACGCGGAGAGAAAGATTTAATACCACCCAGACGCCACAATCCAAGTATCAGCCAAAAGGTGAATGATGTAATACTCAAAGGCATGGATTTAGAACTTGAAAATGTACCATCAATCGAGAAGTGGTTAAAATTGCTTCCCAAACCGCTACACTGGCGCTGGCAGCAGTTGATAAAAGCCAATCAGTCAATAGTAAACTGGCTACGCAACTTTTTTCGGTAAGCTACACACCAACATCTAGTTCCACAACAAATCTCGGCTTAAGCTGTTATTAAGATTGCCGCCTTTTCCCAACACGAGATGCTAACTTATTAGTTAACTCCAGTTGGTACTGATTCTTATTGTCCTCATAAACTAGAATTGTTCTGGGGTCAGCATGACGGCTCAAATGCTGAACCTTCCGGTAATCACCCTCAGCCAAATCAAGGGCATCGGTAATACCCGAATGTCTAATCTTATGGGGAGTCATCCGCTTTTTAATCCCAGCCAATTCGCTAGTCTTACGCACAATTGCATAAATACCGTCCCCGGTGAGTTGGTGTCCATAGTTGTGGAAGTCCAGCGCAATAAACAACGGATCACTGGGCTTAAGATTAATCCGACAACCCAACCAATCGCTAATCGCCTCTGCAACTTCTAGATTCAAATCAATCCGGGTTTCATCATTGCCCTGACCCTTACCATAAACAATTAAAGTCAAATCGTGGTAATCGAAATCCCCCACTGTTAACTTCGCCACCTCTCCCCGCCGCAGAACATTTGCCCAAAGCAGCAGAAATAAAGCATAATCCCGCTTCCCCTTAGTGCTAGTGGTATCAATTACATCAAAAACTTTATTGTACTCATCCACAACCACACCCCTAGTGTCGCGGTACTTTGTCACTTTCAACGACTCAATCCTGTCGCTATCAAAGTGATATCGGCAGCGCTTCAAGTTCCGTCCCACCTTAATTAAATACTTGATAGCAGCCAAGTAACGGTTGATGGTTGCCCCCTTCCTACCCTGTGCCACCAAATGATTTTTAAATTTGAGAATTAACCCGTTAGCCGTCTCCCCATCCAACGCCCAGAACTCTTCAACGTCGAGACTAGTTGGTTCTCGGAGCAAAAAATACTCAAAAAATATCCGTACATTGCCAGCATACCCCCGTTGGGTAGTCTGGGCTTTCTGCTGCAACTCCGCCAAAAAATCATTACTGGTTTGTAAAATAATTGCAACCTGAGCAAGAGTCTTTTCCGTAGTTTTACTTAACTAGGACTTACGCACAAGACAAATCAATCATCATGTGTATAACGAAATTCCGCCGTTTGCCTCGTTCCCAGGCTCTGCCACAGAATGTGATTAAGGGAGGCTCTGCAACCCCTCCAATCGGGTTGCCGAGCCTCTTTTGAAGAGCATTACAAGCCGATGCTTGTAACGAGAGATATACATAGTTTATTCTTTTTGTCAATGCGTAAGTCCTAGGTATTACCCTAGCGTTCTCACTTAGCGCTATGAATTCACACTCTTACGAGTCGCACCCAAACTCCAGTTCCAAACCGACTTGGTTTGCAGGTTCGGTGATGGCTTGCTCTAACTCCTGCCGAAGACTATAAGCTATGGAGATGAGTTCTAAATGGTTAGATATTTCAACTAATACGCTTCGTAGCCGTGTTGAAGTTGACCTGGTTGAACGCGATCGCACCTTCCAACAGGCTGTCGCCATTGTCGGTGTAGGATTAGCTACAGCTTCTCTGGTTATGAGTTTAAAGGACGATCTAAACAAGTTTCGCAATGAGCCTATTAGATCTACCCTCACCGATTCTCAGATTGACGTAACCTGTTTAAATATCTTCATCCCACTGGTATACAGTATCATTGCCGGTTCGGATACAATACTGCGTAGGATTTGCAAAAATTAGAAACCCGGTTTCTTTAAGAAACCGGGTTTCTGGTACCTCAACGAGCCAAAACCTACGCAGTATTGGGTTCGGATAAGATAATCCTCATACCGATAAATCCTATAGAGACGCCAAAATTCGCGTCTCTACTGAAATTCTCACCAACAATCCCTAAACGAACCGTATTGCCCCCGTCCCTACTCTTGTGTTTGAAACGGCGTAATTCCGTTATCCACATGATGGTCAATTTGTATAGTGCGTAAATCCTAGAATAGTGGGAGTACCTCAATTACGAATTACGAATTACGAATTACAAATTACTGAGTTTCTGGAAAGGTCTGCACCTTACCATCGGGACTGAAAAGAGCGCGAATTCTGACAGCTTGTCCGTTTTTATTGGGAGAAACAAAGCGTTCACCAATCAAAGGCATCCCAGTACGATCAATGTAGTCTCTAGAAGCCTTTCCAAGAGGTAATATTTGTTCAATTGAACCGTCCACACCCAATACCAAACTGTACTCTAGTGTTTGCGTAAGTTCAGTAGGTGGTTGCCAGTGTTTTTTTAATAAGGCTCTAGCTTCAGCTACTTGAGTTGTGTCAAATAAAGTACCAGTAGCAATTTGTGTAGAAGTGTTGCGACGATATCCCCTTAATTTAGCAACTAATAATGAATTCTTACTGGCATTTCGCATCGACGGGTCTGGTTGCGAGTTGGCTGGGTTAATGCCATCGCCAGTACTCAAATTGGGCATGGTAGCAAGAGGAGGCGGAACTTTGGAAATATCAGGGTATGCGCTGCTTGTGGAAGGCAACTGGTTTGATGATATTATCTCACTTCCAGGCAGAGGGTTTCCTCCCTTGGAAATTAGCCTATTACTACTCTGTTTCAAATTGGGTTGACTAGAAATTTGTGGGCTTTCCTGGGAATTTAACCCATTACTATTTAAGGCTAAATTAGGTTGACTAGGTACTTGTAGTAGGCTTCCCTGGGGCTGGGAATTTAAGCCAGTGCGATTTAAAGCCAAATTGGGTTGATTAGAAATTTTAGGGTTTTGTCGTGCGAGGTGTGGTGTCTTCTTTAATTCGGGAAAAGTTTGAGACGCCGTCCCAGGTATGGTCAGTGTATTACTCTTTGGAGATGGCAGGGACGCTTTAGACAAAGTGGAATTTTGCGAGACTGAGGGAAAACTGGATTTGGGGGGTGCTTGGGGGGTTAAAAGCACAGGGGTACCCAGTAAGGGGATTTTGGAACCTAGGAGTGGTTTTTGCTGTAAGAGCAAACTATCTGGGGGGGTGAGAAGTGGGGATGGTGTTGGCGTACTGAGTGAAGGTGAGGGTTCTAGGGCGATTTTCTGTTCTGGCTGGGTTGGTTTTTTGGCTGTCTGCTGCTTTTGTCTAATACTCTGGGCATATTGCCAGGTCACTGGTGCTAAACCTACAGCTAACACTAGCACTGCTGCAACAGGTACCCAACTAGGTAGAGATCGTGTCTCTCTGTTGGTATTGAGATTTGGTAGCGCTAGGACATCAGCTGAGTATTCATCTAGGGCAGTTGACAAATCAAATAGTTGTAGCAGACTAAGTTGAACGACATCTCCAGATCCTTGGTTTGCCAAGGACCCGAGAAATAGGTCGTGAATCAAACGGTTACTTGGTTGTATGTGTATCTCTGCCCCTTGTATCTGGCTACTATCGGAGTCTAATATGTTAGTCCGCCGTGAAGAATCATTATTAAAATCTTGCGTTTGAGAAGCATCAGATGCTATAATTGTTGGTTGGGGTTCTGAGGAACTCACCCAGAAGTTTTCAGATGACTTTTGTAGTAATTCATGAACATAGTTTGTGACCACTGTACATAAAGCGTCAAGTTGGTCTTGATTGCCGCGAATTACCATCCTTTTTTCTTCTGGTAGTCGCGGATCGTCAAAGCGAAGCTCAAAGCGTAGCTGCTTCAGGACAGCCTTCCCCCCCCAACGGGATAATGCAGAGTTTTGCGCTAGAACTTCTAGAGTGCAAGTGGGGGGTGTGTATCGACGAATCACATAATTTGATAGAGGCATGGCAGGAACTGCAAGCAGAATAATTGATGATTTTGGATTTAGGATTTTGGATTTAGAATCTAAAAACTAAAATCCAAAATCTAAAATTTAGTAGAACGGTCTATAAGTGCAAGCCAAAGACGGCGATGTCCACCCGGACCACTGTAAAAAAGTAAATCTATCAGCAGTTTGAATGCCAGGTGGGTCAGATGATCCGTCGAGATTGTCGCGTCCTCCTCCATCCGCTCTTGGTAGATGTTACAAAAAGCATCAATATAATCTCCAAGTGTTGCAGCCTCATGAGGTTCACGATTGTTCTCGGCCATTTGTTCTAACAGACCAACAGCACGGCGAATTAATTCTTGGTGCTGTTTGGCAAGGTAGCAAGTGATGAGTACAAGCGATCGCGCTTCTTCTACATCTAGTTTTTTTCTTCCTCCTTGACCTTTACGCAGCGGATTTGACTGGCGCAGTCGCCAAAGCGCTACGCGGTCTGGCAGCCTTGACTCTAAATTCAGATCAGTCGCCGCTTTTAGCATTGCCTCGGAGCCAATGCCAGTCAAACTTTCTAGCGCCAACAGTACCAAGTCCAACTGGGTTTTGATATTGTCCCAGTGAACTGAGTTTGGGGCTGGGAGCTTAGTTAGATCATCCCACTGAGAAGTTGGAGTGGGTGAATTGGCGGCAGAGTACATAACTTTTAGCATAGGTGATCAGGCTGGTTGGGGCTGTTGCTGTTACCCATTTTGAAACCAGACTTTTGCTGGCTAAGATTGGTTTCTTACAGATATAGACCGGAAGCTTGCCTTCATCCTACAGGAAGCCGCAAGAATGGGCATTTACACGTCTACAGCTTTTGTGTATTTGGTGAACAGCAGGGGTATTTGTCTTAACTTTATGACGAAAACCTGTTTTGAAAAAAGTAGAGTTGTCTTTAATTGCATTTAGTTTACTAGACCCCACAATCTCATCTCTCTATTTATATATAAATCAATATTGTTCTACACATCTGCTGGTTCATCTTAGTAAAGCAATTACCTGTTTTCCACCTCTATTAGTAACATTTATTGCCAAGTAATGAAGGTGCCATTATGAGCTACAGGGGTGTAGGGGTGTAGGGGTGTGAGGGTGTAGGGGGAAAGAGTGTTTTTTTATTCATAGCTAGTGGTGAGCCGCTACTTGGGCGTGTTCTTGAAACACTTGGGTGTAGGGGGAAAGAGTTTTTTTTCATTCGTTGCAAGATGTGAGCCATTCAACTGGCGTCTCACATCTTGCAACTGAAAAATTGAGTGTTATTTAAGCACTAAGTAGGTGGGCGGGAAAATTTATAAGTATGTAACGAAATGTAAAACCTTTGGAATTGGCTCGTAGTCGCGCTGTCTTCGCTCTTACAGCAGTTTTCACCTAAATGAACCACACCGTTTGTAGGGGCGCAAGGCCCTGCGCCCCTAGGACCGTGGTCTATTTACCTGAACATGGCTGTAGCATCAACAACCCAAGAGTGGTTTATTTCCGCCCACCTACTTAGTGGTCTGTCAAGTTTTAGTTGATGGGTAAATAAGTTCGTAGTAAGGACTTTAGTCCTTATTTTCGCTCGTACTAAAGTCCTTACTACAAACCCTCAAAACTAGCTTGACAGAGTACTAGTTCTAGTCGGCGGTATGCCGACTTCAGCTATTAGCCTAGGAATTTATTCCTAGGCGTGTGGGTTGCTTATCCGAACCGTATTGCCTACACCCCTGTGTTATTTAATGTGTGCAATAGTGACACCACTACCACCGTCAGAGGGTTCTGCCGCTTCAAAGTGGCTGACTTGGGGGTGCTGCTGCAAAAAGGCGTGAATACCTTGTCGCAGCTTACCAGTACCGTGTCCGTGAATAATCCATATTGGTCCTGTTGCTTCCGAGATTGCCTTATCTAAAACAAATTCCGCATCCGCCACCCTACGTCCGCGCAAGTCAACCGTATTTTGGGATGTGCGAATTGCTGGGGTTGGTTGGGAAGAGGAGACGGGGACGCGGGGACGAGAGGACGCGGGGAGATTCTCGGCCTCTCTCCTTCTCCGTGCCTCCGTGTCTTCTCTTAGTTCCGGTTTTTGACCATCCAACGATTCTACATCTTTGAGTTTGACTGTCATTTTCATTAGGCCAAAGCGGACAGTTAACTCACCGTCTTCATTGGGGATGGTGAGGACTTCTGCTGTTTGCCCCAACTTGGGAATGCGAACGCGATCGCCCACTTTCGGAATAAATCCTACTTTTGGTTTTGGTGGCGGTGGTGGTGTAAATTTTTCACCAATTTGATTTAAAGCATTGGTAGCTTGCTGGGCATCTTGGGCTGTTGGTTTACCTTGCTGCAAGCGACGAATCACTTCAGCAATTTCACCTTTGGCTTGAGAGAGTGCTTGCTGCACAGCCACTTCCTGTGAAGCTCTTATTGCTCGCTCCCTTGACTCTAATGCTGCGGCTTTTTCGGATACTTCTTTGTATAATCGCTCAGCTTGTTGTAACAAATCTTGAGCTTCTGCCGCTTTGGTCTCTTGGCGGCGGCGTTGCGCTTCCAACCCAGCAATTACTTGGTTGACTTCGTCTGTTACTCCTCCGAGTTGGGTTTTTGCCTGTTCCACAACTTCTGGTTTGAGTCCCAAGCGACTAGCAATGATCAAAGCGTTGGAACGTCCGGGAATTCCCCACAGCAGACGGTAGGTGGGCGAAAGGCTGCTTTCATCAAATTCTACAGAGGCATTTTCAAACCGCTCATCTTCATATTTCAGAGCTTTCAGTTCACCAAAGTGAGTTGTAGCAATAGTGATTTGGGCATGATCTGCTAGATATTGTAACAGCGCGATCGCCAAGGCACTACCCTCTACGGGGTCCGTTCCCGCGCCTACTTCGTCGAGTAGTACCAGTGACTGGGGAGTAGTGGGGGGAGTGGGGAGTGGGGAGTGGGGAGTAGTGGAGGTAGGAGTTAGGAAATTGGAATCTTGCTTTTGTTCCCCATGGACCATTCCCCATGGACCATTCCCCATGGACCATTCCCCATTGGGGAGTGCATTTAAAATGCGGCTAATGCGACGGATATGTCCTGAGAATGTGGATAAACTTTGCTGTAGGGACTGTTCGTCGCCAATATCTGCCAATACCTGGTCAAACCAAGGTAGTTCTACAGGTTCACGGGCTGGAACAAATAAACCTATCTTTGCCATCAATACTGCCAATCCCAGGGTTTTGAGAGTTACAGTTTTACCCCCGGTGTTTGGTCCTGTAATTGTGACTACTCGAATATGCGGCTGAATTAACAAATCTACGGGAACTACTGAGTGCCCTTGTTCGTGTTGATGCTGCCATACCAAGAGTGGATGACGCAACTGCCGCAAGGTGATGCTTTCATTTTCCTCCCGGTTAATAAATCGGGGGGGATTTGCGCCTAGCCATAAACTATAACGTGCTTTAGCGGTTGCAAGGTCCAAAGCTGTAGCAATTGCTAACAATCTTTCTAAATCTGGTTTTACCGCTGCAACTTGCTCCGTTAACAGGCGACAAATGGCTTCTTCTTCTACTTGCTCTTTCCTGACTAACTGCCGTAGTTGATTTCCCAGTGGGACTATGGCATTAGGTTCCACATACAGGGTGGCACCACTGGTGGAGGTATCATGGACAATGCCTGGGATGGCGTCTTTCTGGGGCGCTTTCACCGGAATGACATAGCGATCGCCCCGTTGAGTAATTAACTGTTCTTGAACTGCGTTTGCTTTTGCTTGTAATATGTTTTGTAGTTTTTGAGTAATTTGACTACGTAGTTGCCTTAGGTTTGTGCGAATTTCGCTGAGTTTTTGGCTAGCGCGGTCAGTTACCTTTCCTCGCTCATCAATACAGCGATGAATTTCAAGTTCTAACTCCGGATAAGTCCGTAAATCGGCAACCAACTCATTCAATATTGGTAAATCAGGTTGGTTATCGATAAGCCGACGTAAATTTCGTGTACCAGCAAGAGTGGTAGCGATCGCTAACAGTTCATCTCCTGCCAAAACACCCTGGAGTTCTGCTCGTTCCAAGGAATCCCCAATATCTTGAATTCCCTCAAACGGCAATCCTGCGGCTAGACGACTTTCCAGGTCGTAAACTTCCTTGGTTTGTGCTAACAAATACTCGCTTTGGGCTTGAGAGTTGGGAATCTGCTGCCGACCTGCTGCGATTACCCCCAGCTTAGTTGCTGTAAAAGTGGACAGATGCTGGCAAAGGCGGTGCCATTCTAGTAGTTCTAAAGTTTCAGATTGGATCAAGGGTAAGTAGCTGTATAGATATATCTATGCATGTCTTGGCAATTCTTTGAAAATACCCAGATAAATGTAGTTTGACATGGGACAAAAAATGAGTTATAATATATAAGTTTACCTCCTTCTGAGTCATCCTCGCGCCTATTGGAAAGCACCTTCAGTCGCATGTAGGTAAATTGTGTTTTCGGACACGAATGGTTACAAAATAGGGTTGCAGGTTTCGGGGGTAGGGTGTCGGGAAGGAAAAAATCCTTGAGGGGTGGGTATTATCCAAGGTTATTCTAGCAAAAATATTTGGGAAAAACTCAACTACAAGGGACTGGGGATTGGGGAAAGGCGACTGTCCTAGAAAATCGAACGCGTAATAAGGGGCATGGGGAGTGGGGAACTCGGGGCCCCCTCTGGGGATTAGGGGCATGGGGAGTGGGGGGACTAGAAGACTGGCAACAACCAACAATCAACACCCAACAATCAACAACCCTCCACAATTTGATACCCTAGCCTAAATAGGTTTGGGAAGAATAATACCGTGGATATTCAAATTGGGTGCAGGAAGATGGCTAAAAGAGCCTACGGAATAGATGAAATTGCTCTAGTCCCTGGAAATAGGACACTAGATCCTTCTTTGACAGATACGAAGTGGCGGATTGGCAATATTGAGCGAGAAATTCCGATTATTGCCAGCGCGATGGATAGCGTGGTAGATGTGCGCATGGCTGCGCGTTTGTCACAGTTGGGAGCATTGGCTGTTCTGAACTTAGAAGGTATCCAAACTCGCTATGCTGAACCTGAGGCAATTTTAGACCGTATTGCCTCAGTAGGAAAGGATGGATTTGTTCCCCTGATGCAAGAACTTTATGCTGAACCAATTAAACCGAACTTAATAGCACAACGGATACAGGAAATTAAACAACTTGGCGGCATTGCTGCTGTGAGTGCTACTCCAGCAGGGTCAAGCAAATACGGAACGGTGGCGGCAAAAGCCGGAGCGGATTTATTTTTTGTACAAGCGACAGTGGTTTCCACAGCATATTTATCACCTGAGTCTGTGGTGCCATTGGATTTAGCACAATTTTGTCAAGAAATGCCTATCCCTGTGGTGTTAGGAAATTGTGTGACTTATGAAGTCGCTGTAAATTTGATGAAAGCTGGGGCATCTGGGGTACTGGTGGGAATTGGTCCGGGTGCAGCATGTACCTCTCGTGGGGTGTTAGGTATAGGCGTGCCACAAGCAACCGCCATCGCCGACTGTGCTGCTGCACGCGATGATTACCATCGAGAAACTGGTAACTACGTGCCAGTCATTGCTGATGGGGGTTTAATTACTGGTGGTGACATTTGTAAGTGCATTGCTTGCGGTGCTGACGGCGTGATGATTGGCTCTCCCTTTGCCAAAGCCGCAGTAGCTCCAGGACGAGGTTATCATTGGGGGATGGCAACTCCCAGTCCACTATTACCCCGTGGTACGCGCATTCATGTGGGCACTACTGGCACACTCGAGCAAATTCTTACTGGACCTGCACAACTCGATGATGGTACTCATAATCTTTTGGGAGCTTTAAAAACGAGTATGGGTACTTTAGGAGCTAAAAATATTAAGGAAATGCAACAAGTGGAAGTTGTGATTGCTCCTTCCCTATTAACTGAAGGCAAAGTCTATCAAAAAGCCCAACAATTAGGTATGGGCAAGTGATAGTGGTTGGTGGTTGATTGTTGATTGGCATCAAACAACTAACAACCACCAACTACCAACTAACAACCAACCAATCACAATCTTTAAAGAAATTTTTCCAGACTCTTAAACAATCACTGGAAAAATCACAGATCTCGTTTACAATAGGAATAGCGGAGACGCATGTTTCCGTTCACTCCTCACACCACACTCCGCCCGGACTCAGGTTCGGGCGGTTCCTTAATATCTGTGAATAAATTCTTAAGCTATTTGCAAATCTATATAGTTCGATCCCAAGCAGTGGTTTTTGCTATGGTAGAATCTTGAGCAGACTCAAAAACATATCAGGCAAAGGTTTGTAGGCATGTCAGCAGCGGCACAAGTTACGGACTCTACGTTTAAGCAGGAAGTGCTGGATAGCGAAGTTCCTGTTTTAGTTGACTTTTGGGCACCCTGGTGCGGACCCTGCCGAATGGTAGCCCCTGTTGTAGATGAAATCGCCGCTCAGTACGACGGGCAACTCAAGGTAGTTAAAGTCAACACTGACGAAAATCCTCAAGTTGCCAGTCAGTACGGTATCCGCAGCATTCCCACATTAATGATTTTTAAGGGTGGGCAAAAAGTAGATATGGTGGTGGGCGCAGTACCAAAAACTACATTAGCTAACACTTTGGAAAAGTATCTTTGAAGCTTAATTGGCTGAAAAATTAATAGCCTAAGGTAAATTTTTGTAAAACTTGCTGGAGAGGGGACAAATTTCGCCTCTCTACACAATCTCCCATTGGGACAGGTTGGCGACGGCTACCGTCACCAGCGCCTTGGTTTATTGTTAACCAAAGGTGCTTTTTATTGTCAATCGTCATTAGCTTTGGACAAATGACTGTTGATAAAGAACTAATGACGACCAGTAGCAGTTGACAAAATTACACGCTAAACATAGGTAAAATAGAATGCCATTTTGGCAGCAGTTCTCATGACAGGACTTGAGTCGTTTGACACATCAGAGTCTCTCCAAGCGGATCTCGCTGAATTAATTAATCGCTTACCAACGTTAAAGAATCGGCAATTTATCCACCAAGCACTAGCGACTATAGTGCGTCTGGCCCAGAGTGAAATTGAGCGTCTCGATTGGAAGATATTGTCGGCTACCTTAACAGATCTAGAGCAGGGTTTCCAACTCTTTTATGCCTACCGACACGTTCGTAAAGTCACCATATTTGGTTCGGCTCGCCTATCACCAAAAACCCCAGAATATCTCATGGCGCTTGAGTTTGCTCGCCGTGTCACTCAATTGGGATTCATGGTAATGACCGGCGGTGGGAGCGGGATCATGCAGGCGGGTCACGAAGGTGCTGGGCGAGAAAATTCCTTTGGCTTAAACATCCAGTTACCGTTTGAGCAGAACGCAAACCCAGTTATTGAAGGAGATCCCAAGCTGATTCACTTCAAGTATTTTTTCACCCGCAAGCTGTTTCTTGTCAAAGAAAGTGATGCTATAGCCTTGTTCCCTGGTGGCTTTGGCACTCAAGATGAAGCTTTTGAGTGCATGACCTTAAGCCAAACGGGTAAGTTTGGTCCGGTTCCTGTGGTTTTAATTGACCCCCCTGGTGGTGATTACTGGCGGTCTTGGAACGAATACATCAATAAGCAACTGGTGCAAAAAGGTCTGGTGAGTCCCGAAGATCCTCATCTTTACACAGTTACAGATAACCTTGATGTGGCTTGCAATGTCATCACTGGTTTTTACCAGGTTTATCACTCCAGCCGCTATGTGGGCGATCGCTTGGTGATCCGCCTTAAGTCTGACTTATCAGAGGCTAAGGTAGAGCAACTCAATGCTGATTTCAGCGATATTCTCGTGACAGGACGAATTGAAAAAAGTCAGGCTTTACCTCAAGAAGCTCAAGATGAGACTGTTGAACTACCTCGCCTCATTTTGTACTTTAATCAAAAGGACTTAGGGAGATTATACCAGATGATTGCAGCGATTAACCAAATGGTCACTCCAACTGTTGAGGAGACGGCACATCCAGAACTCAAGTAGCTAGAAGGGATTGTGGGGTGTTCGCCCTACAATCTTGAAATCACTCCCTCGGTTTTCTGATAGTAGCCAACTCTATTTGCGTATATAATTTTCAACTAGTATTTAGATTTCATCTAATTAGTTAACTAATGTAAATTTTAAGATTTGCTCTATCTTTAATAATTTAATATTTTTTTTAGACTCTTAAATGCAATAATCTGATAGTAGACTGAGAACTAGCTATCGCCATGGAGGCAAATTCTGTGAACTCTTCAATCTTACGTCATCTCTGGTCTATAGTCGAGGAAACTCAGACCACTACTCTTCTGAAGTTCAGTGATGCGGACTTAATCCAGCAGTTACTGACAGAGCTTAATAACAAGACACTACTTAGCAGTGAAGAAATCGGCACCATAAATAGCTACATTAGTTCTAGGGTGCCACTAATTCGCGACTTAGCTCTGGCACGTCTGGCGTAGGGTTAACAACATACAGGGATTTAGTAGCTTTATCACTACCTTCAACTTGTAGGCGTTGACAAAGAATTGTATCTGACACAATAGCAGTTGCCATCATACCCGTATGGATTTCCAACTGTGCCTTTGGTACTGCTTCAAACAAAAGGTGTTGTCCTGGAAAAACAACGCGCTCAAAGTACCAGTTAGGAATATTCGAGATTCGCGCAATCTGAATCTGACTAGTGACGTTACAGTAGTGACAAAGAATTGGCTGGCAACTAGCAATAGAAGATGAATTAATCATTATAAATAAGGGAGTACAAATCGATTGTATGCTTGGCTCTTCATATGAAGCATTATCAAGCATTTTTAACAAAGTTACCTTATATTAAGAATTTCTTTATAATCATCGTAAGTGATAGACAGACACAATTCAAGGAAGAGACGAGGTGACGCGGTGATATTTCAGACGGGGACTGAACCCTAACAAGGGTGTCAATCCCAACCCGTCAATTCAAACTTGACAGAGTACTAAGTAGATCGGCACAGAAAAACCGAACTATATGAATGCAAGTAAGGGTTTGTAGTTGCGCTTCAGCGCTCATATCTAAGGCGCTGAAGCGCAACTACAAACCTTTAATTATTCACGCCGACCTACTTAGTAGCTTGGGGAGAGTCAAAACAAAACATCATCAAAATTTAAAACAATGTCAGAGCCGAGTTTTTTAAGCTGTGACTGAACCAGATCAACGCCAATACGCTTGATATCAGGTTCTAACTCACAAGCCATAATGTAACCAAGTTTAGACCCTTCATCATCAAGCCGTTGGGCTTCAATCCATTCCCTAGCAAGATTCCTGGCTTCAGTTGTTTTGGACGCTTCTTCACGAGAAATGCCGTTTTTCTCAACACCTTTACTAATAAGAAACTCAACCGTTTTGTCCCGATGCCATAGATAGTAAGGTTTCCCGTCCTTCGCAAGGATTTTTTCAAAAAAACCACCATCTTTTGCATCCTGCGTAGGTTCACCGTCTTGTCCCCTAAGTCCTTGCTGTTTAAGAAGATTGCCAAACTTCATCGCAGAAACACCAAACTCTTGACCAAGCTCAGTTAATGTCCGCCATGTTTTTCGGAAATTATTTTTTTTACTCATTGCACTATATATATGTGTGACTATTTGTCAGCTTCCCACAATTTACACGCTAACGTGTAAAAAAGTCAATAAGTAAGTTCAAATTTGTGCCTTGTAAAGAAATTATGAATTTTTTTTCATAATTCATAATTCAGCATTCATAATTCTTCTTCTCCTACCTTGTATTTGAATCCAGCTTTCTCAGCTACCATACCCAGGTGTTTTGAGGTAGCGCGGGTTGGCTCATACATGCCGTTTTCCCACTCACTCACAGTTTGTTGACGAACGCCTAACTCCTCAGCCAACTGTGACTGAGTAAGTCCCATTTGAAGACGCAGTGCTTTGATTGAGTCACTGTTCCACTGGACAGTATTAGCTACAGGTTGAACTTTGTACCCACTAGCCGGTTTACGAAAGGTGACACGCTTTCCATCTAAGTCAACCTCTCCAACAACATAACCCGCGTTCATCCAAGCTGAGGCTTGCAGTGCGCCTTTGCTACGATTTCCCCACCATCGTCGCTGAGTTCGTGCTGAGTCGGGTAGGGTGTCACCCATTAATGTCTCAATTTCTGTAAAAGTGAGGGTGATTTCACTTTGATTGCTGCCACGTAAATATTCAAGGAGTGGCTGATATTTGCTTCCCCCCTTCATGCCACATCTTCCTCTCCTAAGATTATCCGCTCTACACGCGCTTTTGCTTCAGTCACTTACTAACGGCAGTTTTGAGTTGTTTAGACCACAAAAAGTGCGTTCTTCTTTGCGCTTTTGCGCCTTTGCGTGAGACAAAAAAGATGTAGTTCATTTACCCGCAAATAGCTGTCATGCAATAGGAAAAAACATAACAAACAAAAGGTAAAAGCAGGGGTAGATAACAACCCCTGTACTCGTAGAATAAGGAGATTTGATGAGAATTAGGCGTCGCTTAACACCCAATTAACTAGTGTACGAACACCGAAGCCAGTTGCTCCAGGACTGTTGTAGCCATTCTCCTTATCTGCCCAAACTGGACCTGCAACATCAAGATGCGCCCAAGCGGGTGTATCTTTAACGAACTGCTTGAGGAAAAGGGCAGCAGTAATTGAACCGCCTGCACGCGGTCCGGTATTCTTCATATCGGCAATGCCAGATTTTAGCCCTTCAAAGTATTTTTCTTCCATAGGCAACCGCCAAATCTTTTCTCCTGCGGCTTCACCAGCTTTTTCTAACTGAGAAGCTAAAGCATCATCTGGAGAAAACAAACCAGCAATTTCATCCCCTAAAGCAATCACACAAGCACCAGTCAGAGTAGCTAAATCAACGATCGCCTCCACTCCTAGCTTGTCAGTAAACACCAAGGCATCTGCCAAGGTTAAACGTCCTTCAGCGTCGGTATTGTTAACTTCAATAGTCTTACCATTAGAAGCCTTGAGAATGTCGCCTGGGTGCATGGCACGACCGCTGATCATGTTTTCAGTGACTGCCGAGATAAAGTGAACTTCCACATCTGGTTTTAGCTGACCAATAACTTTAGCAGCGCCTAAAGTAGCAGCAGCACCGCCCATGTCCATTTTCATATTTTCGATACCGCTACCAGCACCTTTAATATTAAGTCCACCGGAGTCGAAGGTTAAACCTTTACCCACAATGGCCAGCTTCCGCTTGGGTGTGCCTTGTGGCTTATAGGTGAGGTGAATGAATTTCGGTGGCAACTCAGAAGCTTGTGCCACTCCTAAAAAAGCGCCCATGCCCAACTTTTCACAATCTTGCTGTTCAAGGATTTCCAATTGCAAACCGTATTCAGAGGCAATTTCTGCTGCGGTTTGGGCCATAGTAATTGGTGTTACCGAGTTAGCTGGAGCTGCTACCAACTGCCGTGCCAAAATCACACCAGAGCAGATTTGATTGGCGTGGGTAATGGCTGCTTCCTGTCCGCCCAGTCCCAGTAAATCTACTTGTTCCACAAGTGGTCCTTTATCCTCAGGTTCAGACTTAAAGCGGTTATCCTCATAGAGTGCCAACTGGACACCTTCGGCTAGCGCAAGCGCTGTTTTTGCTGCATCATTGTTCCAGATAGGCAAACTAATCCCTAAGGTTTTGCTCTTTTGCTTTTTGGCTAAACGAGCTACTGCTGCTGCTGCTCTGCGCAGGGTGTCAAGTTTAAGGTCTTCTGGTTTCCCCAAACCCACTAGTATAACTTTACGCACTGGGCTATTAGTACCCACTCGTGTGACGATGCTGCTTCCTTGTTTACCCTTAAATTCCTCCTCAGCAATCAGTTCTTTTATACTACCAGCGAACTTTTCATCCAAAGTTGCTAGATCACCACTTAACTCTCCTGAATCTTCAAATAATCCTATAGCCAAACTGTCCCCAGTCCACTCTAGAAGCGGGGTATGAGTCGCACGAATTTCCATTTTGGGGTTCTGTGTAAAAGTTCTTGTACCAGTATTGCTTAAAATAAGCACTTTGTGCTTTTGAGGAATGGGGAGTGGGGAATGGGGAGTGGGGAGTGGGGAGTGGGGGGAGTGGAGGGAATGGCCCCACACCAATTAGTGGGGAGTCGGGAGTGGGGAGTAGGAGAAATCCCCCCCTCCCCCCCTCTCCCCCTCCCCCCCTCTTCCTTCCAGGAGTGGCAGATGCACAGTAAATGTTGCTCCTTGTCCTTCTCCTAAGCTACTGGCAGCGACTGTTCCACCATGTAACTCTACCAAGTGACGCACAATTGCCAACCCTAACCCCAAACCACCTTGTTTACGAGTAGTAGAACCATCCGCCTGACGAAATGAGTCAAACACATAGGGGATAAAATCTGATTTTATACCAATGCCTGTATCTTTTACAGTAATTTGGGCAAAGGCAGGGGAGTGGTGAGATTCTTCCCTACTCCCTACTGTTGACAGTCGCACTTCAACTTGCCCACCATTCGGTGTAAACTTAATAGCGTTTGATAGCAGGTTCCAGATAATTTGTTGTAATCGACTGGGGTCGCCTAAAACGGGGAATTTTGAATTTTCGATTATTGATTTTGCTTCGCCATCTAAAATCGTAAATCGTAAATCGATTGATTTGGCAAGAGCTGCCAGACGCATCGTGTCGATAGCGGCTTCAATGGCTGGAACCAGAGTGGTAGGTTGAGGATGTAGAGTCAAATTACCGCGAATAATGCGAGAAATATCCAGCAAATCTTCAATAAGTTGAGTCTGTAGCTGCGCGTTGCGCTCAATAGTTTCTAAAGCACGATCAAGGGTTTTTGGATCTAATTTGCGGGTACGCAGTATTTTTGACCAGCCCACTATGGCATTGAGGGGTGTTCGCAATTCATGGGAAAGCACTGCGAGAAACTCATCCTTAACCTGATTTGCCTTTTCTAATTCTTCTTTTTGTTGACGCAATTGGGCTGCGCTTGCTCGTAATGCCTCCGCTGCTTGCTTTGATTCTGCCTCAGCTTGTTGGCGAGCGCGTCTTTCTTGGGCTTCTCGGAGCGATCGCTGTATGGAGGGTATCAATCGCTCTAAGCGTTGCTTCAGTACATAGTCAGTAGCGCCCTGTTTGAGTGTTTCAATTGCTACTTCTTCACCCATTGTTGCTGTGACAAAAATAAACGGCACATCCGGACATTGGTGCTGCGCTATCTCCAGAGCACTAATGCCATCAAAGTCAGGTAAAGAGTAATCAGAAAGAATCAGGTCAAAGCCACCTTGCTCTAGCGCCGTCTGGAACTCAATGCGAGTTTTCACCTGCTCCATTTTACAGGCAATACCGCTCTGGGTTAATAGGGCTTGGAGCAGTTCTGCATCCAGCAAACTATCTTCTAGCAAGAGAAATCTTAGAGCTGACATGACTATGTTCCTGCAATTCCTTGACTACTGCTCTGTGAGGGCGGGATGTTACCGGGGGGCGGTTCATTAATTATTGCCCAAAATAATCCTAATCCCTTAATCACATCCACAAATTCATGAAAGTCGATGGGCTTGACAACATAGCCATTAGTGTTAAGTTCATAGCAACGAGTCAGATCCTGCTCTTCGCGGGAGGAGGTCAGTACCACCACCGGCACGACTCGTAAACTTGGGTCAGCCTTGAGTTTTGTCAAGACTTCTATACCGTCCACCTTTGGCAGTTTCAGATCCAGTAACACCACGACAGGATTACCCTCTCGGCGCAATCGATAAACGCCACGGCGATAGAGGTAATCTAACGCTTCTTCGCCATCACGGACCACCACAACTTCATTACCTAAATGGTTTTCAGCCAGGGAAGTCAGGATTAACTCAACGTCATTAATGCTGTCTTCGACTAGGAGAATGCGCTTCAGTTCCATTCCTTCTTGCTCTCTACTCTCCACTTTCTGCTTGCGACCCCCTTGGTAGCGCGAAATAAAATGTCGCCCCCTTATCTATCTCACCCTCAGCCCAGACGCGCCCGCCGTGTCGGTGAATAATGCGTTGTACGTTTGCCAATCCAACACCTGTACCTTCAAACATAGAATCGCTATGCAGGCGTTGAAAGACACCAAATAGTTTATGAACATATCGCATGTCAAAGCCAATGCCATTATCTTGCACGAAGAATACCACTTCTTGCGCACTGCTGTGACTGCCTACCCTGATTTCTGCCAAGGGACGGGTTTTGGTATATTTGATCGCGTTTTCCAGCAAGTTACGAACAACTAGCCGCAACATGGAAGGGTCCCCGTGTACCTGGGGTAAAGATTCAATTTGCCAGGAAACTTGACGTTTGCTTGTTTCAGGCTCTAGTTCGCGTTGCACCTCCCGCACCAGTTGATTCATATCAATGATGATCTGGAACATCTCAGTGCGTCCCATGCGAGAGAATGCTAGCAAGTCATCGATTAATTTACCTGCTTGTTTAGTAGTTTCAGTAATAATGTTGAGGTAACGCCCACTAGTCTGATCTAGTGCTGTTGTCCCCAAGCGTTTTTGCAGCAAATCAACGAATCCACTAATGTGCCGTAATGGTGCCCGCAGGTCATGGGAAACTGAATAACAAAACGATTCCAGTTCTTTGTTGGCTGCTTCTAGTTGGGCGGTACGCTGTTTTACCCGTTCTTCTAGGGTTTCGTTCATTTGCCGAATTTGGGCTTCGGCGACTTTGCGATCGTCAATATCTATACAAGAGCCAATATAACCAAGAAACTCACCTGCGGTAGTCAACCGAGGCACACCCATATCTAATATCCAACGATATTCTCCATCAAACCGTCGGAGACGGTACTCCATTTGGAAATCTTGGCGGCTATCAAATGCTTTAATATAAGTTTCCAGACTATGCTGTAAGTCATCGGGATGGACGCCTTCCATCCAACCATTCCCAAGCTCCTGTTCTATGGATCGTCCTGTAAAATCCAGCCAAGGTTGATTGATGTAGGTCCAGAGTTTATCCTGACCCGACATCCAAACCATCATGGGGGCTTTATCTGTCACATAGCGAAAGCGCTTCTCGCTTTCAGTTAAGGCTGCTTGTGTCAGCTTGAGTTCAGTCATGTCCAGAACGAAGGCGATCGCCTGTTCCTTGTTCTCCCCGATCAAGGCATAGCCAATCAATATAGAAACACGAGAAGTGTCTTTGCGGATGTACTCTTTTTCATAGGGGGTGCAAACACCTCTGTTTTTTGCCTCGGCGATCGCTGCATAATCTAACGGCAAATACTCTTGTGGCGTGAGATCGGTCCAGAGCAACCGACCTGAGATAAAATCTTTGCGGGTATAGCCAACGATGCGGAGAAACGCATTGTTTACCTCATGAATTCCTCCATATATATCAGAAATAATCAGACCAATTATGTCTGATTCCACAAATAGCCGTAGCCGTGATTCACTCTGGCGTAATGCTTCTTCTGCCCGTTTTTGGTCATCAATGTCGGTGCAAGTGCCGAACCACTTGAGAATTGTGCCGTTGGAGTCACGTAGTGGTACAGCCTGTGCAATATGCCAACGGTAAAC
This sequence comes from Stigonema ocellatum SAG 48.90 = DSM 106950, assembly GCA_016903675.1. Taxonomy (GTDB): domain Bacteria; phylum Cyanobacteriota; class Cyanobacteriia; order Cyanobacteriales; family Nostocaceae; genus Stigonema; species Stigonema ocellatum. The sequence continues at coordinate 23,793 of JADQBA010000014.1, read as the reverse complement.
CCCATCATAACGTTTCAGGCGATACTGTACCTCTACTCGATTTCCTGTCCTCAGTCCTGTAGTCCAATGCTCTAGGGCTTGTGGTAGGTCATCGGGATGAACCACCTGCCGCCCATTCCACCCCAAGGCTTCGTGGGATTTGAGTCCAGTGTAGTCGGTCCAGCGCTGGTTGAAGTATTCCACAAATCCATCGGGGCGGGTAATCCAGACGAGTTGGGGAACGTTTTCCACAAGCATTCGATAACGTTCTTCACTTTCCTGTAGTGCAGCTTCTGCTTGTTTGCGGTCTGTAATGTCTTGGGCAATACCAGTGACATACTGTGCTTCTTTGGCATTGTTTTTCACTGGATAGGCGCGATCGCGTATCCAGCGAATTGTGCCATCAGGACGTATAATGCGATACTCTTGATCGTACTTTCCTTGATATACAGTTTCCACAAAAGCCCGCTGTACTCGCTCCCGGTCATCTGGGTGAATCGCGTCTATCCATTCTCTAAAATTTGCCTTGAGGCTTTCACACGACCTTCCCCAAATTTGCTCATACCCCGGACTAACGTAAATCAATTGTTCTTTTCTCGGATTTGACATCCAGAAGACATCTTCTACACTGTTGAGTATGCGTAATGCCGCTTCGGCTTGTTGACACTCACTGAGGTCTATGCTATTTGTGTCTTTGGCTTCAATTTCAGCACGGTTGCGATCGCCATTATTTTTGTTAACGTATCTGGCAAAAAGCCCTATCAGCTTCACAAAAATGGCAATCACCAATCCCGCCATTAGCGACATAGGAAATTTCCGCATTGAGCTACTACAGTGAAAAATCCACCTATCCTCTCACATATACCATAAGACTGACGGCAAGATTTGTGGAATGATCTTCAGATAGATTTATATATAGCAATCCTCAATGATTTGCTTTCCGTGGAGAAACCCGGTTTCTGAGGTCTAGGAAATTTGGAATTCAAATAGGATGGCTATAATATAGGATCAGCCCTTTCAAGGTGCAAGTCGTAATACTTGGATTTCCTATTTCCTTCGTGTTCTACTCACTCGGGGAGAAGGCACGAAGAACACGAAGAAGAACAAGTTTTTCGACTTGCACCTTGAAAGGGCTGGTCCTATAACTGTATTTTTTATTTAACCAGAGTAATTGCAAATGGTAGTATTGCTCGCAAAAATATTACCCAAGACTATTGACAAACTAGAGTAAATTTAATAAGACTTCAGTCGTTAGAGTCCTTTGTTAGAAATTATCAATTAGCATTGACTGCTGACTGAATCGAATTCAAGTCAATGTGAAATTTTGTGGTAATCATGTCCAGCACCTTTTGTTCATCTGGTGTAATTTCACCGTTAAAATGGGCGATTCTGTAACACTGAGCCAACAAAGGTACGGCAAAATCACGGTTGAGTTGATTGAGAAGCGTATCCAAAGGCTGCGGTGATTTAATATTTTGCTCAATTGCGCTTAACGAGTTAGAACTAATGTTTAAAGCTTGCAATTCTGGCAAAATTTCTTCCCAAGTTTTGTCGGGATTACTGGCAAAAATCATGTGAGCCAAAATTTGATCCATGACCACTTCCTGAGCGATCGCTCTTTGAAGATAATTTTCGCTTTGTTGCTTCAACTGTGCCAGTGTCGCTTCGTTCATCAGGGACTTTGATGCATCCAACTTAGCTTCATAAAATCGACAAGCCGCATATCCTAATGAATAGATCATCACCGCATTGGAGCTAGCATCAATCACTGCACCAGCAAAAGGTATATTTCGCAGCAAACCTAAACCTGTTGCTTTTAGCAAACGACCCCCACCAAAAGCCAGACCAAAAATACCCAAAACTTCACCTTTGCGGGCAGGGTCTTTTAAGTCTAGCCCATAGGCAGATGCAATTTGATAAACCATTTCTGACTGCAATTGCGTCGTCGTTGCTAAATCAACTAATAACAGCGCCGTTGCAGCACCAGGCAAAATACTAGTTGCTAGACCAATTCCTCCAGCTTTAGTTGCTTTTTCCAACATGATGCGGTGAGCAAGCTGGCTGGGTGATTCATTAGGATGCTGTTGCTGTAGCTTTTTTACTGCTTTTTCTGCCTTTTCCAAATTAACGTTATCAACAGCACCAGTGAGCCAATTCAGATTCAAAAAGCCAGCTAGCTTTCTGATCAGCCAGATTTCGGAAAGACCATTGGCTAAGCGTCCGGTTCCTTGAGTTACTTGCTCAAGTAGCTTTTGTATTTGTTTTGCCGTTGCTTCTCCTACCTCAACAGCTTTTTTTACTCCGTCTTGTCCAGCTTGAAACCATAGCAAAAAAGATGGTTGATCTTCTTGAGGACTTTTTTCCAATGTATTGCTGAGTGTTGGCAAAGCTGAGGCGGGTTTGTCTTTCATTTTTTAGCACCAGAAGTGAACGTCTTTCTATTATGGTTTTAGCGCTGGTGCGATCGCTTTTTCCTCTCTCTGCAAGTACAATTTGTCGAATATTTTATATCAAGTCTGTTTAATTGGTCATCATAAAAATCTTTCCCGAAGGAGTGTGTCTCCCACTCTCCGTGTCAGCCCTAATGATGAGTATTAAACCGGAGATGATATTAACTATCCAGTCCGGTTCAAAGGACTGGTAACAAAATTATACTCAGAATCTTAAGCTGGGTTTAAAGCCCCGTCTCTTTAAAGCGGCATTGTTGACAAAGTCGTAGAGGTTAATGTCTGTTTCCAGCAAACAGGCATGTCCACTATAGGGTAGTATCACCATTTTGGCATTGGGTAAAATTTTGACTAAACGTCTAGCTTCAGCCAGAGAGGGCAAAAGGCGATCGCAAGCACTAGCAAGTACCAAAGCTGGTTGAGTTAGACGACGCAACTCCGAGTCATTAACCTCAAACTCCCTAATTAAAGACAACCGCCAGAGGACGGTTTCTGGTGGTACCGAACGCATGGTTTTTAAAAGTTCTTGGCGATCGCTTCGGGAAATGCGTTGCAAAGCTGCTAAAAACGGTAATACACTGAGTGCACCAATGTCATAAAGGTATGATGGTGCTAGATAAGTGAGTTGTGATCCCCAATTTAACCAAGGGTGAAGATGAAAGCTAGAAGCTGGGTTAATCAGGATGATGAGTTCAAATAAGTGCGGTGCAGCAATAGCCACTTTCTGAGCCAAACAACCCCCAAACGACTCTCCACACAGGTAAACTGACCGCTGGGAGCTTTTTTTTAATTCCGCGTGGATCAAGTCCAAGACACTATTAGTTAGAACATCCCAACTGTTAAGGTCTTCACGTGGGATTGCCAAACAGCGGACATCAAAGGCTGCTTCTAATCCAGCAGTTTGCGATCGCAATAGTTGACCTGTTCCATCCATTCCTGGCAAATATACAAACAGCGGATATTCTGGCTGTAGACGTTTAGGCGTGAGGAAACACGGCTTTAGCTCAACTTTTCCCATAGGAGTTATGAATTATGAATTATGAATTATGAATTATGAACTAGGAGTGAGGAGTTGGGGGTTTAGGGTTTGGGGCTTGGGGTTTGGAGTTAATTCATAATTAATAATCCTGACTAAGATTGGAATGTAAGGGTATAGGTGTTAAAAGTTCTTTCCCCACACTCCCCACCCTCCCCACGCCCCCCTGTGCTCCCCCAGATCAAGAAAAGTCCGATTTCTTCAAACCAGAATTGGCGAAATTTGCTAGTATTAGGGTGATTCTTGAAAAAAAGGTAGTTTTATTATATAATTACCTGGTTTTGCCGAGATTTGTAAGATACAAAGCAGTCTTAACAAGTTATTTTTATTCTGCATGAATCTAGTGGATAAAAAAGAATTGACATTTGCACTGACAACACCTCTATATTATGTAAACGATTTACCCCACATTGGCAGCGCTTATACGACAATGGCAGCAGATGTGGTGGCGCGGTTTCAAAGACTTGTGGGGCATTCGGTACTGCTGATTACAGGTACAGATGAGCATGGACAAAAAATTCAGCGGACAGCCGAGAGCAAAGGGCTTGAGCCTCAAAGCTTATGTGATGAAATGTCTGTTGGGTTTGTCAAACTATGGCAGTTGCTCAATATTCAATACGATCGCTTTATTCGGACTACCAACGATCGCCATGAAGCGATCGTCAAAGAATTCTTCCAACGAGTTTGGGAAAGTGGTGACATCTACCTAGGACAACAACAAGGCTGGTACTGCGTCTCGTGTGAAGAATTTAAAGAGGAACGGGAACTACTAGAGGGACACCGTTGTCCCATCCACACGAACAAAGAAGTGGAGTGGCGAGACGAACAGAATTACTTCTTCCGCTTATCGAAATATCAATCTCAACTGGAAGAACTGTACAAGTCTCAACCCGATTTTATCCAGCCAGAAAGTCGTCGTAATGAAGTCAAGAGCTTTGTGAATCAAGGGTTGCAGGACTTTTCAATTTCGCGGGTGAATGTGGAGTGGGGTTTTCCAATACCAGTTGATCCCAAGCACACCATTTATGTCTGGTTTGATGCGCTGCTGGGTTATGTAACAGCATTGCTAGAACCAGAGGTCGAACCAACTTTAGAAAATGCTCTAGCAAAATGGTGGCCAATCAACCTGCACTTAATTGGTAAGGATATCCTGCGCTTTCATACAGTTTACTGGCCTGCAATGCTGATGTCAGCTGACTTACCTCTGCCTGTTCGAGTATTTGTGCATGGCTTTTTGACTAAAGATGGTCAGAAGATGGGTAAAAGTCTGGGCAATACCCTTGACCCCATAGCACTAATTAAGTGCTATGGTGCAGATGCCGTTCGTTATTACTTCCTTAAGGAAATTGAATTTGGTAAGGATGGCGATTTTAATGAAAGTAGATTCATTAATGTTCTAAATGCAGATTTGGCAAATGATTTAGGTAATTTACTAAATCGCACCTTGAACATGGTGAAGAGGTATTGCGCTGGCAATGTGTCGCAAATCACAAATGAAGATATTCCTGTTGAGCATCCTTTGAAATCTATTGGTTTACGTCTAGGGGAACAAGTAAAAAATGCTTACGAAGCGCTAGCGTTCAATCAAGCTTGCGAGGCAGTCTTTTTACTGGTGCGAGCCTGCAATAAGTTTATTGATGAGCAAGCTCCTTGGTCATTGTATAAACAAGGACAGCAGCAAGCAGTGGAAGAAGTATTGTACGCAGTTTTAGAATCCGTCAGACTAGCAGCTTATCTCCTATCTCCAATTATTCCAAATATCAGTAGCGACATTTACCAGCAGCTGGGCTTCGGAATAGACTTTAACGATCAAATACGAACCGCTATTTCCGCCCCTTTTGCAATTCATGGGACATGGGGAGTACTAGACAATCAACAAAAGTTGGGTGAACCCCGTCCAATCTTTAAGCGAATAGAACCGCCTGAAAAGGGTTAGTCCTTTCAAACTCTGTTTTTTAAAATTTGTCAGGGCTGAATAGATTAGCCCTGAAAGATTATTATAAGCCGATCTAACTTGCATCTCCACCTTGAAAAAGTATCAATTATTACAGGATAAAAAATGAGGTATGACAACAATGTTGAATAATTTGGACAACGACTCAATTTTTACGCCAGAACAAGTTTTGGAAAATCGGGGTCGTGTTGCGATATTTATAGATGGCTCAAATTTATTTTATGCGGCGCTGCAATTAGGAATCGAGATAGATTATACGAAGCTATTATGCCGCCTAACAGGGGGATCTAGACTGCTACGTGCTTTCTTTTACACAGGTGTAGACCGGACTAATGAGAAGCAACAGGGTTTTCTGCTGTGGATGCGTCGCAACGGCTATCGAGTGATTGCTAAGGATTTAGTACAGCTGCCTGATGGGTCAAAAAAAGCAAATTTGGATGTAGAAATTGCAGTGGATATGATGGCTTTGGTAGATTCCTATGATACAGCAGTATTAGTGAGTGGCGATGGGGATCTGGCATACGCGGTGAACTCGGTTAGCTATCGCGGCGTGCGGGTAGAGGTAGTTAGTTTGCGATCAATGACAAGCGACAGCTTAATCAATGTCTCTGATCGGTATATTGACTTAGAAGCGATCAAAGAAGATATCCAAAAAACCCCTCGCCAAAGTTATCCATATCGACCTTTGTCCAGTATGAGTTTTTTGGAACAGCCAAGAAATACTGATGGTCACTTGGAAATTCAAGAGTGATGAAGCAGCAAGGTAAGAAGAGGGACAGAGGTTCTGGGCAGAGGTTCTGGGTAGAGGGGCGTTTAGATCTAAATTCTCCTGTGCTCCCCGGCTCTGTTTTGCCTTTTACCTTTCTTTTGATCATTGGGCTGGTAGCCTGTGGGAATCAAACCCATAAAGCGAACCAACCCTCTGGGTCGAGTCCATCGCCCCAAGACGTGGAGAGCAATTTGAATTTCTTTGATGTCACTTTAGAACAGGCAGATGAAGCGGGGCGACCTATTTGGAAAGTCAAAGCTAAACAGGCGAAATACACCAAAGAAAAACAAATTGGTAAAGCTGAAAGTCCATATGGTGAACTCTACCAAGATGGTAAAATAGTTTACAAAGTAACAGCACAACAGGCAGATATTAAGCAGGATGGTAAACAACTGTTTCTCAAGGGAAAGATTGTCGCTACAGACCCCCACAATGGCATTGTGTTGCAAGGTAATGAATTAGAATGGCGACCCGAAGAAGATTTGTTGATTGTCCGCAACAAAATCCACGGCACCCATAAACAACTACAGGCGGTGGCGCAAGAAGCACGAGTAAAAACTCGCGAACAGCGCATGGACTTTTATGGTCAGGTGGTAGCAACCTCTACTGAACCCCAAGTGCAAATGCGAACTGAGCATTTAATATGGCAGATAAAAGCGGAAACACTCTTTAGCGATCGCCCTGTACAAATTGATCGTTATCAAAATAATCAAATTACTGATCGTGGTCAGGGAAATACTGCCGAAATGAACTTGAAAACTAAGATTGCCATCCTTAACAAGAATGCCCAAGTAGAATTACTAGACCCGCCAATGCAAATAGCTAGTAATTCTATGATCTGGAACCTGAACGCAGAAACTGTAACGTCAAATACTGCTATACGTGTGTTCCAGCGTGCTGAAAATTTGCGCGTGACAGCCAATCAAGGTGAAATGAAAATCCCACAAAAAACTGTTTATTTAACAGGTAATGTTAACGGTGTTGGACAGCGTGGTCAGTCACTCCACTCTCAAACATTAACTTGGTATCTTAACGATCATTTGCTTGCAGCTCAGGGAAATGTAGTTTATCGCCAATTTGACCCACCATTAACTTTTACAGGTCAACAAGCCTCTGGTAATCTAGAAGCAGAAACCATTGTCGTTAACGGTGGCAATTCAACAGAAAGAGTCGTTACAAAAATTATTCCACAATAGTTAGTAGTACTCTGTCAAGTTATAATTCATGGGTGAGTAAGTTCGTAGTAAGGACTTTAGTCCTTATTCTTTGAGGACTAAAGTCCTTACTACAAACCCTCAAAACTAGCTTGACAAAGTAGTCGTTAGTGGTTAATAAAACAACCAACAACCAACAACCAACAACCAACAACCAACAACCAACAACTATTCTTTAAACAAAATTTCATTACGACTGACTGCACCAAATTCGTGTACAGTGTCGATAGCTGAGTGAGGAGTCAGCGCAGTGGGAACTGACGGTGCTATTTGAAGTTGCTGCACAAGACGTTGCAACAGTTGGTCTTGTCCAGTGCGCAAACCCGCTAAATTTGTACCACGGTTAATGATGGCAAACCAGACTAAACCGCGATCGCGTGTGGGCATAACTCCAGCTAAAGCACTGACATCCCGAAGAGTCCCAGTTTTGATGACTGTGGCAGGGGGAATGTGTCTGCCGTGCATGGTTCCACGGTGGTCTAACCCAGACATCAGAAACAAATCAGCCAGATCTAGGTGATAGGTAAATGCTTCCCGTTGAATCGCCATTAACATAGCACAGACAGCTCTTGGGGAAATGCGATTTTCAGGGCCTAGTCCTGAACCGTTGATTAACTGAATTTCCGACTCCGGTACTCTAGCAAGCAAGGCAGCTGTTGATTGTATAACTTTTGCTCCCCCAACCGACTCTGCCAGCATTTCAGCCATATCGTTGTTGCTAAAAACGTTCATTTCCTTAATGAGTTGCTTCAGCGGTAACGAATAGTGACGTATGAGCAAGGTTTGTTGTGGGTTTGGCTGCGAAACGACTTGCACTTGCCCAGTAATAATCACTTGAGGCTTGGGAGTCCCTTTGGGCATCAGCGAGTATTGGTAAACAGCAGGACGAGGCCAAGTGGTGTAATTCAGTGCTTGCTTGAGTAACTGACCTGCCAAAAACGGGTAGCGTTGGAAATTCAGGGCGAAACTGCCAGTAATGACTAAATTTCCCTTAACCTGCTTGATGCCCATTTTGTTGAGGGTATTACCAAGGGCGATGGCTTCTTCCCAGACAAATAAAGGATCGCCACCGCCAGTAATTACCAAATCACCCTGCAATACCCCATTTTGCACTGGGCCTGTGGCACTAACCAAAGTCTGAAATTGGTGGTCTGGTCCCAAATTTTTTAAAGCAACTAGCGTGGTAGCAATCTTGGTTAAGGAGGCAGCAGGTAGAGGAGTCGTACCTTGGTGATTCGCCATCAGCATGGGTCCCGACTGCATCCACACTCCCTGGCTTTCTGCTTGATTAAGACTCACCAATTTCAATGTTTGCAGCTGCAGCAGATATTCTTGCACTGTGGTAGCCCCAGATGGATTTGGATCAGCGGCAAGAACCAAGCCAGGGCTAGGTTGCCATGTTAATACATCCAAGGCATCTAAAGGCTTGATCTGTACCCCAGCCATCTCTAGCCAAAGTGAAAACAAACCTGAACCAATTATTTCCAGCATGCTTCATTCCTCTGTAGAATGTAGAATCTGCTACTTTTTTTCTGTAATAATATATTAGGCAATCAATGCTAAAAAGCATTGAGTCATGATAACAGCTGATGTCAGCACCCAGGGCAGACACGCCCTGGGCGAAAGGCGAGGAGTTTCGACTTCTTCGCTCACAATCCCGCTTCTGACCCGACCGAAGCGCGAAGGTATACTGCAAACGGTTAAAAACTCTATCTATGGGAACCCCTCTCCAAACCTCTTTGGTGCGAGTTCGGGGAGAGGTTTAAGAATTTACTTTTCCGCTACTAAAAAGTCAATCTCCTAGCCGTTTTGAGTATAAGTACCAAGTCGTCGTTACGGGTTGGGGCTACTTGCAAGTAGCCCCAACCTCTGGGATACCCAGCCAGTCCGGTGAACCGAAAACCCGACAGTTAAACAGGTATAAAGCTCTGAGTTCGTGGGATGTACAATTATCTTCTTCTACAAGGTGGCTAAATCAGGCAAATTTTTGTGATTTTAAACAACTACCCTTTTTTGTCGCAAGGCTGTTCCGTAGTTAATCAACAAGTTACTGTAGTTATTCGTGTTATGTTGGGCTTGGCAGAACCTCTGTTGAAAGCAGGATAATTGACGGGTTTGTCTTGGCACTCAGAAATCAACTACTTTCAACAGAGGCATCTGGTAAAATTTGTAAGGTTTCAAGAAGCTCTGAGCAATGGGATCGACTGGCATACGGATCGCAATAGACGCAATGGGAGGGGATCACGCACCCGGTGAAATCGTAGCTGGCGCACTGCGGGCACGAGAAGAACTGGGTGTGGAAGTATTGTTGGTGGGAGATCCCCAAGAAATTCAATGCCAACTGCCCCCAAAAACAAATTTGGGGCTTTTAGAGATTGTTCCTGCTACTGAAACAATCTCTATGGATGAGGAGCCTTTGAGCGGCATCAGACGCAAACCCAAGGCTTCAATTAACGTGGCGATGGATTTGGTGAAGCTAAATCGAGCAGATGCTGTGGTTTCTGCTGGTCACTCTGGGGCAGCTATGGCAGCAGCTTTGCTCCGTTTAGGACGACTGCCAGGAATTGACCGTCCTGCAATTGGGGCGGTATTTCCGACTATAGTAGCGAGTAAGCAAGTGCTGATACTTGATGTCGGCGCTAATGTAGACTGCCGCCCCAAGTTTTTAGAGCAGTTTGCTGTCATGGGGTCGGTTTATAGTCAATACGTCTTGGGTATTCCAGAACCTAAAGTCGGTTTGTTGAATATCGGCGAAGAAGACAGCAAAGGCAATGATGCCGCTGTCCGTGCTCACCAAATGCTGCGCGAAAATACTCAAATTTCTTTTATTGGCAATGCCGAAGGGCGTGATGTGCTTTCGGGTCACTTTGATGTCATTGTATGTGATGGCTTTGTGGGCAATGTGTTGTTAAAATTCGCCGAAGCAGTGGGAGAAGTTTTGCTGCAAATGATCCGGGAAGAGTTACCCCCAGGATTGCGTGGGCAACTAGGTACGGCAATTTTAAAACCAAACCTAAAGCGGCTCAAGCAACGGGTAGATCATGCGGAACGCGGCGGCGGTTTACTCCTTGGTGTGGCAGGAATTTGTATTATCGCCCACGGTAGCTCCCAAGCACCTTCAATTTTTAATGCAATTCGCATGGCGAAAGAAGCTGTGGATAACCAAGTACTGCAACGAATTCAGTGCCAATATCAAAGTCTGGAGCACGAAAGCAGCTAACAGTTATCAATCATTGATTGTTGGTGGTAGGTGGTTGATGGTTGGTTGGCACCCACCAAACAACTAATTCATAGCTGATAGCGAGTGAGATTTAAGAGTGCAAAATTTAGGAATAGCAATGACAGGAAGTGGTTCGGCAGTACCAGCAATTTTCCTAGATAACCAGGGGCTGACCGAACTAGTTGATACATCAGATGAGTGGATTACCACAAGGACAGGAATTCGTCAACGGCGGTTGGCAGAAGCTGGTGAATCTTTAACTGAGCTTTCTACTGTCGCCAGTAGAAAAGCGATCGCCAGAGCTGGAATAACACCACAAGACTTGGATCTGATTATATTGGCAACCTCCTCCCCTGATGACTTGTTCGGCAGTGCTTGTCAAATTCAAGCCGAGTTGGCAGCCAGCAAAGCAGTAGCCTTTGACTTGACAGCTGCCTGCTCCGGTTTTGTTTTTGGATTGGTGACTGCTGCCCAATATATCAGAACAGGGGCGTATGAAAATGTACTACTTATAGGAGCAGATATCCTCTCCCGCTGGGTAGATTGGCAAGACAGAGGCACTTGTATCCTATTCGGCGATGGTGCCGGGGCTGTGGTATTACAGGCAAACTCGTGCGATCACTTGCTGGGATTTGAACTCAAAAGCGACGGCACTCAATACAACTACCTCACCCTTGCCTACAGCCCTGAGTCTACAGACCTTATTCAAGGTGTAAATGTCGGTAAAGGAAATTTTCAGCCGATCGCAATGAACGGCAAAGAAGTCTATCGCTTTGCTGTACAAAAAGTGCCAGAAGTCATCGACAAAGCTTTATTCTCCGCCAACCTTAGTGTTGACCAAATAGATTGGCTACTATTACATCAAGCCAATCAGCGCATTATCGACGCTGTCAGAGAGCGTCTAAATATTCCAGAACATAAAGTTATCAGCAATCTTGCTAACTACGGTAACACCTCAGCCGCCTCTATCCCCATTGCCCTAGATGAAGCAGTGCAAGAAGGAAAAATTAAGCCTGGTAATATCATCGTCACAGCCGGCTTTGGTGCAGGGCTTTCTTGGGGAGCGGTAATTTTTCAATGGGGAAGATAAAAAATGACTAAAACCGCATGGGTCTTTCCTGGCCAAGGATCTCAGGCGCTGGGAATGGGCATGGATTTACTAAACCTACCATTAGCTAAGGAAAAGTTTGCCCAAGCTGAGGAAATTTTAGGCTGGTCTGTAACCGACATTTGCCAAAATGATCCAGAAAAGTTATCACGCACCCTCTACACTCAGCCGTGTCTGTATGTGATAGAAAGCATTCTCGCTGATGTCATCCGAGAAAAGGAACAGCCAGATTTAGTGGCTGGTCACAGTTTAGGAGAATACATCGCCCTTTACGTGACTGGGGTTTTTGAGTGGTCTGCTGGGTTGCACTTAGTAAAACGTCGTGCTGAACTCATGGATAGTGCCGCAGATGGGATGATGACTGCTCTGATTAATTTTGACCGCGAACAACTAGAGAAAGTCATCGACCAAACGCCTAATGTAGTACTGGCAAATGACAATAGTCCACTCCAAGTGGTTATTTCGGGCACTCCAGAAGCTGTACATGCAGTAATCTCCCAAGTAAAGCCAAAACGTGCCATGCCCTTGAAGGTTTCCGGAGCATTTCACTCACCCCTAGTCGCTACTGCTGCTGCTGAGTTTCAAGAGGTTTTAGAAGTTGTCGAATTTCACCAAGCCTTGGTGCCAGTATTATCTAATGTAGAACCAGTTCCATCTATTAATGCCGATGTTTTAAAGCAGCGCCTGATCCGACAAATGACCGGTTGTGTAAGGTGGCGAGAAATTGCACTCTCCTTCCCAGCTAACGGGATCGAGCGAGTCGTGGAAATTGGTCCAGGTAACGTTCTGACAGGGTTAATTAAACGCACTTGCGCCGACTTAATATTACAAAATATCCAGAGTGCCGCTGATTTACCTACCTAGAAAAAGGGGAGTGGGGAGCAGGGAGTGGGGAATGGGAAAGAAAAGTTTTCGTTCTTGGCTTTTGTATAACCCCACACTACCAAACCGAAAAATTTCTCCTCCTGTACAGTGACTAATTGTATGTCGTCGTGACAAATTAATGTGATCGCTCACGCCACATCTCTAAATTAGGCATTAGATGTATAATTGCTGAAGACTTCGTGTATTTATTTACTGGTTAAAACTATTAAATGATTACCGTTACACCAGAAGAAATTAGTCAGTTTCGCAGCCAATTCGAGGATAATCCAGATGTCCGTGCTGTTCTTGATCTCATTGAGCAGCGTAATGGAAATTTGGAGACAACAGCTAAAATATTGGCAATTAGGGCTGGTTATGAACCATCCAGAAGATCAAATATTTTGGACGAGTTGTTAGAAAAATCCCGCCAGATAATCTGCCAAGAAGAGTTTAGAGACGAATTGGCAGCAGGGATAATACCTCTTGTTATAGAACCCTTGGCAATGAGTGCTGCTATTCCTCCAGGATTGGCAAGTGTAGTTGCCATTTATGTGTTTAAAATTGGGGTGAAAAAATTTTGCCAGGTTCCCGATGCTGAATCTTAAACTCCTGTGGCAGTGAAAGCTGCCCAATAGAAAGGATTTTTAAAAGGATATGGCTTACGATTCCTAGTTTGCAATAAATATTCCTCAGCAACTATCTGGTCATCTTCTTCAAGTTGGGCAAAAATTTCCTCAATTTGTAGCTTGTATCTAACTAGCAGTGCTTCAAATTTCTCTGTTGTTAAATTTCGCAACCACTGCTGTGCTTGATTGAGTGCTAAGGAGACACTATTTATTGTTTGCAGGTTTTCATAAAATTTCATCATCAAAAACGCTGTAGATAAATCGCTAACAGTCCACAAACTACTCACTACAGCTTGACTCCCAGCTAACAGAAAACCGCTAGGTAAACCAATGTATTCGTCACTGGTATTCCTAAAATCAATCAATCCAGTTTCGCACGCGGAAAGGGTGACGAGGCGACATTTTTCTAATTTGAGAGCGAAGATTTTATCTAAGGTAAGGCATTTGTCTAAATCATGGGTTTCACCCAATCGCAAATTCAGATAACGTTCAGAGTCGGGTTTTGTCGGTGCGTCAGCGACGGGTGCATTTGCCAAAATTAGGGCTGATTTACCGGGATTTGTTAAGTTAAAATACCCGTGACAGCTAAAGTGGGTGCAGTGGTAAGTGTTTAAGTCAGTATTATTAATAGCCGTGAGTGTCGCTGCTGTTTTTTTCAGGATGTTGGAAGTATTAAAGTAGCTTTGAATAACTTCTACTTCTAAATCGGTGTAATTCAGGTCTTCTGTGGGGTTTTGAATCGCAAACAGGGATTGAAAATTAGGGCGTTGTCGGTTTTGTACCTGTTGCAGTATTTGACAACTAGGTGCATAACTCACACCACGAGGGAATAAATCCACAAGACAACGCGAATTTTCAGAATTTTGATTTACTGGGAGTGCATGAAGGGGGAATAAATGCAGGAACTGATGAGGAATTAGGATGAGTTGGTCGCAGTGCTTTGGTATCTGGGTTAATATTTCATCAATGTGCAGAATCGAAGCTAATTTTTTGAGTTTTTCCCCTAAGCTATTCTGCCACTGGTCTTTTTGATTGTAGTAGTTTTGCAAATATTGATTGACCCAATTCCCAAAAGCTTCTCTGTCTTCTGGTTGGGATTGCCAATTAGTGACTTCTCCTGTAGGTGTGACAATAAACGCCAGAATTTTATCGTTGAGAATATACCACTCGATAATGGCTGTACGCTCATTCAAAGTAGCTTGGAATGAGTCAAATTTGAAACCATAACCAACGGGTAAGTAGCGGTCTTGCAATTTATTACGCTGCTGTCGCAATTCATGAAGATGTTGTGCTAGGACTTTTGGATTTTCAGCTTTGCCATTTTGGATTTGATATTGTCCTATAGCTATTTCATCCCTGTATTTTTCTAGTTGAGTGACAACTTCTGCAGGAAAGATAGTTTTAGAGTCACGGGTGAGAATCTGTTCAACTAAATTGCGGGTTTTGCTACGCTCAACATATTCAATCGCTTGGATGATATTCTTTAATTCTAGGCAAACTTCTACCATGCGGCTATAAAGTTTGTTCCATTCTTCCGCTTGTTTGCGTTTGCTTTCCTGCCCAGAAACTATTTCCTCCCGCAAAGATTCTACTGTGGCAATGGCGGATTCAAAGGTAGTGTAAGCTAAGGTGAGCTGGTTTGTGTCCTGGTAAGTAATTCCCAGATTCCATAAAGTTTGTGCATGGTTTTGGGGAAAGGCTTGCTGGGTTAAGACACTCAAAGCAGCAGAAAAAGCTGCGATCGCCAATTCTATATTTTCTGCTTTCTCTCCTGTGATTCTTTTAAAGTAGGCATTACCGAGATTATGTTGCGTTCCTGCCCAATTTTGGGGAAAGGCTTGCTGGGTTAAGACACTCAAAGCAGCAGTATAAGCTGCGATCGCCAATTCTATATTTTCTGCTTTCTCTCCTGTGATTCTTTCAACGTAGGCAGCACCGAGATTATGTTGCGTTGTTGCCCAATTTTGGGGAAAGGCTTGCTGGGTTAAGACACTCAAAGCAGCAGTATAAGCTGCGATCGCCAATTCTATATTTTCTGCTTTCTCTTCTATGATTCTTTGACGGTAGGCAATACCGAGATTATTTTGCGTCATTGCCCAATCTTGGGGAAAGGCTTGCTGGGTTCTGACACTCAAAGCAGCAGTATAAGCTGCGATCGCCAATTCTATATTTTCTGCTTTCTCTCCTGTGATTCTTTCAACGTAGGCAATACCGAGACAATTTTGTATTGTTGCCCATTCTTGGGAAAAGGCTTCGCTGGTGTAGACTGTCAGCGCGACTTTATAGCCAATGATGGCAATTTCCATATTGCTGGCTTTTTTACCCAAGGGGAATTGCTGAATTAGATCGCTAAAAAGGAAAATATTTGCAGCGATGGATTCCGCCTCATTTGCTTGGGCTTTCTCCAGTGTATTTGTCCCCGAACGGCTCAATATTTCTGCTAACACCCCGTCGAGTTTGTCTGTATTGTTTGCCAGCAAGGAGTAAACTACCAGGGCATTACCCCTACTTTCTGCGGTTGCTTGTAGTACATCCATCAAGAATTGGAAATATGCCTGTATCTCCTCCTCACTGAGAGATTGCAAATCTACTTTAGTATCTAGATTCAACGCTTCCCCTAGTTGCATTGCCAAACCTTGCAACCAATTCGCTGTACTCTCATCTCCCTGCTGCGAAAACATTTCCCCCACCGCTTCTACCGTCTGCAAGAAGCCAACATCCACTAATTCTTGGTTTGCTGCCAAAATCTCTCGAACTTCATCGTGACTGCGGCAATTCAACAGGCTTTGAATGAGGTTGAGATAGTCTTGCTGACGCTGTTCGTTCATAGGTAAGGGCGTGAGAGTCGCACATATTTTATTATCAGAGAAATTCAACACCAGCGCCCTAGATTCCGGAAACGGATAGATTTTCATCACAGGTGATGTGTTCCCGACAACGAGCGATCATCGCCCCATTCGTGACAGGTTAAAACGATATCGTTTTTGTAAATTAGTAATTATGCTGGAAATATAGTCAAAAATAAGGCTTGAAAATCATCTGCATGGAGAGTCAGAGTGAATGATGCGTGTCAATAGGCGGCGATACGCGGAGCGTCAAGCCAAGGGCTTATCGCCTGCCTAAAAATAATGTTTTCCACCCCGATTTTTAGCAATAGTTTAAGCACGATTACTTGTTGACAAATAGTCTTTAACCTTAACCTGTCCCTGATGGACGGCTGCTACCCTCTCTCTTTATTAAAATGATTATCATTATTTATTATTGGATAATTTATTTTTTGGAAGTCCCTAAGCTAATAATCAACAGAAAACTGGCGATTAAAGCGAGTGAGATTATCCCGCAATTGTTGATGCAGGCGATCGCGCAGATCTTATGATTATCTTTAAGCCGATGACGGGATTTGAACCCGTGGCCTGCTGATTACGAATCAGCTGCTCTACCACTGAGCCACATCGGCATACACAACCAATAATAATAGCATTATTAACATAATGGTACAACAAAATCCGAAAAATCGTGTTAACCCTGAACAATATGCCCGTCTCAAGGCAGAAATGGCAGCCCCCTATCGTGGCTTACGGCAATTTGTCTATGTCGCTTGCGGTGCTTCCGGCTCTATCGGCGCCCTCATCTTCCTTTCTCAGCTAGTCGCTGGACGTGATGTTAACAGCGCTTTACCTAACTTAGCACTCCAAATAGGAGTGGTTGCCTTGATGGTTTTCCTCTGGCGCTGGGAGCAGCGTCGTCAGGAGTGAGGAGTTAGGAGTGAGGAGTTAAGAGTTAAGAATTACTCAAGATATTCTGTAGGATGTTGATTTTTATAATGCTATGTGGTATTGAAGAAAATCTCATTTAAAATTCCCCTAACTCCTAACCCCTAACCCCTAACTCCTAACTCCCCACTCCCCACTCCCCACTCCCCACTCCTAACTCCTAACTCCTAACTCCCCACTCTAACCAAGTAAGGTGAAGGAATGACTTGGGCGCGTCCAGAGTTGACCATTGCTTGGTAAACAAAAGCAGAAACTTCTGCCCTAGTTGCTTCACGCATGGGATTTAGTTCCTTGACTGTGGGGTAGTTAACTACTAATTGCCGTGCAGTTGCGGCAGCTACCGGACCAATAGCATACTGGGGAATTTGGGAAGCATCGCTGTAAATCGAAAGGACATTCTGATTGTCAGCATTTAAACCCAGACCACTGGCTAAGGCGACTAACGCCTGCACTCGCTGAATTTGCTGCCCTGGTTTAAAGGTACGGTCAGGATAACCGGAGATAAAACCACCCCTAGAAGCAGATTGAATCGCCTCGTAAGCCCAGAAATTAGGTCTTACATCGGTAAACTGTGCGGCGGCTTGTTTGCCTTGTGGCTGAAAAGCCTTAGTGACAATGGCGGCAAATTGGGCGCGAGTCACGGGTTCATTGGGTCTAAAACTGCCATCAGGGAACCCAGCAATAATATTTTTGGATGCTAGCGCTTCGATGTAGATTTTTGCCCAGTAACCTGCTGGCACATCTTTGAAAGCAACTGCTCCTCCTGAGAGTGGTTCAGCTTTGGCGAAGACAAAGTCTACTTGACCGAAAATGCGCTTAGCATCAATTTCGTTGTTAATAGCGGGAATCTTATTCTTGGTGGCGTTGTTCAAGTCATAGTGGGCGTTTTTACTGATCAGATTGCCACCTGGATTTTCAGTCGTGCCAAGGTCGGGTATGGCATTTCCAATCACCACTATGCCATCCTGGGTGTTTTTCTGAATCACATTTTTCCGCAGTATCGGCTTAGCTGACTCCGAGATATAAATACCATCTTTGTTTTGGAGGATTTGGTTTTCTGTTACTAGAGGCGTGGCGTTTCCATTGAGCGATAAACCAAAACCAGTATTCTGAAATAAGTTATTCCGGATCTCTCCTTGGGCAGATTTAACCACTGAAATCCCATTACCTTTGTTTTGAACAAAGACGTTATTTTCAATTTTGGGATTACCTGTACCTGTGACAAAAACGCCGTCTCGTATACTGTTAGTAAATGTACAATTTGTGATTGTGGGATTAGTTGATTCTACCCATACAGCAGTGCCACGATTCTCCGGGTTGGTGGCTGTTATGCCTGTGATAGTGCTGTCTTTGTCAGCACGAATTGTCACGTTCTGACGGGCAAAAGTAGGACTGACGTAAAAACCACTACCTGTAATTAATATTGCCTGACCTTTACTAGATTCATCACCCCGCAGTGTCACACCTTGTTTAATCAGGAGTGGGAATTGTTCGCCACTTTGCTTGTTATAAGTACCCGAAGCCAGTTGAATGACTGTACCTGCTTGGGCTTGATTGAGAGCATAGGTGATGGTTTTATAGGGCGTTGCTTCTGTGTTACCAGCACCAGTGCTGTCTTGACCAGTTTGTGGGTTGACGTAAATGACACTGGCAGTGGCGGGAACTTGGGCCACCAAATTTGAGGTCATACCTTGCTGGTGGGTGATACCAGCATTTACTTCCATGGGCAGTAGCGTAGACCCACCAGATACGAGAAACAAAGCGGTTAGACTAGCTGCGCGGCTTTTACCGGAAGAAATGGGAAATTTTTTTAATTGCGGAAAGTGAATTCCCTGATGTGTCATGTTAAAATTGATTCTATGATGTGCTGTATACCATATGTTGAACGAGGTGTCAATTGCATTGTTTTGCCATTTGCCATTGATTACTGAGCGCTGAACATATGTGGGGCGACTATGCTCTCACGTGTTAAAGCTAGAAGCTTACCCGTGATTTGGCTGTGAATTCTATGCCAAACTATACTTAATGACCAGCACTACATCACTTAGGTTCCCTGAGTGAATATTATGATTTTTATTTATTTTTATTTAAAGAATAAAATAATATATAATACTATATGACTCTTTTACCTCTAAATCGCAGCACGCTTGTTGCTCAGAGTCAGGGCTGACTGCGGTTGGTGACAATACAGAAATTGGTAAACTAGGCAAAAAATATATACCAATATATAAGTTATATATTGGTATATATTAAGCATGGTTTCATGGGTCTACCGCCAGAGCCTTTGAAACCGCACGGTATTGGTGGCGGTATAGCGGACAGTGTGCTGAATGTTGCGGTGTCCGAGATCGTCATGCTAAGTGCGTCAAGGGCGCAACTACGAACCAAAACGCTACGAATTTATGAGGCACTGTACTTAGTAAGCTAAAGTTTCTAAAGTTTCTCGCAAATAACGTTGTACTTGTTCTTCAAGGCTCAGATGTTGAAATTGAGTACCGCGTTCTAGCAGCCAGCTTTGAAAACCAGAACTAGCTGCGATCGCGCACTTTAAACTATTCCATATTTCGGTGTCACCAAAAGATTGGTGTTCACTATTCGCTTGAATTGGAGCCATAGTTCCTCGGTTAGGAGTTATGAGGCGCGGAGTTAGGAGTTAGGAGTTAGAGTTTTTGTGACAACTAACAACTAACAACTAACAACCAACAATTCCTACTTAGTCATTGTGAGCGTGCGGCGCTTGGTAACCAACTGGAAGCCTTCGATGATGTCACCTTCGACCCAGTCATTGAATTTATCAATGCCCATCCCGCATTCAAATCCTGCGTTGACTTCACGTGCATCTTCTTTCATCCGCTTAAGGGAATCAAGGACACCTTCATAAATCACCTTATTGTTGCGACGCACCCGCACTTTGCAGTTGCGCACCAGCTTGCCAGACTGTATGTAGCAACCAGCAACGGCTCCACGACCCACCGGGAAAACGGCACGCACTTCGGCTTGTCCGAGGGGTTCTTCCACCAACTCTGGCTCCAGAAGACCTTCCAAGGCTCCTTGGATATCTTCTTTGAGTTTGTAGATGATGTTGTATTCCCGCACATCCACACCAGACTCGTCGGCGGCTTGTCTTGCTCCACTGGCGAAGGTGGTATTGAAACCAATGATGACAGCGCCACTGGCTGCGGCTAAGTCGATATCTGTCTCAGTAATTTCCCCAGCAGCAGTCAACAGCATGCGGATTTGCACTTCGTTTTGCGGGATGTCCTTGAGTAATCCCACAATGGCTTCCACAGAACCTTGCACGTCTGCCTTCAAGATCAAGTTGAGTTCTTTCAACTCGCCTTCTTGAGCTTGAGTCGAGAGGGTTGTGAGGGTGACACGCCCCTGCATCAGACGGGATTGGCGTTGCTTGTCGGCGCGATCGCCTGCGAGTGCCCGTGCTTGTTTCTCGTTTTCAAAGGCTTCAAAATCATCGCCAGCCGCTGGCACATCACTTAAGCCCAGAACCTCGACGGCAAAGGAGGGAGTAGCAGCCTCTACTCTTTTGCCTCTGTCATCGACCATCGCCCGGACTTTACCAAAGGCGGAGCCAGCTACCAACATATCTCCGACATGCAGGGTACCATTCTGAATCAGCAGGGTAGCGACTGCTCCCTTTGCCTTATCCAGATGTGCTTCAATCACTGTTCCTTTCGCGGGACGATCTGGATTGGCTTCGAGTTCTTCTACCTCTGCTACCAACAGGATCATCTCTAAGAGCGTATCCAGGTTTTCGCCCTTGAGCGCACTCACTGGAACCATGATGGTTTCGCCACCCCATTCTTCTGATGTCAGACCATACTGGGTCAACTCTTGCTTCACGCGGTCTGGCTGTGCCCCTTCTTTGTCAATTTTGTTGATTGCCACCACAATTGGCACTTCTGCGGCTTGAGCATGGCTAATCGCTTCAATTGTCTGAGGACGTACACCATCATCAGCAGCCACTACCAAAACGGCAATGTCTGTCACGCGTGCTCCCCGCGCCCGCATAGCTGTGAAGGCTTCGTGACCCGGAGTATCTAGGAATACCACTGGTTGCATTTTCCCATCGTGTTCCACATTGACGTGGTATGCACCAATATGCTGGGTAATACCACCAGCTTCGCCGGCTGCCACCTTGGTTTTGCGAATTGAGTCTAGGAGGGTAGTTTTGCCGTGGTCTACGTGACCCATAATCGTCACTACTGGCGGACGTCGGTGGAGGTTTTCTAGGTCTTCCACGTCAATCATTTCTGTGATTTTACGGGCTTCGGCTTCTGGTTCGGCGGTTTCGACTTCTATTCCTAGCTCGTTTGCGATCACCGTAATTGTGGGAACATCAAGATTTTGGGTGATGCTCACCGCCATGCCTTTAATGAACAGGATTTTCACAATCTCTGTGTCCGCGATCGCCAACGCTTCAGCTAGTTCTTGCACGGTCATCGGACCGATGACCACGATTTTTTCTGGCCGTTCTTGCTTTTGATCCGGTTCTCGGCGACGGTTTTGCTCGCGGGAGCTTGGGGGCTTTTTACCTTTAGCTACTGGGCTTGCAGCCGAGAAAGCCATGACAGGCTGTGTAACCCTGGCTGCCTTGGGTTTGGGGGGACGAGCGATGGAAAGGCTTACCTGGATGGTTGCTGGTATTTCCAGTCCGTCTTCATCTAGGAGATCGTCTTCAAGTAAATCCTCATCAAGTATCGGTTTAACCCGTTTACCTTTGGCGGCTCCTTTACCTGCCTTGGCTGCCTCTTTGCCTTCGTCAATTATTTCCTCTTCCTGCCACTTTTTACCGCCTTTGGCTGGGCGAGGCGGTGTTGGACGCTTGAGTTCGAGGATTTCGGTTGGTGTTACGTCTTCATCATCATCCAGCGCCTCTGTTTTGCCCGGTGCGCCTGGAATCGATTTTACTGGACTGGCGATTGATGAAGGTGCCCCAACTGGAAGTGCTTCTGGGCGTGCTGGTCTTGGTCGTGGCAAATCTACCACTTGTCCTGGTGCAGATGGTCTGTTCACCCTCTGCTCCGGCAGTTTAACTGGCGCTGCTGTGGAACGCGGTTGTTTTTGTGGTGCTGGTTGTGGTGCTGGTTGTGGTATGTCCGTGTTTGTTGGCGTCTTGACCTTTGCTTTAGGAATTTCGCGATCGCGTTTCAGGATTGGTCGTTCGCTGACATTCGCTTGGAGTGGGTTATTCTCCTCAGCTACAGGTCTTGCTGGTGGCGCTACCAGTTGCGGTTTTTGCGGTTTTTCTGGTTTGGTTTTGTGAGCCTGTGCTACTTTTTCAGGTTTTTCGGCTGCTATTTCCTTTACTGGCTGGTTATTATTGGACGTTTGATCCGCAATGTCTGTGACAGCAGGTTCTTTAGGGGTCTCAGACTGATTCCGGGGTACAGGTCGAATGGGTGCCGTCGGCTTCATGGGTGAGACTGGCGTAGCGAAGGGTCGGGGGGGTGAAAGAGGAGAAACTTCAGAAGAAGCAAGGTGGCTATTATTGGTAGCAGCTGACGCATCTGGGGCGTTGGGGTTAGTATTTCTCAATATTTTGGGTTTACGAATCTCCAAAATTTCTTGTTTATTAGGTACAGCAGGTCGCACAGGTCCGCCATTGTGTGGTGAGTGTAGTTTATGGCTGATAGCGCCATTATCATTTTTCGGCGTCACATTCGTTGCCGCCAGTTTTTCCGCTTGTGAACGGATGTGTTCCGCCTCGGATTCTGTGATCGTGCTGCTATGGCTTTTGACCGCAATATTGAGCTGGTCGCAAATTGCTAATAGCTCTTTGTTATCCAAATTCAATTCCTTTGATAATTCGTAGATTCTAACTTTGCCGTTGTTCATCCACTCTTCCCCTTTAATTTACAGTTTTAGCGGATGGTTGCCTGGTTTGCGACATCTCCATCCTTTGATTACTGTGTTAGGTTGCCGTTCAGGTTTTGCCGGTGCCTCCAATCAGGAAAGAGAGATGTTTCAGGTCATTGCTGGCATCCCCATCGGGAATGATGGTTGACGCCGAACTGCGCGTGGGCGCTACCAGGTTGCCATTTTGTACTTTTTGGTTTTGTTGATTCTGAGTCTTCCACGACACAACCCTTGTAAAACTTATTGGGAGTCTTGCTTAGCCCTTTTAAAAATTTTAGAGCAATGCCTACGACACCCATTTACTATTTTGGCATTACAAGGGCAATCTCAGAGGGTGAGATGATAGCACGATTGGTTCGGCTTTTCCCACAATTCCTCTGTAGATTCCCGCTATAGTGATTCTAACTAGGTTTGATTTTGAGAATTGCTTTGAGCTAGACGTTGCCACAATGTTTGGTACAGTGCTTCTGGCACTGATGCATGTAGCGCTCGCCCTAGACGATTTTTTTTCTGAGCCGCTTGTAGACAGTTCAGTTGTGGACATATATAGGCAGAACGCCCCATGCCCTGATCTAATTGTACCTGTCCTGATGGAAAGACGCGGACAATCCGCCAAAACTCTTGTTTTGGGTTAACTTTGCGGCAACTAATACAACGTCGATAATTCGGCTTCATTGGTTTGATAGCTGCCTGATACAAGACTAGTCTGGGTTTCTAAAAAAGCGTTCTGCAAGGATTTCTCTTAATTATTAATTTTTATTAAATTATATTATTTTTTTTCTCCGGTTCCTCTGTTTGTCCTAACCTCTCTTGGCTAGGGTCCCACACACTAACCGAATTCTCTGAGGGGGGGATACATCGACTATCATCTCGCCTACACCAGCAACTACGGCATTCGTACCGATCCGTTCCGTGGCACCGCCGCGATG
>JADQBA010000389.1 GCA_016903675.1 Stigonema ocellatum SAG 48.90 = DSM 106950 | reverse complement strand
GTATTCGGCGTTTGTGAGAGGATGTTTTCTAAGTCTTTAGTGATGTATCAAATAGATCCCCCATTATCCCCCTTAAAAAGGGGGACTTTGATTCCTTTTAGATAGAACTAAATCCCCCTTAAAAAGGGGGACTTTGATTCCTTTTAGATAGAACTAAATCCCCCTTAAAAAGGGGGACTTTGATAGGACTTACGCACTTTACAAATTGAGTATCATGTGCATACCAAGTTTATTAACCAAAAACTCTTCCCCCTGCCTCGTTCCCAGGCTCTGCCACAGAATGAGATCGAGGAGGCTCTGCCGGACGTCAAACCGGGAGGCAGAGCCTCCTACAAGAGCATTACAAGGCAGAGCCTTGTAACGAGAGATAATGCATAGTTGATTCTCTGTGTCAATGCGTAAGTCCTATTTGATTCCAGTTCCCCCCTTTTTAAGGGGGGCTAGGGGGGATCAAGAAGATGGGGCAAGTCTATTAATTTCTGCTAGTAGTAACTGTTCGCTCAGTAGTAGGATATTCCAGAAGTAAAAACAGAAAATGACCACAAACCAACCTTGTGAGGAGAAAAATTGAAACCGAAAACACTTAACGCACTGTTGCGAGTGTATGACCGACTAGATGAGATAACAAGGGAATTAAACAATCTAGCAGATGAAGCCGTACTAGCAGGTGATTATGAGGATGCTAGCTTACTTCAAGCTAGAGCCGATATACTGTATGAACAAATGGAGAATTTGGATATCGTAATTTCAGAGCATGAGGGTTAACCGATGGATGAACTAATAGCGAAAATTAAGGAGTATAGTCATTTAGCCGCTACCCTAAGCAATCAAGCAGGTGAAATACCCAGTACACCAAAAGAAAGTCGTAAGCGGAAAATGGAACTAATGAGACAAGCTAGAGATGCTGGTAGACAGTGTCGAGCTTTGATAGAAGAGTTGAAGCGCCAGCAAGCTGCGTAACTATCAGCATCGATTTGTAGTAGCCTGTGAATCAAGTAAAGTAACACAGGCTGTGACAGATACGGCATTCTTGCGCAATCCACACTATCACAAACCTAGCGACACCATTGACACGTTGGATTTAGATTTTCTGACTGGTGTGTGTGAAGGTTTGGAAAGCGGTATTCGGCGTTTGTGAAATAGTAGGGGCCTTGTTCCCCCGCCCATCTTGGTAAAATCAAGAAACAGACCCAATAATTAAATAGATGACTCACACAAAACCAACTCGCCCTCGTCGTCAAGGCAGACTATTCCCAGAATACACCATACCTCCAGAGGAGCTAGCCAGACGAAAAGCCGAAAAAGATGCTGGTGGCAAAAAAGCTCGTAGTTATTTTGACCAAATTTGTCCTCAATTAATAGATCAACATTATAATTGGTTCATTACTTTTGAGCTAAATAGCGGTGATTATTTGATCGACCAAGATATAGAAGTTGCTGAACAAAAAGCACGTCAAATCTATGGTAGTGGCTGGCTTGTAACTTTCCGTCTCAATGAGACAGGCACCTGCGATAGGATATGATTTCAGGTAGGTTTGGTGAGATTGGAGAGCTAAATCAACAAGAGTACATAATTCCTGTTGTGGCATCTTTAGGCATTCGCGAACCTCTACTCGGTTTACAGTGGTTGAAAATTTTGCCAGTTGTTCCTAGTTGCCCTGTACCTACCGCTTCACGGACATGGTTGAGTGTAAAATTTCGTCGATAATATTTTGCAATGGAGGCAAGACAAGCTGCTCCACAGTCTTCTTCACTATGCTGTAAAACAGACTGGTATTTCATG
>JADQBA010000489.1 GCA_016903675.1 Stigonema ocellatum SAG 48.90 = DSM 106950 | reverse complement strand
GATAGGGTAGGGTTCTACAAGCAGAAGCGTGAGAATGCTTTAGAATACATATAGCCTAGCAATGCTGAAGGAAGGAGATGATGAGTCAACAAATCATTACTGCATCGTCAGATGTCATGAGTGGTAAGCCAGTCTTTGCCGGAACACGGGTGCCGGTACAAACCTTGCTGGATTATTTGAAGGCGGGGGAGTCTATTGATGATTTTTTAGAGGGGTTTCCTACAGTCAGGCGAGAACAGGTAATTGCTTTTCTGGAAGCCGCACAAGCGCAGATTCTAAAGCTGGTTGCCTAGAGTGAAGATTTTAATTGACGAGTGTATTGACCGGAGACTGGCAAGGCAATTATCTGGGCATATAGTGAAAACTGTGCCACAGATGGGTTGGGCTAGCATCAAGGATGGAGAACTCTTATGTTTAGCTGAAAATGAGTTTGATGTGTTGATTACGGT
>JADQBA010000335.1:2500-3518 GCA_016903675.1 Stigonema ocellatum SAG 48.90 = DSM 106950 | reverse complement strand
ATGAAAGTTGGGAGTGCCTTAGGGAGCGCGAACACAGGTGGTGCATGGCTGTCGTCAGCTCGTGTCGTGAGATGTTGGGTTAAGTCCCGCAACGAGCGCAACCCTCGTTTTTAGTTGCCATCATTAAGTTGGGCACTCTAGAGAGACTGCCGGTGACAAACCGGAGGAAGGTGGGGATGACGTCAAGTCAGCATGCCCCTTACGTCTTGGGCGACACACGTACTACAATGGTTAAGACAAAGGGCAGCCAACTCGCAAGAGTGAGCGAATCCCATCAAACTTAGCCTCAGTTCAGATTGCAGGCTGCAACTCGCCTGCATGAAGGAGGAATCGCTAGTAATCGCAGGTCAGCATACTGCGGTGAATTCGTTCCCGGGCCTTGTACACACCGCCCGTCACACCATGGAAGCTGGTCACGCCCGAAGTCATTACCCTAACTTGAAAGAGGGGGGGATGCCTAAGGCAGGGCTAGTGACTGGGGTGAAGTCGTAACAAGGTAGCCGTACCGGAAGGTGTGGCTGGATCACCTCCTTAAAGGGAGACCTACTTCTGGAATACGCTGAAATAATAGTAAGCGGAATCAGAAAATCCCCTCAAAGGTCGTAGCAAGAGTAGCAGGCATTCCAAACTAACTTACTGGGTTCAATCCAGATGACGACGAGGGCTATTAGCTCAGGTGGTTAGAGCGCACCCCTGATAAGGGTGAGGTCCCTGGTTCGAGTCCAGGATGGCCCACTAAATCTGACAGCACCTGTATCGTGAAAACGATTCGGAATGCTGTACGAGAGTACAGTAAGAACCATGAAAACTGCATAGAGAAAGGTGAAAAAGCCTAAAAGTAAAAAACTAGAGGTCAAGCTAGAAAGGGCTAACGGTGGATACCTAGGCACACAGAAGCGAAGAAGGACGTAGTTACCGACGAAACGCTTCGGGGAGCGGGAAGCAAGCGAAGATCCGAAGATGTCCGAATGGGGCAACCCTGAACATGGCCACCTGAATACATAGGGTGGAACAAGCG
>JADQBA010000026.1 GCA_016903675.1 Stigonema ocellatum SAG 48.90 = DSM 106950 | reverse complement strand
CGTGCCAAGCCTAAACATGATGGTAAGGGCAATTACAAGCGCAACGGGGCAAGCCAAAAGACTGGATTGAACCGCGTTATCCAAGATGCTGGCTGGGGAGATATTTTTGATAAACTTGCTTGGCTTGCACTTAAAGCAGGTAAGCCAGTTATGGCAGTACCTGCTAAATACTCCTCCCAAGAATGTCCACAATGTGGGCATGTTGATAAAAATAATCGTGAGGGCGAAAAGTTCCTTTGTGTTAATTGTAAACACCTGGATCACGCCGACACAAAAGCTAGCAGAACACTTGCATTAAGAGCAGGATTGGTCTTCCCGCAAAACAAAAAGACCCTACCCCCGGACTGGGGGAAAGTTACGCTTGTGAAGTTATCAACGCCTGGGTGCGTTGAGTCCAAGAACCAAGCCTATGGGAATCACCGCCATGTGCGGGAAACTCCGACAGTCGGATATGTAGGAGATACGGCTAAACCTCTTACAGAATCCCCATCCCTTTAGGGATGGGGAGTGTCAATATCGTATCCCACGGCGTTTGCCATTGATGAGCTAACAGGTAACATGGCTATTGGTTCCTCGTATGAAGGAAGGGCTGGAGGGTTAGCGACAATCTCATTAAGTTGTACCAATCCTTCGTAGGCTTGTATTGGTGCTGGAATTTCCACTAACTCCAGTTCGTCACCACGATCAAGCAACAGCTGCAAATATCCGTCAGAGTGAGCGATCGCCAGTACATTGCTCAAATCCAGTTTAGATAGCTTCATCAATTTTGCTCTCCTGTGGGGATGCGAGTTGCAATTTGTTGGATCTCTTTTCAATAGTACTATTGTACCAATATCGCGATTTACAGTCAAGCTTGGCGCTGCGGGGGAAGTCAAATTTTTACATAATCTTTAAGAGTTTAGAAACCGCAGATGAACGCAGATGATCACTGCTTGTGGCGTTGCTGAATTGAAGTATGAAATGAAAAAATGGGGTCTTTTAAAACTTTTTCTCTTTGCGCCTTTGCGACTTTACGCGCGTGTAAATTCATACCGTGATTCAGCAACGCCCTGCTTGTTTTATGGTGTTGGGTGAATCTTAGTTATGAGATGTGGGGGAGTTTAATGCTTTAGACTGCAACTTGTTGGGTTGCATTTGTAGGTAACGATGCAGGCGATTGAGGGCATTGATATAGGCATAAGCTGCTGCTACGACAATATCAGTATCGGAAGCTTGACCGGAGAATATGCGTTCTTGATGCCGTAGGCGAACTGTGACGGTTCCTAGGGCATCAATGCCTTCGGTGACAGATTGGACTGAAAACTCAATGAGTTGATTGGGAATGTTTACCAATCGATTGATTCCTTGGTAAACCGCATCTACTGGACCTGTTCCTACGGTCGCATCTTTGAGGATTTTTCCATCAGGGGTAACGACTGTGATTGTTGCAGTAGGGTAAGTACAGTCGCCGCAGATGACTTGAACGTGTTCGAGTTGAAACCCGCTGTCTACTTGAAGTTGTATTTGGTCTCGAACGATCGCCTCTAAATCCCAATCTGACATTTCCTTTTTCTTGTCGGCGACTTCCTTGAACCGAGTGAAGGCTTTGTTCAAGTCTGTTTCACTCAGGTCAAACCCCAATTCTTGGAGTCTGGTTCGCAAAGCATTACGTCCAGAGTGCTTGCCTAAAATAATGCGATTTTCCGGCAACCCGATGGAAGCTGCTTCCATAATCTCGTAGGTCTGGCGGTGCTTGAGGATGCCATCTTGGTGAATTCCAGATTCATGGGCAAAAGCGTTTGCTCCGACGATCGCCTTATTGGGCTGAACCAGCATTCCTGTTAATTGGGAAACTAAGCAAGAAGTTTTGTAAATCTCCTGCGTGTTGATGTTGGTCAGAGGAAAATCTGAATCAACCGGACGACCAAAATAGGGATTGAAATAGGGTTTGCGAACCTGCAATGCCATCACAATTTCTTCCAGTGCAGCATTGCCTGCTCGTTCACCGATCCCATTAATGGTACACTCCACCTGGCGTACTCCGTTTTCCATGGCTGCTAGGGCATTTGCTGTCGCCAAACCCAAATCATTTTGGGTGTGAACAGAAAGAATCACCGTGTCAATATTGGGAACATTTTCTCGAATACCCTGAATGAGAGTTCCCATTTCTTTGGGTGTGCAGTAGCCAACGGTATCGGGAATGTTGATGGTGGTCGCACCCGCTGCGATCGCCCGTTCCAATACTTGATAGAGAAAGTCCCTATCAGTCCGACTGGCGTCCATGGGCGAAAATTCTACATCATCCACAAACGACTTAGCATAGGCTACCATGTCCTCGGCGATGGCTAGCACTTCGCTTCTGGATTTTTTCAACTGATACTTCAGGTGAATATCAGAAGTGGAGATCATGGTGTGAATTCTTGGGCGGTCTGCTTCTTGCAACGCTTCTGCTGCGGCTTGAATGTCCTGTGGAATCGCTCTCGCTAAACTGCAAATAATTGGTCTCCCTGCTCCCCCGACTTGTTGAGCGATGATTTTAACGGCTTCAAAATCTCCAGGACTGGCGACTGCAAATCCTGCTTCAATGACATCGACCCCTAAGAGAGCTAGTTGATGAGCGATCGCCAGTTTCTCTTCTACATTTAATGTTGCGCCTGGTGACTGTTCGCCATCCCTAAGCGTTGTGTCGAAGATAATGACCCGGTCTGGTTGAGGTCGAATGCTCATAACTGTCTCCCGTCGTATCCAATAAATTCTTAATCAAGATGACTTTGGATATTGTATCCTAAATATTGTATACAATATACATTATGAATTTAAATGATTTAGCAGCCAATGTCCTGCAAAAGCAACGCAGTACCCCAGATTTGATAGCAGACGCTTTGCGCTCAGCGATTCTACAGGGAATTTTTCAGGAAGGACAATCCCTCAGACAGGATGAAATCGCCACTCAGTTTGGAGTCAGCCGGATTCCCGTGCGAGAAGCTTTACGACAGCTAGAAGGAGAAGGGTTGGTGACACTCCATCTGAATCGAGGCGCAATGGTGTCGATTCTGACGACAACAGAGGCGCAAGAAATTTGCGAGATTCGTAGCGCCTTGGAAACCACAGCTATTCAACTGGCAATTCCCAAGCTGACGGAATCTGATTTAGAAACAGCATCTGAGATTCTCTCAGCAATGAATCGGGCAAGCGATGCAGCTCGGTTGGTACAATTAAACTGGGAATTCCATGGGACACTTTATGCGATCGCTGAGCGTCCTCGGTTAATGTCCATGATTAAAACCTTACATATTAATATTGATCGCTATATCCGCCTTCAGTTGGCGCAGATGGATAACATAGAACGAACACAAAAGGAACACTACGAACTCCTCGATGCTTGTCGTCAACGAGATATGACAGCTGCTGTCAGGGTACTGAAACGACACATTGATCAACAAGGGGCGGAATTAGTTCTATTCTTGCAACAAAATTCTAGAAATCGGTAAGCACTGCTGGAGTTAATTGTTTGTAGTAGCGCTTTAGCGCCGGTTAAATCGCGGTTTTTTTGCGCTGAAGCGCTACTACAAACGGACATTTTTGTAAAAATTCAGCAGCTTTACGTTCTGCATCTGGGTTATGAGTATGTGGTGGGGTAGGTCGAATGATACCACTAAACAGGTCATCTAACCCATAGGGTGTAAAAAATTGCCATTGACCTTGAAGGTCTAAACGGACACCAACAGCAGTGGCAGTGTGTAGCCAATTTGTGATGCCATCCTCTGTGCTAGAGTAAGTTTTGTCACCAGGACGCCAACGAGCAAAACTCGCTTGATTTTTGACATCAAACGTGTAGTGAGGAAATTGTTCTGTGAGGGTCGCCTTCGCGGCTAGTTCTTGGGAACGGTCTCCTTCTGGGTCAAAGAATGCAATATCAAAGTCTTTAATGACTAACCTACAGTTTTCGCCAAAGATGGAATGCCAAACGGTATTTCGCACCGCACCCCCAGCCAGCCACCAGTTGGGGAGGTTAACTTTAGCAATAGCAGGTAATACAGTGCCAATAGGTGAATTAACTAGGAGCATCTCTAAGCGAGTGTAACTATTCATAAAGTTATATGAGAACGTTCATGAATGGGCTAGTAAAAATGTAATGCTAGCTAAACTAGAAAAAGCTGTGCTTAAGCAGACAAGATTTGGTTTCCAGTCCGTTTTAACGGACAGTAGCTCTAAGCCTTGAACTTCAGTTCAAGGCGTTTTACGGGCGAGGTGCACTCTCGCGCGGCCTCTAACTATCGCGCTGGGCGCAATCCCAACATATAAAAAAACACATTTTTCCCCTACACCCCTACACCCTCACACCCCTACACCCCCGTGTTTCTTGAAAGCTATGGTTCGTAGTTGCTAAGGGCGCTAAAGCGCAACTACGAACCAAAAAGCTGTGAATGCATGAAATGCTGTAACACAGGTAAATATATAGCTACACCAGTCGAAACCCATAGCGACATAAATATATTGTTATATAATGCATGAAGAGTGAGGGTGTCCTTAGAAGTTCTTTTTGGCGATGAGGTGTTTAGCAAACCCCACCATCAAATTCCAGCTATAGTCCTGTTGTATTAAATGAGGTTAAGATTTACAGATTTTCCTACACTGTTTTAGTTTTAGGATAAATCGATGTTAGATTATAAATCCCTTATCTTACCATAATTTGAATTTTTCATCAACTCCAGATCAACATTTATGCATTGTTACTTCAAGTTACGAGATTTTTCGATATGATCAGTTACAAATGATGTTAAATAGTGAGATTAAAGTTTTACAATAACTATAACTGTCAAACTATAGGGAAATCAGCGAATGTTGGGGCAAAGTTCTCGTCAGATAAGCTTCTTGAAATCTGGAGCTTGGAAGGCAGCGCAAGCGTCTAACAAGTTTAGCTTGATACTAGTATACTGGCGCGATCGCCTGGTTGAATCTGTACCTTTTTTGATTGCTTGTGCAGTTTTTTTAAGCGTCATAAGCTTGAAAAGTCCCATGCTGCTGTTTTGCTTACTATTGGGCAGTTTAATGGCAATAGTAATGCAGCAAGTTGGGCAGCAAGTAAATTTACCTAAGCGATGGCTAATCCCATTACAAATTTTAGCAGTCGGTGTCATCCTGAGTTTATTTTGGCTAGACTACTTCGTAGAGCCAGCACAAGCACAGTTTTTTGGCAAAGCTGAACAGTTTTTCAACACTAAGTTAAAGACAGAGGGAAGCGGTCCAGCAGTGGGTTTAGTATTCAATGTGTTGCGGGCAGTTTTCTTACTCTATATTGCCGTGTCTCTCATTGGCGTTATCAATGCAGTTCGCAAAGATGAAGATTGGCAAAGTATAGCGAGAACTCCGCTATTAGTAGTGGTCGCAGTCACCATTGCTGACGTGCTGACAGGCTTTATCATTGGTGGTTCTTAACCAAATCATATTCAATCAAGACCAGGAATAACCAAGAAGTTTGCTATGGCCGAAGAGCGAGATCAAGAATTTCGACCAGTTAATCAGATCCTAGGAAGCCAACCTTCTCTAGGACCGATACCAGCCGATCAAGTCTTTCCTTGGACAGTTATTGCTGTAGCTTCCTACTTGATCGTCAATGGTGTCTTTGGTGGCTTGTTTGCAGATGACTTCCAAAAGTGGTTGTGGACGATACTTATTATCGGCTGGGGAATGGCGACTTGGTGGATACTCACTGGTGGGAGGAGTTGGCGCTTTTTAAGCAAATTTGTTGGTGTCCCAACTTGGACAAGAGGTATTGCTCGTTATCTTAGCCTTCTGGAAGCTAACCATGAAGTCAAAAATCGGAAAACAAAGCGTCGGTCTCGCAGGAAGTGAAAGTAGACTCACACCATTTGAAGATGCTTTACATCTATCTACGATGTTAAGGTTTTCACTGAATGGCAGGGATATTGGCGCTTACATTTTAACAAAAGGCAGCCAAAAAGATAACTTTTGTTTTGTTTTTGGTTTTGACTGCCGAGGTATTCATACTACTTTAAGAACCGAGCAAATAGATACAATTTGCAGTAACATCGAATCTGGGCTAAAAGATATCCCTCCTAATGAGAGAATGACCTTTCATTTGGGTTCTTTTAGTTCAGAAGAGAAGCGACAAAAAGAACTGACATCCCTGATCAAATCCTGTGCATCACCAGATATACAATATTTGCTCATGGCGGAACGAGCTAGGGTTAGAGAACTCACTCGTTCTGGTATCCGCAAACCGAAATTTCTCAGGGTGTATGTGACATACACTATTGAAACAAACTCCACAGAAAGTGGAGATTGGATAGAGAAACTTTTGTCAAGGGGTGAGTCATGGTGGTTAAAATTTAAAGGTGATTTCTCAGCAGCAGAAAACCAGCGACTTGAAACCATGATCGGAAATGCTTACACAGAGGGTTTTCGGCGCTGGGAACAGATTTTATCTAACCAAATGGGATTGACTATCAGACCCTTGACAGCTACAGAACTTTGGCAGGATGTGTGGAGAAGATTTAATGATACACCAGCCATAGAAATTCCCCAATTACTATTGGTAGATGAAAATGGACTGCACGAACAAGTTTATTCAGACTTAGCGAGTACGAAATTACTCATCGATAATCTCCACAGTACCACATTGCTCATGGACTCTGGAATACCTTGTGCTGATCGCCGCTGGGTTCATGTCAACAATCGCTATGTCGGCGCGATGACGTTTCTGGAGAAACCAGGAGGTTGGGTAAATAAATCTGCTCAACTGCGCTATTTGTGGGATTTACTGGCAAGGGAAACTGTCATTGATACAGAGATATTCTGCCAATTGACTGCGGCTAATCCCGCTTTGGTGAAAAATACCTTGCAACGGGTGCTGAAGCAGTCGAATATGACAGCAATGATGGCCCAGGAGAAAAGTAAAACCATTGATGTGAATGCTCAATTAAAACTGAAAAAATCGGTGGCGGCGCAAGAGCAATTGTTTGAAGGGGCGGTGCCGATTTATACAGCAATAACAATTTTAGTGCATCGCCCAACTGTTGAAAAGTTAGATGAGGCGACAAGGTATATTGAAAGCTGTTTTCAGCGTCCAGCACAGGTGGTTAGGGAAACGGAGTACGCTTGGAAAATTTGGCTGCAAACACTACCGATAGTATGGGAAGGGTTATTAACAAAACCTTTCAATCGTCGCCAGATTTATTTAACCAGCGAAGTGCCAGGATTGATACCATTATCTATCACTAGGGCTGGTGATAGCAGAGGCTTTGAGTTGATTGCGGAAGAAGGGGGAACACCCATTCATCTGGATTTATTTACCAAGCACAAAAATTTAGCGCTGTTTGCGACAACTCGTGCTGGTAAATCGGTGTTGGTGTCAGGAATTTTGACCCAGGCTTTGGCGTATAACATTCCTGTGGTGGCGTTGGACTTTCCCAAACCCGATGGGACATCTACCTTCACCGACTATACACAGTTTATGGAGAAGAGTGGGGCGTATTTTGATATCTCCAAACAATCCAATAACTTGTTTGAGCAACCAGACTTACGATCGCTCTCAGAAGAAGACCAGCGCGATCGCTTACTCGATTATATCGCCTTCCTAGAATCAGCCCTGATGACCATGATTTTAGGGTCATCCGGCGAAAGTCAGCTGCTGACGCAAACTGTGCGAGCAATTATCAACTTGGCATTGGAAGCCTTCTTTGCTGATGAGGGTATAAAAGACCGATATCGAGATGCGATCGCCGGGGGATTTGGCACTCAAGCTTGGCAGAAAACCCCGACCTTAAAGGATTTTCTCATATTTTGCTCACCAGAACACTTGCGGCTAGATAGTGTAGGTGGCAGAGTTGAGGATGCACTCAGTCAAATTCATCTGCGCTTGCGGTTTTGGCTTTCTAGTCGCGTGGGACAAGCAATTTCAGCACCATCAAGCTTCCCCACCGATGCGCCACTTTTGGTTTTTGCTCTGAGAAACCTATCTGATAGTGAAGATGCAGCAGTACTTTCTTTAAGTGCTTATTCAGCAGCGCTGCGACGGTCATTAAGTAGCCCATCTTCAATATTCTTCATCGACGAAGCACCAATTCTCTTTGAATTCGAGCAAATCTCTAACTTGGTTGGCAGAATCTGTGCCAACGGTGCTAAAGCGGGTATCAGAGTCATTTTATCAGCACAAGACCCCGATACCATTGCCAAATCCAAAGCAGCATCTAAAATTTTACAAAACTTAACAACGCGATTAATTGGTCGTATCCAGCCAGTTGCGGTGGATAGTTTTGTGAGCATTTTGAAATATCCCAAGGAAATTATTGCTCGTAATGCAACAGAAAGCTTTTTCCCCCGCAAAGAAGGCATTTATAGCCAATGGCTGTTGGATGATAACGGTATTTATACCTTCTGCCGCTACTATCCAGGTTACGAACAATTAGCAGTAGTTGCCAACAACCCTGATGAACAAGCTGGACGTCAACATGCTATGCAGCTTTACAAAGATAAGTATGAAGGACTTTCTGTCTTTGCACGTCAGCTAGTAGCTGCATTGCGAGGATAAATAAATGGGGAATGGGGAATGGGGAATGGGGAGTGGGGAGTGGGGAGTGGGGAGTGGGGAGTAGAGACAGGATTAAGAGGTTTGAACTTGCGTGCGCCTATGTCAGACACTCCGTTTCTTCCCCACCCCCTATTCCCCATTCCCTATTCCCCATTCCCCATTCCCCACTCCCCACTCCCCACTCCCCATTCCCCACTCCCCACTCCCCACTCCCCATTCCCCACTCCCCACTCCCCACTCCCCATTCCCCACTCCCCATTCCCCACTCCCCACTCCCCATTCTCCATTCTCTTTTAGGTAGAAATTTATGAAAAGAACTACTGTTTTGACACTTTGTCTCTTATTAGTAGGTGTGCTACCAGCTATGGCACAATTAGACTTTTTGACAAATGATGATTCTCAGGATAATGATTTAGGCAATTTAGGCAAAATTTCGACTGAGTTTAATAATTACACGCAAGCGTTACAACAATATATAAGATCTAATCTTCCCCAAAAGTTAGAACCCATAGATCAGTCTTATACCAAAGATGCTATGGATCGTTTCTTGACAACTGATCCTTTCCACATCCCTGATCCGATTCAGGCGGAACAAGAGATTGATAACGTTGTCACAAATAAATTTCAAAATACTAAACCAGATTTCTTTGAAAATAATCTAACACTAAAACAAACATTTGCCAGAAATGAACTCAACCGCGAAATTACCCGTGGTGTAGTCCAAGGTGTTATGGGAACGGATGTAAAATCGAAGATAGAGACTATTGAAAACGACGTCATTAAGTATATTGATAAATCTATAGAAAAGCAACAAAAAGCTAAGGATTTCCTAAGTGAGGCTATAAACACTGCTTGTAGC
Source organism: Stigonema ocellatum SAG 48.90 = DSM 106950 (assembly GCA_016903675.1). Lineage (GTDB taxonomy): Bacteria > Cyanobacteriota > Cyanobacteriia > Cyanobacteriales > Nostocaceae > Stigonema > Stigonema ocellatum. The sequence continues at coordinate 66,687 of JADQBA010000026.1, read as the reverse complement.
ACGCTAAGTCAGGTTAATTCGGGGGTTAATAATACTCAGACGTGTCAAAATGCACTCAGCGCAGACGTGCAGCGCGACATGCTCAGGATTCAGGGTTATCAAACAAAAATACAAGCGGAAACGTTTGCTCAGACAATCCAGATGAATCAGTCGCAGCAATACTCAAACTTGAATTTGGTAAATGTCTCCCAACAACTAGAAGAGGCGAATCGTGCTAGAAGAGTAGATTCATCGGCAGAGACGGGGCGGCTTTTGAGAGCTACCACTCAAATAGGTTTGTTTGTTAGTAACACAAAAAACACCGAAACAGTGAATCCAAGTCAAAATAATTTGTGATTGCTAATTCGGAATTTTGCGCTTAGACTGGCATACTGGTTCCCAGACTCAGTCTAGGAACAGATTCATGGAAGCTAGTGCTTCAATTATCACATGTAAAAAGCTGTTAGAGAGCGAAAAAACAGAGGACGTAGGTTATGGAGAGAAACAATGTGGCTAGATAGTCTACACCTTTTTGCACAAGCACAATCTGATATCAATCAGTATATTAACAATGGTGCGGACATTGCAACAAACATTGCCACAAGCTGGGATAATCAATGGTCGGATTTATTACAAAATAGCACCACTAACTGGTATAAATCACTGACAGACGTAGGTCGTTTTTTTGCTGTAGGAACGTTCTTGTTTTTCATGGTGCAATGGTTAAGAGATGCCATATACGATGAATATTCCCGTCCCCTCACAGAGTTGATTTGGCCATTTGTTGTGGTGGCACTTTTAACAACCCCCATTGAAAACGGAACCGCACTGTCTAATCTGACACTGGGGGTGCGAAATTATATCAATGCTATTAATTTCGACGTAGTGGAAGTAAGTAATGATACTAACGAGCAAAATTACTACCAGCAAGCGCTCAATATGAGCGTCGCTGAAGACATTGCTGGTTCTTTTTTGCGTCCTTGTCAGTCACTGACTGGGGATCTACAAACGGGGTGCTTTGTAGAAGCTAACAAAAAAATTGAGGATCTCTTGACGGTATACAGAGAGAAATACAAGGATAAAGGTTGGATAAGTAGACTACAAGAAAAGGTAAGTAGAATTCTACAGGATTCAAATCAAGAATTTGCATTTAATTCTTTGCTGGGTTCTACTGTACAAACTACTATCAAAAACTTTTTCATTTCATTACAATTTGCTTTCCAGAACTTAATAGAAGCCACTATGTTGCTCATAGCAGCTTTGGGACCACTGGCTGTAGGTGGGTCTTTGCTACCCGTAGCAGGTAAACCGATATTTGCTTGGCTGACTGGGTTTCTATCTATTGGAATTGCCAAAATTTCGTTTAACATTATTGCCGTGTTAACTGCTACAGTGATTGTAAAAGCATCAGACAGCAATCCTACGATGGATCAAGACTTGATGTGGTTTATAATTTTTATGGGTATTTTGGCACCGCTTTTATCTTTGGGTGTAGCTGCTGCTGGGGGGTTTGCAGTGTTCGGTGCTATCAGCAGTGCAAGCACATGGGTGAGGGACAGGATATGAGGGGTGTTCGAGAAAAGGTGCTTGAGGGGAAAGAGGGAGATAGCGCGATTGTTTTAGGATTGGGGAATCGGTAAATGGTAAGGTTACTGGAAAGAAGAAACCGGACAGTGAGTCTTTTGGCGGTATTTGCGATCGCTACCATAGGCTTGCATCTATTCATTTTATTTTTATTGATATCCCAAGGTTTGACTATTCGTAGGCTAAGTCTTCAAAAATCTCCAGTCTTCGACCAGCTTGTTGATGGGAGAAAAATAACTGTAGCTGACGATTTGGAAAGAGAACCAGAAGTCATTCGCCAATTCGTCAGTAAAACCATGACGTCCATGTTCAACTGGTCTGGGACGCTCCCACCACAAACCATCGAACAAGTGACTAATCCCATATTAGATCCAGGTATAACTATTATAACCCCACGAGGCGGCAAAAAAGTTACCACAAGCAGTTGGATTGCTAGTTTCGCTTTATCAGAGGATTTTCGCCGGGGTTTCTTAGGGCAAATTGGAGATATAACCCCACCAGAAGTCTTTTCTAACAACCCCAGTGAGACTATATCATCGCAGCTAATTATCAAACGAGTTTATCCTCCTGTAAAAATTTCACCTGGTAAGTGGGAAATTGGCATGGTTGCCAACCTGATTCAAAAAAAGCCTTCGCAAAATAAACAAATCATAATACCTTTTAACAAAGATTTGATTGTGATTGCAGTAGATAATTTCGTGTTTCCCCTAACCGACACCACCACGGACTTGCAAAAAGCAATTTATAACGTTCGGGCTGAAAAAATGGAAATATCTGAAATTCGAGACTTGTGTTTACTAGATGAATATGAAAGACCAAATCAACAGCAATTTCCGTTCTGCGAAAACAAACAAAATTCCAGCAGCTTTACCAGATAACTTTACCTGTTCAAACGGGAACATCCCCTGAAGGCAAATACCCCTCAGACTGGAAGCTTGACACTAAGCCTATTGACCCAAGTATCCCCTCGTTCCCAGACAATCCCGATAAATTGCGTATAATATAAAGTATAAATTTAACTTTTTTTTACTTCCGTACGGACGAACGGCTGTTCGCCCCTACCCCACTCCCCACTCCCCACTCCCTATTCCCCACTCCCCACTCCATCATTAAAAATTAATGCGATTAATTAACCAAGAAAATCATAGAACGAACATATTACCATTGTTGACAGTTGGAACATTTGGTCTACATTTGCTCGGCTTATTGTTGCTAACCTTTGATGCGTCTCTGTTGCAGCAATTGAAGACTCGTCCATCTAAAACTCAAAGTTTGGTGCAACTGGTAGATGGTAGTGTGCTGACAGTAGAAACTACAGATCATTTCAAGCGCAATCCAGAGACGATTCGGCGCTTCGTGGGTGAAACCATGACCTTATTGTTTACATGGTCGCAGAAACAGCAGCCAAAAACAGTTTTGCAAACTATTAGTTCTGAACTCGTAGCTGATGGTTTTCGCTCAAAATTTGAGTCGCAAATTACTAATCTTAATCCAAGAAATCAATTTGAAAACATAAATAGAGGAACTGAGAATGTATTAGTCTTACAAAGAATTTCTCAACCGACAGAAATAGGACCACTGACAGAAATAGGACCCGGTAAGTGGAAAGTGGAAATATATGCTAATAGTTTAATTTTTGGTAGTTCTGACGAACTGGGAAAGTCCACTCCTTTTAATAAACAAATTCTAGTGCGGACAATAGATAAGCAAGCAACTTCTCTGCCCAATGCACCGCAGCCGTTGAACTTAGCAGTGCACCGCCTTGGTCAAGCAGGGTTAGAAGTCTATAATATTTGTGAAATACAAGATACAAAATGTTCTTGAAATAAACTACCTATAGTTATGACTCGAAACCAAACTCCTCCACCACCTCCCTCAAACGATCCAGTAGCGCCAAACCCAGACCCTTCGGATTTAGAATCACGGATGGCAAGATTGGTGGGCTTGGAAGAAGAACCTCCATCTTCCGATGAAAATTCTACCACCTTGAGACAGCCGCCCATCACTGAACCACAGGACGTTCAGACTCTCGCACCCCTGTCGTCTAACCCCTTTGCTAAAGCAGGCTTGGTAGGTGCTGGAACCTTGGCTGTGGTTGTAGTAGCAGGCGTGTTTTTGTCTCAACTGATGAGTAGTAATAATAAGCCGAAAAAAATTGTTGAGACACCAAAAGCAGTCGTCCAACCGACCATCGATCCCCGCCTTCAGCAACAAGCAGAAGTAGAGACTCTGAAAACAAAACTTGCTCTTGCTGAACAGGCAAACGATGTAAAAGCAGCACAACAAGAACTTAGAAGAGAAAAGCCGAAGGTTGTAGTTAAGCCAACTCCAACAGTTAGACCAGCGGTGGTACCACAAAGGATACCCACACCACCCACCATACGTACTGTTTATGTGCCACGGATAGTGACAGTTAATCCTGTCGTCAAAGCGCCCCCGGTGCTTCCAGTGAAAACCATACCCACGCCAGCGCCAGTGGTGACGCCAACCGTTCAACCAACGGTAGCAACGACCCCAGCACCCCCACCAGATCCTCTCCAGACTTGGGCAAGGTTAGCGAAGTTGGGTAGTTATGGTCAAGTATCTAATGTTGCCACTCAGCCAGTTAATGTAAGTAGTCCAACACTTCCTCGTGGAGGAACCATTGCACTACAACGACCCGCAGCAAACACAAGCCCTGCAATTCCTGTAGCAAGCCAAGTAACACAAACACCGAGGACTTCCAAATCAGTAAAGGTAGGGACTAGAGTCAAAGGTGTGTTGGATACAGGTATATTTGGAGAAAGCACTAATAGTCCAAATAATTTTAGTAGGAATAACAACAAGAATGACAATCAGAGTAGCAGCAATAATAATGAGCTATTTAAGGTGAGATTAACAGAAGCATTAAAAGCTCAGGATGGTAGTATCGCTGTGCCTGCAAACGCAACTCTATACACTAAAATTCGCTCTATATCTGATAAAGGCTTAGTGCAGCTTGATGTGGTCAAATTTACTTGGCAAGAAAATGGCAACCTTACAGAAAGAAGCGTCTCACCAGATACACTCTCCGTTCGTGGTCCCAAGAGTCAACCTTTAGTAGCAACCCAATATCAAAGTGGTGGCGGTGGATCACGCTTCGCGAGCGATGCACAGCTATTTGCCTTGGGGGGTGTTGGTAAAATAGGACAGGTCTTAAACCTTCCTGAGCAAAAAATAATCCCTAATGAACCTACCACCTCTCCCGGAAATAATGGAACTACTATTGTCAATAATAATACCCCTACTATTTTAACCACCCCTCAGCGAAACATCCTACCTGCTATCTTAGAAGGTGGTGAAAGAGCTGTCACTCCCGAACTTACCCGACGCATCCAACAAAAAAACTCTCGAAATATCCAAGAAAAAAGTAACATTTGGTATTTATCAGCAGGGAAATCGATTGAACTGTTTTTCAATCAAGATTGGAATTCTTAATATAGGAATCATATTTGAATTTTGAAAAAATCTAAGTATCTGTAGGGTGGGCATTGCCCACCACATCCCGGTTTTGGTGGGCAATGCCCACCCTACGTATATTTCAAAAATCAAATAATAGTTCTATAGCTAATTGCTATTAGCCATCGAATGTGAGCAAAATATGAAAGGTTGAAAGCAGTAACGGTTGATGAAGAACATCCACTTTCAAGACAAGAGTCCAGACAATCCCTATCTCCTTCCTCTAGTATCCCTTTTTTTCTCGGCTGTAACGTTATTGCTGGCAAGTCGTGCTGTGGCGAATAACGCTGTTTTGCGTTCCATATTTTCCTGCCAAGCCCAAGGGTTAGGAGGCGCAACACCTGAGATCACAGTTTGGTTTCAGCAAGGGACAAACTTAAGCTTTATTCAGACTGGAGAAAAAATTAAAAAAGCCTGGATAGACGACCCATCGAATGTCACCATAGATTTTGATGGGCCGGTGTGCCAGCAATTTGGTCAACAACAAAACGCCAGCCCAACAGATTGCGAAAAATCAGAAGCAAACGTCATTCACTTGAGACGCATTCCAAAACTTGATATACCTGGGCTTCCCAATACCGACAGTACACTTTTATCAGTGGTTACTGAAGGGCAAGGCAAAAGAAAGTTGTACACCTTCCAAGTGAACTATGGTGATGGTGTACCTGAATATAGGACTTTAGCAGTTTTCGCTGACCCCCCTTCTAATAGTGAGACATCTTGCGTGAGAATGAACAGTTAACGAGAGGCAATCACAACGCATCAGCGTAGGAATAAAGGCGTCGCTGAATTTAGTAATGAATTACGTTTAGTTACAGATTTATAATTTTCCCTTGTAGAGACGCGACATGTCGCGTCTCTACTACTTATAAAGCACGGATAAAAAATAAATAGCATCCGCCTGGGACTTGAAGTCCCAGGCTAATAGCATAAGTCCTCTAAAAGAGGACTGAATGAGTTTGGGAAGCACTGTCAATTTTATAACTCCTTGTTTAGTTATTTGTGGTTTGTACTTAGATGTGGAAGATATAAGCCTCTAACTATCGCCTCTACACATCCCGGTTTTGGTGGGCAATGCCCACCCTACTACAGATACTTAGATTTTTTCAAAATTCAAATATGATTCCTATATAATTCAGTCCTCTCTTAGAGGACTTATGCTATGAGCCTGGGACTTCGAGTCCCAGGCGGATGTGCTACGAACCAAAACGCTAGGAATTTATGAAACCTTTGGGTACCGTGAGCGAACAATTGATACCCATGCAATGTCTTTAACCAAAGCTTACACTCGATTTAATTGAAACATAAACTAACCTTAAACTTCTGATTATAAACTTACTGTTAGCACTGATTAAGTAGGTCGGCGTGAATAATTAAAGGTTTGTAGTTGCGCTTCAGCGCCCTAAATATGAGCGCTGAAGCGCAACTACAAACCCTTACTTGCATTCATATAGTTCGGTTTTTCTGTGCCGATCTACTTACCTCAACAAATCTCAATACTACGCTGGTTTTGGTTTTTTGATGGAAATTCTGGTTGTAGAGACAAGGGTTATCGCGTCTGGTCAGGGTTTTGCGATCAGGGTAATTATCTTAACCGAGCAGTATTGCAACAAATCTGAAGTTTATTTTTTCGCCAGAGTAATATTAGAGTATTAGTCACCGTGAATCGGTGAGCCGTTTACCTAAGTCATTTACCTGTTTACAATGTTTAAGTCACTCTTTAGAAAGTCATCACGCAAATTCATTTTGCTGCTTGTTGTCGTTTTACTGGTTACCTCTGTCGGTATCATCAGTTCTTTACAGAAGGCAACTGCTGCTAGCATTCACTTGACATTGGGCAACCCAAGTGGAGCGACTACTAGTCAAAATAATTTTGACAATTATTTGCTGGAAAAGACCCAGTACGCTTTATCGTACAGCGACTTCAGAAAAATTCCTAACTGGGTAAGTTGGCAACTCAACAAATCCTGGCTAGGGAGTGCTCCCAGACAAAATAATTTCCGCGCAGATACCACACTCCCTTCTGGATGGTATCAAGTGACCAGTTCCGACTACACTGATAGTGGATTTGACCGTGGACATATGTGTCCTTCGGCTGACCGAACCAATACAATCACCAATAATTCTGCAACATTCTTAATGACCAACATAGTTCCCCAAGCGCCTGATAATAATCAGGGGTATTGGGCACAATTGGAAGACTATGCCAGGTCATTGGTAAGCACTCAGGGTAAAGAACTTTACATCATTGCGGGGGGATATGGTAGTGCAGGCACCATCGCTAATGGTAAGGTGACAATTCCTGCCCGACTCTATAAAATTATCGTTGTGACTGACCCAGGCACTGGTGCCCAAGGCGTCAATACGAACACGCGAGTGATTGCTATTGATACCCCCAATGTTCAAGGGAACCGGAATGCTAACTGGGGGGACTTTCGTACAACGGTTGATAGCATCGAAGCTAAAACTGGCTACGACTTCCTTTCTAATGTGGATGGGTATACCCAATCTGTGATCGAGGCCAAAGTTGACAATGGTTTAACATCATAGATTGAGTTACAGTACTTTTGATGTTCTAAGTACAGCGTTTCGTAAATTTGTAGCGTTTTAGTTCGTAGTTGCGCTTTAGCGCTAAAGCGCAACTACGAACGAACGAACGAACGAACCATGCAATCTTGTACTAAGTCTCTATCATTTTGCTTGCAAGTCCTGCTAACACGCCTTCTCTAGTTTTCCCAACAATGTAGACATCAATATCTATTGAGCCAACCCGATAGACCTTCAGGTCACTCAGGTTGGCTTTTAGCGTCTCCACAAGAAACTTAAATTTTGGGACATCTTTTTTCTGTGCTTCGTCATGCCATTCTTGTTCTTGGGCAACATTGCCAAATAAATAATCCAAATCAACGACCTCAACAGGCGAATTGACAGGGTGATTTGTCAGTTGTAAAAGTTTCTCATTTGTTAACGCTTCTTCAGCTTGACCAGACCATACAAAAGGCTCGAATGGATAATCTGACTCGCTTGGCATTAGCAAGCCTCCACTAGCATCTGCAAGGGTTTCAAAAATATTCATATTTTTCAACTCTTCATCTACACCTACGCCAGCCGAAAAATAAATGGATAGCGGTACGGCACATTAGAATCGCTGAGCACCTGAATAATAGCAATAATTGGCATTATCCAACTAACAGCTAACAACAAAAACAGCAACGGAATCCCAATGAAGACAAAAATCAGCAATCCAAAGATAATTCCATAGATATAAAGGTTAATATGAAAATTAAGAGATTCCCTAGCATTTGCTTTAACAACTGCATCATGACTGATGAGCAAAATCGCAATAGGTATGCCAATAGACACAATTGTGGAGCTAAAAAATATTGCCCCATGACTTAGCGCTGATAATATCTTTCGTTGACCGACATCTTCCATACCTCAGCCTCCGTGCTGCTCCTATGGTTTTTATCACTCCTCGATCCTATTGTCTAAACTGGATTTTGTCATCTTCCTTCCAAAAGATATTAAGACACCATGCTAACGCACTCAATACTAACAATAAAGGTGTCAACCAATCACCCCACAGCACATATAATGTCTTAGTTCGGCGTCGATAGATGGTTTCTGCATGAACTTCGTAGGTATTAAGTCCAGAAATCCACAAAGTTCTCCCATGGGGATCAACAAAAGCGGAATATCCAGTATTAGTTGCTCGCACAGCCCATCTATCAGTTTCGATCGCCCGCATGATATCCTGTGCATGGTGTTGGGCTGGCATGACTGCGCTAAAATGGGCATCGTTAGAAGAACTCAGAATAAATTCTCCACCTGCGGCTGCTTGATAGCGAAACACTTCCGGAAAAGCAGATTCGTAACAAATACCTACAATAGCAGCACCAAAAGGCGTGTCAAACACCTGATTTGGCAGACCCCCCACTTGGTGTTCATCCAAAGGTGACAGCCGCTTAACAATCCCGCCCAAAATTTCTTCAAAGGGAATATACTCCCCTATCGGCACCATCTTTACTTTGCCATAACGGCTCTTAATTTCTCCATCCTTTGAGAAAGCAAACAAGCTATTTGTATAGTGGCTTCCCTGTCGGTCAAAACCTCCAATCCATGCAACCACCCCTTTTTCGCGCACTGCTGCTACCAAGGAACTCCGCATGATCTCATACTGGGAAAAAGGTAAAGCTCCTTCTGGGGTTAAAACTGCATCAACACCTTGATTTGCTAAGGTTAAATATCCAGTGGTGTAACCTTCAATGGCGCGACGAAAACCTTCTGGATACAGCTTGATTTGGTTAGGGATATTACCTTGAATAATTCCTACTTTTAATGCTGCTTCTGGTGATTGTGATAAAGGACGGCTGTATAATGCAAAACCGAGAAGGTGACAGGTAATTAGTAGTGCAGCGGCGATCGCCAAATATTTATTAAAAAACCGCTCCTGAGCCAAGGACGCAGAGGAAATCTTGGCGTTCTTGGCGTCTTGGCGGTTTATCCAAGCTTCAGCAATGAAGCCGTTAACTGCAACAATTGCTGCTGTAACAGCCTCCTGTCCGGAGAGTTGACCAAGATGCAAAATTACCAAATTATGCGGACTTTGAGTGTAAGAAAGATGACTCCAATCGAGTGAACCAGCATTCCACAGTGCTTCTAAGCTACACCAGAGGGCTATACCAATTAAGACACGGATATAAGGATTTTGAACCGCAGATGCACGCAGATGAACGCAGATAGAAGAGACTTTTATCTGGGTCCATCTGGGTGCATCTGCGGTTACAAGTTTAGATTTTGGGTTCCGAATGAAAATTACTCTCATCACCATAGCCCAGGTTGCGACTAATATGGCTCCCCAAAGGGTGATGAAGGTCCAGCAAAACAGGGCGATCGCCAGACTCGCCACCCAAGGAATACCCATCCAAGTCATGGGATGAATCCCGGTAATCCAAGATAAGGCTACACCGTGATAACCGATACCCCAAACCAAGCCAATTAAAAATGAAGAATTTTTACTGTCATTTTTAATGATGAGAACCCATAGGGGTGCTAGGGCGATCCATGCCAAAAACCATGCTCCCACAGGGGCAACTGTCAACCCCATCAAGATCCCGCTTACGAAAGCACTCACGAGATCTGAATTCCGAGTTATGAGTTGAAAAATAACTTTTAACCTCATAAAACTTGGGTGTAGGGGTGTGGGGGTGTGAGGGTGTAGGGGTAATAGCGGGTGGTGAACCTCCTAACTCCTCACTCCTAAGTCCTAACTCCTAACTCCTCACTCCTCACTCCTCACTCCTGACTCCTGACTCTCCTTCAGCCACATCATCACCAGTATTGGGAGGAACTATTGCGACTCCAGTAATTGCATCGTCTTCGTCTAGGCGCTGCACTCGCACTCCAGTTGCCGATCGCGATTGTATAGAAATGGCATTTACAGCTTGACGGATGATGATGCCGCGATTGGTGACCATCATTATTTCATCGTCATTGTTGACAATGTGCAGGGTTGCTAGTTGGTCTTTGATTTTCCGGTTTTTGAATTTGGTTGCCATTAAACCTTGACCTGCACGTTTTTGCAGGCGGAACTGGGCAACTGGTACACGCTTACCATAGCCTGCCATTGTAATCACTAACACCCAAGGTCCTGTGCTGACGTTGCCTGGTACTTCTGTGGACTCTTCATTCTCGATAACTTCTTCTATTTCTACATCTTCGATGTCGGCTTCTGTATCTGTATCCAAAGTTGCAAGAATTGCAGCCGGGAGAATATCCATACCCACCAGATCATCTTTATCGCGTAGTTTCATGGATTTTACTCCACGAGTTGCCCGTCCTAAGGGACGTAGTTGTTCGTGGTTGCATCTGAAGTGTATAGCCATTCCTCTGCGGGAACCAACGATGACGCTGTCTTCTACTTTAGCGCGTCGTACCCAGCGGAGTTGGTCGCCTTCTTCTAAAGAAATCGCAATCAAGCCGTTGGCACGAATGTGGCTAAATGCTGCCAATTCGGTTTTTTTGATGTTACCGCCTTTGGTGAGCATGACTAGATATTCATCGCTGGTGAACTCGTCAACAGGTACGATGGATGTTATTTTTTCCTCTTTGGGAATCGGCAGCATTTGCACGATTGGTGTACCGCGACTTATACGGGAACCAACGGGGATTTGATAAGCTTTGAGGCAGTAGACGACACCGCGATCGCTGAAGAATAATACACTGTCGTGGTCGCAGCAAGTCAAGAAATGCTCAACGGTGTCATCATCTTTCACCTTGGCTGCTGCTTTGCCTCTGGTTGCACGGCTTTGTGCTTCAAAGGTGTTGACTGGCATCCGTTTGATGTAACCTTGCTTGGTGATCAGAATGACAGCTTTTTCATTGGCAATGAGGTCACGGTCTTCTATGTCTCCTTCGCTTGGTGAAATCACCGTGCGCCTTGGAGTAGCGTGGATTGCTTTTATTTGGGTGACTTCGTGTTCAATGATTTCCAGGATTCGCTCTCGTCGTGCCAAAATATCCCGTAAATCTGCGATTTGGGTTTGTAATTCTTCGTGTTCGGAGCGAATTTTGTCTGCTTCCAAAGCTGTTAAGCGCCGCAGTTGCATTTGTAAAATTGCATCTGCTTGTGCTTCTGAAAGACCGTATGTTGTGATTAACTCGCCTTTGGCTGTAGGTGCATCAGGTGCGTGACGAATCAAGTTAATGATTGGATCTAATTGGGCTAGGGCAATCAATAAACCTTGCAGTATGTGGTCCCGGTCTTCAGCTTTCCGCAGTTGATAGCGGGTGCGTCTGATAATTGATTCAATGCGGAAATCTAAGAAAACGTTTAAAAACTGCTTCAGGGTGAGTATTTGGGGTTCACCATTCACCAGCGCCAACATATTCGCCCCAAAGTTAGCTTGCACTGGGGTTTGCTTGTAGAGATTGTTTAGCACTACGCGGGGATAGGCATCGCGCTTGAGTTCGATGACAACTCGCATCCCGTCGCGATCGCTTTCGTCCCTAATATCTGCAATCCCTTCAAGGCGCTTTTCGTTCACCATTTCGGCGATTTTTTCAATCAACGCCGCTTTGTTGGTTTGGTACGGCAACTCGGTGATGATAATCGCTTCTCTTTCTGGGCGTCCGCGCTGTTCAATTGTTTCAATATTAGCTACGCCCCGCATGGTGATAGAACCACGCCCAGTTGTATAAGCTTCTTTAATAGCTGCTGTTCCTAGAATCTGACTCCCCGTTGGAAAGTCAGGTCCTGGGATATACTGCATTAACTGGATATCGGTTATTTCTGGATTGTGAATCAGTGCTACCAACCCATCAATCAATTCTCCCAAGTTGTGGGGCGGAATGTTGGTTGCCATACCTACAGCAATTCCAGAGGAACCATTCAGCAGTAACTGTGGTATACGTGCTGGCAGGACTGTAGGTTCTTGCTGAGAACCGTCGAAGTTATCAATAAAATCTACGGTTTCAGATTCAATATCTTCCAATAACGCCACACCAGTTAAAGCTTGCAAGCGACATTCTGTGTATCGCATTGCTGCTGGTGGATCATTGTCTACGGAACCGAAGTTACCATGCCCTGCGATTAAGGGCGATCTCATCGAAAAATCCTGCGCCATCCGCACCAAGGCATCATACACTGCTGTGTCGCCGTGGGGGTGATATTTACCCAGTACTTCCCCTACCACACGAGCGCATTTTCGATAGGGGCGTTCATGGATCAGCCCTAGTTCATGCATTGCGTAGAGAATGCGACGATGCACAGGTTTCAGACCATCCCTGGCATCTGGCAGCGCCCGACCCACAATTACGCTCATGGCGTATTCTAAATAAGACCGGGACATTTCGTTCCGCAGATCAGTTGGGATAATCCTCTCCTGAGACGTTGTCATAGCCTAAAAAACTCCAAAAATCGCAAATTTTAGCCTTTAAGCTGGAAAAGCAGCTGGTCTACGCCAAAATACAGTTCAATAACTGCCATATTCTGTTACAATTCTAGCACAGATTCCTTTTATCTGCTGATTGCTATAACCGTCAAGTTATTAACCCTGCCTATCCCTCTTCTATAACTCTGGATAGAGAATAATCTCATGAAACCCCGACACTTTTCATAGCCCCAAAAAATAATTCAGCCTTCACCACGGAACAAACTGCAATTTTATCAGCCGCTAAATTATCAATGTAATTCTTAATACTAGGCGTTCTGCCATTCAGATACATAATACAAACATTTGTATCTAGTAAATAAATCAAAGAATTTTTATTCATCAAAAACTCCGCTCAAATCATCATCCATATCATCAGAAATTCCTAGATTATCCTCTACTAATTCAAGGTCAGGACAAGTACCAGCTAAATTAAGTATTCCCGCAGAATGAAGCATATTTTTTTGTCTTAAAAAATCCTGGAGTTCAGTATCAGAAAAGAAATTGAGCATATCTTTTAGCTCATCAAAATCAATTAAGCCATCTCGAAAAGCATCTAATACGAGATTAGCAAGTATTTTTTGTGGTAAATTACCCCATTGGTCTTGAATTTTTTCTGTTAACTTATCTGGTAAATTAATTGTGATTTGCATAATTTGAAAATCTCCAAACTCTACATTTTTATTTTAGTCCTTATAGAGAAGATATTTTAAATCCCGGTTCGCCCATTTTTTCAGGAGTTAGATAACTGGGTAGTGATATGGACAGGGCAAACGCATTAAAATATGTCAAAAATAGTCTTGACAAAAATATGTATACGTGCATTTAGAAGTGGAAAGTAATTTAAGTTAATCAAGATATAGGACAGCAATTCTCATTTTGAAATAAATAGAGCATTAACCCCGATTTTGGAATTCAAAATGTAGTACAAAATAACTAGTTTTTCAGCCAGAGGCGATGCCCCAAGGGGGCGGGCTTCGCCAACGCTAAAAAAACAATTGACCTAAATTAATAGTTTGAGCCATGTATTCCACGAAATAGCAGTTATCTCGTTCATAACGTTCAAAACGCATACTGGATAAGGATTTTACGTTGTTTATGTTTTTCACGGCGATGTGCCTTTAGCCTCTGGCTGGGTGTTTCGTATACATAAATGGTAACCCGTTGGGTGGAGGTGTCTATTATCTCAAGTGCGATTGCGCGAAGCGCAGTGGGCTAAAGCCCAATCGCACTCATTTTTCGGTCTACTGACCTACGTTCCTTACGTCACTGACGTTGTGAAACAAGCTAAATCAATTAGCTTCTCGCTGCGACTTGAGTTGAGACTCAATTAAGGGAACTTTAGGGGCAAGGAAAAATCCAATCAAACTAGCAAACAGAATTGGAGTCAGAGGACTGAAATCTGTCAATTTTGACAGCAGCAAGGTCGTACTTATAGGTGTGCGTGTTACTGCGGCATTGACAGCCGCCATTGTACAGATCATGGCAAGGGTAGGGTTGAGTCCAGGAATTAAGGCTGCTACTGCTTTACCGACACAAGCACCTGTAAAAAATAAAGGGATAATAAATCCACCGCGCCATCCACCTGTTACTGTGACGCTGATGGCAACCATTTTACCGAAGGCAAGGGCAAATAAGAAAACAGCAGGAAAGCTATGATTGACGACGGCATCTAACTCTTCATGTCCAAAGTAACGAGTGAGAGGCAAGATGGCGGCTATTATGCCTAATCCCAGCCCCGCCAGTGTTGTGCGGAAATAAATAGGTCCTGGTATCCGCGCAAAAATGCCATGGCACCCGCGAAAAATGCCTATGAAGATCCATCCTACTATAGCCCCGACAATCCCCAAAATAATAGCTACGGCAAAATCATCAATGTTCTGTAGGTGGTATCGAGGGAAATGCCATGTGGGCGCAATACCTAAGTGTGTAATTGCTGTAAACACCACGTAACTGGCACAACTCGAAACAATGGCTGGCATCAGGGCTTCGTAGTACTCCAAAATATGCTGATGGTGCAAAATCTCTAAGGCGAACATAGCACCGCCAAGGGGTGCGCCAAACAAAGCAGTGAAGCCAGCAGCCATCCCCGCCAGACTCATGGATCTGACATCTTCACCCTGAAGTTTGAGGCGGTCAGCTACCCAGGTTCCAAAAGAACCAGTTACCTGTACCAACGGTGCTTCTGGTCCAGCACTACCACCTGCCGATATGCTGACTAGAGAAGCAAGAATCATGGAAGGATTTTTAAGAGCATCCAAACGTCCGCCCCGAAAATGGATGTTATCGACAATCACAGCTATTTCACCTGGATTCCCAAGAAAATGAATCACAAGCCCAACGACCAAACCAGCTATTGGCATCACTATCAATAAACTAAAACCCTGAGGTTGCTGGAGTCCTTTGGTTATCTGTTCTAGGATATGCCAGTACAATCCAGCAAATAGACCACTAACAGCCCCCACGACAGCCCAGCGTAAAACCCAGTGTGAAATTATGAAAGGATTACGCAAAGTTTGTGCAAAAATCTGAGATAACCTCCATGGTGGAGTGCCATCTGCCCTATTTCGCTTGTTTGGTAGCACCGCTTATTTCCTCATCGCAATGAAACTAAAGATACAAAATATTGACTATTTCTGTGCTTTGTGTCATCTACTTTGAGAATTATGAATTATGAATTATGAAAAAAATTAGTTTCATAATTCATAATTCATAATTTATAATTCCTTGGCCTAAGCTAGGCTTATATATTTGGTAAAATAGTGATGGATAACAAAGAAACAGTTCCTAGTCAAGCCGAAAAGATGAATCCAGAAGGAGAAGCATCAGAATTAAGTCCAGAGATACTTGACAAAATCAAACACCCTCCTAGAATGGACGATGTGCTCCGGGAACTACCGCCAGATGAACGTAGGGGAAACCCAGCTTTAGTACCAGAAATGCTTGATGAGCCTAGTGATGAGATGATCGGCTTCACAGAAGACTAAAATTATGTTAGTATAGATGGCCTATGATTTGAACACCGTTAACCTTTGACTATTGTAAGGGTGGGTTTAACAAGATGCGGTGTCGTCTTTACCTACTATTAAACCCTCCTTTACTCATTTGTACGGGCAGGTTTTACAAAATATTGTGCCTGCTCAAAGTATAAATGGTTAAACCTGCCCCTACTATTGACTCATTATGTTCCCAGTCATCTATTCCGACGAGTTTCTGGATCATCAAACGGGATCCTACCATCCAGAAAAGCCAGAACGCTTGACGGCCATAGTCACCGCCCTGAAAGAAGCTGCATTTGCCAACAAAATTGAATGGCGATCGCCTACCCCACCATTGGAGCGATCGCTGATGTCTTTGTTGGAAAAAGCCCACACTCAGCGCTATATATACAAACTTCAGGAAATTGCTCTTGCAGGCGGGGGTCATTTGGATGGAGATACGCCAGTTTCCTCGCGTAGTTATGATGTGGCATTGTTGGCGGTAAGTGCCTGGTTAGATGGAGTTGATGCGGTTCTCACAACTCAAAATCCGGCTTTTGTCCTGGCACGTCCACCAGGACACCACGCTGAAAAGGACGGAGGAATGGGGTTTTGCCTATTTGCCAATGCAGCGATCGCCGCTTTCTATGCCATGAAACAACCCGGAATTAACCGCGTTGCTATCCTTGACTGGGATGTACATCACGGTAACGGTACACAGGCGATGGTCGAAACTAACCCGCAAATTGCCTACTGTTCTCTGCATCAGTACCCCTGCTATCCCGGCACTGGCAAAGCAACAGAGCGAGGATACAATAACAATGTGCTAAATTTGACCTTTCCTCCTGGCAGCGATATTACTATATACCAACCAGTTTTTGAGAAAAAGGTAGTGCCTTTTTTATCTAACTTTCAGCCAGATCTCCTGATTGTGAGCGCTGGTTACGACGCCAACGCCGCTGATCCCTTGTCAAGCATAAATCTGCAACCGGAAGATTTTGGGTTGTTCACAGATTATTGTCTGGGAATAACGCGAAAAATTCTTTTTGGTTTGGAAGGTGGCTACGATTTATCAGCACTCTCTCAGTCGGTTGTAGCAACAATTGAGCGCTGTTTGGTTGAAACCACCTCGCCACCTCCAATAGAGATATCCGAAAATTAACTATGCATTACTGGAAACCCTTTTAGAAACAGTAAATTTACTAGTGGTCACGTCGTCAAAATCTTTCCCCACTCCCGAATGGGGTTGAAACCCCAGGCTATCCCTACTCCCTGCCTCCACCTGTCATTTTTGGGTTGACAGACTACTAGCTGTTGTCAGCTAAACCTTTGGCTTGGCGAAACTGGCGTACAACATCTTTTAGATCACGTAACTCGCCTTCAACTAGAGAATTGAGTTGTCGCATTTCGTCTGCTGAAACCCGTCCGACAAGTTGCGCGATCGCTTGCTTTAATTTTGGATACTTTTTCAAAGTTTCTTTACGTACAATCGGCGCTGCTTCGTATGGTGGAAAATAGTGCAAATTATCTTTTAGCACGACCAAACCCAAGCGAGAAATTTGCCCATCTGTGGAGTTACCATTTATCATGTCTACTTCCTTTTGCAGGAGTGCGCGGTATATTAATCCCGACTCCATAGTGCGAGGAGATTGAGCAAAATGTAACCCATAAGTTTTAGCCAATCCAGAAAAACCATCTTCTCGGTCTATAAATTCGTAGTTGAAACCGCCACGCCAGGAATATGTATACTTAGCCGCCTCGGAGAGAGTTTGGATATTGTAACGCTTTGCATCTTCACCGCGTATAATCATGGCATAAGTATCTTCAAACCCCAACGGTTCCATCACTTCTAAATTGAATTTTTTGGCATACGCTTGTTTGACGCTTGCGTAAATTCTCTTTGCATCGTTAACTACTTTTTGTTTTAGAATAACGGTAAAAGCTGTGCCCGTATACTCAATATAACTGTCAATTTTGCCACTAGCGATCGCTTGATGAGTGATTAATGCGCTAGTAAAGCGGCGACGAGCAACTTTTAAATGAGTTGTGTGTTCAATCTGTTGTGCCAACAGTTCGCTTAAAATATCTTGTTCAATAAAACCTTTAGAAGCAACGACAATATCACCACCACTGCTACTCTTTGGTGTAAAATTGCAGCTAGCAGATAGCATGACTAAAGCAAAAGTTAAAAAGATAAAAGTCAAAAATCTATTCATCATGCTAAAAACTAACATCAAATCAGTTTAATTGCTCATCATAAAAATCTCTCCGCTTCCGGTGTGTCTCTCACTCTCCGTGTCAGCCCTAATGATGAGTATTCAACTGGAGATGATATAACGCCCTTCCAAAAGTTCTTGAGTATATGGCAGAGCAAATTTTTCTGATTTTAAACCAACTGAGTGCAAAATTTACATTTATTAAAAGTTTGATTTTGGCGAGGCGATAAATGTCCAACTTGCCATATATGTTCCCACGAATATACTTGAATAATCAGCATGGCTGTCGAACACAAACCAGTCAGGAGTTACCTTCTGCTGTCGAACCCTTTCATCCAAGCCAATTTGTAGAGATATATTCTCGTGAACAAGTTTTGCTTTAGCAATTTTTAGCATTTTTTCTACTAATTTTTGCAGCAACTCTGCGCGAACAAACAGAGTGTGAGATGGATGGTCACCATAGCAAAAAGGTACAATGATCACGAGATATCCTTGAGGGCTTAGTATTTTATCTAGGCAGAATTGAATAATTGCTTGATCGTCTTTTTGCTCTAGAGTTTCTTTATTAACACTGTGAAATAGTAGCCCTGCCATAACGACTGCATCAAATTTTTTCTGCTCCCCAGCAAGTTCAACCAAGAAACTTGATAAATCTTTGGCAACAAACTTTCTATTTGGGTAAAGTTGTAAACAGTATTCAATAGCAGATTGACTGTGATCTACTCCTAGGTAGTCACATCGTTCAGGTAAATATTTGCATAAAGCTGCGTTACCGCAACCTAAATCTAATAAAGAAAATGACTCTTCTTTAAAGGCGTTATCTAGAAAACTAGCTGTTGGTGTATACCGAGTAATATTTTCAGGCGACTCAAAATAAGAATAATAATCATCGTGGAAACGTTCTTCTTCAGATGTTTTCCGTTCAGGAGCATCATGTTCCATAATAAAAACCCTACTGGTAACAAACTCGAGAATACTCTATGAAACTCAACTAGAACAACTACCTGGAGCAGGTTGACAAAACGTCACCTGTTAAGTTGTTAATAATCTACATCATGGGCGATATAGCGATGCTATTTGAGAGATGAACAAAGGGGACAAGGAAGACAAGGAAGACAAGGGAGAAGAAAACTTTACATATAAGCTTAACTTCCCCAATCCGCCGTAATCACTTCGCTCTTTTTGTCCCAAGAATTTTTGTCGGGCGATGGCACTTCTGTACCAACAGTTTTGAGGAGGCGATCGCTATAGCTAAAACTTTGGTGGATAAGAGTTCTCCCAGGTATTCTACATTATTTTCACTTGTTCAGGATAGGGAACACTGATTATTCTCTCATCAGAGTGACGAAAGAGCGTTAAGCGATCACAGATGTTAGGGCTAATGTTTGCTACTATTGAAGGCGAATATCTTGGTATTGCTTATGGCATTAGCAATTGTAGCTGAAAGAGCACCACTGGAAATTACTGTTGATGGTGTAGTTCTCTTAGGCAAAACTCGTGTAACACTCGATACCGTAGTTGCGGTCTTTAAGCAAGGAGCAACCGCAGAAGAAATTGTTTACCGCTATCCATCACTTAATCTGGCTGATGTATACTCTACTGTTGCTTTCTATCTCAACCATCAGCAAGAAGTTGAAGCTTACCTACAGCAACGACAGCAGCAAGCCGAAGAAATTCGCAGCATGAATGAGGCGAGGTTTGATCCCCAAGGATTGCGTGACAGATTACTTGCTCGCAAAGCTTCCCGTTCAGCATGTTGAAGCTGTTGGCTGACGAGAACTTTGATCACACTATAGCAATCCTATTTGAGTTGTAAACTCTCTCATGAGGGCAGGGAGTGGGGAGTAGGGAGTAGGGGTTGTTTATAAATGATTTAGGATTGCTATATATAGATTACTATTTACTTACAGCCGTTTTTATCTTTATGCAATGCCTTGCGCCCCTACCATCTGGTCTATTTACCTGAAAATTGCTGTAAATTCTGGTTTGCCAGATTATGTTTATTTTGAATTATGGAAGTCATAAAGCTAGGAAAAAAAGGTCAAGTCTCTATTCCCAAAGCAATTCTCAAGCGTCTAGGGTTGGAGGATGAAACGATGCTATTGATAGAAACTACTGCTGATGGTGGAATTATACTGCGTCCGGCTGGAGTCTATCCGATTGAGATGTATACAGAGGAACAGATTGAGGAGTTTTTTGAGAGCGATCGCTTAACTGATGAAGAAGCCGAACAGCTTCAGCGCCAGCTTAAAGATGCTGAGTAGGAAGATACATGCGTCTGTTCTTGGATGCCAATGTTATCTTTGCAGCCGCTATCAGTCCTAATGGTCGCTGTAGCGCTTTGTTTCAGTTAGCTTCTGCTGGGTATTGTGTTTTGCTAACATCGCCTCACGCCTTGGAAGAAACACGGCGTAACATTACAGCTAAGTATCCCGAAGCTTTGACGCGATTGGAACGGGATTTAATCCCCGAAGTCGTTATAGTTGGAGAAGAACCGCTTTCGCGAGTCTATTGGGCAATAGAATTAGGACTACCTTTGAAAGATGCTCCTATTTTAGCGACAGCAGTAGAGAATAGGGCAGACCTTTTGGTAACGGGTGATAAAAAGCATTTTGGTTCGTTTTATGGTCAGGTATTAGAGGGAATGACGGTTGTAGATTTGCAAAAGGCGATCGCACGACTTCTCAACCAAGAAAAACTTTAGCGATCACTCTTTTGTGCTACTGTCTTCTCGCTACAAGATGGCCTATCTTCTTTGGTCATAAATAACCATGGCTTCAGCTAAGACTTGCTCACGGAAATAACGGCTTAAATCTGCTGATGTTCCTTTTATAGAGGTGCGATCGCTCTTTTTGTCCCAAGAGTTTTAAGAAGGCGATGAGCATAGCTGCGTTTACCGCCCGACTTTTGAACCTAGAGATAAACTTTAGTGATCGCGCTTCTGTACTAAGAGTTTTTGAAGGGCGATCGCCTAACTTCCCAAGCTGCCGTAGTAAATCTTTGCAAGCGATCACACTTCTGTGCTAAGAATTTAGAGTTGCTACAAAATCGGCGATCGCCCCATTCCCCTGGCTTACCTCTCAATCAATGCTAGAATTAGCACAAATTTCTAACTTTAGGGATGCACGTAATCAGTAAAGTGAAATTGCGGGAATTCTGGGTTGAACACGCTGATTCTGAAGATGCTCTCAATGACTGGTACAAGTTTGCATCAAAAGCGAACTGGTCTGATTTACTGGATGTTCAGAAAAGATACCCGAAGGCAGAAGCGGTTGGTAACTTTACTGTGTTTAACATCAAAGGTAATAACTATCGTTTGATTGTAGACATTAGATATTCCAGCCAGACAATTTTTATTATACTGCAAACGGTTAATAGGTAGACTTTTGCTCGCGCCCTCATCCCCTAACCCCGAATCCCAAAAGGGATTCGCTTAACTAGAGTTGAACGAGAGTAAGTCAGCCCCTCTCCCAATTCTTGGGAGAGGGGTTGGGGGTGAGGGACAATTGCTGTTGGCGGTTATATAAAAGTAAAGCTCTCAACCGTTTTTAGTATAAATACGTTCTTACCCATCCTGAATACGATAAGGAAAGGTGGAAAGATGACCCCTACTTCTAGTCAACAAACCTATACTGACTTACTGATTCAGTATCAGCCGAAGCCAATTAAAACTGAACTTGAGTATAACAGAGCCTTAACAGCAGTAGAGGGGATGATGTCTTGCGAGTTGACAGAGGCTGAAACTGCGCTTTTTGAGTTGTTGGTTCTTCTAATTGAGAAATACGAGGAAAGTCATTATCCGATGGGTGAATCTACACCTATGGCTACTTTGGAATCCTTCATGCATGAGTTTGATGTTGCGCCAACTTCTTTAGTCGGGGTTTTTGGCTGTGTTGAGCTTTTGAGGGAAGTGGTTAATGGTCAACGGAAAGTTAGCCAATCTCAAGCAGAGTCCCTGGCTAAGTTTTTTAATGACCTAGGACTTACGCACTGTACAAATTGAACGTTATGTGCATCAACGGATAATGGTCGTTTCAGACTTGTAGAGGCGCAAGCATGAGCGCCCCTACGCTGGACGGGAACACTCTCATAGGAAAAATCAAACGTTGAGGCCGAAATCACCGGGCGAGCTTGATGGCGGTAGGAATAATTGCTACTATAAAAGGAGTCTTTAATGGAGTTTTTCTATGGCAACGGTAGAGAAAATTAGCGTGGCGTTGCCGCCTGAGATGGTCGCTGTGATTCGTGAGGCGGTTGAGAGCGGAGAGTATTCCAGTGCAAGCGAGGTCATTCGTGAGGCGCTCCGAGGCTGGAAGCTCAAGCGTAAAGTAGAGGCGCTTGAGATGGATGAGCTTCGACGTCTCGTACAGGAGGGTATTTCGAGCGGACCAAGCATAGACGCTGAGCTTGTGTTCTCTCGCTTGAGAGCAAAATACGCAGCCATGCCTAATCAACAAGAGGTGTGATGCAGCTTTCCTTTTCACCTCAAGCGGCGCTCGACCTTGAAGAGATAGGGGATTACATCGCACGCGATAATCGCGAGAGAGCACTTTCGTTCTTGGCGGAGATCGAAGCGCACTGTTATCGGGTCGCAGAGATGCCGAACGCTTGAACAAGGCGGGAAGACCTTGCCCCTGGACTTCAAATGGCTGTTCATGGAAACTACCTCATTCTCTTCCGTGTGCTGGAACGCTCAGTTCGTATCGAACGCATTGTTCACGGTGCGCGGCGGCTAGGAGATTTGGTCTAAAGGGTCACTTTGATGCGATATAACCTCTATATTCTAGAGTCATGATTTGTTCGTAGTGAGGACTTTAGTCCTCGTATTTTTGCGGACTAAAGTCCTCACTACAAACCCATCAAAGTTGACTTGCCAGAGTACTAGTACAGGGGGCGCGTAAATAAGCCACCCATTTTAACTATTGAAATTGGGAAAATATATTGAGCTATTTGATTTATAATCTTAAATTCGTGTGATTATCGAAAAACTAGAAAGTTGTATGTCCAGCCTGAGTTCCGACATGGTTCGCGTTTATTTGCAAGAAATTGGTCAGTTTCCATTATTAACATCAGACCAAGAAATAACTTATGGCAGGCAAGTACAGCAAATGATTGCCATTGAGCAACATTCTTCTGATCTGAGTCAGCAATTGCATCGGGAACCAACGTTAACAGAATTAGCTGCTTTTGCGAACAAGAGTGAAACTGAAGTCACTCAAATACTTCATCAGGGTCAGCGAGCCAAACAAAAAATGGTAACAGCGAACCTGCGACTGGTGGTTTCGATAGCTAAAAAATATCAGCGGCGCAATCTAGAATTGTTGGATTTGATTCAAGAAGGGGCAATAGGTTTACAACGAGGTGTAGAAAAGTTTGATCCCAACCGAGGCTATAAATTATCAACCTATGTATACTGGTGGATTAGTCAGGCAATCACAAGAGCGATCGCAGAGAAATCTCGCACGGTTCGCTTACCAATTCATATCACCGAAAAACTCAATCAAATTAAAAAGGCACAGCGAGAATTATTTCAAACACTCGGTCGCCGTCCCACTGTCACAGAAATTGCTGAGACCTTGAACTTACAGCCAAGTCAAATTCGAGAATATCTCAGTGCTGCTAGTGGGACAGTTTCTCTAGATTTAAAGGTGGGAGATAACCAAGACACAGAACTCAGTGAACTTTTAAGCGATGAGGGCACCTCACCGAATGAACATATCACCCAAGAACTTCTGCGCCAAGACTTGAATAATTTGTTAGCATCACTTAAACCTATGCAACGTGAAGTATTAATTTTGCGCTTTGGACTCTTAGATAATCAAGAACGAAGTTTGGCCCAAATTGGGGAGAGGCTAAATGTTAGTCGAGAGCGAGTTCGCCAAATCCAGCAGCAAGCTATGAATGTTGTGCGTCGTCAACAACCGTCCATTGGACAGTATCTATTTTCTTGAAAGAAATAATTTTGGTGTGCCCTCATCCCCGACCCTTCTCCCTCATTGGGATTCGGGATCTCAATTCTGTTCCCTCTCCCTCTTGTCCGAGGGTTAGGGTGAGGGTCAATGTGAGCCAAAACGCCACGAATTTAGGAAACGCTGTACTAAGGCGATCGCATTGTTGGTGAGAATGGAGAGGGCGATCGCCTTGTTCACAAAAACACAATGGGCGATCGCAGTCCTAAATGATTTATAAACACCCCCGCCCCAAAGGGGAAGTCAAAAGTCAAAAGTCAAAATTCAAAACATTTTTGACTTTTGACTTTTGACTTTTGAATTTCCGCGCAGCGGCTTGTCCCCCAAGTCTTCCTTGTCCCCTCTGTTCAGATCTCAAATAGGATTGGTATAGTTGGGCAAGACCGGGGGGATTACCGTTTCACATTTGTGGGAAAAAGGAAGTAGCGAAACGGAAACCCCTGTGATCCTAAGCAGGAGAAAACGTGATCTGTTCAGCATCCAATGGCTTGACAAAGGTGAGAACTCCGGTTTTCACATCCACAGTGAACAGAGAATTCGTTGACCCATGGTCGGGATTGGCAAGGGCATAAAATTGACCCGATGAAGAGATGGCTAGGCTTAACAAGTCATTTGCCAAAGGTTTGTTGTTATAACTCAACTGCACTACTTTGTTAATCGACTTGTTTGCCATGTCCACCTGCACCAAAGTTGTGACACCTTCCTTGCCAAGAGTGGTAGCGTAAATTTTTCCATCTGGACTTTGAACAATATTACTGTAGCGTCGGCCTGATGCCAGTCTTGGCAGACCAGCCTCAGTGCTTAAGGTAACTTTGCCTGTTGCACGGTCAATAATTGCTAAATCAAAAGGTGGAGTGCCTTCATTAAGACTAATTACGCCGATGAGTTTGTTGTCTTTGGTTGAGAGTAAACTTTCAACCGTACTATTATTGTTTGGGAATCCTGAAACTTTCAAACTGTTTGTCGTTTGAGAAGTGTTAGGATTAGTAACGCTAAGGCGAGTAACGTTACCGCTTTTTGAGCTTAATACACTGGTGCTAACTAATGTGCCGTCCGATAAGGTAGTCACACCAGTGAGTCGCTCACTAGGCTGGGTAGAAATAGATTTTTCAACAGTTTCAACGGCTGTGCTAACGTTGCTAACGGTCGTGGAAGCAATCTCAGAATTTAACAACTCTTGACCAGTCGTTACATTGGAAGATTTCAGAATTATTTGCGGGGTAGTGTTGACTGGATCGGATATGGAGTTAAGTTTGGAAACCCTAACGCTATAAAGGGTCTGTTGTTTTTGTGCAGCGACCTTACCACCGAGGTTTGCGATCACAGCTGTTGTGGCGCTAGCTAGAGCTAACTGACCAAATTGTCTACGTCTGATTTTCAGATTCATAACAAACATTCCTACTACTGCTTATGGATACTTGGAGACAACTATGAAGGCACAACTATGAAGGAGCTTGGAGTTACAGGTTTAGCTCCCATACTTGCCAATACGTTGACAGCAATTTGCTTGGGAGGATTCTTGTCGTCACGAGGCCCATTAACACCATCGCTATCTAACCCCCACACCCATTGAATTGAGCCTGTGGCAAAGACTTTGGCACCACTCGGAGCAGTGTAGCGAACTGCATTTGAGATCTGAGGATTGCTTGATGAAGGAAAGCCATCTAGATCGATTTCAGGAGGGACTGAAGGTGATGTAGACTCAGCCAGAACAACTAGCCCACTTGGGGATGCGTTGGGGTTGACGGCATCCCATTCAAAGCCCACTAAATTAGTACTCAATATGTCACCGTCTTTGAGACCAGTGTTAGCGTAGTAGGGGTCACTAGTGTTCTTGACGACAAAGTCGAACCCTCCGTAGACATCGTCTTTAGAAGCAATGTACATCACTCCCAGCAATGCACTTTCAGGGAGATTATTCAATGAACTGCGGAATTTGTTTGTTGGCTCAGCACTTGTTGCTGCATCTTTATAACAGACCATCACTCGGTTGGCTCCGGAACTAATGGTTTGAGAGTTCTCGAAGCGGACTCGCCAGTAAGCAGTATTAGCTGAGAAAAACCCCAGGTTGACTCCAGCATCCCGTGCATTCTGTACATTATTGCGCTCATCTAGTGACCAGTACTCATCGTGACCAACCGACAGGAAGACTTTGTGCTGCTGCAACAAATTCGGGTTGGAATGAACATCTACGTTAGTGACGTAGGTAACATCATAACCTTGGGACTCCAGCCACCGCGCCATATTGTACTCCCAACGCAGTAGGTTGTTGAACTCGGCAGTTTCAGTGGTGGTTTCTGAGAATGGTCGGTCGTAGGAAACCTTAAGAGCTGCTTGACCATCAACGCTATTGAAACCGTACAAACTGTAGCCACCAGTGTTGTTATAAGCCAGCAAGGTGTTAAAGCTGCTCTGGAACAATACATCAGAAGTACTGCTATCATCGCGAACGACAAACCACACCTGCGACTGCTTACCACTACTAGCGTCAGTGAGCTTGGCAATGTACAAACCACTGGTCCAGTCTGAGCCAACTGCAAGGGTGTAAGAAGTTGACCAGTTACACTCAACAAGTCTGGTATTAGAGTCTGTAATTATACAGTCAGGTTGAGTTATTCCATTGAGAGAACCGCTGCTCAATATGAACCTGCCGCCGTTACCTCCGTAGTAACCTAAGCGGTACACATCAATTGTGAACTGTCCTGGCTGTGCCAAGGAAACTTTGATAGGCAGCGAACCCCCCTTATTTACACTGGTTGCTGCGGCGTAGCCAGCAATCTCATTTGAGGTCTGGTTAGTAATTGCCCAGTTTCTGGTGCCAGTTTTTTGGTTTTCTAAAACAATGGGATTGGTTTCGTTTGTTTGGGCTTGAGCTATCAGTATTTCCGAGTCGTAAAGCTGATTCATTTGAAATCTCCTTATTTTTCACTCATTACTTGGTTAATTAGTAGAAATCTCCAAAAAATGCCAATACAGCTATCTAAGTTTTTCTTACGTCGTAATGGAAAATATTAATTGCTGGTAGCTTTTAACTGGGTCTGTTACCGAAAAAAATGTCAGCAAGAACAAAACTTAAATGTAAAGGCTAGAGAATAGATTAATGAAGCAAAACATTGATAAACTACCTACAAAAATCATAGCTAAAAGCACTTGTTAAACCAATTTAAATCAGCTTTTATTTGGACAAAACCAGATTTTTTTTGTCACTTAATAAAAAAAATATATGCATAATAATCGGGAGCATCTCACTTTGGCAGATTTACTTTATCCGTTCAGGGGGGAGAAAGTGACGCAACTGGGGAACACTACGCGCTCCGGATCGCGGTACCGACGATTTCTGTCAATGCTAAGTCTTAAAGTTAGCAAATTTCGATGAGAAAAATAAAACAATTATGTCGCAAAAATCTATCAAAAAATAATCATAGGGTGAGAGTCTATGAGGATGTGGTTCCTCATAGAAGCACATCCTGGCTTTAGGAAAAGGGGTTTTAACCTGCTGTTTCTCTTTGTTCACTTACAAAAGAAAGGCAGAAGTACGAAGGCAGCTATGCTGAAGGTAAATTTCCAAAAATCCTTCTATCTGTGGGTTTAGAGCTTACCAAAATAATAAAAATGTATTTCGAGCAGAGTGCAACAAGAAATACGGCGTCCTTGTTTCAATCCCACGTTTTTAAGCGTGGGTTTCTTCTGCCTTCAGCATAGCTGCCTTCTGCCTTCTGAACTGCTGTTTCTCTTTGTTCACTTACTTTTTTTATTCTTAATATATCGTTTAACCACATCTGTGCTTACCTGTCCAGTTGACGCGACAAAATAACTAGACAATCCATGATTAAATGCCATTTTTTCGTGTTGGGGTCACTTTCAATTATTCGACGAATATTGAGTATAAAATCATATAGCTGTTCCAATACTGCGTAGGTTTTGCAAGAATTAGAAACCCGGTTTCTTTAAGAAACCGGGTTTCTGACACCTCAACTATTCAAAACCTACGCAGTATTGATAGCTGTTCTGGAATCTCCACTGGTTCGGCTCGATAATCTGACCAGTAGGAACATCAAAATTAGATATCAATGCATGTCTTTAGACTGCGGAGTAACAACGTTCAAAATCCTCCTTTGAGCGATTCCGGATAAAGTGTCAATTTGACTAATTGCTTGGAGAATAAGCAAGCGTTTTGAGCCACTTCGCGTCCTAGAAGTTCGCCCGGAGGGAAACCCTCCAAGCAACAACTCTTGGGCAACGCAGTGGCGACTCCCCACTCCCCACTTCCTCAAAGGCTAAAGCCAGTTGCCAACTAATACATAGGGTGCCCAGTAGCCAGGACGACTGTAATTGGGATACTTTTTCAGCAGCGTTACTTGAGCACGACGCAATGCTTCCGCCTTTGTGACTTTGGCAGAAGCTAACTCTCGGTAGAACTCACCAATCAAGATAGCAGTGGATTTATCGCTAATCTGCCATAGTGAAGCCAGAGTACTACGCGCCCCAGCCCGCACTGATACCCCCGCCAGTCCTAGTGTAGCGCGATTGTCCCCAGCGGCGGTTTGGCAAGCACTTAAAACCAGGATTTCCAAGGCTTCGCGGCGGGTTTCATCCCGTTGCCGCAGCAGGCTATCGAATTGGGTGACATTAATGGGACCATCGGCAGCTAAGATAAAGGTATTCTCCGCACTGGAGCTAAATTGACCGTGTGTTGCCAAATGTAGAACATTAAAGGGCACTGCATTCACCTGAATTTCTAAGTTCTTGCTGTTGAAATCTTGGTCTAACAGAACGGTTGTAGAAATATGGGCTTGAGAAATTGACTTTAATTCTGACTTAATTTCTGGTAGCGGAGGAAATTTTTTCTGATAGTCTCCTGGCGGTTGCACTAATCCAGCAGCCAGTACTTTAAGCTTTACCTGTGTCAGGGGTTTGGGTTCAAGTAATTGTAATCCCAAACTGAGGGCAACGGCGTATTTTTCCACCAAATATTGCTGACCGTCGTAAAGTGTAGCCATTGGCACACTCCGCAACGCTCCATCCAGTACAAATACAAGGGTATTAACTCCACTCTTTTCTAACTTGGACGCAATTGGTTGGACTAACCAGCCATAAACTTGGTGAGAAAGAGACTGCACTTCATCTTCCCTGTCAGGTTCAAGGATATATTCCTGGAGTTGTGCCAGGATGTTCTCTACTTCCTTTTGGGGTTTGTCAACCCAGTAATTGCGCAGGGGAAGCTTCGGAATTTTGACAATTACCTGTAGCTGATGCGGCAGAATAATTGGGTAAATGATGGCGGCTGTGGGATTGTTTTTCTCCACAATTTTGTCGTTCTTAACAAACTTACCAGAAAGACACGATTCCCGAAAGAAGTCATCGAGTTCTGCCAGTTGAAGAGCTTCAATTCTCAGCCTAGCTTTTTCTAAATAGTCTTGAGTCGGGCTGGTTTCTTGGGACTGCAAGAGCAACTCTACAGATTCTCGATAAACAGGTTCCACACTTTCCTTAAAGGAGAATTGCACTTCTCGATTGATGGCTACCAGGTCGCTACGGATGGGCTGAAGTTCACTGACCGCAGCATCATAGGCTGCAATTGCCCCTTTAATATGTCCCTGCTTTTTCAATAAGCGTCCTAACTGCCAATGCCAACGATAGGTCAGTTCCGGTGCATTGATTGCTTGAGCTAACACAAGGGCTTTTTGGGTGAGGTCTTGAGCATCTGACCATTGCCCAGTCTGCTCATACACACTCCCGAGACTACCGAGGGCATAGACTTCAGATCTTCTGTCTTCCAAGCTTCTAGCTTGTTGAACTGCTTTGGCAAGTTCCACTGCTGACTGCTGATTCCCTAACTTCATCAGGATCTGAGCAAGATGAATTCGCCCATAGATACTTGTTTCACTGGGAGGTAGGCTGGCAAGTTGGGTTTGGATTTCGGGTAGTAATGTCAGCGCTGCCGACTGTTGTCCCGTGCTGACTAGTAGACTCAACTGCTTAATCTGAGCCTGAACTTTGGTCATTGGGCTGGGGGAAACTTTGGCTGCTTGCTGATAGTAGGCGATCGCACCCTGAGTATCTTGCTGTGCGCTGAGACTCTTGCCTAAGCTGAATTTTGAACCGCAGATGGAGATTTGTCTGAGCGGTGGCTTCCGCCGCTCAGAACTTCGGTAGGCAGATGAACGCGGATAATTATCTGCGTTCATCTGCGTCCATCTGCGGTTACAATTTTGGATATCAGAGGACTTTTTGAGTAGGAGCAGACAGTCTGCGATCGCCCTTTGGGCTTGGGCCAATCGCCCTAGCTGCTGGTACACCAGTGACAGATTACTCAAGGTCATGGCTTGCTTGAGTTCATCCCCTTGGAGACTATATTCTTTCATTGCTTGTTGCAAAACTTTGATGGCTTCTGCAAACTGACCTTCATCATAAAGTTCCCTGCCCTGCTGCATGAAGTATTGCGTCCAAACAGAAGGATTTTCCATTGATGGCTGCAATGGAACTTTGGCTAGAAGGGGCGAACCAATAAGGCATAGCAAGAAAGTTACCAAAGCCACGATCAGGAGAGATATTGCTTGGTAGCGAATTTTAGGGCGGATGTGGCGTCTGTTGCCTTTTCCTCTCATTTTATTTTCCTCTTTTCTTATCAGGACGCTCAAAATTGTAGAATTTCTCGCTCCCAATCCTCTGGTGCAGGTTCTATTTCCCAAACCAGTCCTTCTCCTGGCTCTAACATGACCTCAACATAAAGCAGTTCGATGGCAGTTGTCGCTGTATCTTCATTATTGTCAAATGGTTGCAGGTCTTCTGTGAGCAGCCTGAGTTTGAAGCCAATAGGAATGAGACTACCAGGGGTTGCACTCCGCAACTCAAAGCGCCAGATGCGTTCTTCGAGATTGCCAATAGGAAAAACACGTAATTTGTATGTATTATTGACAATGACTAATTGTCGAAATAAACTGAGAATGATGTCTTGACTGCGCATTCGGGATCCCACAGCTATATATTCCCCCTTTTCCCAGCCCAGCTGTTGAGCAAAATTTGATACCCTAGATTGGAACCATTGTGGAATTGACCACTGTTGTGGTAAACCCTGACGCCGCTCATACAATTGTTGTCGCCAGCCGCTATGGGTCAGTAGTGCCCCCCAAAGTTGAAACGGGACTTCTAGTCGAGGGAATACTACAGTGGGGTTTCCTAGCCGCTCTAGCAAGTTATTAGCCTGAGATGTGGGTAGGGAAGGCAGTGTGCAAACCGCTGCTTGTAAGGTTTCTTGGGGATATTGTTGTGCAATCCACAGGACATTCAAGTCGGGAATTAAATCCTCAATCTCCAAGGAATAAGTGCGATCCCCTGCATCATAAACCCCCATGGTTTTCAACCGTTGATGGGTCGTGTAACCAAAAATCCTCATCCAGCCATCGTCAGGATTCACCTGCACTGCTATGTAGTAGTCAGCAACCCAATCGGGAATATCCACCCATTCTTGTGGCACTCGCAACTCATTTAAATCTATTGCCAGGGTGGGAACTAACACCAGTCGAGAGTTGTCAAAGGTAATGGCAGTGCCATTGACGACTTCCCAAAAACTCGTCAATGCCATTGTATGAGGATAAACCCTAGCGCTTGACGTAAATTCTTCTCTTAACCAGGGTAGAAAGGCGTTCAAACAAAGTTGATTTGTCAAGGCACGTTGACGAGCACCTGCTGTAGAGTAGGAGTCCCCCGCAATCTGAAAGGTCTGGGCAATTTCCAGGTACAGATGTTTTGGATCAATAGTAAGTCGAGAAAATGTATTAGACATATATCATTCAAGTTTGGCATGGCAGTAGTGAACTTTGAGCCATTCCTCTAGGGCTGTACTCATCCCTTCCAATACGTCGGCTGTAGGAGAAGTATGCAGGGTTTGGTAACTCCACTGAGTCAGAGTGAGGAGTAATGACTTTTTGATACTGCTGATGCGGCGGGAAATCTGGTATTGTTTGACTTGTAGTTGCTCTGCAATCTGTTGTTGAGTCAGTTCCTGACTGTAGTAATCTAGCAGTAACTTTTGTGACTGTGCATCTAAAGCGGCTAGTGCGTTGGTCAAAACTTGGGTTAACTCAGTTGTTTGCTCCTCAATGTTCGTCGCTTCTTCTTGGGCAATGATTTCCGTTAGTAACGATTCTTGTAGGCTTGCAGGTAAGATGTTTAATAAATTACCAGTTTCTTGCTCGAACAGTGGAGCATCTATAGAAACAAGGGTTGGGTAAAGGTAGTTACGTACTGCTTTGGCACAGTTTTCCAGCCAATTAACCAAGGTTTCAGGACTACCAGCCGGAGTGGGTGAACTACTTAGGCTCAAACGTTGAACATTATAAAGATTAGTTATTGCCAGCCATATTTGGGCCTCTGGTTTGACAAGCTTACGAATTTTTGTGTTATCAGCAGCATAAAGTTCTTTAAAACATTCCCAAGCTAAAATATAAGTCTCGATGGTTTGGCTATGAAAGCCTCTGTATTGTAATGACTTCACCAATCGCTTACGGCTCAGTTTATGCAATAATGCCCAATCTGTACAGATATCTGCTTCTTGACGTTGGCGCAGGTTATCCTTGAGAATGTTCGTAAAGGCAAGTTCAGCGTAACTTTTTAAGTTCGAGCCGTATTCGGGATGGAATCCTTTGAAGATTTTGTGGACGTGGGCGATCGCTGTCTGAAAAAAGTCAGCCACAGACCACTCACGTGCAAAGTTCATCGCTATTTTCCTAGCTACCCGGTAGCATACCTCTTGTAAATAGGCTGTCAGATGTGCAGATGCTAGAGGGTAATGGTTACCAAGCCAAACCTTGTGCCAATAAAGCACCCAAAAATTCTCAGATTTTTCTTGTGAAATCTGATCCAAGCAATTTTGCATACTACGTCGCAGCTTTCGGTCAGTTACCCAATCACTAAACCGATGTGCATCGAATTGCACAAATGTCGAAAAGATGTCAACGATGTACTGCCTCGGTTGCATGACTATTTGCTGACTATGAGTGACCCTGAGTGTCTAGAGAAGCATCTTAACAGATTTTGTTTCTTAACTTCTGTAACTTCCTTACAGAAGTTAAATTACAGCAATTTTCACCTTTATTAGACCACCGTCTTAGGGGCGTAAGGGCGCAAGGCCGCCGCGCCCCTACAAATGGTGTGGTTCATTTATGTGAAAACTGCTGTAAGCTGCCTGATCAACACCCTAGACTTAACCAAGTCGATATGGGGTTATGCCGGGATACGTGCTTTCTTGGGACAGGTTGTAAAGTAATGTAGACGCAAAAGAGTCAAAACCATTGAGAAGCGCGTTGTTTCAACCCATAACTTTGATGTCGGCTGAAGATGAAAACATCACCAAAAATGATTGAATATGAGCAAGTTTAAGGAACCTCAGAGGGTGGAGAGGTGATTTTACCGTAGTAAACTTCAATTGCTCCTTTACCATTTATGGGCAATTTAAGAAACTAAGAAAATAATTATTGTAATAATTCTTTGCAGCGTGTCTCAATTTGCACGTATCCCGGCTTAACCCCGATATGAGCATGATAGAAGAACCTGAATACCGTCAGCTACATCCCCATGAGAAAGTACCAGTTCTGGTCGATGGGGATGTTTCAATTCTTGCATCAGCAATTATCTGTGCGTTTTTATTCTGATAATTCAAAGCTTATCAGGTTTAGCGTCAAAAAGATTATTAACTTTTATAACTAGCTTGCATAGTATATCAAACCCATTCGTATTCGCTATCAGAGGTTGATCGTTAGCAGATTATTCTACTTTGAAAAAATTTACGTCTTTCAACCTATCGTTAATATTTCCGCCAAATAGTTTTAAAAATTATGTCATATGACCAGGGGAAACCGGAAAACCAACAAATACAAACTCTTTATGGTAGGTGTTTAACACCGTTTCAGCGCAAACTCTTGCAAAAAAGTTTGCAAGAAGATTTAGCTCAGTTGTATCGCCAAAGAATTGAAATTATGTTGTTGACAGATCAGGGGAAATCTCAAACCGAAATTTGTCACACTTTGAAATGTTGTCCCGCAACAGTGCGTCATTGGATGCACATAGCGAGAACTGGGATGGCGCACCAATGGCAAGATTGTCCTATTGGTCGCCCCAGAACTGTGAATGAGAAATATTTAGAGCGTTTGAAAGAATTGGTTAGCCAAAGTCCCCGTGATTATGGCTATTCTTTTCAGCGGTGGACAGCAAACTGGCTTCAGAAACATCTGACAAAAGAATTTGGAATTGAGGTGAGCGATCGCCATCTCAAGCGACTACTCAAGCAAATGGGATTGTCCACTCGACCAAAACTCAACCTGACTAAGACAGATAAGACATCTAAAATCTTGATTTGTGACATCAACTCCGAAGATGTAGCTGAGCGTTACTATTGAGCTATTTCCTGTCAATTTTGAATTTATAATTTTTAATTTTTAATTAAGCGAAGGGGTTGGCAAGGTACGTCAGATGCTGTTAAATCTGCTCTGGGTCAATTCCTGCTCGTGGAGGACGGGGCGGTTCAGCCTGCTCAATTGCGGACTTGCTCTTGACATAGGGACTGTCGTTGGTGGAGAGAGTATGTTCTAGTTAAGAATAATTATACGTTATTGAAACTTACGGTGACTAAACTTGAGTTCCCCCGTGAATGATTCCCATATACACTCATAAGGTATGGTTCATAATTCGTAATCCGTAATCAGGCACAAAAGCAACTGAATTTATTCCACTAAAATAAAAACAATGTAGTATTATAAGTTTCAGGTCTGAACTTTAGCTATGGGGTAATTACAAATTATTAATTATCTACTAGATTAGCATTTACTGCTGTCAATGGATGGAGGACTCACTGTGGGAAAGTTAGTCATATTCAAGTTAGGTGAAGGAAGCTTTGAGCAGGGGTTCCCCGTGACTCTTCAAATTGGTGACGAAAACGCTCGACCGTCAACAGAGATTACGGGAGAGCTACCGCCAGATCCGGAAATTCCCTGTTACTATCGTCGTTGGCAATCTATTTACCGCAGTTTAGACTTACGATCTCGCCCTATTGGCTTAACGAGGCTAACACCAGCGCCTACCTTGGAAGACTGCTATAAGGAGGCTGAGCAATTGAAAGTTCGCTTGAATACCTGGCTTCAATCAGAGTCATTTCGCCCAGTTCGAGAGAAATGGCTCGAAAAACTGATGCCTTCTGAACACGTACGAGTTCTTTTACAAACCAAAGACGTGCTACTGCAAAAGCTTCCCTGGCATCTTTGGGATTTGCTAGAGCGCTACCCAAACGCGGAAATAGCTTTAAGTGCTGCCACCTATGAACAGGTTCCTCGACTTTCATCCCCCACGGCAACAGTA
Source organism: Stigonema ocellatum SAG 48.90 = DSM 106950 (assembly GCA_016903675.1). GTDB lineage: Bacteria > Cyanobacteriota > Cyanobacteriia > Cyanobacteriales > Nostocaceae > Stigonema > Stigonema ocellatum. Next base: position 31,201 of record JADQBA010000026.1, on the reverse strand, counting down.
AAAATTCTCGCGATTTTGGGTAACAGTCAGGGAATTGATACTCAAGTAGACCGTGCTCAGCTAGAGCAGTTAGCTGATGCAGAAGTTACCTTTTTGGTTGAGCCAAAATGTAAAGAGTTGACGGATCACCTATGGAAGCAAAATTGGCAAATCTTCTTTTTTGCAGGACATAGTTCGAGTGCTGGTACGGGTGAAACAGGGCAAATTTACATCAATCAAACCGAGATATTGACCATTAGCCAGTTAAAGTATGCCTTAAAAAAGGCGGTGGCACAGGGTCTAAAACTGGCAATTTTTAACTCTTGTGATGGATTGGGTCTGGCTAGGGAGTTTGCCGATTTACAAATCCCGCAACTCATTGTGATGCGAGAGCCAGTACCAGACCGTGTTGCTCAAGAGTTTTTGAAGTCTTTTTTAGCAGCTTTTGCAAGGGGTGACTCACTCTATCTAGCAGTACGAGAGGCACGAGAAAGGTTACAAGGACTGGAAAAACAATTTCCCTGTGCTACTTGGTTACCCGTCATCTGCCAAAATCCTGCTGAGATGCCACTGACTTGGCAAGAATTGACAGGGCACCTATACCGTGGTGCTGTAGATAATAAGGCACACGCTCAATCTTTAGTAGAAACCACGCCAGTTGGAGACGCTGCCCAATTACTTGATAGGCAAGGTGTAAAAAACAAGAGTGCTTTCGGTGTGTTCCTCTTAGTCAGCGTGGCAATAACAGCGCTAGTGATGGGGGTACGGTATCTGGGGGTGCTGCAACCATTAGAGCTAAGGGCATTTGATCAACTTCTGCGGCTCCGTCCGGATGAGCAGCCAGACTCACGCTTGCTGATTGTGACTGTTACCGAAGAAGATGTACAGGCTCAGAGCCAAGAGCAAAGGCGAGGTTCTCTTTCAGATCAGTCCCTTAACAAGCTCCTAGATAAACTCGAGGTTTATCAACCGCTGATGATTGGACTGGATATCTATCGAGATTATGCAGTGGCGAAAAATTACCCAGTATTAGCAAATCGCTTACGGCAAAGCGATCGCCTCGTTAGCATCTGTAAAGTCAGCGATCCCGAAGCCGAGAAAGATAAAGTCGGTATTTCACCACCACCGGAAGTTCCGCAAAAGGGTTTGGGTTTCAGTGATATTGTTCTAGACTCGGATAAGATTGTGCGTCGCCATCTTCTAGCATTAACCCCCTCACCCTCATCTCCCTGTCTTGCTGACTATGCTTTCAATGTCCAACTGACACTCCGTTACTTAGCTAGCAGGGGAATCTCTCTGCAATTTACAAAAGAAGGTTCCTGGCAACTGGGAAAGACAATCATCAAGCCTCTAGAAGCTCATACAGGAGGATATCAGAATATGGATGCCTGGGGACATCAAATTTTGTTAAATTACCGTTCCTACCGTTCCCCACAAGACTTTGCTCCCCACATAACCCTAAAAGAGGTCTTGGCAGGTCAGCTTTATCCTAGTGCGGTCAAAGATAAGATTGTGTTAATTGGTACAACTGCCGAAAGTTTTCGGGACTACTCATTGACCCCTTACATGACCAGTCAGGATACTGTGCAGGAAATTCCAGGGGTGATGCTTCAAGCACAAATGGTTAGCCAACTGCTTAGTGCTGTACTGGATGGGCGACCCCTGTTGTGGACTTGGTCTTTTTGGGGCGAGGTCATCTGGGTTTGGGAGTGGTCATTAGTGGGGGGCTTTTTTGCTTGGTATCTGCGACGACCTGCCTATCTTTACTTGGCGGGTGGTGTGGCGATCGCCAGTCTATATGGAATTTGCCTTGTTGCTTTAATTCAGGTGGCTGGTTGGCTACCTTTCATACCTTCTGCTCTAGCTCTTCTGAGCAGTATGTTTTGTTTTAAATTATACATGACATCATCTCTTAGGAGTAAAGGATGAACAGGGCTTTTCATCTGCCAAATTTGACCACTGCACTGGTGAAGTGTGCAATCAGCGTATTTACACTGACACTAATGAGTAGCATGAACATCATTCCAGATGCTCGTGCAAATCATGCCCCACCTCGCCTCGCCACTGTAAAATTCAATCCCCCACCGCCTCCACCAAACCGAGGCGCACCCGGCAATCGTGGCGAAGGAGGAAGTCGTGGTTGTGGAGTTGGCAACCAATCCCTCAAGGCACTGATGCCCGTTTATGAAGAGACTTTCAGCCAGAACCAGAAAGAATCCATCTATACTACCCAAGTCTGGGGATTGACCAGCTTTGAAAACCCAACTTTTTGGTTTTATGTTCCCTATAGTAGCTCATCTATTAAGGTGACAGAGTTTGTTTTGCAGAATGAAAAGAAGAAAACTATCTACCGCACACCAGTCACCATCCCAGAAACACCAGGAATTGTTAGCTTTCGCTTACCATCAACCTCTGCTGCCTTGGAATTGGACAAGAATTACCATTGGTTTTTCAAACTGCGCGTCATAACTTGCGACTCACAACAGCCTAGAGATCTCGATTATGTTGAAGGCTGGGTGCAGCGGACTCACTTGAATGGTCAACTTGGCGATCGCCTCAAGCAAGCAACCCCTGAGCTACGGGTAGCGCTTTATGCTGAGAATGGACTCTGGTATGATGCTCTAAGTGCCTTAGCAGAACTTCGACTCGCCAACTCCAAAGATACAAATCTGACCGCAGGCTGGACAAGTTTGTTGAGGTCAGTTGGTTTGGAGAATCTAGCGAACAAACCATTAGTTAAGTGCTGCGATCCTCAGTCGTGAGAAGGGTGTGGAGTAGCGGCAACAGGCAAGGCAAGATTTTAACCCCAGATGAACTGCGGTTACTAAGTAACTCGGCGTGAATAAGCACAACTATCTGAAGCGGGCTGTTGGTTGTTGGTTGTTGGTTGTTGGGATGAATTTATTTTGTAGCATAACGGAGTTTATTTTAGAAATTCACACGATGAATGTGCTATAATTTAGGTTGGGAAATTTACGGGTTGATTATCATTGTCGTGGATGCCAAATGTCTTACAGCGAGTTTACCCTAACAAGCGTTAGGCGACAATTCAAACTTAGAATTATTGAAGAAGTTGGGATTTTTGCAGAAACTCCTGAACTAGAAAGTAGTAACTTGTTGCGAGAAACCATCGCCTACAATCTACCGATCGCTCTTGCTAGCAACAGTGAAAAAGCAAGGTCAGAGCTGTTTAAACCATGCCTGAAGACGTTGCCAGCCATCCTTGGCTTCTGTCTCGCGGTAAGAGGGGCGATAATCGGCAAAAAAAGCGTGGGCTGCATCGGGGTAGACAATAATTTCGGATTTGCTGCTGCTGGACTTAAGGCGATCGCGCATCTGGTTCACCGTATCAAGGGGAATGCTTGTATCCTTGCCGCCGTAAAGTCCGAGAATGGGGACTTTGAGTGCAGACGCAATATCGATGGGATAGGTGGGTGTCAGTTCCGTAGCATTGCCCACTAGTCGCCCATACCACGCCACCCCTGCCTTGACCTTGGGATTGTGTGCTGCGTACAGCCAGGTAATGCGACCGCCCCAGCAGAAGCCTGTAATCCCCAACTTATCGGCATTACCCTGAGATGACTTCACAGCCCAGTTCAGTGTGGCATCGAGATCGGATGTCACTTGGGTATCTGGCACTTTGGCTACCACTGGGCGAATTTCTTCTATGCTACTTAACTTCGAGACATCGCCCTGACGCACGAATAATTCGGGAGCGATCGCCACATATCCCAACTTAGCAAAGCGACGACAGATATCCTGAATGTGTTCGTGTACACCAAAGATTTCGTGGATTACCAGGACGATCGGGAAATTTCCACTCCTGGCAGGCATTGCTCTGTAGGCAGGAATTTCGCCATCTTTGACGGGAATTTTCACCGCACCAGCTACCAACCCCTTGGCATCAGTGGTGATGACGTTGGCCCAAACGGGTTGCACTGCCAGAGCAAAACCCGTCGCTATGGTGGCAGTTGCGATAAATTTGCGGCGCGTTATTTCTTTCATATCTTGCAGTTTTTTGGTAAATATACCACATTGTAGGGGCACGGCAGTGCCCTACCCCTACAATGTGGTAGTTGCGCTAAGGGGACCCTTAGCGCAACTACAAACCACTAAGGTGCGGGACTGGGATAGCGAGTGTGGACTGCATCGATTTCTGCCAAAATGGCTGAATCGAGAACGACGTTAACGCTTTCCAGGTTTTCGTGCAGTTGTTCCAACGTAGTAGCACCGATGATAGTACTGGCGACAAACCAACGGCTGCGAACAAAGGCAAGCGCCAGAACAGAAGGCTTGAGGTTATGGGCACGAGCAATTTCGACATAAGCAGCAACTGCTTGTTCAACATTGGGCTTGCGATAGCGACCGCCGAATCCCTGAAACAAGCTCAGACGTGTTTTTTCGGGCACACCGTTCAGGTACTTTCCGGATAACAGACCAAACGCGAGGGGGCTATAAGCCAACAGCCTAACATTTTCCCGCCAACATGTTTCTGCCAAAGCAGAATCAAACACACGATTGATCAGGTTGTAGGCGTTTTGAATTGAAACCACTTTGGGTAGCCCCTGTTGCGAAGCGATATGGCTAAACTCAGACACTCCCCAAGGGGTTTCGTTGCTCAAACCCAAGTAGCGGATCTTGCCTGCTTTAATCAGATCCGCAAAGGCAATGAGTTGTTCAGCTATCGGCACAGTTTCTCGCTCTTTGTTGGGGTCATACACTGTTTCACCAAACCGAGGGACTGCGCGATCAGGCCAATGAATCTGGTACAAGTCAATGTAGTCAGTCTGTAAGCGTTTGAGACTAGCATCCACCGCTTGCTCAATATTTTTGCGATTGACCGATTGCTTTCCATCTCGCAGCCAACGAAAGTCTCGTCCTGGTCCAGCAATTTTGGTGGCAATAATCAGCTTGTCTCGTTGTTGTCGGACTAACCATTCGCCAATGTAAGTTTCGGTCAACCCCTGAGTGGATTCCTGCACTGGGACGGGATACATCTCAGCCGCATCAATGAAATTGACTCCTTGGGCAATGGCGTAGTCGAGTTGTTGATGGGCTTCTGCTATCGTGTTCTGTTGCCCAAAAGTCATGGTGCCTAGGCAAATTTCAGAAACACGCAGATCACTTTCACCGAGTTGTTTATAGTTCATGAGATTTTGGCTCCAATATTATAGGGTGAACTCCAGGGAAGAATTCATCCCTGAGCATCGGTGGGTAAATTATTGCTGCTTTGCATTCCTTGGGTAGTAGCCGAACCACCGCCAATGACCAGAACATCTGTTTCTAAATACAAATGAGTTGCAGCAGGCGATCGCTGCTCTAATAAATGCACCATTTCTCAACCTCGCTTGTTGTAGAAATTTCTAGACCCGCGTAGTACTGACCAATAATGTCATCTTGCAATATTATCTACTATAAAACGACAGATTAATGAGTGTATATGAAAAAGCACTAGCATCAAGTTGCGCCCGTCAAGAACCGACAGTGCAACTAAAGCTTATCTTCTTATAAAAAAGTAGGCAGTCATGTTAAAGGCAACAATCATCACCAATCTCCGAATCAAGCGGGGTTCAAGTTTACGGCCCGCACTCGCCAGAACACTCACCCACATAGCCGTATTATTGGTTGCATTGGCAGCAATGGGTTGTACACCTGTAAAAATCAGGGCTGGAAACGTAATGAAACTCCCACCCCCAGCCACAGCATTGAGTCCACCTGCAATAAATGCGGTAGTGAAGAGAAGTAAGATATTAAGATCACTCATTGAAAATTAGGTTGTTCTGACCTGTCGAAGGATCTCAATATTAAGTTCTAGCTTCTCTCCTAACCATAGGGAATGCTCAGTGTGGTCTGCCACATCATCCCCTGTCTCAGGATGGACTAAAATGTCCAAACCTTCACGATTAAGCATTAACCATGGGACGATCTTGCCAAACTGATTCGGTAAGAACGCAACTTGATACATCGCTTTTGGGTGTGGACCAATGGGCTGGTCATGCCAGCGTCCCAGCCGCACGTCAAACCTAGCGCCCAATTCTTCGCGGACACGCGCAGCCACATCACGACTCGCCGTATCGAAGTATACATGAGCGTGAAAACCAATGATCCCGATGGTATCTTCTTTCATTGCTGTGGGTTCCACTTTTCCCTCTCAAATCTGAGGCCATATTCTCCCAGAATAGCAAAGACACTCATTTCACAAACCTGGTTTTTAGACAGAGAAAAAATTTGGCGTTGCTGAATTTAGTAATGAATTACGTTTAGTTACAGATTTGTAATTTTACCAAACCCCTGTAGAGACGCGATTAATCGCGTCTCTACGATGGGCGTGATTTTCACAATTCATATCTTGATTCAGGCACTGCCCACCTAGCCCTTTCAAAGTGCAAGTCGAAAGACTTGGATCTTCTCTGGATAAGCTGATCCCCAGTTTGTCCTAGTGTCCAGCAATGGCACCGACAGCGATCGCCTCAGAGGAATCTGCAATTTTGCTAAACTTATTTACCGGACGGGGCAAGCCGAGATTCTCACGCAGAGTCCGACCTTCGTACTCGGTGCGGAACAGTCCCCGGCGTTGTAGCTCAGGGATTACCAAGTCCACGAACTCATCGAAACCGCCTGGTGTATAAGGCGGCATGATGTTGAACCCATCAGCCCCTCCATTGACGAACCAGTCTTCAAGCTGATCGGCAATCTGTGCTGGGGTGCCCTGGATCTGGCGATGCCCACGTGCCCCAGCGATAGCCAAATACAGTTGCCGGATGGTGAAATTCTCTCTCTGGGCGAGATGTGTCAGCAACTTCTGACGGCTTTTGCCGCCGTTGGTTTCTGGTAGGTCTGGGAGCGGACCATCTAGTGGGTAGCTGGACAAATCGAATCCGCCGATCATCCCCGAAAGCAGCCCCAATCCGACCTTCGGATCGATCAATTCCTGAAGCTGGTCGTATTTGTCCTGAGCTTCCTGCTCGGTCTTACCAATGACTGGGAACACCCCAGGCATGATCTTGAGGCTGTCGGGAGAGCGTCCGTATTGAGCAAGCCTCCCCTTCACGTCCCCATAGAACGCCTGGGCTTCTGCCAGTGTCTGCTGGGCGGTGAAGATCACCTCGGCTGTTTGCGCGGCAAGATTCTTACCATCCTCAGAAGACCCAGCTTGGATGATCACTGGATATCCCTGTGGTGGACGAGCCACATTGAGCGGTCCGCGCACCGAAAAATGCTCGCCCTTGTGGTGAGGAATGTGCAATTTGTCGGGATCGAAGTAAACGCCAGACTCCTTGTCGCGTAAGAAAGCATCGTCCTCCCAACTATCCCAAAGTGCTGTCACCACATCCACAAACTCTTTGGCACGCTCATAGCGCAGCGTATGCTCCATGTGCTTTTCACGGCTGAAGTTTTGCGCTTCGGCTTCAGTTGCGGAGGTCACGAGATTCCAACCAGCGCGACCGCCGCTCAGATGGTCCAGCGACGCAAACTTACGGGCGAGGTGATAGGGTTCGTTATAGGTGGTGGATACCGTCGCTGTCAACCCAATGCGCTCTGTGACTACAGACAGTGCCGACAGCAAGGTAAGCGGCTCAAAGTGGACGATGTGACCCGAACGGCTTAAAGCCTCCGTCCCTTCACCCCGCTGCCGGACAGCGACACCGTCTGCGAGGAATATCATGTCAAATTTAGCACGTTCAGCCGTCTGCGCGAGTTGCCGATAATGCTGGAAGTTCAGACCTCCGTCAGCCTGAGCATCGGGATGCCGCCACGCTGCTACGTGATGTCCGCTACCTGGTAAGAATGCGCCCAGTTTAAGTTGTTTCTTTTTCGTACTCATTCTGTTCTCTTTCTCCTGTTTGGGATGAGTCAGACGTCTACAAAGATGCTCAGGCGGCGACCAAGGTTGGGATATACGCAGAAGAGTCTCCCTTGACAACCTGACTGTGTTTGCCGTCGATGCTGACTGGGAGGTCGCCGGCGATGGTCACTCGCTGAACGTGGCGGGGCTGGTCGCCGTAATCGGCGATGGCGTAGTGTTGAGTGGCGCGGTTGTCCCAGAACGCCACGTCACCTACTTGCCAACGCCACCGGACTGTGTTTTCTGGACGTGTCACGTAGGACTGCAACAGTCGGATAATGTCGGCAGATTCAGTCGGTGATAGACCACGGATCTGGCGCACGAAACCGCCGATGAAAAGCCCGCGATCGCCTGACTCAGGATGGACGCGTACCACCGGATGAATGGTCTCGTATACGGTGGAGGTGAAGACATCCCGGTAAGCCTTGACCTCTTTAGGAAGGTCAACTGCGGCAGCTGCATAGTCATAGGCGTTGCTGTGCACGGCCCAGAGTTGGTCTGCGAGACTACGCAGATGGGGTGGTAAGTCTTGGTACGCAGTGACGGAGTTTGCCCAGATAGTATCGCCTCCTGATGGGGGGATGACGAGTGCCCGTAAGATAGAACCGAGTGGGGGACGGTCCACGAACGTTACATCAGTATGCCAGTTGTTTGCACGGGCAACGGTTCGACCGTAATTCAGGTCGAGGACTTCTGGGTGTTCTGGAAGGGACGGCACTGTGGGGTGGGCTGTGGTGACTTGACCGAACCGACGAGCAAAGGCGACCTGCCCGTTGGCGTCAAGCTGCTGGCGACGGAAGAAGATCACTTTGTATTGGACTAGGGCTTTGCGTATCTCGCCGATGATGCCGTCGCTGAGGTCAGCACTCAGGTCAACACCTACGATCTCGGCACCGATGCGTCCTGCGACTAGTTGGATGTCAAAGTTGTTAGTACTCATGTGTTTGTGTCTCCGCTGAGGGTAGGAAGAGATGAGCGTGAAATATAACAGAGCAAAAATCGCAACTGCAAAGGGGAGAGCCACTTCCCCCGCTTGGTTCACTGGTTATTGGGCAGTAGTAGGTGGTGATTGTAGCCAAATTCCAAAGCGCCTTCCTGACAACTTTTGAGAGCCTTGCAAAGTGGAGATGTATTCCCCCAGAGGCAAGTATCTAAATGATTTATCCGTGCAGTACTTGTGTCATAATGTCATTAAATACTATTCATCTACGGATTTATAGTTGTTTATCTCACCATCATTGCATAACCCTAGCTACAAGACAAGTCTTTAGCAAACAAAATATACGTTTAACTAAATTTATTATTACCTAATTGTTAGTTTATCTAATTATTTGTGGAAAACAACGCCCTCGACTGGGTTGTGTCTTCGGGTGAGTTTGTCTACTAGTTTCAATTCCGCTTGTTTGGTTTTTTGTACAGGATGAGCCACACCGCGATCGGCGCCTTTGTAATACTGAACTTGCATATAAGTAGGTAGACAAAATTGAAGAGATCTGCGATGTAAATAGGCTGAGCGTAGATCTTCCATAACTTTTAGCTTGCCAAAGTCTGGTTACTATTTTTGACCGAAAACGGGGTGTGGGGTGTGGGGTGTAGGATGAAAAGGGTGTAGGGGGTAGGGGGTGGCTGAGTGGGAACCCCATAATTAAAATCAGGGGTTTCAAAAATGGCGGACGCCTTCGACGGTTGCGCCTACTCGTTGAAATACATTTTTCTTTGATTTCATACTTGAATGTGGGGGCTTGTACCCGTTTGGGGTGTGGTTGTTTTATCCTCCCCTACACCCCACACCCCACACCCCACACCCCACACCCCGTTCTTGGTCAAACCGAACACTCAACTTCGACCTCTCCCTTTCCTGAACCTTTAGGCATGGGGAGTGTTTCTACACGCTCAATTTGTCCCTGTGGTTCGTATATCTTGTTTTAGGAACTGATGTGCTTTTTCAAAACACCTGGTTCTTGCTGGATGGGCAAGACGTCTAAAATATCGATTTGGGAACAATATTTGAGGTCTTCAAGACAATCCAGTCGCAACAGACGTTTTCCGTGACTAGCGTGGTGGAAAAGTTCTAGTAAGTTATCTTGCCACTGGCAATAAAGAGCGATCGCGCTTATGACTTCATCATTACCCGCTAGTTCGTCTAGTGACAAATTTGTTTGCTGCACAACACTATGGGCGATCGCACCAGCACAAGCCGTGTCCTCCAAGGAAAAACTGCCTTCCCAACCTGAACCCACTATCCACACTGTTTCTGGTTGCTTTTCTAACAGATATCGTACCACCGCAGCACGATTCGTAAAAGCGGCAGTCAGCACAATTTTTGCATCCTGTACTCGTTGTAAAGCACGAGTCCCATTGGTCGTACTTATAAACAAGCGCCTTCCCTCCACGATTTCTGGTGTGCAATCGAGAGGGGAGTTACCGAGATCAAAGCCTGGGACTTTTGCACCACCGCGTTCTCCAGCCCGTAGCCGTTTTTCATCTGGCCAAGATTCGCTTTGTTGTATGAGTTGATCTAAATCGCTGAAGACTTGAACTGCTTCCCCTCCAGAGGCTAAAACTGTCGCCATTGTGGTGGTAGCTCGCAGTACATCGACTGCGATCGCGCATTCTGGCACGTTATCCGTTGGAGTCAATTCGGGAGTGTGGTAAACGAATAGCTTCATGCGCTAATACACCTTGGTTAGATCCTGTCGAAATTACATCTTACCGAGCTAATGTAACAAAGTATAGTCCAGATGAAGGTGTAATCTGAAAGAATAGGCATGGCAGTCTGCTTAACCGCTGATTGCTAATGGCAATGGCTAATTGGTAATTGCTAATGGTAATGAACAATTCCCCATTCCCCATTCCCCACTCCCCATTCCCCACTCCCCACTCCCCATTCCCCAAATTGATATGGCACCCTTACCTGAATACCGCCCCAAACAACTGTCTGTAGGTCCATTGGAAGCAGAAATTTTGAAGCTCATCTGGGAACTAGGTTCAGCTACAGTTAAGGATGTACACGATCGCATTCTTGCTGATCCCAACCGGGAATTAGCGTATACTTCAGTAACCACCGTCCTGCGTCGCCTCACCGAAAAAGGTTGGCTTGCTTGTGATAAAAAAGCGCGAGCATTCTATTGGCGACCATTGGTGACCAAACAGCAGGCAGAGGTCATTAAGGCGCACGAACAGTTACAGCGATTTCTGGCGGTTGGCAACCCTGATGTGGTTGCTGCGTTTGCAGATAGTCTCGATGAAGCTGCTAGTGAGCAAATACAGGCGATCGCTCAACGCATTCAAGCCGCACGGCAAGCGAGGGAGGAACAACAATAATGCATCTGATCATGATTTTGGCCGCTTTGGCAGTTGCTTACTGGACAAGATGCACATGGACTGATATACCAAGCAATTGGAGTGTACGATGGCGGCGATCGCTATTTTTATTCCTCTTCCCTCCCTTGCTAATTTTCACCACAGCCATCGCCCTGCTGTGCATGGGACCTCAAGGTGAAATGGGCGGCTTACAGACAGGCGGTTTTGGCTATGTCATGGCGTTAGGGTGTATTGCTTTTTTTAGCATTTTGTGCATTAAACTAACATGGGAAGGATGGCAGTCTGTGAAATCTGCCCGCAACTGTCCCCTGGTTAATCTAGCAGGTAGACAAGTCCGGATGCTGAACACAGGAGCGCTGTTTGCAGGTCAAATTGGTTTTTGGCAACCTGAACTTGTCCTCAGCCTGGGATTGCTGCAAACTCTGTCGAAAGCTCATTTAGAAACTGTCTTAGCCCATGAACACGGACATTACCATTACCGAGATACCTTCTGGTTTTTCTGGCTAGGTTGGGTGCGTTCCTGCACTGCTTGGTTGCCAAACACAGACGCTTTGTGGCAAGAACTCTTAGTCTTACGTGAACTACGTGCTGACGCACATGCTGCATCACAGGTAGACCCCTTACTGTTAGCGGAATCACTTCTTTTGGTTATCAGCACTCCGCCTATATCCTCACAAATTTGCTGTGCAGCATTGGGTTCGCCCACTGTAGACCGCTTAAACCAGAGAATAGATGCTCTGTTAGCACAACCAAAACCAACTCCAGAAGATCAATTACAGTCCTGGAATTACTTCCTCTTCGCCTTCTTACCCTTGATGACGGTAATCTTTCACACCTAAAACTTCTTCCGCCAACGCCACCGCACCCCACAACGGCGCATCATCACCCAACGCCGCCGACACAATATCAAAATTCACCTCCGGTAACGCCGTCTCCCGCGCCACCTTCCGCACCATATCCCAGAAACCTTCACCCGCGTTGGTCACACCACCACCCAACACAAACCGTTGCGGATTCATTAAATTCGCCACATTCCCAATACCCAAACCCAGCGCCCAACCAGCCCTAGACAAAAGAGAAACAGCCAAATCATCCCCAGCAGCCGCCGCCTCACTCACCACCTTCCCCGTAATTAACTCCAAATCACCCCCCACCAAACCCCTCAAAACCTCCCCTCTTTTCTCTTGGCGTCCCGGCGGTTCCTTTCCTAAAACCTCCCTCGCATCCTGCGCCATATAAGGTCCTGACGCCAACCGTTCCACACACCCCCGCTTCCCACATAAACACACAGGTCCATTCGGGTCAACAACCATGTGTCCAATTTCACCAGCCATCCCTTCCGCACCCCGCCAAGGCTTACCGTTGAGTATCCAACCACCCCCTACACCTGTACTGACAGTAATGTAAAACAGGCTATCGTACCCCTGACCCGCACCAAAGCGATGTTCACCCAAAGCAGCAACATTAGCATCATTGTCCACACGAGTAGGAACGCCAAACTCTTCTCTAAACAAGTCCTGTAAAGGAATATTTTCCCATCCAGGAACATGATGGGACAGTCGCACCGTCCCAGTAGTTGCGTCTACTGGTCCGCCAAAGCTGACACCGATCGCACCTGGTTTCGCTTTTTGTAGCAGGGAATAGATGAGCGATCGCATAATTTCCAAATCAGTATTAGCATTTGCGTCTGTTGGCGATAAAGCACGTTCATAACCTAACCATTCCCTAGAACCCCCATTTACCATCGCCGCCGCCAGCTTAGTTCCACCAAAATCGAGCGCTAAAAATAATGTCATATAAAATTATGAATTATGAATTATGAATTATGAATTTGCGACTTATAACTGATTTGACATAAGCTATAGCAATCCTATTTGAGTTGTAAACAAATCATGCTTTCTCTGTTAACTGTTAACGGTTGACAGTCAACAGTCTTAACGAAGTGTTTACAAATCATTTAGGACTGCTATAGTCTGTGGCTAGCGTCTCATCAGCTTTTAATTTGTAAAACATAAAAATGTTGATATGTCAAGAGAATTACCCCCAAGGTCATTGAAATTATCTACAGTCATTAACTATTTTTACCGTCTGCTGTTATCTCTATCTGGGTGCGTAGTATTTTTAGCTGTTGATAGTGTTCTTGCTTCATCTCCTAGTGTTGCAGCCGAGAAAATTGTCATTAGGTACGGATTGTTTGAGCAGTCGGTCCCTGTAGCAGATTTACGTAAGTATGGGGAGACAAAGCAAGTTTCTTCCAATCTCCAATCTTTCCTCCATCACCTCAGCCCTAAACAGCAAAAGATGTTGCAAGAGGCACTTCAGGTTAAAATGTCTCTTGATATAGTAGCTTTGGATAAGTTCCTAGACACAGTCCATGTAAAACAACTTCTATTTGGCGTTTCCCAAGGTTTAGCACGTCAAGACAAAGCAGGGGTACAAGCACTACGAGGTGCTGTTATCCTAGGAGCAAAATCAAAAGAAGGTCTAGGAATAATCAGCTTTCTAGAAGCTTATCCTAGTGAAAGACTAGTGGTTGACCTGCCAGCATCTCTAGAGGTACTGCGTCGGTCAAAATTATATTCTAGTTCATCTAATGAACGACCACAAGACAACCTGAGTGCTACACCTATATGGCAACTGGAACTCCAATATCAGATACTTGCAACTAGTGGTAAGCAATATTCAGGTTGCTTGTTTGGAGACTCTGTTTCGGCTGAACTTGGGAATACCCTTGGTGACGGTACTTTTAATTTTGCCTTAAATGGTTTGAGTACAATCTCACTGGTTGAACAACTGAAACTTTTAGTTCCTACCAATGTAAAATGCCAAAAAACCATTATTGCCATTGGTGGAAATGATGCTTGGTATGGAATTAGTAACGAGATGTTTATCTCAAAGCTGCAAGAGGCGATCGCCTTAGCAAGAAAGACGGGTTCTCAAGAAATTTTTCTCCTTCCAGCTTTTTACTCAACAGTTGCAGCTAGCTTAGATCCAACTGTAGCAGCCCCACTGTCAAGAGTTGCGGAAATCAATGCTCTCATAAATCAGGTTGCTACAACCGAAAAGGTTCTAGTTGAATCTGAAGGCGTACAACCCTTATATGAGAAGAATGCTCTCAAAAACAATTTGACGCGTGATGGCGACCACCTGAATCCAGAAGGCATTAATATATATCGACAAGCTCTATTAAAAATCTTGGGCACTCCCAAAATAATTCGTAATTCGTAATTCGTAATTAATAAATTAAGGTGACTAGCCTCCTTAATTTATTAATGAAAAAATAAATAAATGCATCTAGAACTTACGCACTTTACATATTTACCATGATGTGCAAAAAAAGGCTTACTAACCTAAAACTCTTGCCCTGCCTCGTTCCCAGCCCCGGCTGGGAATGAGATCAAGAGGGCTGCTGCCGGACGGTTTGACGGGTTGCCGCAGCCCACGACAAGAGCATTACAAGCCGATGCTTGTAACGAGAGGTAATTCATAGTTTGTAGTTTTTGTCAATGCGTAAGTCCTAGCATCCAGCCCTTTCAAGGTGAAGCGTAAAAGAGAAGTTCTTCTTCTCCCAAGGGGAGACGCTTCGCGAACGTGTTCTTCGTGCCTTCGTGGTTCAAAAATATTTTTAAACCGCGAAGACGCAAAGAACACGAAGGTCAAAATTGGATGTGATTTTCCAATTACGAATTATTCGCCCATCTCCTCAATTACGAATTACGAATTACGAATTACGAATTATTAAGCTATGGTGTAGGAAAGTGTTCTGCAAAAATATTGATTGGGTATGAGCAAAGATACTTTGAACGTTCTGGGTGGAAAGCTGGAAGTTTGCTGTACTTCACCGATGACTGGTTTTTTGAGGAACGGACAATGTGATACGGGTCCAATGGATATAGGAGTTCATGTGGTCTGTGCCAAAGTGACTGAGGAGTTTCTTGTTTTTACCAAAACACGAGGAAATGATTTGAGTACACCCCAATATGGTTTCCCAGGACTCAAGCCTGGCGACTGTTGGTGTCTGTGCGCCTCCCGTTGGCAAGAAGCGCTTGATGCCAATGTTGCACCACCAGTGAATCTCAAAGCAACCCATGAAGCGGCTCTAGAATATATTTCGCTAGATGACTTGAAGAAACATGCCATTGACCTTGCAACTTAAGCATGTTTTGATTTCTCCTCTGGCTAAAGCTCAAAGGATTCTAAACTGAGTTCGCACTCGGAGGATAGAATCCGGCTGCGCTCCGTCTACGATATGTTTTCTTTAGCGAACTAAAAACACCATACCGTTTGGGAAGAATCAAAGCTTCCCTACAGACCCTGGAAAGGACAAGTCCTATCTGTGTCGATACCTTGCGCACAATATTAATTGCGCCTTGACAATCCGAATTGATTAACAATCCGGTTGCTGTTTTATACTGACCTCGACCAATGCCATCACCCTTCTGACCGCGCTTACCTGATGGTTTCCAGCCTTGGGGTTTCTCGCCCAAAGTTGGCAGGAAATCATCATCCAAAAAGCTGGTTTTACTGGTGTAGCTTTCCTCTGTTTCATGGAATTGTATTCCAGTTTCTTCGCACAATTCCCGAATACGTTCCTTTAACTTTGCTGTTGGAATCTGCACAAAGTTTTGGTTGTGCTTCTTGCCAAGCTGGATTTTGTCCTTGACACCTTGACCCCAACCAAATACAACGTTTCCAATTTTGTTGGTCAAGCAGTAATTAACAACGAACCGAGCAGTTTTGTTGATGGCATCTCTCATCACCCGATTACGTTTTTCTGCTAAAGAAGCCAGTTCATCATCCCAATAACCTTGAGGTTTTCCTTTTTTGATTTTGGCAACAGCACGATTGTACCTTTGGTTGATTGACTTTAACTGCCTGCCATCAATGATGAAAGATTTATTGAGGGTTGAAACTCCGGTAATCCAATTAACTGTACCAGGGTCAATCCCTAAAGCAGCAGTGGGGTCAAGCCCCATTCGGCATGATGCGCCTACTATTGACTCATTGTCGTTGTACACGTACTCAGCATACAGAACACGGTTGCGTGGTAGGATTCTGACCTCACAAATCTGGTCAGGTTTGAACCCATATCCCCCAGGAATCCAATTGTCTGATGGAGCATCCTTGCTTAATTCTTTACTGATTGGCAACCGACATAAGCCAGTTTCAAGGTCAAATCTTAAGGCTTGAGCCGGGATGGTAAACAAAGCCAATCCGCCTTTACTGCGGTATCTTGGCATTTTTGGTTTACCTTTCAATTCCCCCTTAAAGAACAGTGGCAGAAGTTCGTTATAGCTCTTAAAACTTTCTAGAACTCCTTTGATGACTTGCTGGGCTTGCTGTCCACCCAGGATTTTATAGTGCTTATTCTCTACAAAATCTTTGCAGAACTGGGCGAAACTGTCAGGAAATACACGCTTGGTCTTGAACCCAGAGCGGAAAAAGTCATCTTTGTCAAAGAACTCTATTCTCTCGCAGATTTCAAAGTGTTTCTGCTTGATTTGATAAATCACACAATTAACCAGTGAACTAGCGTTTTCGCATAGATAAACTAAGTAATCATGCAATTCATCAGATATATTACCCGTTAACTTAATTTGCTGTGTTTTGAACATTTGTTGCTCACATCCTTGTATTCCATTATAGTAGTAGATACAGCTACTGTCTACTCAATTCCTCCTAATTTTCCCAAAATGTCTAAACTTTCTTCAAAGGATTACGAATATCGCCGCGCTGAAGGATCTGTATCATCCTTGAATTATCACTTTGTGTTCGTCCCAAAAAGGCGCAAAGCCGTTCTGACGGGCGATGTTGCAGAAAAAATGCAATCAATTATTTTTGAACTGGTCAATGAACACGGGTGGAAATTAATTGCGATTGAAATCATGCCAGACCACGTTCATTGCTTTTTGAATGTTCCGCCTAATGAGTCTCCCTCTGATATCGCCCGATGGATTAAAGGGAGATCGTCTCATCACTTGAGGGCTGAGTTCCCAGAATTAAAGAAGATGCCTTGTATGTGGAGTCCTAGCTATTTTGTGGCTTCTACTGGACAAGTCAGCACTGAAATTGTCAAGCAATATATTGAAAACCAACGTTCTAAGTGAATACTAGCTGGTTAAAACCAGCCCTTAGCTTTCACCCCCCGGATAGAATCCGGAGGCACGAGCGCATGAATTTGGTAGCATATTGTTGAGTATGTGCATAAGTTGATCTGACTGACAGATATTAAGAATATAGATCAGGTGGCGAGTGAAGCGATCGCTCGTATGTTCCCAACCCTTTACTTTCAGTAAAGGGTTTAGCGAAGCTGGGCTTGGTTGGGAATAGGGCGTGCTACGCGATCGCCACCAAGGGTCTGTAACAAAACTTAGTATATCAAAGGAGAAAACATATGTCGCAGAATACAGATGATGGGTTTGTAAACAACCCAGAAAAAGTAGAATTGCATCGGTTGGAAAAGAAATCACCAGTCCAGTGGTATCGACAAAATCTCTTTTCCACTGCGTGGTCAAAATTGTCACTACTCTTCAAAGATACCGACACTTCTATTCAACCAGAGGTGCTGGACAACGATGAATTTAAATACTACAACCGTCACTCAGACCCAGAACAACATTTTTACTGTCGCTTCACAGACCGGGTTGACCCCTCTGTTTACTACACAACTTTATTTTACCACGAACGGTTTTAAAAATTGCTAATAGTTCGTAGTTGCGCTTTAGCGCTCTTGTGCAACTACGAACCAAAACACCACGAATTTATGAAACTCTATACCTAGTTTACGCCTTTAGGGGTGTTTTTTTTGGTCGAACTCCCTTACTGAAGACAGAAGGAATTACCAATTACAGAACTTAACATAAAACCATTCCATTGAAGGTGGAACTTATTTCACGCCTCCTTTAAGGAACCAAAAATTCCATGCAGAGCAACTCAGTTATGTTATCCCTCGCTTTTGCTGAAGGAAATAGTACGCAAGTAGAAAAAACAAAAGCTACAGACTATAATTATGCGGAGCAGAAATTTAGAGAACTGCTTGCAACAGAAGACCTAGACAAGAAATTGGATGCAGTAGCCGAAATCGTCACTGAGTTTGAAGGTGTACTTTCTGTGGCAATTGGCACTGCGTACCAAAATGGTTCTTGTGAGGATCAGGCTAATTGTTTTCTCCAGCGTATACTTTACCGCATCAATCGGCTAAACCTGTTTTGGTATGACGATCTGCGGCACTACAGTAATGAGCGATCGCTTTACCTATATAAGGTCCGCGACAAAATTGAGGCAGCTTGGCAAGAGTGGGAACTGGCACAAATCGATGTGGCAGCATTAAAAAAATTGGATGTAAGCCATGCGCTGATTGAGCGTGCTGATGCCGATTTAGATCCACCTTTGTCTGATGACAGTCGCTACATAGTTACGCAAATGACTGAGACGGGCTACCGTCAAATGCTTGCTATTGGCTCCTTTGACGGTTTAGTGGAAGGTAGCCGTCTTTCCCGCATTCTGGGTGGTGCTGCTAATGAAGTACAGTGTACCCTAATACGGGTACTTTTAGAAGAATACGGAAACGGTCGCTTTTCTCGCAAGCATTCTACATTTTTTGCCCAAATGCTGGCTGAATTTGGGATGAATACAGAACCAGAGGGATACTTTGATTTAGTTCCTTGGCAAGTGCTTGCTTGTGCTAATCATAACTTCTTGCTGACCGAATGTAAGCGTCATTTCTTACGCTATAATGGAGGGTTGACGTACTTTGAGGTAGCGGGACCTGCTGCTTACAGAAACTATCTCGCAGCAGCGCAACGACTAGGACTCTCTGACGCGGCTATGGGTTATTGGGAATTACACATCAGGGAAGATGAACGTCATGGTCGCTGGATGTTGGATGATGTTGCTCTGCCTTTAGTGCAAATGTACCCAGATAATGCTTGGGAACTCGTCCTGGGGTATGACCAGGAAAAATTTATGGGCGATCGCGCAGCTAGTGCTGTTGTGCGCTCAATACGTGAAGCAGAACAAGCCGCCTGAGTCCAGTTAAGATTCGGAAAAGGGGGACAAGGGGGACAAGGGGGACAAGGGGGACAAGAGAGAGGTATTTGTAATTCATTTAGGAATCCTATAGTTAAAAATATTTTCAACAGGTGACTAATGAGTAGTCATTACTTTCTGTTCATGCTTATTTGATTTTCCTTCAAGTAGGACGACATATTTAAATATAAAACGCCCACCCTGAGAAACCCGGTTTCTTGGTGTTATAGCTATTTTTGTTGACCTATTTAGTAACAAATTGCTTCTATTTAGGAACAGTTTCCTATTGCCTTGTGGCAAGTATAAGTAAATCGGCGCAAATAATCTTTACTGGTTTGTAGTTGCGCTTTAGCGCCCTTAGCGTAACTACGAGCCCAATTTGAATATTTTAGATTTCATTACCTAGTTTCGTTTCATAGTTTTGTTTTTTATTGCCACTTACTTATCGCATTACATACCACACATTAAAATTCTGAAAATTAGAGGATGATTGTAGTTAAATGAAAGACATCTTTTTTTGCCCAGAGGAATCTCGCTTTTATTCAACATGCCTGGAAACATTAGTTTTGAATAATTGTAAAAATTCAGAAACTATTGTTGAATTTGGTTCGGGAGATGGCAGCCCCATTATCAATTCGTTACTTAGAAACAATTTTAATGGAGTGATACATGGTTTTGAATTAAATCCTTTTGGATGGAAAGCTGCTAATTTAACGATAGATGAATATAATCTGGGTGATAAATACATAATTTATAATTCATCTCTGCTTGAGTCTTCTAAACCTGAAGCTAAATATCTTGTAGCTAATCCACCGTATCTGCCTGCACCAGATAATGATATCTATATGCCACTATTATTTGGAGGCATAGATGGAGCTACACTGACCAACGAACTTTTGTCAATAGGTTATGAAAATGTATTACTTTTAGTATCTAGTTTCTCTAATCCCAAAAGTACGATTAATCACGCAAAAGCAAACGGTTACTCTGTTGAGAATTTCCTCCTTTTACCTTTGAAATTTGGCTACTACAGTTCCGAACCTAAAGTTAAAAAACATATAGAAGAGTTACGAAAAAACGGAATGGCATTTTATTCTGGCAATTATTACTTTTTGGCTGGTGTTTTATTTAAAAAGCAACAAGAGTCTAGGGTAGATTTATCTAATGAGTTAACTCAAGTAATGACAAGTTTTTGACACTCGTAAGGCAAACCAGTTGAGTGGGGGACTTCTTCTGAGCCCGTTCCTTGAGTAAATTGCGCTATACGTTCTTGCTCAACATTTGCAATTGATGCAAAGTGGCGTACAGTCCCCCTTGCTGTAGCAGTTGTTCATGACTTCCCTGTTCGATTAATTCTCCCTGCTTCAGCACAAAAATTCGATCCACATTGCGAATGGTAGAAAGACGGTGAGCAATGATAATAGCAGTACGTCCCACCAAAAGCTCGTTTAAAGCTTTCTGAACTAAGGCTTCCGTCCCCACATCTAAACTGGCCGTGGCCTCATCCAGTACCAAAATTTGCGGATTGCGAATAGCAGCACGGGCAAAAGCTAAAAGTTGCTTTTGACCACTAGAAAGATTGGTACCCCGTTCTCTGAGTTGGGTATCGTAGCCTTGGGGCAATTGTGCAATAAACTGGGCGATGTTTGTTTTCTCTGCTGCTTGTTCAATTTCTTCCAAGAAGTAGCTATCTCCTAGGGTAATGTTGCTTTTGACATCACCAGCAAATAAAAAGCCTTCTTGCAAAATCACTCCCATGTAACGGCGCAGTTCTGCTTGGGGTAAATCCCGGATATCTATTCCATCTACCAGAATGCGTCCTTTGCTTGGTTCATAGAGACGACACAGAAGACGAATGATAGAACTTTTACCCGCACCGGTGGGACCGACTAAGGCAACTTTCTCACCTGGATGAATTGTGAAGTCTAGGTCTTTAATCACATAATCATCGTCTTTGTAGGCAAACCAGACGTGTTCAAAGCTAATTTCTCCCAGTTCCGATGTGGGATTTGGGATTTGAGAGTTTGGATTATCTGGTTGCGAGTCAGTTTCCTCAAGTCTTGGGAGCTCGTCGATATACCCTAATCTAGAATCAAAAATCGAGAATCTAGGATTGCTGCTATCGCTTATTTCTATCGGTTCATCCAAAATATCATTAACACGCTCAATAGCTGTAAAACCAGCTTGAATTGTGGTAAATTTTTCTGCAAACTGCCGTAAAGGGTCGAATAATCGCTGGGCATACAACACAAATGTAGATAATATCCCAAAAGTCAACTGTTTTTGCAAAAGCAAAAAGCCGCCCACCCATAGAACACCTGCAATGGCAATCAGGGCAATCCATTCCAGTGTTGCCGAGACAGATGAATCATAAAAGATAGTCTGATCCACCTGTTGGATGTAACGCTTGTTAGTAGCGCGAAACAACTCAGCATTGAATTTTTCTCGCCGGAACAATTGCACTATATTAATACCAACAATATTTTCTTGTAGCTGGGAATTAAGGATAGAAAGTTCTTCCCTTGATTTGTAATTGGCTTTGCGGTATTGCTGCTGGAAGTAAACAATTAACCCTGTAACTGGCAACAGCATCAACAGCAGCATTAAAGCAAGTTCCCACTGGATGGAAAACATAAAACCGACAATCACCAGCATGGAAAACAAATCTGATATAATGCCGATCGCTCCTGTGGAAAAAACATCTCCCAAGACTTCCACATCACTGGTGAGCCTGGTAATTAATTTACCTACAGGTGTCCTGTCAAAAAAGCGCACTGCTAGGGATGTGACATGATGAAATAGGTCTTGACGAATTGCCGCAGTAATTTGTTGCCCTACCTTCTGCACCAGATAACCCTGAACTCCTGTAAATAAAAGTTGTACAGACACCGTTATCAGCAACAATACTTCAAGAATATTTAGCCCTTGTAATAATGAGCGAGTTCTGAGAAACTCGTAGGTGCTAGGTTCTTTGCGAATTAGGGAGATAGCCTGTCCAATGAGCAGTGGTTGCACGGCGTTAGCTACTGCGATGGGCACTAGTAGCAACACTGTCAGCACCAGCAGTCCTCTAGTATGACGGGCGTAAGGTACTAAACGCAAAAATAACCGCCAGTCATTTTCACGCCGACGGTATTTCTTGTCTAAATTTTTGAAAGATTTATAAGTGCTCATAATAGAGCATTATATTAATTCTTTTGAAAAAAATATACATTCAGAATAATAAGCGTGTTTGTATTTCTACCATCCACACCCCACTCCCCCACTCCCCCACTCCCCCACTCCCCTATTACCATGTCATCTCCCATTCGTCCCCCAAAGCCTCAGACTCGCCGTACTCCAAAAAGACTACAAGACTACGGACAAAATAAAGTCTCGCGTGTAGCCCGTCCAGTAGTAGGATTAGTGCCTTGAGCAACCTTACATAATTTGTTTTGCTCATCCTGACGCAGCAGCACATCAGTAAAATCTGCTCCTTCAATGATGGCACCATCAAACCTGGCGTTAGCAGCAAAAGCACCCTCTAACACGGCATTTGTCAAATTTGCTTTGATAAAGCGAGCTGAGTCTAACGTAGCATTTGTGAGGTCAGCGCCTTCAAAGTTTACCGACTCTAAATTGGCTGCAAAGAAACTGACACCCTGTAAATTGGCATAGCTAAAATTGCTATTGCGGAGATTGGCTTTGGTAAAGCTGGAGTCTGTTAAGTCACGTCTTGAAAAATCAGATCCGAGCAAGCTTTCTTTGTTATAGTCGAGTGCCAACGCTTGTGGAGCAAAACCTACAAGTCCAGTGATGCCAAATAGGAAAACAAGCAATACACTGAGTATACTTATCCAAATCCAATTGCTGAACCTAGTATTCATCTGATTTTTTTTCAATGGCAAACCCTCCTCCATATAATTACCATGATATAGGTGTCTTAGGAGAAGACTTAGTAGTCCAATGGTTAGAATCTACAGGATGGGAAATTCTGCACCGTCGATGGCGTTGCCGTTGGGGAGAAATTGACATTATTGCTCAACAAGATGGAGAGCACATCTGTCACTTAAGAACGCCCAAAGCTCAACAATCACAACCGACCTTGGCATTTGTTGAGGTTAAAACTCGCAGCCAAGACAATTGGGATGCAGGGGGAAGAAGTGCGATCGCGCTAAAAAAGCAAACAAAACTCTGGCGTACGGCTGGGATATTTTTAGCTCGTTATCCCCAGAAGGCAGATTACACCTGCCAATTTGATGTTGCTATTGTCCAATGTCAAAGAATATCACAAAAGCTTGCTGCGCTTACAGTTAATCAGGAAGCTCTTGCCTGTGCATCAGCCGCAGGATATCACTTTGCCCTAGAAGAATATATTCCAGCAGCTTTTGACTTCTGAGGGAAGATGGGGAGTGGGGATAGCCTGGGGTTTCAACCCCAGGAGGGAGTGGGGAGTGGGGGAAGAGGGTTTTCATATTTTTTTGTGAGGTATCCTGATGGAGTCTGTTGCAAAAATCTAGAAACCCCAACAGACTGTTATGTCTGGGGGTAGACCAACGGAGGAGGCGCGACGCGGGCTTTTATGCTATAAGTCCACTTGGGCGGACTTTGTTCTCGTGCGGCCACTTTAGTCATCGGGTGCTTTTGCTGTTATGCGAGCGTTTCTGGACAGTAGCCCAATCCTTTAACAAACTGTTGACGGAAAGCCTCTATTTCTTCTTTCTCTGGGCTACCATGAGACACTATCGCTACTTGGTAGCGACGCATTACGTCAACAGGACATTGACCTGCTTCTAAACTCCAAAGTGCCATTTGCACCCGCATTGGCGGCTCGTAGCTAATTCCTAATTCATTGAAGAAAGCACGAAAGTCACCATCTTCTTGGGCAGAGACTTCACTCCTGAGTTTGATCCTAACCACCCAACCATCAATCTGATGAATTACGGTGACGAACGAAACAGGTATCCGGGGTCTTGCGTGCAAAAATTGAACAACCCTCAGAGTTAAACTGGCATTTGCCAGATAGTACAAGTATTCCATGTCGGTGCTTGGGATCAAAGCCAATCCTACATGTCTATTATTAGAAGATGGACACACTAAGCGCTAGGGTAAAAGCCCCCGTTTTTAGATGGGGAGGTTTACCCAATTTTCATATTAGTATATCCGTGATACTTAATAGTATCAACTTTAACGCAAATTCTAGCCTTGGGATGGATGACTTGGAATTAGATCGTTCTTTAGCTGGGTATGAGTATGAATTACCTCAAGAACTCATTGCCCAAAACCCAGCAGTTCCTAGAGATAGCTCTAGACTACTGGTGGTAAATTCTGCCAATACAAATCAAGAAGCCGTGTTCCAACACTATATTTTCCGTGATTTACCGGAGCTACTGCAACCAAAAGATTTATTGGTCATGAATAATACACAAGTCATTCCAGCTCGACTGTATGGTCGCAAAACCACTGGCGCAGAGATAGAAGTGTTACTCTTGGAAGAGCGGCAGCATAACTGTTGGTTAGCTTTAGTCAAGCCAGGAAAACGCTTCCAAGTAGGAGCACAGCTTATTTTTGAAGCAAGAGGGGGTGCGAGGGGAGACTCTTCCTCCCCACTTCTGACTGCTACAGTTGTTGCAACAGATGAGGCGACTGGAGGGCGTCTGTTGCAATTTGATGTGCCCGAGGGAATGTCTTTAGTACAATTGTTGGAAGTTTTTGGTGTAGTACCTTTACCACCTTATATTACTGCATCCGATGCCCACGACGAACAGTATCAGACAGTGTATGCTAAATATCCGGGAGCGATCGCAGCTCCTACAGCAGGGCTACACTTTACCCCAGAATTACAGCAGCAGTTGCGCAACTGCGGAATTAATCAAGCTTTTATCACACTCCACGTCGGTTTGGGGACATTTCGTCCCTTAGAAGTAGAGGACGTGCGCACTCACAAAATGCATGAAGAATGGATTGAAGTCCCTTTGTCAACAGTAGAGAGTATCCGTGCTACTAAGGCATCTGGCGGTCGGATTATTGCTGTTGGTACAACGGTAGTACGAGCATTAGAAGCTGCGGCTCAATCTGGCGATTTACAACCTTTTTGCGGCAAAACAGACTTATTTATCTATCCAGGCTACCAATGGCGGGTAGTAGAGGGTCTAATTACCAATTTTCACCTGCCGCGTTCTAGTTTGTTAATGCTGGTAAGTGCTTTAATTGGTAGGCAACGCTTGTTGAATATCTACCAACAAGCCATAGCATCTCGATATCGTTTCTATTCCTTCGGCGATGCAATGTTGATTTTGCCACCCGTTGTAGGGGCGGGGTCCCCCCACCCTCAAGGAAGTGAGTGAAGTGACAGAGGATACCCATGAGTAATGCAATTCAAAATCAGTACATGCCAAACTACGCTTCTCCTCCAGGGGAGACTCTTCAAGAAGTTCTTGAAGAGCGTGGGATGTCTCAAGCAGAATTGGCGGAAAGGACAGGTAGACCAAAAAAAACGATTAACGAAATCATTAATGGGAAAGCAGCAATTACCCCGGAAACTGCATTACAGTTAGAGCGAGTATTAGGAATTCCAGCTAGTTTTTGGAACAACCGCGAACAACATTATCGGGAAGCTTTAGCAAGGGCGTATTGCAAGTAGGGGCGTATTGCAATACGCCCCTACTGCATATCTGACGATTTCTGTCAATGCGTAAGTCCTAACTATCAGCCCTTTCAAGGTGGGTAACAAATTGGGAAAATTACGTCCAATTTTCGACATTTCTTCTTCGTGTTCTTCGTGCCTTCGTGGTTCAAAAAGATTTTTAAACCGCGAAGACGCGAAGGACACGAAGAAAATCTAAGTCTTTCGACTTGCACCTTGAAAGGGCTGGTCCTAACTATGTGCGATCGCGTAGTCAGTCGGTAAAAAACTGGCTTTTCGGCATCCCTGGGCATGAGGCAATGAGTGCCGCCCATCACTGACAATGTAAAATAAAAAATATCCAGATAATCCTAAACCGCAACGAGGCAGGAGAATAATGGCAACTAAAGAAAGTATCAAACTAGAAATAGACAAGCTCAGTGAAGAACAATTTCAACTTGTAGCTGACTTTATTGAATTTCTCCAATTCCGCGTTCAGAAAATTGATACATCAACCAAAAAACGACTGAGCGAATTTTACGGTGCATTACCAGCAACTCAACCTTATCCAGGAACGGAGGAAATTCGGGAAATTGTCGGCAAATCTTTAGCTCAAGAAATAATTAACGAACAGTAATAACTGTATAGGAATCATATTTGAATTTTGAAAAAATCTAAGTATCTGTAGGGTGGGCATTGCCCACCACATCCCGGTTTTGTAGGGCATAGCCCCACCTACGTATATTTCAAAAATAAAATAATAGTCCTATATTTTGGGTTGATGCTAATGTTTTACTCCGTTTTAACATCGGGATAATTAAGTAAGTCGGCATCAAAAATTCAAGGTTTGTAGTAAGCGCTTTAGCGCTGAAGCGCTTACTACGAGCGAATTTATGAGCTTTACTTTTCTTTACATAGTTCTGTTTATTCGCACCGACTTACTTAAGCTTTTTGATGCAAGCAGAGTGTTTATGTAGGCGATCGCACGATCACTTGAAGCTGTTTGTTGGGCAATTTGTAGCAATTATGCTGAAAGCTGCGGGTGTACTTAGAAAATTTGTCTCAATATAATTACTGATATTTATGTAAAAAACGTAATAAATACGACATTCATCAAGAGTGGATGATTTTTTATTTTTTTCCCGGATATCAAGTTAATGGTGGCTATGCTGTTGCAAATAACACTCATAACAATCCACACAAATTGCCTAACCCACAATAAATGCATCCCACGATAAAAAATCTTGTTTTGAAAAAACCAGGGATTAATTACGTATGACTTTCATCAACATGATTGGTCAAGATTTAAATCGTCGTATTGAAGCGCTATGGCAGCTGTTAAGATATCTAGAGAAAGAGCGTCACCCTGAAGATTCTCAGTTCTGGCATTCGTGTCTTGGTAGGGATTTTAAAAGGAGCCATTTTCTCATGACTCCTGAGGAGATGCCGCCAGTGCAATCATTAAGGGGAAGACACTAATGGTTGTAGCTGGACAAATTGTGCGCGTGCGGTCCCGACAGTATCTTGTAGAAGATGTTGTACCTAAACCTTCTTCTGTTGAAGACACTTTAGTCAGCCTTTCTTGTTTGGAAGATGATGCTTTAGGAGAATCCCTCTCAGTTCTTTGGGAACGGGAAATAGATGCCAAAGTCGTCGGGGCAACATCATGGGAGTCCATAGCTAATCGGGGTTTTGACAATCCGCGTCTGTTTTCTGCTTACTTGCACACATTACGTTGGAACTGCGTAACTTCTACAGATGCCAAACTTTTTCAGGCTCCTTACCGTGCTGGGATTGAAGTCAAAGCTTACCAACTAGAACCACTACGCAAAGCATTGCTGATGCCTAGAGTCGCTCTGTTCATTGCTGATGACGTAGGTTTGGGCAAAACAATTGAGGCGGGGCTAATCCTACGGGAAATGTTGATGCGCCAAAAAGTCAGAAGGGTTGTTATTTCCTGTCCCCCATCAGTCGTGCGACAATGGCAGTCAGAAATGGAGAGCCGCTTCGGACTCACGTTCATGATTCTTGATCGTGAGTTTATTGCCGCCCGTCGTCAAGAACGCGGCTATGGCATTAACCCTTGGACAACGCATACCCGTTTTATTATCTCCCATGCTTTGCTGCGAGATGAGACTTATGCTTCCTCATTGCGGGACTGGCTTGGCGATTTTGCTGCCAGTTCTATGCTTATACTTGACGAAGCTCATAACGCAGCCCCAGCGAGTGGGACCAAATATGCCGTAGATTCGCAGCTAACACGCACCGTCCGAGACTTAGCACCTCGCTTTGAACACAAGCTATTTCTGTCTGCCACTCCCCACAACGGACACTCCAACAGCTTTGCCGCCTTGCTAGAAATCCTCGACCCACAACGTTTCTGCCGAGGTGTACCCGTCCGCAATCGCAATTTGCTTGACACTGTGATGGTGCGGCGCTTAAAGCAAGATTTGCGGGAGATCGCAGAAGAGTTTCCTGAACGCAAAGTCATCCCCATTATTATTGATCAACTTCCAGAAGACGCGCCAGAACTTAAGCTGTCTCGATTGCTGCAACAGTATCGGAATCTGCTCGAAGAGCGACTCAAAGAAGCATCTAAGTCCACCCAGACTACGGCGATGCTGGTGATGACTTCACTGCAAAAGCGTCTGCTTTCTTCAATTGAGGCGTTTGCTCGTACTTTAAAAGTACATCGAACTGCGATGGAGAAACAAGCCGTAAACCGTCCCTCAGTAGGGGCGTATTGCAATACGCCCGTACTTAGCTTGCCCCTGCTTTTAGAGTCCCCTAGTTCCGACGACGAACGGGCTGGATTCTCGGAAGAGGAAGTCCGAATAGAAGAAGATGCTCAAATGGAAGTGGCTACAAGACTTGCTGGTGGTGACGGACAAACAGCCCGAGAGCTAGAAATCCTAGAGTCAATGGCAGAAGTCGCTAATCAATCTCGCTATCAGCCAGATCCACGGATGAAAAAACTGGTGGAATGGATTCGCACCAATCTCTGTCCTGACTTGGGTAAACCTGATGCCGCTTGGTTAGAACGGCGAGTTATTATCTTTACAGAATATACTGATACAAAGCGCTACCTACAACAGCAACTGCAAAGTGCGATCGCAGGCTCTCAGCGCGAACATGAACGCATCGATGTATTTCACGGGGGCATTGGGGAGGAACGCCGCGAAGCGATCAAAAATGCTTTTAACGCCGACCCTGCACGTCATCCCCTCCGTATCCTCATTGCCACAGATGCAGCACGGGAGGGGATCAACCTGCAAAATCATTGTGCTGACCTATTCCACTTTGACGTACCGTGGAATCCCTCAAGGATGGAGCAGCGTAATGGACGGATTGACCGCAAATTACAGCGATCGCCTGTCGTCTGCTGCTACTACTTTGTCTTACCACAGCGAACGGAAGACAGAGTGCTGGATGTGTTGGTGAAGAAGACAGCAACCATTCAACAAGAACTAGGAAGCCTTGCGCCTGTGGTTGAAAGGAACGTGTCACGGTTGCTAGCGAACGGTATTCGACACCAAGAGGTGAATACCATTGCTGATTCTATTAATCAGGCAGAGCATCTGGATACTAAGGAAACAGCAAACACCCAGGTGATTAATGAGGAACTAGAAGAAGCAAGACTACGCCAGCAGGACCTCACAAAACAAATCAGCCAGTTGCAAGAAATGCTGAAAAACTCTCGTGATTGGCTGGCACTTGATGACCGCCATTTTCGGGATGCCATATCGGCTTCCTTAGAAATTCTGGGAGCAACGCCGCTTGTACCAGTGGATGTTAATCAAGTTTGCAACGACCCGGCGACTGCCCGGTGGACAATTCCGGCTCTTGACCAGCGCACTGGAGCTGATCCAACATGGTCAACCACCCTTGATACATTAAGAATACCCCGTCAAAGGGGACAAAAGCCTTGGGAATGGCGACAGTCAGCACCAATTCGTCCTGTTGTCTTCCGCGATCCTGGTTCCCTGGATGGGGATGTGGTTCACCTGCATTTGGAACACAGAGTCGTACAGCGCTTATTGGGTAGGTTTTTAGCTCAGGGTTTCTTGCACGACGAATTGACCCGTGCTTGCGTTTGTCTAACTCATGACCCCATGCCGAAAATCATTGCTTTGGGACGCCTTTCTCTTTACGGAGAGCGGGCAACTCGGTTGCACGATGAAGTGATTGCAGTAGCAGCAGAATGGTCGGACTCGGCGAGCAGGGGACGTAAGAAACTCCAACCTTTAGGGGAAGGGGAGAAAGACAATGTACTGGAGTTGCTAGAACATTCTTTGGCTTCCCCCCACTTGCTGCAAGTTGCCGAGGCAGTGAAAGAACGTCTCAAAAAGGGGGCTGCCCTGGATGTCACTGAGTTGATTCCTCATCTGGAGCGAAGAGCCAATGTCTTGGCACAAAGGGCAGAAAGGAAACTCACTGAACGCGGACTGAAAGAAGCCTCGGAGATGAAAAAGATTCTCTCTGAGCAGCAGACGCGGATTGCCAAGTGCCAAGAAGATTCTAAGGCCGTCCAACTGTCTCTGCCGTTCATAGAGGAGCAGCGTCAGTTGGATGCAGACCGTCGTCATTGGGAGAAAAGGATCAAGGCGATCGCATCTGAACTGATTTCTGAGCCTGCCCGAATTGAAGCTGCCTATCAGGTGAAGGCAGTACGGGTAGAGCCAGTGGGAGTGATTTATTTATGGCCGATTTCCGGTTAGGGGGTAAAAATGGCAAACGATCCAGAAATTCGCGCACATAAAGAATGGTTAGGCTTTCTCCAACCAGTGGGACTTGTGGTGTCTCCTCCAGCTTTGGTTGCAGCCCAGGCTGTTGTTAACCGTAATGTGGTGGAACTGCAACAAGCACTCTCATTGGTAGCCAGTCCCGACTCCCAACTAGGCGAGATAGGCAACGAACGCTTTGGGATTTCCGACTTTCCAGCTTTCGCTGTTCATGTTCTGGGGTGGCAGACAGAAGATTTAGTTGAAAGTCCAGAGGAACTCACAGTATCGCTGAGCGAATACAACGAGGTGCTGACACCTACTTATGCTGTGCCAGATTTAGATAATGGCGGGTGGTTAATGCTAGTGCAGGTGCTTCTCCCTGGTACTAACCTTGATGATACACTTACCTTGGATGCCAAGTCTACAGGTTGGCACGCTAGTCCTCAGTCCAAGTTTGAGCGTCTGTTGCGGGAGAAAGAAATTCCTGTAGGGCTTTTGTGCAATGGTACGGAGTTGCGATTGGTTTATGCCCCACGTGGTGAATCTTCTGGACACTTGACCAAAAAGAAAAAGGTACAAGCCCCTAAATTTATTTATGGAAAATAAAAAAAATGTATTTCGAGACGCATAGCGCAAGAAATACTACGTCCTTACTACAAGCCCCTAAATTTATTTATGGGGTTCTTACTTTTGACT
>JADQBA010000278.1 GCA_016903675.1 Stigonema ocellatum SAG 48.90 = DSM 106950 | reverse complement strand
CACGTTCATCTACTCATTGAAGTAGATCCCCAATTTGGTATCCATAGAGCAGTTAAGCGGTTCAAAGGCGCAATCATCTTGGTATCTCAGGCGCTTATTTTCCACAACTCAAATCAAAACGAACGACACTGTGGACTAACTCTTACTTTGTATCTACCGTTGGAGGCGCACATGAAGATATCGTTAAGCTGTACATTCAAAATCATAGAGTTACTTGACGGGGACTGAAGTCCCCTACGCACTTACCCCATGTCCTACGCTGTGGGGCTTGCATTCTAGTAGTTCCGGTCAGGGTTCTACCATCCCAATCCTTGATTTCTTTGGTGCGGACAACAGAGCCAATTTTCTCATCCTGTTGACTGCCCGACCTTTAAACTTACGCACGGTTGCCAAGTCCAGCGATGCGGCAATGGTTTTGAGGAAAATCTCGCGTTGTTGTGGGTCTAAAGCTTCAAGTAAGCGATCGCAGTGTTTGGGATCAGCATTTGGGTCATAAGTTGCTATGGGTGGATAAGTGTAGTAGAACTCAGGACTATGGTCAACTAACTGCCTTGAAGGAATCGCTCCATCATATTGCGGTTGTAATACGCCGTTAGTACAATTTATCCCTGGTGGGTTGAGCAATCGCGAGTCAATCATCACACTCATTTTGACCCACTTTAGTATCTTTTCTACAGAAGAGGGATTAGCATAGGGGTAAGTAATGCTACCATTTTTTTGCTCTACAGGGTAAGCGTTGCAAAAGTTCTCATTATCTCCGAATCTCAACAGCGTCTGGGCTGCTCACTACCATTGAGGCGGATCGGGTTTACATTTTGGAAAGCGGCCACGATAGCAACTTCTCCAAATGCGTGCTGAGTGCCATTGCCTCACTTGCACCGCGTTCTCTGCTACAGCCGCTCATCCTCCAGCCCGTCGCCGGTGACGACGACTCGGTGTTGTTTTGCAGATTGTGGCGCTCTTCGGAATTAATCAAAGCACCCTACGACCTTGGGAGTGACTGGAGAGGAATATCCCAGTTCGCGATCGCGAACTGCAAGACAGTGCCATTTAGATAAGCATACACCATAGACCGCACCCCCCCCGGTGGGGTTTAATATTTTTTATGTGTTTGCGTCCAGGTTTGTTATCACAGCTATCCTGATTGCACGCCATATAGATTTAGTCTGGATAATGCCGCGACAATAATTCCCGAACATGTGCTAATTCATGTTTATCAGGGAATAGAGAAACGACCTCACCGCCTGCATTCAACATGGCCATACCAACGAGGAGACCCACCATGCAGAACCCTCTGAAGCTCGGATTCTTCATCCAGCCCGTCCATCCACCTCTTCGCGCCTATGCGGACGTTCTCCGCGAGGACCGCGAAGCGGTTGTGCTGGCGGATCGACTCGGCTATCGAGAAGCGTTCATCGGCGAGCATCTCGCCGACTCGGCCGAGACGATCACATCGAGCCTCGCTTTCATCGCGCATCTGGCCGATGCGTGCCCGTCGATCACCTTCGGCACCGGCGTGCTGCCGCTTGCCAACTACCACCCGGCGATGGTGGCGGCCCAGGTCGCGATGGTTGACCACCTGGTGCATGGTCGGCTCGTGCTGGGAGTGGGACCGGGCGTTCGCGGCGACGCGGAAGCCATCGGAGACCTGGGCTCAGACCGCAACCGCAAGACCCAGGAGGCGCTCGATCACATGTGCCGGATTTGGAGCGAAGAGCCGCCATACCGGATCGCAGGCGAGTTCTACCGGACGACCACGGAGCGCTCGCTTGATCGGCAGATCGGGCTGGGCGTCGCAGTCCGCCCGCTGCAAAGACCGCATCCGCCGATCGCAATCACCTCGATCCGGCCGGATGGACAAGGACCGCACGCTGCGGGAGCTCGCGGCTGGACCGGAATCTCGGCGACCTACGTGGGTGCGTACGTCGTCCGCGCGCAGATCCAGAGCTACCTGGAAGGCCGACGCTCGGCGGGCCTCTCCGTCGATCCCTCTGGGTGGCGCGTGGCGCGCAGCGTCTTCGTGGCCGATGACGAGATTACGGCGCGTCGCTATGCGTATGGCGAGGACGGCGCCCACGGCTTCTACTTCCACGTCATGCGGACGAAGCTTGCGAAGGCCGGCGCGCTTTCCGTGATGCGCGACTTTTCCAACCAACCGGATTCCG
Organism: Stigonema ocellatum SAG 48.90 = DSM 106950; assembly: GCA_016903675.1. Taxonomy (GTDB): domain Bacteria; phylum Cyanobacteriota; class Cyanobacteriia; order Cyanobacteriales; family Nostocaceae; genus Stigonema; species Stigonema ocellatum. The sequence goes on along the minus strand of JADQBA010000278.1, from coordinate 4,154 downwards.
AGCTCACGACCCGGCGGTGCATCGAGCGTCTCGTGATAGCGGGAACTCCGGAGAGCGTCGCAGACCAGATTCTCGAATTCCGCGAAGAGGTCGGCGCGTTCGGTACCCTGCTCTATACGGGCCATGACTGGGCCTCACCAGCGCTCGCACGGCGCTCCATGGAGCTCATGGCGAACGAGGTCTTGCCCCGGATCGATCGAGCAGCGCTTGGGACGACACCGAATGGGTGCACTGGCGGGTCGGTATAATCTGACTGATGCATGGCCAGGTCAATCAGGGGTAGGAGTAGTAATGGACGCTGTTGGCGAAATATATCTTAATACTCTAAACCCTGATTTTTACGTAAGTTGGGTGGAATGAAATAGAACCCAACGTTTTAAAATCATTGATTTTCCGACCTTCTAAATGTAACGAAATGTTTCGCCAACAGCATCCATTACTACTCACCCCCCCCATTCTCATGCACTGGTATGGAGAGCGATCGCTCTTTTGGCACGCGCAGTCCGAGAGCGATCGTATTCTCATGCACTGGTATGGAGAGCGATTGCTATTCTGGCACGCGCAGTCCGAGCGATCGCATTCTCCTGCACTGGTATGGAGAGCGATCGCTCTTTTGGCACGCGCAGTCCGAGCGACAGCTCTTGATCTGGCGTCAGTTTTGCTGTAATCTCAAACTTTAGGACAATTCATATGCCCCAATATCAGCGCTACTATCAGCAGCACGACGAGGTAAGCCGCGTTGGTCGGTGATGGGGTCTGTGCTTAGTACAATTGGGTCAGCTGCACCAATTGCTGGACTGTCGGGGAGGAGTGCAATGGTTTGGGTGGGTCCACCGTTGGAGTTCAAAGTATCTAGGCGAGGGTCAATTGGTTTATCGCTTGTACCAACTACGTCTCCTGTGGCGTCAAATCCAGTACTGCCTGTGCTGTCACCAATCAGGTTGTAGCCAAAGCTAGTGAAAGTGCCAGACACATCGGGGTTGACACCATTCTTAGTGTTGAGGTTAGAGGCGATAATTGTGTTGCGCACGTTGACAGTGCCTGGAGTCTGAAAAGAATAAGAAGTAATATTGGACAAGCCTCCACCATTGGTGGCTTGGTTTTGGGTAAGGGTACTAAACACCAACGTCAAGGTAGCACTGCTACCGTTATAGATGCCGCCGCCGCTACTAACGTAGCTGATGTCGCCGCCGCTTGCCGAGTTACCACTTATGGTGCTGTTGCTCACGTTCATGGTAGAGCTATTATAGATACCGCCACCCACAGTTGCCGAGTTACCACTTATGGTGCTGTTGCTCACGTTCATGGTGCTAGACTTATTATAATTATAGATACCGCCGCCAATGCCTCGAACGGAGCCGCCGGCTATAAAAGAGGGAGATCCTTTGTTGTCGAGAAGAGTGCTGTTGCTCAAACTCAGGTTCCCGCTATTAGAGATGCCACCGCCGTCGCTTGCCGAGTTGCCGCTGATGGTGCTGTTGCTTACTTCAAGAGTACTCCTGTTCTCAATGCCACCGCCTCCGAATGCCGAGTTGCCGCTGATGGTACTATTGCTCACCGTACTGTTGCCACTAGTATAAATGCCGCCACCGTAGCCAAAAGTGCCCTGCTCACATGAGTTATTGCTGATAGTGCTGTTGCTCACTTCAAGATTACTCGTGTTGTAAATGCCAGCACCACCCGTGCCGGCACGGTAGCCTCCCCCTGTCTTGTTACCGCTGATGGTGCTGTTTCTTAGACTCAGTATGCCACTGTTATAGATGCCACCGCCATTGCCATCAATATAGATGAAACCTGGGGGGCCAGAATTAGCTACTGTGAGAGAATTATTACGAACAATGCTGTGGTCTAGGGTGAGGATACCGGAGTTCAAAATTCCACCACCGTTCCCAGTCACCTTACCATCGGCAACAATCAATCCGTCAATGTTTACATCTGCCCCTGTGCCAATCTCAAGCACCCGCGACGCTTGATTCCCACTCACCGTCACCAAGTCCCCACCTGTCAGTGTATCTCGTGGCGCAATGATATCCAAACTATGAGTAATGTCCAGTTCTCTCAAGTTCAGGGTAATAGTTTGTGCAGTGGAGAATAAAGAACGGTCAAATACAATCAAGTCCTCTCCCTCGTCAGCATTCGCTTGACTGATAGCATCCCTTAAAGTGGTCACACCTGAGTTTAGTTCATCCACCGAATCTTTGGTACTGTTTACAATAATGATGGCACTGGGATTTACCTGTAACGCGCCAGCATTAAGCAAGTCTTGTACATTGTCTGCAAATACAGCGGTATTTGGTAGTGGAGAATTGGGAATGCCTGGGATTGATGAATCCATCTTATTTATTCCTTGAAGTTTTTTTACGCCGACAGAACAACAGAAACCAAGGGGGCACGATTTTTTTTACGTGTAAGACCCCATGAAAGAGGTTTTAGCTTTTTGAAAGACCCTCTATTTTTCGCCGATAGTATTTTCCTTAAAAGCCGAAGTTGACTAACTCAGAGTTCATTTTCGATTGCTACTCCCAGGCGTGCTGCAATATTTGAGTTAACAAAAATCATTGTGCCAAAAACAATTATGAAAATCTACTAATAGAGAGAATAAAATCAAGATAATCTGTCTACAGATAGATGTATTATTTGATAGGATCATTTTTCGTCAAAATTATACGTAGAACACAAAAAAATTATGCAGTTTTTAGATAGTTTTTGTAACAAAAATGCATAAAATCATTTAATGATGGGATTAAGCCAGGATATCTTCGGAAACCACTAAGGAGCGAATTACTGATGCAAAAAAATAACAATGTAAGCAAAATGTATTCCAGTGATTACTGATAGTAAAAGTTACAAATAAAATGGAAGTATCCCGTAATCAAGAAGAGTAGCAAGCACACCCTTAATTTTTCACCCAAAGCTGGGAAAACTAAGTGCATGAGCAGTAACATTATGCACCTAGACAACAACTCACACTTAGCAGCCCTCCACCGAAAGCGCCTCTCGTCCACAGCTAGGCTGATACTAAAGCGTGGCTTACTTTCTAATGACGAGACATTCCTAGATTATGGATGTGGACGAGGATTTGATTTTCAAGCCTTGGAAAGTAGAGGCTATAATTCAGTAGGGTATGACCCATACTACTTTCCAGACACTGAGTTAAAACCTGCTGATGTGGTAATGTTCAGTTATGTATTAAATGTACTACAAAGTCCTCAAGAAAGACGAGAGTCACTACTTCACGCCTGGAGTCTCACACGCAAGCGAATCGTAATAGCAGCAGTGGTGAGGGGAAAAGCGATAATTGATGATGGCGCATTTACCAAGATTGGAACCTTCGCCAAAGAATGGAAGCACATAGAACTGAAAGCTTTCATTGAAACCAATCTAGGACATGAAGCAATAAGACTTGACAAGGATAAATTTTTAGTAGAACGCAGTGGAAGGCAATTCACCCCGCTGCACTATGAGGAGGTGATGGAGAGAGTTAGCGCGATCGCACTCTCCGGCTGGGTCGCACCAATGGGCGTTATCATCAAAGGATACTGCACCAACTTTCGCCCCAGGGCTGGATTTGATAATATTGATGATGGAGAATTCCCAGGAAGAATCAGATATTACCGCCTCCTTGGCAGAACTAAATGCTTACCTGGTAAGAATGGGCAGCCTGTGCGAGTGCTGCACCTGCGTGGAGGGATTGGATCGGAACATATGGAATGGGCGATGTCTTAGACATGCGCCGCGCAGCGTCTACGCATCTCTACAAAGAAGAAATCGCATCGCAGAGATGAAATTCCACTGCATTGAGCAGAGCTTTTTGCAAGAGTTTAGGGGATGCAAGAATTTTGGATTTTTGGATACGGGAAATATAAAAATTTATCGCTAGCTTTCTCAAAATATTGATATAATAGAAACGCTGTCAAGCTTCAATTACTATTGTTTGCGATAGCGAAGCGCTGCTGCCGGCTGTTCGCACAAAGAGTAGATTGCTATTGAGTCCCCGTGACAGCAAGGATTAGTGTGACTTAAAGGATAATTTTGCCGCGACGGCAGGCTTTCACTTTATTTATACCCCGGCAAACTTATACTTAATTTAAGTAGTTCGTCTATTTTAAATTTAAGTTCCACCTTTACTCCGTAAGACTTTTTCGTTTGACTCA
>JADQBA010000189.1 GCA_016903675.1 Stigonema ocellatum SAG 48.90 = DSM 106950 | reverse complement strand
CAATCTTTGGAAATACTTGAGCGCATTAATTATGTAGGTGGAAAAGCTGTCACCTTCAACAACATGGCACTGGTAATAGCCCAACAAGGAGATATCCCAAGAGCCATCACCTTGTGGGAACAATCTTTGGAAATACTTGATCGCATTAATTATGTAGGTGGAAAAGCTGTTACCTTCAACAACATGGCACTGGTAATAGCCCAACAAGGAGATATTCCCAGAGCAATCACCTTGTGGGAACAATCTTTGGAAATACTTGAGCGCATTAATGATGTACGTCAAAAAGCTGCCACCTTGATCAGTATGGCACAGGTAATAGCTCAACAAGGAGATATCCCAAGAGCCATCACCTTGTGGGAACAATCTTTGGAAATCTATGAGCGCATTAATGATGTAGGTGAAAAAGCTACCACCATGACCAACATGGCACTGGTAATAGCTCAACAAGGAGATATCCCAAGAGCAACCACCTTGTGGGAACAATCTTTGGAAATATATGAGCGCATTAATAATGTACGTGGAAAAGCTGTCACCTTCAACAACATGGCACTGGTAATAGCCCAACAAGGAGATATCCCCAGAGCAATCACCTTGTGGGAACAATCCTTGGAAATATATGAGCGCATTAATGATCTACGTGAAAAAGCTACCACCATGACCAACATGGCACTGGTAATAGCCCAACAAGGAGATATCCCAAGAGCCATCACCTTGTGGGAACAATCCTTGGAAATCTATGAGCGCATTAATGATGTACGTGAAAAAGCTGTCACCTTGACCAATATGGCACAGGTAATAGCCCAACAAGGAGATATCCCAAGAGCCATCACCTTGTGGGAACAATCTTTGGAAATACTTGAGCGCATTAATTATGTAGGTGGAAAAGCTGTTACCTTCAACAACATGGCACTGGTAATAGCCCAACAAGGAGATATTCCCAGAGCAATCACCTTGTGGGAACAATCTTTGGAAATATATGAGCGCATTAATGATCTAGGTGGAAAAGCTACCACCATGACCAACATGGCACAGGTAATAGCTCAACAAGGAGATATCCCCAGAGCAATCACCTTGTGGGAACAATCTTTGGAACTAGATGAGCAGATTAATAATATAGGTGGAAAAGCTGCCACCTTGAGCAACATGGCTTACTGTGCTGGTGAAACAGGAGATAAAGCTAATCAATTAGAATTAAATTTACAAGCAGTACACTTACTTGCACAGGTTCATGATTATGTTAATTTGGTGACAGTTCTGAACGATTTAGGTGTAGCAGATAAAAGCAAATCTTTGATTTACTTTGCTCAAGCAATTTGGCTAACGCTCCGAATTCAAGCACCTTTAGCAAATACAATTCATCTCATCAAGGCTTTGTATAATACCGTACCCGAAGGCGACGAATTAAAAGCTTTGCTAGGAACAACTGCGGTGTTTTTCTGCAATTACCGAGGTGAAGGAAATCCGCAGTTGGAAGAATTCTGGGATGTGAGTAGGAAGATGATAGCACGGGCGACAGGTAGGCAAGAAAGTGAGACAAAAGAAGCATTTAATGCTTGGTTTACCCAGCAGCGGCTGAATGATCCAGAATATTTTCTTCCCCGACTCAATCAACGCTTAGAGGAGATTGTTGGCGATAGATGGTTGTTTGACCCCAATCAAGTTTCAATGGGTGAACAAGGGGAGATGCGATTAAAATAAACACTCTTAAAGATAAGTAAGTCGGCACGAATAAACGTAATTGGTTAGGATCGTCATTTGTCATTGGTAAGGATTTCAGGTATGTTTACGAACCGTAACATAGTTATGTTTATTTCCACTTACCTACTTAATTTGTAAATCCCAACTTATAACCGATTGTTGGTAAAACCTGAAAAATCTGGCTGCCCTGGCGGTAGCCCTAACTGTAACGACCTGCAATACTAATTACTCAAACCTGCAATCAAGGTATTTTCAAACCAGGATTAAATGCAATTATAATTTCGGTTGAACCAGGATTAAATGCAACTGAGCCAGGATTAAGGTTCTTGTCCAATTTTGGTGATCAACACGGGAACGCGTTTTAAGGCAGAAGGCAGAGGGCAGAAGGCAGAAGGAAGAAAGAAGGAGGAAGAAAGAAGGAGGAAGAAGTGGTACAATGTATTTACTTCAAACTTCGTTCCATCAAACTTTTGGTATGGAATTGCTATACCACTTATTACCAGATAAAGCGAATCTTCAACTGGAAGCCTGGAATATTGATGAAGCCCAAGCTAGCATCAAGTTGATGTTGTTTTCAACCCAAGCACTCGTTAAATGCCCAGTTTGTAGCCAACAAACGCATCGAATTCATAGCCGCTATGAACGCACCTTAGCAGACCTACCGTGGGCTGATTACAGCATGACTCTACAACTACGTGTACGGAAGTTTTTCTGCATTAATACTTTATGTAAACGGCGTATTTTTACAGAAAGACTAGCGTTAGTAACTGCACCTTGGGCACGACGAACTCTGAGGTTGGCTCAACAACTGACTGACATTGGTTTAGCATTGGGTGGTGCAGCAGGGGAAAGGCAATCACAGAAGTTGGGTATTAGTGTAAGCCGTAACACCCTGCTGTCGTTGGTGCGCAGAATACCCAAGCCATCAGTCGGAATGCTCTCAACTGTTAGAGTAGACGATTTCTGTTTCCGTAAAGGTCAGACCTACGGCACAATAGTGGTTGATCTAGAGCGCAGCCGACCAGTGGCGTTACTAAAAGATCGTTCAGCAGAAACCTTGGCTGAATGGCTCAAAGCTTATCCTGACATAAAAATTGTTTCGCGTGACCGAGCTTTAGCTTACGCTAAAGGCATCCGCCAAGGAGCACCATTAGCTATCCAGGTTGCAGATCGTTTTCACTTGTTGCAAAATTTAGCGGAAACTCTTTACCAGGTGTTTGGTACACATCATCAAGCACTCAAAGCTGTTGATAAGGCTTTTAGTCTTGCATCAGTAACACAAACTGACGGTACTATAGTCGTCCGAGTACCAAGACCAACCCGTGAGGAGGAAGCACAGCGTTTGGTCGAACAACGCCGTGCGGCAAAGCTTTCTATTTATCAGAAGGTTTGGGACTTACACCACTCTGGTTTGAAAGCAAAAGCAATCGCCCTCAAACTCGGTATTGGTGTGACAACTGTGTTTCGCTATTTACGTAGTTCCACCTTCCCGGAACCGCAAGCACGAAGAAGTCTCGGTCGAAGTGTTCTGGTTCCGTACCAGAAATATATCCTCCAGCGCTGGAATGAAGGTTGTCATGAAGCTTTAGTGTTGTTTCAAGAAATTGAGCAGCAGGGGTACACAGGTAGCTATGATACCGTAGCCCGTTATGCTCGTCGTATTCGTCAGTCACAAGGACTTAAACTTAGACAGCGGTATTCAAAACAGATATTACCGAAAGTTGTCGCACCGGAGAAACCAAGTCTTACACCTCGTCGTGCAGCATGGTTGGTGCTACGCAAAAACGAGTCACAAGAGCCAAATGATGAACAACTGATTGCATTGCTTATAGCCCAGTACCCCGATTTAGCCGAAGCCATTGAATTAGCTCAAGACTTTGCATTGCTTGTACGCACTCTTTCTTCTGAACAACTTGACCCTTGGCTAGAACTTGCAGAGCATTCTCATCTTTCTGCCTTTCGCCGTTTTGCCAAAAGCTTACGCGATGATTACGATGCTGTTAGGGCTGGGGTAACATTATCAGTTAGTAATGGTCCTGTTGAAGGGCATATTAATCGACTGAAGATGTTGAAGCGACAAATGTATGGTCGTGCCAAGATAGATTTGCTTGAACGACGGTTTTTGTTGGCAACATGATGGGTATAATTCTTAATACTTCAAACTTCTTTTTTCTATCTTCAAACTTAACTTATGAGTTATAGAAATCAGTTTATATGGCAAAGAGCAGTTCAACTTGCTATTAATTGCTATAAATTTACGCGTCTATTTCCTAAATCTGAATTGTATGGTTTGACAAGTCAAATACGACGTTCATCTGTATCGGTAGCATCCAATATTGCACCTATGTTATGGCAGACGTTCAAAACAAGAGTACATACAGTTTTTACATATTGCATTAGGCTCTTTGAGAGAGCTTGATACACAATTAATAATTGCGAAGGAAGTTGATTTAGCAGAGATTGAGCTTTTCACTCCCATCCTCAATGAAGTTGAGGAAATGCAAAGTATATTAGTTGCGACTTTAAACAAGATAAAAGATTGAAATTCTACCTCTTCCTTCTTCCTTCTTTCTTTTTCCTCCTTCTGCCTTCTGCCCTCTGCCTTCTGCCTTAAAACGAGTTTCCGTGTTGATCACCAAAATCTGACAAGAACCCTAATGTGGTTTCAATTTTGACTTGTTTGCAGTTTGAAGCGTTTATGTTTGCAGTTTCTTACAACTAGCGATGAAGCCCTCGAAGCTTACATCCGGGAAACGTGCGGTACTGTGTTTCATCCGGTTGGCACCTGCAAAATGGGAACTGATCAAATGGCGGTGGTGGACTCGGAACTCCGGGTGCATGGAGTTCAAGGGTTGCGTGTCGTCGATGCTTCAATCATGCCAACTTTGATCACGGGACATACGAATGCGCCCATAATTATGATAGGCGAAAAAGCTGCTGATTTAATTAAAGCCGCAGGTGCCAGGGAGCAACGAACAAGTACAGTACCCATGTTCTACCAGGAGGTTGGCAAATGAAGATTTTTGTTGCTGGAGCGACGGGAGTGATCGGTCGTCCACTAATTAGGCAATTGCTTGCTCAAAAACATGATGTTGTGGCTTTGACCCGTTCTCCTGAAAGTGCAAGGACTTTATCGGAACAAGGAGTAGAACCCGTGATCGCGGATGTTTTCGATGCAGATGCGGTTAAAGCTGCTGTCCTTCGGGTTCAACCAGAAGTGGTGATTGAACAACTCACTGCTCTACCCAAAACTTACACTAACGAGTCAATGAGCGCTGCTGCTCCACTGAACCATCGTATCCGTGTAGAAGGGGGTGCTAATGTCCTAGCAGCAGCACAAGCGGCAAGGGTGCGCCGTCACTTGAGACAGTCGATCGCATTCTGGGGAGTACCTGGTAATGGATTGGCGGACGAAGAAACACCGCTATCCGTCGATGGTTCACTCGCAGTTGCAGCAGATGCTCGTACGGTGAATGAGATCGAACGTCATCTGCTTGAAACACCCAATATAGAAGGAATTGCCCTGCGCTATGGCTTCTTCTACGGATCTGGCACTTGGTTTGCTCCTGATGGTGACGTTGCAGGGCAGGTTCGACAGCAACAATTCCCGATTGTTGGCAATGGTGCAGGTGTATGGTCGTGGTTACATGTTGACGATGCGGCGATCGCTACAGTTGCAGCAGCAGAACGAGGCAATCCCGGCATTTACCTGATTACAGATGATTGCCCCTTACCAGTGCGTGAATGGCTCCCCGGTTATGCCCAATGGCTGAATGCTCCACCGCCTCCGGAGGTATCAATTGAAGATGCTCTGCGAATTGGTGGTGCAGATGCTGTCTACTACGGCACTCAAATGCGAGGTGCATCGAATGCTAAGGCAAAACGTGAACTTGGTTTTCAGCCTCGACCTTTGGAATGGATGGTTGAGAGTACCGTTACGCATACTAGTTAACAATTTAAGGAACCAGAATCATGAAGTTTGCTCAATATGGAACAATAATCGCGGTTGTCCATGCGATCGCTAACGGATTACATGGTTTAGCACATATAGAAATCCCTGTAGCCCTCTCTGCGCTTCAAAGTTCGTTTGTGGCTCTTGTAATTTTTCTGACTCCCATTATTGCAGCCGTTTTACTTTGGACACAGTTTTATCGTGTTGGTACCTGGCTTTTATTCGGTTCCCTCGCGGGATCTCTCCTTTTCGGATTCTATAATCATTTCATCGTTGTTAGCCCTGATCATGTTTCTCAAGTTCCCTTTAAAGATTGGGGAATGCTATTTCAAGTGACAGCCATTCTCATATTACTTGTAGATGGATTCGGGTGCTGGGTTATGGGACGGGCTTTAAAAACGACGGCTCAGCAACAACAGCAAGCCTGACAGTTCTCTTGGTGATTCTAATCAGATTTAAGTACCTATGCAAAATTAATTTCATACTCACATCGCCCAAGATGCCTGTCAAACGGTCATCCTAGGTTTTAAAAATGTGTAATTAATTTTGCATGACTACTTAGAAGTAGTTAAACACACCCAAAAAAAGGGTTTTAAACTATTGCCTTGGCGTTGGATTGTGGAGCGAACTTTTGGTTGGTTGATGCGTTATCGACGGTTGACGATGGATTATGAAGTTCGGTAACGAGAACAGCTGAAGCCTTTATTTATGCAGCAATGGTTAGGATTATGGTTAGACGATTAGCGTAACTTTTTTGACTTTTCGTACATCCTCTCAGGGCGCTCATGGGACATGAAAGCATTCAGACAACATTACGGTATCAAAAAGTCACATCACAACGTGCAGAAGAAGTGGCACAATTGGCGTTAAAAAACTTACCAGATTTTTTGCAGTAATTTTACTATATAACTTTATTCCGTGGCAGTAAAAAATACTTTTTTCTAAAAATACTATCAAGGTGCAGAGAATAGATCCCACATTCCGCACTTCAGTTTGTAACATAAGTACGAGTGTAAAAAGCAGCATTAAAATTTTCAATATGGGGTACAAGTATCATTGGAACAGAAAACCGGGTTAAGCTTAAAAGCCTTACTGCTGTCAGTGGAACGATAATATTGCCGTTTTGCTGCCTTTATGCTTCCAATTAACTTCGGCAACATTATACTTTCAATATCTCTAATTCTTTTTGGCTATACGTTTGACAATAAAAGGGTCTAGGACGCACCGAGACTAAAAATGTAAGGTTGAAATCCCCCAACAACTGAAACCATTAAGAGCGTAAGTATTTGACAATCTTACACCCATCTAAAAATCAAATCTTAAGATGACCTTTTTTTGGCAAGCTTATGGTTCCATTTTTGGTTTCAGGCTTGATTATAATTCCATTTTTTCAATTAGGGTTGCGATCGCTTAACGACAGAATGAGCATTACAGCCTTTGTCGCGGCAACATTATGGTTCCAGTGGTGGCAATATTATGGGTACAACGACAATTGATGTAACACGTCTTAACCCGGTTTTCTGTTCTGATGCTACTAATACCCCGTTATCAGCTGTTGGTGCCGAAGCCTTCGTTGTAGGACTTATCGTTCGTTCCTGAAGCTTCTTCGACCGTTGGTGGGGTATTTGGCACCTCTATACCGCTATTGGGTAAAGTTGCTGCTGCTTCGATTTGTACATCGTAACTACGTCCAGTTAGAGCTTCGACTTCAATGGTGCCATCGTCAGCATCGGGATTGTCCCCATCGATTAATAAGTCTTGCTTATCAATATTTTCCGCCGCGCCCCCGGATAAAGAAGATAAGAAATACTTATTTAATTGGTCTTTATTCGGATTTTGATTGAGTTGTAAAATATTTAAAAAAACTGATGAATCGTTAAATTCACTATTGAAATTATTGACAGGACTTAGTTGGACTGGATTTTCCACCGACTGCGATGCAGTCGATTGCTCGTTACACGAACTACTTTGTTCAAGTACCGCTGCCGCACCCACCCCAATCGGATCTGTGGCAGCAGGTGGTAAACAAAAAACCTTCATATAAGGAATATGCCCGTAATCATCCATTTGGTAAGGGTTTTGATTATTTTGTTTTTGTTCAAAGCCAACTTGTTTGTCTAAATGCCCGTAATCGCTTATTTGATTTGTGTTTGAGCTATTTTCTGCCCAAGGGTCAAGTATGTACGAGTTGGGATGCCAAAGGTGTTTGTGTTTGTGTAAGGTCTCTAAGCTCACATATTTGCCAAACTGATGTTTATACTCGGCACAAATTTGTTTCCCACGTTCGGTTGCACCAGCTAGTAAGCCTGTACCCCACTCCAATGTTTTTACTACCCAGGAAATACGTCTTTGGGCCCCGTGACTGCGTTTAGAGTTTTGCTCAATACGCCGATCAAATGGGATGACTTTGTCCTGCCTGTCTGCCGACAGGTCTTTGGGTTTTCTTAGGTTTCTACTTTGGGTCATCGCCGAGGCAAATGTTTTGTCAAATGTCCCCAACGGACGAGCGGGATAACTGGCATAAGGGCTGTACCATTGGTTGCGAATTGTGCATTCGACCCAATGTTTGACTCTGGCTTCTATTTCATGTTGGTGGCGGCAATATTTTGTGTAACCAGGGGCGTTTCTGGCCGCTTCTACGGCATATTCAATTAGGTCGGGGTAGCTTAAGTCCAAAAAGACGATTCCGTAGCCTACAAAGATTTGTAGAAGGGTATTTGTTTGCCCAAAATCTGTCCACCCGGTGGCGATTACTGTTTCCCAATCTTTACGCCATTGTTGGACAATGTTAGTTTCTTTTTTCCGGTATCTCTCTTTGACAATGCGTTTTTTGGCTTTAATGCTTGCGAGTTTGAGTATAGTTAAGTCTTGGCGACGTGCAGCATGGTCGCAATGGTCGAGAAAAACGCTTACCGCGTCGCTAATTGGTTGTAGATCGTCATCTAACAAAAACGAACCACTACCAGGTTGCATGGGACAGCGGATGGCCTTGTAGTTGGTTATTTGTGTAAAGCCGTAGGGTTTGGCGTTGGGGAAGATTTCTAGGTGTCCCTGACGCACTATCAAGCGTGCTTTTCTTAAGGTTAGCTCTAGGGCGCAGGCTAGGGCAAAGGTGGGTTGGTGGGTAGATAAGGGTATTATCAGGTGGTAGCCGCCGCTATAACTGGACTGAAGGATGACGATATCGACTATACCTATTTCTTCTAGGGCGTGTTTAATGCGTTTGATAGATTCTGGATTATGGTAGTCGCCTCCGGCATCGAGGTCTATTGTGGCGTAACGGGTGGTATTGTCAAAGCGGATTCCTACTAGCTGAGTTTTGTCGGAGTGCAGGTTCCACAGTTGGGAGGGATGGAGGTAATAGTCAATTGTACGCCACGCTGGTTTGGTACCAACATTTCTTGCGGGGGCGATTATTGCCCTAAATGGATGCCAGAAGTATTCTACGTAGCGCTTGCCTATGGGGTCGGCTGGCTGGTGCGGTTTGGGTTTTTTGGTTGGAAAATGCGGTGATGTAAATTCGGCTAAATCGCCTAAATTTTCGGGGAAAAACATAGGTGGCTACCTCCATATACCAAGAAAGGTGTAAGGGTAGCCCGCCAGATGGTTTGGTGAATTGAAGTAAATAGCCTAGAATGAAATCTAATTTGATTAAAAAAGTTGATAGTTCGGGATAGCCCGACTATGGTGCTGAGGCGACTGGTAATCGTCTCGCGGGTTTCATTCTAGGCTTTTACAGTCTTCATCTACTGAGACCAAGCACCTAGCGGACTACCCAGCTTTTTTTTTGCAATTGACATATTTGCAATTGACATAACTGGTGATTGAGTAAATCCAGCAGTTTAATCTTTGGTAGATGCAGTCCAACCCTTGTAACTATCTCACGCTGCCACCGACGTTGCCAAATAGGTCGCCCCCCAGCAAGTACATAAAAAAGTGCTAGATTTGGGTGATTTGCCCCCTCGGCAGACAGTCGCGTAGATACTATTGCAACATCATGCCATATTCGCAAGAACGGTGTTTGAAAACTGATCTATATACTCCGAACAAAAAAACCCTTATTTAGCAAGGGTTCTGGCGACAGTTTGTTAGGGGATACTAGAGTTTTTGTTAGGGGATACTAGAGTTTTTGTTCTAAGGCTCAAACTTATACGTGACAAGACTTTGAAGCCAATTTTTTCAACTTTTTTTTTCTAGAACTAAACTAAAACAAAAACCAGCCGTTTGAAGTTGATAGTCGGCTGGCACTTAATATTTTTAAGTATTAATACCTAGATTTTGATATTTAAGAGGATTCGGACAAGGGCAGCTTGTTGTAAGCTGAGGGTACGCTCGCCTTGTTCAATCAAAGATATGAACTTTTGGGATACACCCAAAAGACCAGCTAATTTAGTTTGTGACCACCCCTTGGCGGTACGCGCTTCTCTCACTTGGCTGCTAGTCAATTTAATGTCTTCTGGCGTTGTATCCTTTGTTTTGGGCTGTAATCGTTGTACCTTTGGCTTAACTTTGGATGCTATTAGTTCAGGAATAGGATGTGGGGGTTTGATGGTAAGCTTGGCATCCAGTAGTTTGTTAAAGTAGCCTTTAGGCCGTTTCTGCCTATATTCTGGTCTTAGCCATTCAGGGTATGTTTCTTCTTCAAATACAATCTGCCAGTTCAGCTTGTTGAGCAAGTGCTTTAAAGCATTATCCCAGCGTTGCTTTAGGCTAAAAGCTTTGAAGCGGTTGCCTTTAGCTTTATCTATTTCTGTTTTGGGCAATGCAATTTCTAAAAGCTCTTCTACTTTATATTTTCCATCAAGTCGAACCCGGCTATCCAATGTCAAATATATAGCCAACCTTAGTGTGAGTTCTTCGTGATAAGGGTCAATTTCTAAAACTTTCTGGGCTAAGTAGCCAAACTGATATAAAGCTGACCGCGAATCGGCTCCCGCTCGGTTTAAAAAGTATTTAGTCCAAGCACCTGGTTGAACAATTATCTGAACTTCCGATGGCTCTTCTATTTTTCCAGATGTATTTACCTGACCATATGGCACAATCGTGATGTTCCACATGCGACCAACAGGGGTACTAGCATTTATACCGCCTTTTCTATTTCTACCTTCTATCCATACTGTTTTAACTAACAAACAATCCAATGCAAACGCGGTTTTTGCTATTTCTAGAAGTTTTTGATATTTGGGTAAATCAGTTCGCTTATCCCAGCCAATTTTTTCGATCAAATCGCTGCATTTTACCGTAAATAAGCTCTCCCAAGGTTTTTCCTGCTCCATTGTATAGGCAGCCAATATTAAATGTAGTTTGGCACTAGTAAACCCAAATTTATCGATAATCTGTTGGGCTTCATTCCAAGGAAGTAATGTTATATCACCAGGGATACTAATATAATGCTCAATAAAATTTTGGGGATTGCCTTTAGCTCTGTGCTGTGAAACTGCTATCCCTTCTTCATTTTTTTGCCACGACTCTTCTTTCTTAATTTGAGAGTTAATGCTTGAAAACATAAGTGCTGCTGTAGGAATAGGCTCAAATGGTTGTGATTTAAATAATCGGCTTTGTTGGCTGTCTCTATAGCCTTTAATATGGTTCTTTACTATATTATAGTAATTTGGATGGTTATTTTCATCAAGTTTATCTTTTCTTGAAACTATAAAATAAATCGTACTATACAATACTTGATTAAACATAACTTCAAACAGGTCATAATCATCTGCTGTATCATCTGAAACTTCTGATACAGAGAATAATGCATTTTCAGATTGGACATATTGGGGTAATTTATCGCGGATAAGTTGTCTAATATTATCTTGTATTTCAAGTAAAATAGACTGATTCAGTTCATCTTTCTCATTAAGATTAGGAAGTTGAAAGCTATCTTGACTCATAACATTAGTATTGGGAAGCAAACAGAGCGTCAAATATAATTTGGAGAAAATCGCACTTGCTTTTCTGACGCACCCTGGACTGTCACATAGCATAATTGCTTACAAAAAACAAACATTTTTTATCGTGATTAACTACTCTATTACTGACATAAATGTAGTTTGCAATACTTATCCCCAATAATAAGAGTATTATATATAGCATTGCTGCACCTTAAAAATCAGTAAAAACCGATTGTGATAGTGGGGGGGTGCGGAATGTGGGTGGGATTAGTATAATGATCCCTCAGTTTTTGGCAGCTATTGAATTGCTGTCTCCCATTGGTATAAAAGTACTTTTTTATACTTATGCAGGTACTTTAGCGGAGCTAGCCGCCTCTAAAAGGTGGTGACAAGCCCAGTCCACCACAGTCATTCCGGCTGCTCGTGCAGCGTCTTCACATATTGGTTGCATGTGTGCTGGAAGTGTGAGCGTGAAATAAGAGGGGGTTGGTTTAGATTTGTTATTGGCACTCCTAGTCGTATTAAGAAATTGCAAAAAATACTTCCAAGACAGTCCCAAACTCAGTCACAATCGGAAAATGTAGTAGAGTTAAATCGACAAAATTCGCATCTCCTGCTATGGCACTCTATGCCAAATCAGCCCTAATTGTGCTGCTGGCATAGAATGGCACTTAAAGAGACGAGACGAAACAAACAAATAAGCGAACGTATACCTGACGATCAGGTATTTACAATCTTTTCTGATTAGACCTGTCCGAAAATTAAGCTTCAACCCTTGTCAGACAAGTGTTCTACGTTAATTTCCGGACGAGTCTATTGTGTATAAACAAAAATGCCCCTTTCCAATTAAACCATTATGACTGAATACTCAGGCAATATTGTCTAAAGTAATGGACACGTGCTTCCAACAATTTATCGTATTGGGTACACTTTTATTAAGGATTCTTCTAAAAGCTAACCAAAAAAGTATAAAATATTAATATGACTACTAAAGCAGAACGACTGGCAGCTTTAATTAAGGAATTACGAGGTGCTTGCTCTCAGCGTCGGTTCTCCCAGCAGCTGGGTGTGAGTAAATCGTGTGTTAATTTTTGGGAGTCTGGCTTGGCTTGGCCAGATACAGAAAATCTTGAGAAGCTGGCAGAGTTGAAAGGCTGGACTCTTGCCCAACTACAAATTTACTTGGTCAAGGGAGAGTTACCATCAGAGGAGCCGTTAGATCAGATTTTGAAACAACTGCAATTACTCCCGAATGAGGCACTGGTTCAAGTAGCATCGGCGGCAGTGCGAACATTGGCAAGCAGAACTTCTTCACTGCCAACTGTTGTTGTTAATTAAATCCACCAGAAGGCAGGCTATTGGTAACCGTTCAGGGGGGTAGGAGAGCGATCGTCAAAAAAGGTCTCCACAATCCAATAAGCGCGTAGCGGTCCCCAGTTGCGTCACTTACCCCCCCTGAACGGATACGGCTATTGATTAAAATGCAATGCTCTCAATTAGATCTGCCATCCTAATTCTAGGTGCTTTTGCACATAATTCATATTACAATTGGTCAAGTAAGAGTTTAATTACACTGATGACGTTCACCCATTCTCTGTACCCAGATAATTGGTCAGACTTGGCGATCGCTGTCAAGCAACAAGCCCAGTGGCGTTGTCAAAAGTGTGGGTTACAGTGCATCCCTCCTGGTAAAAAAACATCAGATTTGACACCAAGAAAGCGCAGAGTATACACGCTACAAGTCCACCATTGGAACCGTAATCCTACTGATAATAGAAGAGAAAATTTAGTAGCTTTATGTACTGCGTGTCACCTTTATTACCATCAAGGTGGTAAGTCAAATGTCTCACCGGGGCAGTTGTCCTTGTGGTGAGTGCGATTTGTGCGATGCCCAGGGGTAGCGCGTCTCAAACCCTATTGACAGGCGGATCATAGTATGGAGTTCGAGAGCGATCGCACTCGTAAATTTGGAAACTGAGCAACGAAACAACCATTTTGCAACCTGTGTGGCTTCTAGATTCGCTTTAGAGATTTATTCAGCAAGCCCTAATTATTTTCGGCTTTGTAACTTGACAATTTGGGCAAAAAGTGATTGGGCAGAAACAAAGAAATTGGAAAGCGATGCGGAAGCCGCCTGTACTCTATCGCACTAGGATAGATTGCTTGTTGGTGTTGGTAAAACGACCATTATCCGTTGATACACATAATGTTTAATTTGTACAGTGCGTAAGTCCTAATAATAATAAAAGTTTGCATCCATCAGAGGGATGACCTTGTTGGAGAATCAAGATGCAGCGTCAGTGTCAAAGGAGGTTGATTTGTCATGCAGCAATTGAAACATTTGACCCAACGATTGGAATTAGTTGCTCTCTACCCAAAATTGGCAAGGGCTGCTGTCAATGACAGATCTGGTTTAGCTAAATTGTTAAATGCCAAAGTACCAGATGAGTTTCCTCCAGAAATTATGGCGGATGTCATGGAATTATTTGCTCAAACATTGGAAGCCAATCCAGGTAAGTCGGGATGGTGGGGGTGGTATGTGGTGTTGAACGAACTTGAAAAAGAGCGGGTACTGATTGGTTGTGCTGGTTTCAACGGCTACCCAGATACAGAAGGCAAGCTTTTACTAGGGTATAGCGTATTGGATGATTACCAAGGTAAAGGTTATACCACGGAAGCTGTTGGAGGATTACTGAGTTGGGCATTTGAACAACCGCAAGTGATGAGTGTGATTGCAGAAACTTTCCCTAACCACGCTGCATCAATTCGGGTGATGGAGAAAAATGGCATGGTGCTGTTAGGTAATGGTAGTGAAGAAGGAACGGTGAGGTATGGGATTGTCCGTTCTTAGGATGTGCGATACGCTTTGCGTCAAGCCAGAGGCTTATCGCCCCATTAAATTTGGCGTTACTAGAAAATTAAACTCTGATTGCGAAGGTGATAGCAGAACTG
>JADQBA010000119.1 GCA_016903675.1 Stigonema ocellatum SAG 48.90 = DSM 106950 | reverse complement strand
CATCCTTAGCTTTAATGGACTTGCCAAGGCTTGCTTTGCTTCTGATGGTGCTAATGGAAGCGCCTGTTAATATCTGTATTTCCTTATGAGAAAGCCCTGAAATTGTGCTGGTTTCAGGTTGACTTAGGGATTGATTCTGTGGTGAAATATCTATTGTAATTTGAGGGTTTTCGGGAGGATTAGTAAGATTTTCTTGAACTATTGTAATTTGAGGGTTTTCGGGAAGATTAGTAAGATTTTCTTGAACTATTGTAATTTGCTGGTTTTCGGGAGGATTAGTAACAATTTCTTGGAGTTTTTGATTGCGATAATCCTGCACAGTCAGAAGTTGCCAACTGGAATCATGTGAAAGTTCCAACACCCATTGATGATAATTAAACAAACTCTCTCGATGTCCAACACTGATAAAAGTTGTTTGAGTTAATTGCAATTGTTGATATAAATTCCCTTCATTTTTCAAATCTAAGGCACTGGTTGCTTCATCTAATATAGTGAACCTAGGATGAGTAACTAGCAGTCGTGCAAATGCAAGGCGTTGTTGTTCTCCCAGCGATAATATATTCTCCCAAGGGACTTCTGTATCAAAGCCATCGACGCGGGTAAGCAAGTTTTGCAGGTTGACTTGTTGCAAAACGAATTCGAGTTCCTGGTCGGTCATTTGACGATTGGTTTTAGGATAAAGTAACTGTTCGCGTAAAGTTCCCAAAATTATGTAAGGACGTTGGGGTAAAAATAAAACTTCTTCTAGGGGAGGTCGCACCAAACGACCAGTCCCAGCATTCCACAAACCTGCGATCGCTCTCAACAGAGAACTTTTACCTCGACCACTTGGGCCAATAATTAGTAACCCTTCTCCTGGTTGAACAGAAAGTGACAAGTCTTCGACGATCACCTGCTCATAATTGGGAGTTTGTAAGGTGACATGCTCAAAAGCAAGATGATTTTCTTCTATTGTTTTAATAGTAGACACATTTTCGGGTTGTTTAGTCACTGCTTCTAAAGCATCTGAAAAGTCGGATAAACGCTTAACATAACTCGAAAATTGTCCGGAATTCCCAAATTCATTTATTAATTCTCCCACAGCAACAGAAAACAGATAACTAGCTAAAGATGCTTGACCAATTTCTCCAAAATCAATCTCATTTCTAATGTATAGAGGTCCGAGTACTAAAAATGGAAAAAATGCAATAGCAGTTTGATATCCTATGCTAAAAATATCCTGATTTCTCTCCCAACCCAGCTTGCGTTTAGCAGTTAGTAAGAATTTACTAAACCTACGCTTAATTATATTTAATTCTTGTTTTTCTCCTTGAAAAAAAGCGATGGATTCAGCATGATTCCGAACATGAGTTAGAGAATAATTGTACTCGCCTTTAAATTCGAGTTCTTCTTGATTAATTTTATTTAATTCTTGACTTAAATAAATAGCAATCAAATTACCTATAATTGTATAAATAACGAGAATACCTGCAACTTGTTGAGAAATTGACCCGAGAATTATTATAAAAATCGACATTTCCAGCACTTTTTGTAAAAAAGTAGTTGAAAGCCTAAGAATATTAGTGGTAATAGGTTCGATTTCTAGGGATAGACGTTGATCTGGGTTATCAATATCGGATTTAAAGTTAATTTTATAATAGGCGCGGTTGCTCAAATATTTTTCTAAAATGTAATTATTTAGCCATTCGTACCAATCAAGAGCAATTGTGTTTCTGACAAATTTATAAAATCCTGACAAGATTGTTATCAGGATAAGGCTTGCAGCATAAACCAGTAATGTATCAATAAACTTAGAATAATCTTTTTGTTGAATGATGACGTCCACCAAATAGCGACGAATAAAGCTATCATAGGCAGTGACGCTCACAAGTGCGATTATTAATAAGATCAGGAGAATGAGCATTCCCCATGCACGAATCACCTCTGAAAAGGCTCTTTCACCTGGCTTAGTTGGATACCAGTAAGGTCCGGCGATCGCTTTTACATCTTTCCAAAATTCAGTAAAAGCTGAAAAAGCATTTGTTAAGGGTTGAGCTTGAATAACTTGGGTTGGCATATTTTAGAAATCAACTGAAATCTCTTCTAATCAGATTTAGTACTTTTTATAGCTGAATAATCAGTAATAAGTACCGAATGAAAGACCCCACTCAGCACTTGCAACAATGTTACTACTTAGACGTTTGCTTGTGCTTGCTGGATGCAAGCTTTCAAGCGTTTGGCTAAGACCTGGACGTGAGGTTCATTCATCATCGTAACATGGTTGCCAGGGACAAAATGGATATCTACTGGTTCGCAAGAAAACTTGCTCCAGCCCATGGCTAAGTCCTGTAGAATCTCAGAAAACCTGTTGGGAAAATGTTCTGGAGAAATCTCGCTGGCACGTAGAAGGGTAATTCGATCCTGATAGATCTGTTTTGGTACATAATTAATTACAGATAGAGAGTTAGCTTTGAAAACTTGCATTAAATTTTTAAGCTGCTTAGTTTCAGCATTAGGGGGCAGGATATTAACCATTTTTAAATGCTGTAAAACGTATTTTAGTTGCTCCTCCACAACCAAAGATTGGAGAATATCGTCGGAAATATCCATGTTCGTTCCCAGAGAAACTTCTAGTATTTTGATAAATTCAAGTAGCCACCTAGCATCATCCCAATCAATACGATCAATACGTGCTTGCTTGTCTTTACAGGTTGGTGCTGTGATATCAATTATGACAAGGAGAGCAACTATATGCCCCTGATGACGCAATTGCTGAGCCATTTCAAAAGCTACTCTACCACCAAAAGAATGCCCTCCCAAAAAGTATGGTCCTTGCGGCTGAACAGCTTGCATTGCTTGAATGTAATGACTAGCCATGTCCTCAATTCGGGTGACTGGTTTTAAGTCCCTATCCAAATCATATGCTTCAAAACTGTATAACGGTTGGTCTTGTTCTAAATAACGCCCTAAGTAATATAAGTAGAAAGGATCGCCACCAACTCCTGGAAGACAGAAGAAAGGTAACTTTGAACCGTTGGGCTGAATTGCTACCAAACAAGACCAACAAGAACAATCGAAATCTTTTTGCACAATTGTCGCCAATTGTTCAATAGTTGGGTTTTGGAAAAGGGTTTTTAGGGGGACATCTTTACCAAACTGCTGTTTAATTTGAGCCATTAAGTAAGGAGCTAGAAGGGAATGACCACCCAAGTCAAAAAAGTTATCTTGTACTCCCACCTTATCAACCTTGAGAATGTTTGACCAAATGTGCACTAGTTGCAGTTCTAATTGGTTACGGGGTTCGACAAATTTGTCCAAGTTACTGGTGTGAGAAGTTTCTCTCAATGCGCGGCGGTCTACTTTACCGTTTGGTGTTAATGGCAGAGTTTCTAACATCACAAAAGCATTTGGCACCATGTACTGTGGCAGTTTAGTAGAAAGGAAGCACCGGATCTCATTAATGGTGGGTGCTGATTCCTGATTTGGAGTTATGTATGCTACTAAGCTTTGGTCGCCAAGAACATCTTCACGGGCAATGACTACAGTTTGATGTACAGAAGGATGTTGTGCTAATATTGTCTCGATTTCCTCAAGCTCAATGCGTATTCCACGGATCTTGACTTGATGATCTTGGCGACCAAGAATTTCTAAAGAGCCATCTAGACAATAGCGTCCGCGATCGCCTGTATAATACACCAAATCACGATCATCATTCCGAAAAGGGTTTTTGACAAACTGAGAGTGCTTTTTCTCTGGAGCGTTAATGTAACCGAAACTTCTGAATGGCGTCCGTAAAACAATCTCACCCGGTTCCCCAATGCCGCACAGTTGGTGATTTCCACTGAAAACTAGTGCTTGAGTTTCAGGCAGTGGCCATCCCACTGGCTGTACCCCTAGTATGGGTTCGCTAGGTATCTGATAATAACACTTCGCTAAAGTTGTTTCCGTCGGCCCATAAAGATTAACAATTTCCCCTGCTTGTGGGAAAGCATCCCGCCACCGCAGTACAAGTGTCTGCTTCAGAGGTTCTCCGGCTAAGAATAACCAGCGTAAGTTATGCAGAGAAACTTCTGAGGGGACGTTAGCTAACCATGATTGTGCTAAAGAAGGAACTGTGTGAAGAACAGAAATCTGCTCACGTTCCAAGTAACGCAGAATTTTTGTCGGTTCTAAATTATCCTCTTGTGCTGGCACACACAACGTTGCACCACTTGTTAAAGGTAAAAAGATATCTCTCAGGATGACATCAAAGGAAAGTCCTGTCAATTGAGCAATGCGGTCTTGTTGACCAATTCTAAAGGTTTGTCGCTGCCAGTTGAGAAAATGTGCCATTCCTTTGTGACACCCTAACACTCCTTTAGGAACCCCACTCGTACCAGAAGTAAAGAAAATATAGGCTGCATCATCAGCAGATATTTCCGGCAAGGGTATTGTATGACTCCTTTCTAAAGAATTTATTGCTGCTCCTGTGTCTGGATTTACATAGATGATAGTTAAAGACTGCCATATGTGTTGATCTTCTGGGTGCTGACCATCAATGTACAATATGTATTTAGCTTTGGATTCCTGAAGCATCAAGCGTTGGCGTTCGCTGGGAAGTTGGGGATCGAGGGTCAGCAAAACTCCTCCACTTAATAGAACAGCGATCGCACTGGCAATCAGCCCAAAACTTCGTGTCCCAAATACAGCAACGACATCTTCCCGAGAGACTCCGTGGCTCAGCATCACCCGTGCTAAAGCTTGAGCACTTTTGCCTAATTCCCCATAGTTCCAAGTGCGAGATTCTTGACACACTGCTGATCGTTCTGGGGTGCTATTTACCCAAGAGGTAAAGGTCGTTGTAACTAATTCGTATTCTGGTTCTGGCAAAACTATTTTTGGATCAGGCAGCAAAAGTCGTGCTTCTGGTGTTACAAGAGAATAAGAAGCGATCGCACTATCAGGAGCAGCAACAATTTGATTGAGCAAATGATGGAATTGTTGCAGTATTTCCACTATTCTTTCTGAAGTAAATAGGTCAGAATTATAGACTAATTCCAGTTTTATTCCTTGTTTTTGCTCTGTAACATATATATTTAAGTCAAACTTGGAAGCGGCTTCTGGCAACACTATAGGTTCTATAGATAACCCAAAAAGTTCCACTTGGTTGTCTGCAAAGTTGAGTAAATTAAACCACACCTGAAAGATTGGACTATGGCTGAGATTTCGTTCTGGCTGCAAGGCTTCCACCAACATTTCAAAAGGCAAATCTTGATGAGCATATGCTCCCAGAGCTACTTCTCGCACCCGTGATAGAAGCTGCCTAAAACTGGGATTGCCTCCCAAGTTGGTACGCAACACAAGGGTATTGACAAAAAAGCCAATCAGTCCTTCAATTTCTGGACGGTTGCGGTTGGCAATTGGCGTACCTATACAAATATCATCCTGCCCAGTATGACGCCATAGCAATGTTTGGAACGCTGCTAACAACGTCATGAAGAGGGTACAACTTTCTTTTTGACTCAATTGTTTAAGAGCAACAGTGAGATCTAGGGAGAGTTCAAGTTCTTCATGCACCCCGTGGTAAGTTTGCACAGCAGGTCTAGGTCGGTCTGTGGTGAGCGACGATAAAGGTGGTGCTGAAGCCAGTTGTTGAAGCCAGTACGAGAGTTGACTTTGCAGTACATCCCCTTGCAACCAGTTTCGCTGCCAAATTGCGAAATCTGTGTACTGAATAGCCAGTGGCGCTAATGGTGAGATCTGACCTTGGCAAAAAGCATTGTACAGCGCTGTTAATTCAGAGATAAACACACCCATTGACCAGCCATCAGAAACAATGTGATGCATACACACTAATAAGATGTGTTCTGTCTCGGACAGCACGACTAATATCGTTCTGATTAATGCTTGAGTTGCCAACTCAAAAGGTTGAATGGCTTGTTGTTGTACTAAAAGCTTAGAAGCTATTTCTTGCTCGCCCCTTGACAGATGTTGCCAGTCAATAATAGATAGTGTCCAATTTGTCGGTGTTTGAATAATTTGAGTTGGTTGTCCATCAACTGTGATAAAGTTCGTGCGTAAAGCTTCATGGCGATTGATAATTTCTTGTAAGCTTTGTTCTAAAGCTTTTTCATTGAGAGTTCCTACTAGACGCAACGCTAGGGGTATGTTGTAGAAGTTACTGTTCGGGTTTAATTGATCGAAAAACCACAGCCGTGTTTGGGCAAATGACAGTGGTAGTTCTGCATTCTCTACCTTTGGTAAGATAGGTGGGGAACTTAGTTTTAAGTCCTGTTGCTGCAACCGTTGAATGTTTTGGGACAATTCAGCGACTGTTGGTGCTGCAAATAAGCTACGTAATGGTAGTTCTACTTTGAAGCTGGTACACACGCGGGAGATGAGTTGGGTTGCTAGTAGCGAGTGTCCTCCGAGGTCAAAGAAGTTATCATAAATGCCTACGTGTTCTATTCTGAGAACTTGTGCCCAAATGAGTGACAGGATTTCTTCAACAGGGGTGCGTGGGGGAACATATTGGTCTTTCCGTTCCCCGTGTAAATCTGGTATGGGTAAAGCGCGGCGATCTACTTTACCGTTGGGAGTTAATGGCAAGGACTCTAGAATTACTATTGCCTGAGGCACCATATACTCTGGGAGTTTCTCTTTCAGGTAGTGGCGCAGTTCACTGATTACAGGTGTACGGTGCTGATGCGGTACCACGTAGGCGACTAAGCGCTTCTCTCCAGGGATATCTTCGCGAGCAATAACACAAGATACCTGCACATCGCCATTTTGGCTCAGTACTGCTTCAATTTCTCCCAATTCAATTCGGAAGCCACGAATTTTTACCTGATTGTCAATACGTCCTAAGTATTCGATATTACCATCCGGTAAATAACGTGCTTTATCCCCAGTTTTATATAATTTTGACTTTTGACTTTTGAGAGAAGTCAGAGCGGCGGCTTCCGCCGATCTGAACTTCGGTGCTTTTGACTTGTTAAACGGGTTGGGGATAAATTTCTGTTGTGTTAACTCTGTTCGGTTGAAGTAGCCTCGTGCCAAAGGGGTACCACTAATGTGCAATTCTCCTGGTACACCGACGGGTACAGGCTGTAAATACTTATCTAGGATGTAGATTTGTGTGTTGGCAATGGGGCGACCAATCGGAGGAAGTAGCGACCAAGTGTCCACTGAATTAGTCAGAGTAAAAGTTGTGACCACATGGCTTTCTGACGGTCCATAATGATTGTGCAAAGTACAATCACCTAGCCTGCCTAACCATTGAGAAATAGCGGGAGTAATCTGCAACTGTTCCCCTGCAGTAATGATTTCCCTCAAATTACTATTAACTAATTCACTACTGACGGCGACTTCAGCTAGCTGCTGTAAAGCAACAAAGGGGAGAAAAATTCTCTCAATTGCTTTAAGCTGGAGAAAACCTAACAAAGCTTTTGCATCTCGGCGTAATTCCTCCCCAATTAAGAACAATGTGCCTCCAGAACACCATGTTGAGAATATTTCTTGGAAGGAGACATCAAAGCCAATAGGAGCAAATTGCAAGGTTTTTGCGCCACGAGAAATTTGCTGATTTTCCAGATGCCACAAGATCAGATTGCAAAGGGCAAGCTGATTCATGGCTACTCCCTTAGGTTGACCTGTAGAACCAGAGGTATAAATTATATAAGCTAAGTTATTCGCTTGCACGCCCGATATGAGATTGTCCTCACTAGACTGGGAAATCAGTTGCCACTCAGTATCCAAACACACAAGATGTGCTTGATGCTCAGGTAGTCTCTCTTGGAGTGACTGCTGGGTCAGCAACACTGAAACTTTAGCATCACATAGCATAAAGCTCAACCGACTGGTAGGGTACTTTGGGTCAAGTGGCACATACGCACCGCCCGCTTTGAGAATCCCCAACAGTCCCACGACCATCTCTAAGGAACGCTCCACACACAGACCGACCAGCACTTCCGCTCCTACACCCAAAGACCGCAAGTAGTGCGCCAACTGGTTAGCGCGGCAGTTCAACTGGTGGTATGTTAGTTGTACATCTTCAAACTCCACTGCTACCGCATTGGGTGTGCTGAAACATTGCGCCTCAAACAACTGATGAATACACTGGTCGCAGGGATAATCCGCCTGAGTGTTGTTCCACTGCACTAGTAACTGCTGTTGCTCAGCTTCTGTCAGCAGTGGCAATTGGGAAATTTGCTGACTAGGGTTAGTAACAATCCCTTCAAGCAACTTCACAAAATGCCCCGACATCCGCTCGATAGTACTTGCATCAAACAAGTCTGTGTTGTATTGCCACACACCTATCAGACCAGTGGTAGTGTTTTTAATGAATAAGGTAAGATCAAACTTGGCAATTGTCCTTTGTGTCGCTATTGGGCTGACAGTTAATCCAGTAAGCTCTACTTCAGATATGGGCGCATTTTCGAGGACAAACATCACCTGAAACAGTGGTGTATGGCTGAGGTCTCGTTGTGGCTGCAATGCTTTTACCAACTCCTCAAAGGGGATATCTGAACGAGCGTAAGCTTCCAGTGTCACCTGCCGCACTCGACTTAGCAATTGCTGAAAACTGGGGTTGTCTGACAAATCGGTACGTAACACTAAAGTATTGACAAAAAAGCCAATTAACCCCTCAAGTTCCAAGCGATCGCGGTTAGCAATGGGCGTACCCACTACAATGTCATCGGAGCCTGTATAGCGATAAAGCAAGGTCACAAATGCTGCGAACAGCGTCATGAATAAAGTGGCTCCCTCTTGCCTACTGAAATTCGCAAGTGCTTTACTCAGTTCAACCGAACATTCTGCATATTCGATAGCACCTTGGAAAGTCTGAATAGGAGGTCTAGGTCTGTCGGTGGGTAATTCTAATAAGCTAGGAGCGTCTTTGAGTCGTTGCTTCCAGTAGTCAAGCTGCGTTTGGAGTCCTTCTGTTTGCAACCATTGCCGTTGCCAAATAGCAAAGTCGGCATACTGAATTGGTAACTCAGGTAGCTCTGGGGACAAGTTATTGCAGAGGTTTGAGTAAATGGTTGCTAATTCCTGCATCAATACGCCCATTGACCAACCATCAAAGACAATATGGTGTATTGTTAATAGCAAGACGTGTTCTACCTGTGTGAGTTTAACCACAGAAACTCGGATTAAAGGAGAACTAGCAAGGTCAAAGGGTCGAGTCGTTTCAGTCGTGGCTAGTTCTTGGCAAGCGACTTCTCTTTCACTTTCAGGTAATTCTGTCAAATCTACTACTGGCACACTTAAAGTTAAGCTGTCAGCAATGACTTGGACTGGCTGCTCGTTGATGGTGCGGAAGTTGGTACGTAAGGCTTCGTGGCGAGCAATAATTTTGTTGAGGCTTTGGTCTAATGCCACCACATTCAAGTGACCATGAAGTTTTAACGCTTGTTGTTCATTGTAGAAAGGGTTATCTGGTTCCAACTGGTTTAATAACCAGAGTTGTTCTTGGGCAAAAGACAGAGGTATGTTTTTAGGACGCTCAGCTTTGATTAAGGGTAAATCTGTGTCGGTGGCGATGTCATTTTTATCTTGCAGTAACAAAATAAGTTCTGCTTTATGCTTAACCAATAAGTCACGAGTTTCTAATGTCAGGACTCCCTTTGGCGCATTAGCACGTAACTGCTCACCTTCAACCCACAACTTCACACCCTGCTGAAAAAGTTCACCTACAAATTGCTTGATATCCATAGAATCATTACCTCCCAATCTTCACCTAATTCGTTACCAAGCCCCTTCAGGGCGGGAACAGGGAACAAAAGAAAAAATACGTCCGCTTCCAATCTCCTACTTTTAAGTATGGGGATTTCCCTGTTAAGAGTTGCCCGTTAAGAGTTCCCTTTTAATCATATTGCGATTTCTTCTCTATCAATTGCATCTAAGTTAGTATCTAATTTTGGTTTTTTCTCTAGCTTTGGTGCTATTTCAGCTATTGTGGGAGATTCAAATAAACTTGCTACAGTTAATTTCGTAGAAAAAATAAGTCGGAATCTGGATAGAACTTGAACAGCTATTAGGGAATCTCCTCCCAATTCAAAAAAGTTATCATGGATTCCCACCTGCTTGGTTCCTAATAATTCTTGCCAGATATCGGCAATTTTTTGCTCAACCTCATTACGGGGAGCTATATATGAGTTGGGCAAATTAGGTCTTGAGTGGAGTGCAGATAATTTTTCTTGCTGAAAAATATCCGGCGTTCTTTGTAATGAAATCTCTGATTTCTGGTCAGTGTCTTTTTGCCCACATTTTGTGCTAAACGCCGCTGATGCAGAAGCTTGAGCCATAATAATCTTATGCTCGAAGGCTTCAGTTTCAGGAAAAGCGGCAACTTGAACAAAATCTTGAGCATGTAGTGCTTCAAACCACTGGTCTTTGGTTAGAAAAGGCTGACCAGGGCTGCGTTTTTCATCTTCTAAAGGTTTCAACACCAAACCCCAACTCATGTCAAAGTCGATTTTAGGCTGAGTTATTTCCCACAGTAAGAGGAAGCCTCCTGGAGCTAATAAAGAGTGTACATGCTGAAGCGTTTGATCTATGTTCCGAGTTGCATGCAACACATTAGCGGCTATGACTACATCAAAACTATGCTTTTCATACCCTTGTTTAGTTGGAGACTTGTCTATGTCTAGTAATCGATATTCAACAAATGGATACTCATTAAACTTCTGTTGCGCTTGAGTCAGGAAGCCGCTACCAATATCAGTAAAAGTATAGTCAGTTTGTTTGGATGGTAATATAGGTAGTAATGCTTGGGTAGACAAACCTGTACCCGCGCCGATTTCCAGAACTCTTAGGTGAACCGATGGTGGCAATGACTTGACCACCTGTTCCAGGCTTGAGCGCAAGATGGAGTTGTAGTAAGTCACTAAGGAAGATTCTGGATTTGAACGGTTTTTTTGGTCTTTGTCAATTAGTTCATTTTGGTAAATCAGTTCATTGAAAAACTCTAACGGTTCTTGTTCCCCAACAAGAACAGCGGCTAAATTTTCGCCACAGCGTTGCACTAAATCTAAATCTACTAAAGATGTAGAAGCGAACCTCGCTCTGACTTCTTCTAAATGTTCATTAATAAAATCTTGTGAACATGGCACTAGCCCGGTAAACAACCCATCCTGTTGTTGTAATTGTCCTTGTTCTACCAATATTTGCAACCATCTAGATAACAATTGCTGATAGCGGGGAGTAATACGACATTGCGCCAACAAATTCTCCAAAGAATACTTTTCTTCGGCATTGCTAAAAGCCCCTAACTGCTTGAGTGCAGAGTTGATGTAGGCTGTACATAGACGATCCAACCACTGTCTATTCTCGTGGTATGTTAACTCATTGAGTTCTGCATTTCTAGCATTTGCTTGATTTTGACCTGCTTGTATGAGCAATGTCCACAATTGTGATGCTGTGGGTAAAGTTGGCAACTGCCCCCAAGCTGCTGGTTTTGGGGGGTCAATCCAATAACGTTGGCGCTCAAAGGGATAAGTTGGTAAGGGAAGACGATAATACTCCTCCTGACTATAGAAGCCAAACCAATCTACCTTCACCCCAGCGAGCCAGAGTTGACCTAATGTAGTAAATAAAACACGATTATCCGATTGATTTTCTTGAGGATGACGCACCGAAGTCAACACAGTTTGTGCGTCTGCTTTGTCTGGATGCCTTCGGACTAATGTAGCCAGTGTGTGTCCTGGCCCTACCTCTAGTAAGACTTGCTCAGGTGTTGCCAATAATTTCTCTACACCTTGGGCGAATAGCACTGTGAAACGCAGATGTTGAGCGTAGTAGTCAGGATTTGTGGCTTGTGTAACTGTAATCCAAGTACCAGTCAGATTGGAGATATAAGGAAGTTTTGGGGGATTTAAGGTAACTTGTCTTACTCTTTGTGCAAATGTTTCTAAGATTGGTTCCATCATTTGGGAGTGGAACGCATGAGAACTATGGAGGCGGCGGCATTCAATACCTTGATCTGCAAGCTGATTTTGTAGTGCATCTACTGCTGCTATAGAACCAGAAACTACACACTGCAAGGGTTGATTAATCGCTGCAACAGAAAGTTCTTGCCCTAATAGGGATTTTATCTTGTCTGCGGGTAGGGGAACAGAAAGCATTGCTCCAGTGGGCAGTTGCTGCATCATCTGTCCGCGTGCTGCTACCAGAGATAAAGCATCTTCTAAGGAAAAAACTTCTGCTAGAGTTGCTGCTACATACTCGCCAATACTGTGACCGATCGCCGCTACAGGTTGAACTCCCCATGACTGCCATAATTTAGCCAGGGCGTACTCAATGACAAAAAGAGCAGGTTGGGCAATTCCTGTTTGTTGAAGTTGCTGGGATGTTTCATGAATCTTTTCTTCACCAGGGTACAGAATATCACGTAAGTCTAGTCCTAGTATGGGTTTAAGAATTTCTGAGCAATAATCAACTTGTTCTCGAAATACAGTCTGGGTTTGGTAAATTTCCCGCGCCATATTGACATACTGGGAACCTTGACCGGGAAACATAAAGACAACAGACCGTTCTGTAATCTCTGTATAGTTGGTAAAAACGTGTTGGGCTGCTAAACTACTGAGAGCTTCTATAGCATCTTCTAGTTCGTGGCAAATTACCATCTGTCGATGATTAAAACCCCGGCGACCACTACTAAGAGTATAAGCTACATCGCCTAAGTTAAGTTCTGGATGCTCTTTTAAATGCGTGATTAAATTAACTGTTACCGCCTCAAGTGCATTCCCAGTTTTAGCCGAAAGTACCAACAGTTGATAATTTCTCCCCTGCCCCCCTTTCCCCCCTATCCCCAGAGGGGGCCCCGAGTCCCCCCTGCCCCCCTGCCCAAAAACAGGGGCTTCTTCTAAAATGACATGAGCATTAGTACCCCCAATCCCAAAAGAACTCACCCCAGCGCGGCGAGGGGTGTTATTTGTTTTCCATTCTGTCAGGGTTGTATTGACATAAAAAGGACTGTTGGCAAAATCAATTTTGGGATTAGGTGTCTCGAAGTGCAAACTAGGAGGCAGCATTTTATGTTGCAGTGCTAATACAGTCTTAATCAAACCTGTTACACCTGCTGCTGTATCCAAATGTCCCAGGTTGGTTTTTACCGAACCAATAGCGCAAAAGCCTTTTTTATCAGTACTTTGAGTAAAAGCTTGGGTCAAAGCTGCAATTTCAATCGGATCTCCTAAAGGTGTGGCGGTACCATGAGCTTCGATATAGGAAATTGTTTCGGCGTCTACACCAGCTAAAGCTTGAGCCTCCCCAATGACTGCTGCTTGACCACTGACACTGGGAGCAGTGTAGCCCACTTTCATTGCACCATCATTATTAATCGCCGAGCCTTTAATAATTGCATGAATGTAGTCGCGGTCTTTGATCGCATCATTTAATCTTTTCAAGACTACAATACCAGCACCACTACCACCAATTGTTCCTTGTGCTTTAGCATCAAAAGCACGGCAGTGCCCATCAGGAGAAAGAATCATTTCCTCTTGATATAAATAACCTTTTTCTCCGGTAATACTGATAAAAACTCCACCTGCTAAAGCCATGTCGCATTCACCATTTAATAGACTTTGACAAGCTAAGTGAACAGCAACCAAAGAAGTAGAACAAGCACTTTGCACATTCACTGCTGGTCCAGTCAAGTTGAGTTTATACGCAACTCGTGTTGGTAAAAAATCTTTATCACTGGAGATTACTAATTGGAAAGGGTCAATTTTATCTAATAATTCATGATGGGGATAGAGATTGTTAAGCAAATAACTATTCATCCCCACACCAGCATAAACCCCTATTAAACCATCGTAGTTTTGTGGGTCATAGCCAGCCTTTTCTATAGCTGACCATGCCAATTCTAAAAATAGGCGTTGTTGTGGATCTATTACCTCAGCTTCTTTCGCGCTGTAAGCAAAGAAATTTGCATCAAACAATTCAATATCTGATAGAACAGAACTAGCTTTTACATAATTAGGATTATTCAGCAAATCTAGAGCTATCCCAGAATTTAACAATTCTTCATCCGTAAACCTGGAGATAGATTCTACACCATCACGTATATTCTCCCAAAAAGACTCAGTATCTTTTGCTCCAGGAAACTGACCAGAAATAGCAATTATTGCGATCGCGGAATTATTAAAATCATTATTTGTATTCACATAATTCATTATTATTTCTTACCTTTTCTTTGGGAACGATACTGTTGTCTAAGTTGTAATTGTTGATTTTTTATAGCTTGACTTTCACTATGATATTGAGTCCGATAATTATTTGGTTGACTTGTCTCTTCCTTTTGAATTTTAGTACTCAAGTATTGGCTTAAATTATCTATAGTTGGATAATTAAACATATCAACTATTGACAGTTCTAAACTAAATACTTCTTGCAATTGCTGATTAATCCGTACCAGTAGTAGCGAATGACCTCCGAGTTCAAAGAAATTATCATAAATTCCCACCTTTTCTACTTCCAATGCTTTTTGCCAAATGCCAGCAATGATTTTTCCTACTTCTGTATTTGGCATTACATAATCCGATGGTTCCTGATGTAAATTTGGAGAAGGCAGTGCACGACGATCTACTTTGCCGTTAGGTGTCAGGGGTAAGGACTCCAGTATCACAAAAGCAGTTGGCACCATGTACCCAGGCAGTGTATCAGCAAGGAACTGACGCAGTTTGTCTGTTGTAAGTGTCATATCTTTTTGCGGCACTACGTAGGCAACTAAGCGCTTATTACCTGGGGTTTCTTCACGGGCAATGACACAACAGTTCTGCACATCACCATGCTGCCCTAATAGTGTTTCTATTTCTGCCAATTCAATGCGGAAGCCCCGAATTTTTACCTGATTGTCCTTGCGACCGAGGTATTCAATGTTGCCATCCGGTAAATAGCGTGCTAAATCCCCTGTTTTATATAATTTTGACTTTTGACTTTTGAGAGAAGTCAGAGCGGCGGCTTCCGCCGATCTGAACTTCGGTGCTTTTGACTTGTTAAACGGGTTGGGAATGAATCTTTCCTGAGTTAGATCCGGACGGTTGAGATAGCCTTTTGCCAACCCAACACCACCGATGTGCAACTCTCCTGGCACACCCACAGGCACTGGTTGCAAATTTTCGTCTAAGATGTAAACTTGTGTATTAGCGATCGCTCGTCCAATAGACGGTGATATCTGATTTTGTTCCTTGGCAACTACTACTCCAGAAGTTGTGACAACAGTATTCTCAGTTGGTCCATAGTTATTTACTACTTGGAAGGGGACTAAATCCGATGGATACTGATGAAGCTTATCTCCTCCAGTCAGTACGGTTCGCAAAGCCAAACTTTCAGTAGGCCATTCCAAAGACAATAACTCCTCTGCCAGTGGTGTTGGCAGAAAACTGATAGTAATCTTGTTTGAAATCAACCAGTCTCGTAGATTCACGAGGGAGCTAAGAAGCTGAGATTTGACTAAGTAAATACTTGCTCCTGCGGTTAGGTAAGGCCATAATTCCCATACCGCAGCGTCAAATGCTGTTCCTGCTAACTGAGTGGCTTTGTCTAATGAAGTGATGTTAAAAGCACGGTGATGCCAGAACACCAAATTTAACAATCCTTCATGAGCAATGAGCACTCCCTTGGGTTGACCTGTAGAACCGGAGGTATAAATTACATAAGCCAAATGACTTGCTTGTGCCTCAGTGATTGGATTTTTCTGACTTGACTGAGAAATAAGCTGCCAGTCAGTATCTAAACAAACATGCTTTGCTTGATGTTGACCCAGTCTGTCAAGGAGTTTCTGCTGAGTCAGCAACACTGAAACTTGAGCATCTTCTAGCATAAAGTGTAACCGATCAGTAGGATACTCAGGGTCAAGTGGCAGGTATGCCGCACCCGCCTTAAGAATACCTAGTAGTCCCACCACCATTTCTATTGAGCGTTCCACACAAATGCCTACTAGCACGTCTGCTCCCACACCCAAAGACTTGAGGTAGTGCGCTAAAGAGTTAGCACGACTATTCAACTGCTCATAGGTTAGTTGTTGATCTACAAACACAACTGCCACTGCATCCGGAGTGCTGAAACACTGCTCCTCAAACAACTGATGGATACACTTATCAAAGGGATAATCTGCCTGAGTATTGTTCCATTCAACGAGTAACTGCTGTTGCTCTTCTGCTGTCAACAGAGGCAATTGAGAAATCCTCTCCTCTGGGTTAACAATAATACCTTCCAGCAGTGTAACAAAATGACCTGTCATTCGCTCAATGGTACTAGCATCAAACAAATCAGTGTTGTACGCCCACACACCCACCAGCCCAGTGGCAGTGTTTTGCATAACTAAAGTTAAATCAAATTTTGCCGTTGTGTCTTCTGTTATCAATGGAGTGACACTCAACCCAGTCAACTCCAATTGAACTTGAGGAGCATTCTGGAGGGAAAACATCACCTGAAACAGTGGCGTATGGCTGAGATTACGTTCTGGCTGCAACGCTTCCACCAGCATTTCAAAAGGTAAATTCTGATGAGCATAGGCGGACAACGCGACTTCTCGAACACGAAGGAGTAATTCGCTAAAACTAGGGTTGCCTGCTAAGTTAGAACGCATGACTAAAGTGTTGACAAAAAAGCCAATTAACCCTTCAATTTCACTGCGATCGCGGTTAGCAATTGGCGAACCCACCAAAATATCTGCTACGCCTGTGTAGCGATAAAGTAGAGTATCAAACGCTGCCAACAGCGTCATGAATAAAGTTACCCCTTGTTGTTGACTCAGTTGTGTCAAGCCACTGGTTAGCTCCTTTGAGAGTCCAAACTCTTGATATGCCCCAGCGAAAGTCTGCACAGCAGGTCTGGGTCGGTCTGTGGGTAGGGACAATAAAGCTGGTGCTGAAGCCAGTTGTTGTTGCCAGTAGCTCAGTTGGCTTTCTAAGACATCTCCTTGCAACCATTTTCTTTGCCATACTGCGAAATCTGGGTACTGAATCGGCAGTGGTGCTAACGGTGACGGCTGACCTTGAGAGTAAGCATTGTACAGCGCTGCTAGCTCAAGGACAAACAAGTCCACTGAGTAGCCATCAAATACAATGTGGTGCATACACACTAATAAGGCGTGTTCTGTCTCGGACAGTACGATTAATGTCGCCCTAACTAATGATTCAGTTGCCAGGTTAAAAGGTTGAATAGCTTGTTGTTGCGCTAATTGCTGTGTGGCAATTTCTTGTTCAGTTGTGGATAAATGCTTTAAATCAACAATTGATACTGTCCAATTGGTTTGTGTTTGGATAACTTGAGTTGGTTGTCCATCAATTATGATGAAGTTGGTGCGTAAAGCTTCGTGGCGATGAATAATTTCTTGTAAGCTTTGTTCTAAAGCTACTTGATCGAGAGTTCCTAATAGACG
Organism: Stigonema ocellatum SAG 48.90 = DSM 106950; assembly: GCA_016903675.1. Classification (GTDB taxonomy): domain Bacteria; phylum Cyanobacteriota; class Cyanobacteriia; order Cyanobacteriales; family Nostocaceae; genus Stigonema; species Stigonema ocellatum. The sequence continues at coordinate 10,124 of JADQBA010000119.1, read as the reverse complement.
CAGAGCTATGGGTACGTTGTACAAAGAACTGCTTGGCTGTAACTGGTCTAAAAACCACAAACGCTGTTGAGCAAATGATAGTGGTAATTGAGCGTCACTTGCCCTTGGTAAGATTGGTGGTGCGGAGAGTTTTAGGTTTTGTTGCTGTAACTGCTTAATCTGTTGTGCAAATTCGGCAACTGTTGGTGCTGCAAACAGGCTACGCAGTGGTAGTTCTAATTTGAAAATGTTGCGGATGTGCGAGAGTAGTTGAGTTGCTAGTAACGAGTGTCCCCCTAGTTCAAAGAAATTATCATGAATGCCAACTTGTTTCACTCTCAGGACTTGCACCCAAATTTGTGCCAGCATTTCCTCAACGGGAGTGGACGGGGCGACATATTTTTCTACCAGTGTGCTGTCTCTGTCTGGTTTTGGTAAGGCGCGGCGGTCTATTTTGCCGTTGGGAGTCAAGGGTAAGGATTCCAGCAGCACAAAAGCACTTGGCACCATGTATTCGGGTAGCTTCTTTTGCAGGAAGCGGCGAAGCTCACTGAGTAATAGACTCAAATTGCTCCATGTCGGTTTTACACAATCACAGACTAACCTGCTACTAGGCTGCTCTGGTAGGTACTGGTTTATAAATGGTCGTCTGGCATAGATATTATAGAGTCCAGTATCTTCTAGTAAAGCATCTTGCTCAATAGTTAGGTCGTATCCATGTTCTTTTAGCTCTGTTGCAATCTCATCCAACCTACCATCGATGTTATGAACTTCTACAACTATCTGCTGGATCTTTTGCCAATCCTCTTGCAGGATGCCAGAAAGCACATCCTGCTCACTTTTCTCTACGTCGATTTTCAGCAAATCGATCCTCTCAACGCCATGCTCACGTATCACATCAGAAATTGTTCTTAAGTGGCAAGTGAATTGCTGACTCTGCAATCGTTCTACTAGCAATTCATCAATTGCTTGACCCGATATTTCTGTCTCATTTACTACATTATTTTGTTGTTTGAGCAAAAAGGATTTTAGCACCTCTCGCTCTCGATCAGCATCAGCAAAGCGACCGGAAATGAGAGAAACTTGAGGATAATATGTAAAGGTATCACTCTTTGTCTCGCTAGAAAGACCAAGATTAAATAGATTAATCTTTAAACCATATATGTCAGTATTTATACGCAGGATATCGAAAACAGGCGGAATTGGCTCAAATGCGTAAATAGAAATATCTTTACATATTTGACCTACGAAGAGTGTGAACAGACCGATGTTGGCACCCACATCAAAGATGCAATCCCCTTCATTGATAGTGATGCCGTGTTTTAAATAAGCCTGTTCCTCCCAAAGTTCTTTGTAGACGAATTCTGTCTCGTTTTTATTCAGATGGGCAATCATCATGCCATTCGGCAATTCATAGAGTGACCCTTCATTAAGCAGACTTTCGTTTTGAAAACGAAGTAGTTGTAAAATTGGAAAAGCATAGTTTTGGTCGGGGACAATATATGCTACTAGACGCTTATTGTCAGGCTCGTCCTCTCGGACGATGACTACAGTTTCCCCCACAGCCAGATGTTGTGTTAGCGCTGCCTCAATTTCTCCCAACTCAATGCGGAAACCACGAATCTTTACTTGATTGTCAATTCGTCCCAGGTATTCAATTGTGCCATCGGGTAGATAGCGTGCTAAGTCGCCAGTTTTATAGAGGCGGGAATGCGGTTCATTGCTAAAGGGGTTAGAGATAAATTTTTCTTGTGTCAATTGTGAGCGGTTAAGGTAGCCTTTTGCTAACCCCAAACCACCAATATGCAATTCTCCTGGCACTCCCACGGGTACTGGTTGTAAGTACGAGTCCAAAATATAGATTTGCGTGTTGGCTATAGGTCGCCCAATAGGCACTGTCCTGAAATTGCTATCTTGTTGGCATTGCCAGAAGGTGACATCAATTGCCGCTTCTGTTGGTCCGTAGAGATTGTGTAATTCGCAGTCTAGGCGAGCGAAAAAGTTTTCCTGGAGTGCTTTGGGCAGAGCTTCGCCACTACAGATAACTCGTTTCAAGGTATTGCAATTTTTTACACTTCGTTCTTCTATGAAAGTTTGGAGCATAGAAGGGACAAAATGCACATGAGTAACCTGCTGTTCCTGAATTAGGTTGACCAAGTAAGCACTATCTTTATGTCCACCTGGTTCAGCTAAAACTAAACGTGTTCCAGTCAATAATGTCCAGAAGAACTCCCACACTGAAACGTCGAAGCTAAAAGGAGTTTTTTGTAAAATGCAATCTAGTGCTGTTAATTGATAAGCTTGTTGCATCCACAACAGGCGATTGCAAATTCCCAGGTGGGTGTTCATTGCTCCCTTGGGCTTTCCAGTCGAACCTGAAGTGTAAATTATATAAGCCAAGTTGCTATTTTGCACATCAGTCATTGGATTATCCTGACTGAAGGCAGAAATAGATTGCCAGTCAGTATCTAAACATACAACCTGCGCTTGATGCTGGGGCAACTTTTGAACGAGTTGTTGTTGTGACAGCAGCACGGAAAGTTGAGCATCTTCTAGCATAAAGCTCAAGCGATCGCTAGGATAGTCTGGGTCAAGTGGTACGTAAGCCCCACCCGCCTTCAGAATCCCCAACAGTCCCACCACCATTTCTAAGGAACGCTCTACACAAATGCCAACCGCCACATCGGCTCTCACTGCCAAAGAACGTAAGTAATGCGCCAATTGGTTAGCACGACAGTTCAACTGTCGATAAGTCAGTTGTCGATCTTCAAACACAACTGCCACCGCATCCGGGGTCCTGAAACACTGCGCCTCAAACAACTGATGAATGCACCACTCGTGGGGATAAGGCGCTTGCGTATCGTTCCACTCAACTAATAACTGATGCTGCTCAGGTGGTGTCAGCAAAGGCAATTGCGCTAGGCGCTCCTCTGGGTTAGCAACAATACCACAGAGCAATGTCTGAAAATGCCCAGCCATGCGCTCAATTGTGCTGGTATCAAATAAATCAGTGTTATACTCCCACACACTCACCAGCCCAGCAGCAGTGTTTTCCATTGCTAAGCTAAGATCAAACTTAGTAGTTGTAGTTTCTGTAGGCAATGAAGTGACAGTTAACCCAGTCAACTCTACTTGAGATGTGGAAGTATTCTGGAGAAAAAACGTTACTTGGAAGAGGGGGGTATGGCTGAGGTTTCTTTGCGGCTGCAATGCCTCAACCAGCATTTCAAAAGGGAAATCTTGATGAGCATAGGCATCCATTGCTATTTCACGAATACGACCCAGTAATTCGTTAAAGCTGGGGTTACCTGCCAAGTTGGTACGCAAAACTAAAGTATTGGCAAAAAAGCCGATTAGTGATTCAAGTTCTTGACGATTGCGGTTAGCGAAAGGCGAACCGATACAAATATCATCTTGACCACTGTAACGGTGCAGTAAAATGGCAAAAGCTGTCAGCAGGGTCATAAACAAAGTGACACCTGACTTTTGGCTGAAGGTTACTAGTTGAGAAGTTAAACTCTTTTCGATTTGAAATCTTTTAGTAGCACCTGAAAAAGTCTGGACTGGTGGGCGCGGATAATCCGTTAGCAACTCCAATAAGGGCGGTGCGTCAGCTAACTGTTGTTTCCAGTACTCAAGTTGCTTTTGTTGAACTTCTTTAGTTAAACATTGGCGTTGCCAGAGTGCAAAATCAACATATTGTATCGTTAACTCTGGTAAGAGATTTGGTTGCTCTTTAGTAAAAGCATCATAAAGAACTTCTAACTCTTTGAAGAATATCTCCATTGACCAGCCATCGGTAATGATGTGGTGCATAGTCAATACCAGTAAGTAAGATTCTACTTCTTGACGCAGTAGAGTAACTCGCAATAAAGGAGCGATACTTAAATCAAAAGGTTGCTGAATTTCTTTAGTAACTAGTTGTTGAATTTCACCTTGTTCTAATCCTTCTACGTCCACTACTGATGATATGCTTATAGTCAAAGTAGGGATAATCCTCTGCACTGCCAATCCATCTACTGTTGGGTAAATAGTTCGTAAAGCTTCGTGACGACGGATAATTTCGTTGATGCTCTGCTCTAATGCTGCTACGTTTAGCGCACCAGTAATCCGAAGTTGTACACTTCCATTATAAAAAGGATTTTGTTTATCTAACTGATGGAGAAACCACAACCTTTGTTGACTAAAAGATAAAGGTAAATGGCAATCTCGGTCAACAGGTAAAATAGGTTCAAAAGCTAATTTATTCTCGGATGTTGCTTCTTGAAGACAACTAAATATTTCTTTTTTTCGCTCCATCAACTCCTGCTTGAGGGCTGAGGTCATTACTCCCTTGGGAGCGCGATAGCGAAGCTGGTCTTCTTCAATCCAGATTTTGATACCTGAACTTTTGAGTGAAGCTAAAAATTCAACTGTTGTCATTTTATAAACACCCCTCTTCGTATTCTTCTGTGTCAGTCATCAAAGTATCTTCATCTTCTGTTACAATTTGCAGCACCTCAATGTTATGAGCTAACTCAGCTACAGTAGGAGATATAAATAAACGGTGTAAAGACAAATCAATAAAGAAAGCAACGCGCAACCGAGAAATTACTTGCGCCCCCAAGAGAGAATTTCCTCCCAGTTCAAAGAAATTATCGTGAATACCCACTTGCTCTACTTTGAGGATGTCACTCCAAATTTTTACCAATATTTTTTCTTCCGGGGTGCGCGGGGCTACAAAACTTAGCTCTAGTCCCTCACGCGACTCTGGGGCAGGTAAGGCGCGACGATCTACCTTACCATTAGATGTCAGGGATAAGGATTCCAGCATCACAAAAGTACTTGGCACCATGTAGCTTGGCAGTTGGTTGGTGAGGAAGCGACGTAGTTCTGCAACGGTGAGAGATTGTTCTTTATTCGATACCACGTAAGCTACAAGACGTTTATCCCCCGGTTCATCCTCTCGCACCACCACCACACTTTCCCAAACATCTGGGTGAGCTGCTAGTAATGCCTCAATTTCTCCCAACTCAATGCGGAAACCACGAATCTTGACTTGATTATCGATGCGTCCTAAATACTCTAACTCGCCATTGGGCAAATACCGCGCCAAGTCCCCTGTTTTATATAGTCGCGCTTTGTCGTAGTTGCTAAAAGGATGACAAATAAAGCGTTCGGCTGTCAGTTCAGGACGATTGAGATAGCCACGCGCCACCCCAGCACCACCAACGTACATCTCACCTGGAACGCCAATTGGTACTATTTTTTTATATTCATCCAGCACATATACCTGTAAATCAGGTATCGGACGACCAATGACGCTGGCTGTATGATTTAAATCGGCTTTGCTCAATGGGCGATAAGTAACGTGTACAGTCGTTTCCGTAATCCCGTACATATTTACTAATTGGGGTGAGGTGTCCCCATGTCGCTCAAACCAAGGCTGTAAACTCTTGATCTCTAAGGCTTCTCCACCGAAAATTACCAAGCGTAAATTTAATTCCCCAGCAGTGACACCTGACTGTTCAGCTTGAATTAATTGGCGGAAGGCTGAGGGTGTTTGATTGAGAACTGTGACTTGTTCTTGAGCTAATAACTCATAGAATGATTCGGGCGATCGCGTCACTAAATATGGCACTACTACCAGTCGTCCACCATACAGTAATGCACCCCAAATTTCCCATACGGAAAAGTCGAAGGCATAAGAGTGGAACAGTGTCCACACATCCTGAGCGTTGAAGTTATACCAGGAGTCTGTAGCTGCAAAGAGACGCACTACATTTGAGTGGTTGACTAATGTGCCTTTCGGTTGACCTGTTGAGCCTGATGTGTAGATCACATAGGCTAAGTTGTCGGTGGTAGAGCCGCAAAAAGGATTATCTTTACTTTTGTTCTTGATATTTTCCCAGTCTTGATCTAAGCAGACTACACGGGCGGTATTTTCTGGTAAGTTAGTGAGCAATTTCTCTTGAGTCAACAGGACTGATAAGAGTGAATCATTGAGCATATATGCCAAACGGTCAGTCGGATAGTCTGGGTCAAATGGCAGATAAGCCCCGCCTGCTTTGAGAATGCTCAGGAGTCCCACTATCATTAAGAGCGATGCCTCCGGCGAACGTTCTACATACAACCCTACCAGTACATCAGCACCCACACCTAATGAGCGCAAGTAATGTGCCAATTGATTAGCGCGAGTATTCAACTGTTGATAGGTGAGTTGTTGATTTTCAAAGGCAACAGCTACTGCATCGGGGGTACGTTGAACCTGCTCCTCAAATAACTGATGGATGCACTTATCAACGGGATATTTCGCCTGAGTATCGTTCCATTCAACTAATAACTGTTGTTGCTCAGGTTGTGTCAGCAGTGGTAATTGCGAAATCCGCTCTTCTGGGTTAGCGACAATTCCTTCCAGCAAGGTTTGGAAATGTCCCAACATCCTGGTAATTGTTGCTTCCTCAAATAAGTCAGAGTTGTACTCTAAACTTCCACTCAGTCCTTGCTTACTCTCCGTCATCAACAAGGTTAAATCAAACTTAGCTGTCGGGTTTTCTATTTCTAAGGGAGTTAGAGATAAACCAGGCAATTCCAATTTTGCAGGTGGCGTATTTAACAAAACGAACATTACCTGGAACAATGGAGAGTAGCTAGGGTTTCTTTCTGCCAGCAAAGCTTCTACTACTTTCTCAAACGGCACATCTTGGTGAGCATAGGCATCCAAAGCTACTTGGCGTACTCTTTGCAGTAACTCCCAAAAGCTGGGATTAAGAGAAACGTCTGTACGCAACACCAAAATATTGACAAAAAAGCCGATGAGAGAGTCTATTTCACTACGGTTGCGGTTGGCTATTGGGGAACCGACGAGAATATCTTGTTGATTGCTGTACCGCGATAGTAAAATGACAAAGCCAGTCAGCAAAGTCATAAATAAGGTTGCGCCTGACTTTTCGCTGAGGCTTTTGATTTTTTGAGTCAGATGATAATCTAGCTGAAAGTGCTTGATACCGCCACGGTTTGCCTGCATGGGTGGGCGCACCCGGTCGGTAGGAAGTTCCAGCAAGGGAGGCGATCCTGCTAATTGTTTCTTCCAGTAGTCCAGTTGAGTGTCCATCACTTTCCCTTGCAGCCACTGTTTCTGCCAAACAGCAAAGTCTGCGTACTGGATGGGCAGTTCAGGCAGGGGAGAGGGCTTTCCAGTGGAAAAAGCTTCGTACAAGGCTGTCAGTTCGCGCCACAAAACACCTTCAGACCAACCATCAAAGACAATGTGGTGGACACTTAAGAGTAACACATATTCATTTTCACCTAGCTGCACTAAGGAAAACCGCAACAGCGCTCCTTGCTCTAGATCAAAGGGTTGTTGAACTTCGTTTTTGACCAGTTGTAAAACTTGAGTTTCTCTTTCCCTTTCAGGAAGTTCATGAATATCTACTACAGGTAACGTCAAGTTGAAGCTGGGAGCAATCAACTGAACAGGCTTGTTTTCCGAAGCTAAAAACGTAGTTCGCAATGCTTCGTGACGTTGGATAATTTCATTGAGACTATGCTCTAATGCCGAAATGTTGAGTAAACCCTGAAGGCGAAAAGCAAAGGAGACATTATAAGTGGAGCTATCTGGCTGCAACTGGTGGATGAACCATAATCTTTCTTGAGAAAAAGACAAAGGCGGGTGTTCATTCCGAGATACAGGCTTCAAAGCTGGAGCTTGATTCTGTAAATCGATAATGCTTGCGATCGCCTGCCAGATATCTTCTCCTGTTTTTACCGGGAAAGGCAGAGGGCAGGAGGCAGAAGGCAGAAGGGAATTCTGTTTCCTGCTCTCTGCCCGCGACCAAAGGGAGCAAGGGTTTAAGGCCCCCACCAAAATCTCCGATTTGGTGGCTTGCAATCAGTGTGGGTCTGAAGCCCACACTGTATTGCATCCTTCTGCCCTCTGCCCTCTGCCTTCTGCCTTCTTCACACATATTTTGCTCAGGGTGAACCGCAAAAAACTGTGGAATTATCAAAGCTGGCTTTAACTATTTTCCAAGAAATTAAAGTGCCGCGTATGCAAGCTTTTGCACATAGAATGTTAAGTATTGGTTATGGTGAATTGGGTAATGATGCTCAAGCAATGGCAGAAGCTCAAAACTTTTTAGCATATGCTAAAAAAGTCCAAAATCCCGTTTGGTCAAAATCAGCACTCAGTCTTTTGGGGAGTTTACATCAGAAATTCGGACGCAAACAAGATGCGATCGCCACCTATCAAGCTGCATTGGCAATTAAGACAGATACTCAAGTTTTAGGCGGTGACTCTGGTATTTACGCTGGGTTAGCAATGGTTTACCGTGACTTAAATCAACCTAGTGTGGCGATCGCATATTATAAAGATGCCATTAACGGTATTCAGCAAGTCCGCCGCAACATCCAAGGACTACCCCCACAGTTACAGAATTCCTTCCTACAAGCCACCTATGATTTTGGTGGTGTGAAGGTATCTGACATTTACAAACAATTAGCAGATTTGTTAAGACAGCTTGGACAAGATACAGAAGCATTCCAAGTTGTGGAATTGTTGAAAATACAAGAGTTAAGGGAGTTTACTAGAAGCGTTGACTTAAAAGCAGATATTCCCCTAACTCGTGGTGAACAAAAAATTAAAGAAGCACAAAGTAATTTAATTGCTTTTGGACAGCGCGTCTACGAGTGCGAACAAAAAAAATGTCCTCAATTACAGGAACTGATAACTCAACGGGATAATTTGAACCGGGAATTTATCCACAAAGTTAACGAGATTGTAAATTCAATTAATTTTAAAGATCCTAACCTAATTTATCCTGGTAAATTCCTCGATGCTGCTACAAGCATTGTCCAATCTCAACCGGGTACAATCATGATTTCCCCTTTAGTATTTGATGACAAAATTGTGATTTTCTTGGCATCTAGAGGAGTCGTTGTCAAAAGCATAGAAGTCAAAGGTATCGGACAGCAGCAGCTAAAGTCAACAGTTGAGAGATATCGTCAATTACTGCAAAATTCTTCTGACATTGCTGAGGTGAAAGCAACCAGTAAGCAACTTTACGACTGGTTGATTAAACCCATAGAAGCAGAACTTAAAAATAATAAAATTCAAAACCTAGTATTTGCCCTCGACAGTTATACTCGCTACATTCCCATGAGTAGCTTGTTTGATGGGTCAAAATATTTAGTAGAAAACTATCAGGTTTCAACTGTCATCTCAGCTAGTTTAACAAATTTGGGAGAACCTTTACCACCGGGTACAGAAAATACACAAGTATTAGCGGTAGGTTTATCAGATCAGGTTACAGGTTTTAATCCTTTACCCAATGTACCAAAAGAATTAGAAGCGATAGTCCACGAAAATGCCAAATCTTCTACAGGTATTTATCCAGGGTTAAAATTACTCAACAAAGCCTTTGATTTTTCTACACTGCGAAGTAATTTATCAGGCAAAAAGATTTTACACATCGCCACTCACGGCGCATTCGTTCCGGAAGAACCGACAGCTTCTTACATATTATCAGGTAAAGGTGAAAAAATTCCCATTACCGATATTCAACTATTGCAAAATCTAGGTAGTATTAATTTAGTTGTGCTGTCAGCTTGCGAAACAGCCCTTGGTGGTCATATTAAAAATGGTGTAGAAATTTCTGGGATTAGTTCTTTCTTTATCGGTAATGGTAAAGCGTCAGCAGCAATTGCTTCTCTTTGGCAAGTCAATGATGCCAGCACTACTCTACTGATGCAGGAATTTTATCATAACTTAGCTAGTGGTAAGATGACTAAATCGTCAGCTTTGCGTCAGGCACAACTTAGTTTGTTGCATGGCTTGGACTCAAAGGGTAAAAATCTTGATGAACGTGGTATTAAGGTTACACCAACACCAGGGAAACCTGCAAGAGCCAGCAATGCAAGTGGATTTTCACATCCCTACTACTGGGCACCATTTATTTTAATTGGCAATGGGTTGTAAAGATTGGTTCGTAGTTGCGCGTTAGCGCTAAAGCGCAACTACATACCTCTCAAGAAACACGGGAGTGGGGAGTAGGGAGGGGGGAGTGGGGGAAGAGGGGGAATGGGGGTTTTTGTTCCATTGATAACGGGTGGAGCGCCGCCCGTGGCGTGTTACTAAGTTACACAGGGGATTAGGAGTATAAGGGTGT
>JADQBA010000302.1 GCA_016903675.1 Stigonema ocellatum SAG 48.90 = DSM 106950 | reverse complement strand
CTGCTTGTTCTGCACTCAACTGTCCCTGCTGGATGAGTTGGTAACCCAATTCATCCCAATATTTTAGGGCTGCCGCACCATCTATTGTGCCAATGCAATTTTCAAAAATTCCACTTATCATTTAGAAACTTTAAGTAGGTTGGCGTTAAAAAATCACTCTTCGTTCGTAATAGCGCCACTAAGAGCCTGTGTCAAGCATATTTACATTACTTTACATAGATAAGTTTTTTCGCTTATCTATAGCAATCCGTGCAGGAGTTAGAAACACCCGCCCCAAAGGGTTCGTCAAAAGCTAAGGTAATAAGTCAAAAGTGTTTTAAGTTTTGAATGCGTGAATTTTGAATTTTGAATTTCCGCGTAGCGGCTTGTCCCCCAAGTCCTCTTTGTTCGGATCTTAAATAGGATTGCTATACTTGTTCTGAGAATGTTGCTCTAGAAAATCCTTTAGGTGAGGTTGGTCTAATTTCAGATCAATTTCTTGAGCTTTGGCAATAATTTCCTCTGGGATCAAACCATCTTGAATTGAAGTAGCAATTAGGGCTATGGCACTGGCTCAGGCTCCAGCAGGACAATGAACTAAAATTGGTTTGGGTAAATTCTCATAGGGAATTTTATACTCGCTGGGGTACCATGGGGGTAAATATTTGATTGGGATATCTGATCGATGGATAAAAGTTCGCCCGGTTCTGTTGATAAACTACTCGGTATCAAAAATCGACGAGACTTTTTAAAGTATATGGCAGGCAGTGCGATCGCCTCAGTAGCAATGGGATATCTATTTCCTAAAGCAAGCCTAAGCCGTGAGGTAGACCTGGAAACTCTTTGCTCTTTATACCCTGATAATTCTAAGTGTCAAAATTATCTTCCAGGATTTACAGCACTCGACAACAAAGGACACCCAATTACGGCTAATGCAGTTCTAGCCAACGCGACACCAGGAATCCCAGTTAAGGTCAAAGGCTTGCCAGATAGCAGCGTTGATTATCTAGTGATTAATACTGGTCCTGAAATCGCTAAATACGCCATCAACCCAACTTGCACCCATTTAGGATGTACGGTCAACTGGCATCCAGAGAAAAACAGCTTTATTTGTCCTTGTCATGGCTCTGAGTATGACAATTTAGGTCGAGTAGTTCATGGTCCAGCTAGGCGTTCTTTGCCACTGATTACTATAGTGGTTAAGCAAAATCAAGTTCGTTTGGTTAATCAAAAACCTGCAATAGATCCTCGCCCTACTATTAATTCTTAACAGAGAAAAGTAATATTTTTGGGTAAATTAAGTCATTATACCGCGATTTCTCCATTTATCGTCATCACTATAGACCCGAAATAATCCTTGTATTGCATCATGTTATTCATAGCAATTGTTCAGCATATTTTGCTAACCAAAAGAGCAAAGCATTTTCGTCAATCTCCCCAGATGCTAAACTCTCCATCACTAATACTATTTCCGGTTCCGGTGCATTGAAACTATAAGCATTCAACCCCAAAAAAACATACATCGCCATAAAAGCTGTACGCTTATTGCCATCTACAAAGGGATGATTTTTACACAAGGCAAAACCATAAGCCGCCGCCAATTCCAAGAGCGAAGCCTCCGGCTGATAAGAAAATTTATGCCGGGGACGGGCTAAACTCGCTTCTAATAACCCCGGATCTCTCACCCCAGATAAACCACCATACTGAGAAATCAAATCCTCATGGATAGCAAGCACCATCTGTTCTGTCAGCCAAGTTGGTTCATTCACTTAGCGAGTTCCTTCAACGCATGACGAAACTTCTGGCTACCTTCCCGATAAATGGCCATCGCTTTCTCAAACTCAGGGTCATAAGGACTAAGCTGGAGTCCGTGTTCAGTTTCCGTCACAAATAAGGTATCCCCTTCGGAAAGGTTGAGCTTTTCTAACAACTCCTTAGAAAATGTCACCCCCACAGAATTACCAATTTTGCGTAACTTTAAGGTTTGGATCATTAAACTTACCACAATGTAATTACAAATGTAACTACCATCTTAACGTAAGTCTTGACCACTAAAGGAGCGACCTTGCAAATTTTGACCGAAAGTCATAGGGCCGGGACCCCCTACCTTCACATGGGGTAAGCCCGTCGGGACTTTAGTCCCCGTCAAAAATCTATGTTTTTTTGCGAAGCTCACACTCTTGTCAGTTGACAAGAGTGTGAGCTTCGTGCACTGTGGTCAAAAAGGTCAATTCTTTTGCACCCTACCCCCGGACTGGCTGGAAGGTACGACCTCGGAGGACCAGCAGCACTATGGCGGGAAAGAGTGAGGTATTTCTGGAAATACAGAAATACGGATAAAGTAATTAGACATAGTCGTGAGAATGATGTAAGGGCGCAAGCAAGAGCGCCCCTACCAGGGCTAGAGGGCAACGCATAATTGAACTAGGGACTGGGGATTGGGGACTGGTGACAGGCGACAGGTTCGATTTGGATAGGTGCAGCACCGAACCAAATCTTAAAAGAATTTGTTTCCCAATCCCCAGTCCAAGCGTCCCCAGTCACTGCGCGCCCATTCCGCTCTAGACTTGCACTCTTGAGTCTAGAGCGGAATGGGCGCGACCCGTTGAATTGATGATTGGTGTAGCATGGAAGAAGCACGGAAAATAAGTCAAGAAATCGAGCGGGGAAAAAAATGGCAAGATGTTCCGAAAGAATTGATCGAAAAGCTTGGAGATTCTTTTGGGTTTCTCGATCCAAAAGGATTTCGCTACTACTTACCTGCCTTCATGATTTATTCGCTACAAAACTATAGTAGTGGTTATGTATTTATCGACTCTGTATATTTTGCATTAGCAAATCAAACTAGGTATTACCAAAAATACCAAAAACATTTAGCTTTGCTCAACCAAGAACACTTAGAAGTTGCTCAAGAATATGTCAGCTTTATCAAGACTTATAGTCATTCGTTTATCTAGTCCAGCTTTTGCATGACTAAAGTCTGTACTTCTAAGGTTACTGGAGTTTCGTTACTATAACCCCGCAACAATCTCGTTCGCTAATTCTTCCAAATTGATTATCAATCAGAAAACTTCTAGCTTTTATAACAATCTAAAAAAACAGTAAGCAAAGTAGGGAAAAATAAATATGACAGGAAAACAATACTTCTCAATCGAGGAAGCGACCACATTACCAAGGTTTTCAAGTTTGTGCATTAGTAACGATGGAATATTGTCGCTTGGGTGCAGCGGCAAACGAATTGGGATAGTAACAGCTATCAACATCATGTCTTTCTTTACGAGAATGGGAGAAGTTATCCATTAACGAGAGGAATTTGCGAGAGTTTTTCGCCTCAATGGTCGCCAGATTCCCAGAGCCTGGCTTATTTGGGTAAGGTAAACGGTAAAAAAAAGCAGATTTTTATCAAGGCTGATGGTGAAGCGACGGGTATACAGGTTTCCCATGCACCAGAAGATGTGTGTAAGTTTAAATGGTCGCCGTCCAAGCGAGGGTTATTCTTTTTAGCGCAAGAGCCGGAGTCGAAAGCTGTTATTAAGCGCCGAGAATTATATAGTGATATTGAATATGTAAACCGTGACTTTCGCTGTTGTTGTTTATTTTATCTGGATATTGATAAAGGTTTAGAGAAAACTAACTCAATTTTTAAATTACCGAAAGATTTGCTCAACATCGACTCGACGGAAGATAATAATAATACTCCGCAAAAAGACGAAGTAGCTGTTCAGTTAACTGTCGGTAAAAATTTACATATTTATGAGTTTGACGTTTCACCTTCAGGAGATAAAGTTGTGTTTTTGGCGGCTCCAAGCCCCATTCTTGAAGATCGAAATAAATTAGAGATTTATATTTTAGATGTAGGCAGTAAAGAAGAATACAAATTAGAGATTCCATTTGTCGGGTATAAAAGTAATATTGGTTTTTCTCCAGATGGGAAATTTGTTCATTTTAATTATTATCGCTCTGGTCGCTGGTTTGATAATAAATTGCTCGCTGTAATTAATATCGAATCGAGTGAAATTAGTTGTATTCCCATAAATACTGATGAAAATATTGAAACATTATCCTGGAGTGAGAAAGGTATTGTAATTTGGTGGCAGTGTCATACTAGTAGTCGTGTTGGCTTAGTAAATCTTCAAGGAGAAATTACTAATTTAGCTCCCGAAAATATAGCACCAGGAAATAATGAATTTATTCAAACTGCATCAATTACTAAAGATAGCGAACATTTGGCTTATTTCAAAGCCAATTCCCATAGCTTATATGAAATATATCTGGATAATCAACCGATTACTAACACATCAACGATATTAGAATTATTTATTGAACAAGTTTTAATTAGGTGAATTGTGGCGAGATGATAGAAAGTATCTATAATCTATGGGTTATCAATCAGAATGCTGGTTCTGCTTAATATGCCAAAAATGTCATCAGCGATTCTAAAATAATGCTGCTAAGTAGGTTAATCATCACTCTTCAATTACTGGTATTATACTAATAATGGATAGAATTACAGTAATATGCAAATAAAAACGTCACACTGGTCTTTTATGGAAGTATTCATTTTCAAGTATGGACATAACCACTAACGAAGAATACTTGTCTCCTTGCCTGATGGCTTCTCGCAGAATTCCTTCTTCGTGAAAGCCGACCGACTGATAAACGTGTCTGGCACGTCGGTTGTCTTCAAAGACATCTAACCAAAAACGATGAGCATTGTACTCTTCAAAAACCTTTTTGATGATGATAGACAATACATCCTTGCCATATCCTAGTCCCGGTTGAGCAATGACGATTCGAGTTAACTCAATACTGCCGTTTGGTGATTTGAAACCAGATAAGATACTGTAGCCACTCGTTTCTCCTGAAGCATTTTCAATCATGAAGTAACGCTTGTCAGTAGAGTGTAAGTTTGTGCTGTGTTCGTCTCGGCTCCAACGTAAGATCAAATCTTTCAACTCATCCCTGGATTCCTGAGTGACGATGTAGTCAAGATCGTTTAGATTAGCTTTTCGTAAACTTATCACATTATTGACCCCAGAAAGTAACTCAAACTCAAGGACTTTGCCCATCGTATCGCAATACTGCTCGGTTAAGACCTTTGTGGACAATGTACGAATTGCAGCAAAGCTAAATGACTCGGGCGATCGCAAAGCCGTCATAACCTTTGCTGCCCACGGTCTGAATTGCTGTGGCGCTCACATGGGGCGAGGAGGCGAGCAACTCGTTGAAGCGGCGCACTCCCAAGACGCTCTTATCGTCAGTGGCGGCATCCACCACGGCTCCGTTGCGCACAACATTGTCG
>JADQBA010000496.1 GCA_016903675.1 Stigonema ocellatum SAG 48.90 = DSM 106950 | reverse complement strand
TATAGTCGATAAAGTCACACGATGATTTTGTGCTACAGTTTGTAACCCACGGCTGACAACAGCCTCCAAACGTAATTCAAATTCAAAGTAATTCGAGTCTTGCTGCTGATTTTGAACTGGTTTTTTATCTAATACTAAAGGAGTGGGAGCGCTAAAACCGTGTAAAGTTTGTCGCCAAAACTCACTTGCTGTTTCCTTATCTTGAGAATTCAACCAAGCGATATAATCACGGTAGGGACGTGGTGTTGGCAAATCACAAGTTTCACCTGTGAGTTCAGCCTCGTAGAAGCTTAAAACGTCTTTAAAGATAATCGGTAAACACCATCCATCCATCAGGATGTGGTGATTGCTCAAGATGAACTTGTAAGTATTTTTAGTTAGTT
>JADQBA010000145.1 GCA_016903675.1 Stigonema ocellatum SAG 48.90 = DSM 106950 | reverse complement strand
TTAGCGCCTGCTGGCTGATCTGCTCGCTCTGCGCGACCATCGCCTAGTCGAGCAGCATACCCGACGGGATGACCACTTCATTGGTCTTCGAATCGTCCACGTCTTCCGTTCTCGTGCGACCGAGCACGCGCTCGCCGAGCGAGGCGATGACCGAACCGCCCTGGACGATCGCGCGCATAAAGGGCAAGGCTTGATCTTGGTCTAGGTTATGTGTTTGTTGTAAAATCTTCAATAATGCCACACTCTGATCCAATAATTCGTCTACATCAATGCCGCTATAAACAGATGGGTAACGCCGCAGACGATTGCTTCCCTCTCCCAACAAAATGACTGCACCTCGCAAGTTGCGGTTTCCCAGATGATAAAGCGCCACGGCAATTTGCAGAATGCCTTGATAAAAAGTTTTTTCTGGCTCTATTGCTTCGATCCACAAAGCTTCTAGAGTATCATGACAGGTGTAGAACTGCCCAGCATTGAACTGTTCTACACCTTGCCAAAACTCTTGGGGCACCGTTTCGCTCATCCCATACTGTCTCTTACTTGTTTAATTGCTTCTAAAGAGATTTCTTGCTTATCACCAGCAAACTCGTTGTCTGGGGTGAGGAATAGCATACAGTGGCACTCTTTGCGCTCCCGCATAGGTACACAGGGACAGTTCCAAAATGTAGCACTAACCTCTGCTTGTTTGTCTTCGTAGTGGCGACAAGGACACAAAGGAGCTCCGAGGTCGTCTTTATGCTTGGCAAGTCCTTCAATCACAACTGCGGTGACAGAAGGTTCAGCACAGAAGTACGTTCCTGTGCGCTTGGCGTATTGTTCGGAAAAATGCCGCATTGCCTCTAGACTTTTATCGGTGGATATTTTGTTAACTTCTGATGACATCATATCGGTTGTTTATAATTTAAATATTTCTTTGCATTGTACCTCAGCCGCACTGATGAATTATGAATTATGAATTATGAATTATGAAGCCCACATTCAGCACCCTTAACAGCGATCGCCTGTTCGTGGTGATCCTCTACCTGCAACAGCGCATAGGCAAAGACCATCGTATCAATCACCATCTATCTTCGTCCTTGCTCTTTCCAGTCTTGCAGTTGGTTGACAGCTTGAACGGGTAAAGTTTCCCAGCAAAGAGCGAATACGTTCAATTACTGCGCCGCCCTGCACATAACGTATAGAGTTTTTTTCATAATTCATAATTCATAATTCATAATTCATAATTCTCTTTGCAACTGAGGTTGGAGTGGTTCTTGGGAGTTGAATATTATACCTCGGTAATTTCTATTGACTACCATTTGCTCTTGTGGTAATGAAACATTCTGCCACAACACCCAACGACTGCCTTGAGGGAGAGAAGAGACAGTGAGGGGGTTTTGAGTTAGCCAAATTAAGGGATAGGTGGGAGGGTGAACATTAGTAGCTTCTTCAAGAGGAGTGGTTGCTGCCAAGGTTTCTTTGACAATGCGATCGCCTTTAACTAAACCTGTCAATGCTGTCCACAATTGCACCTGCATTTGCTGACGATGTGCGTAAAAATACAGTGATGCAGCACTAATAACTGCTTGTTCAAAGTTCTCTTCTTCCCAACTACCAGCACTGTCAATGGCAATAATAATGCCTTGTCCTCCAGTAACTTTTTCTAAATCCCGCACCCGTAATTCCCCGTACCGAGCACTGGTGCGCCAATGGATAAGACGCATGGGATCTCCTGTGCGGTAAGGACGTAGCGATCGCGTTAGCCCAACGCTTGCCATCTCCAAAGGTCTACCACCCACATCGCTTTTGAGGCTATCTTGTTCTCCTAACTCATCCACTAAAGGGCACCTAGTCAGGGGTAACACTATTGGATACACAATGGCCCTCGCCGCAGTCTCATGGAGACGACGACACCAGAACAATCCCAACGGCGCACCAGTTCCTAGTTCCACTGTATGCCAACGATAAACACCCCTGCGCTGGGTAGGTTGGTAGTACACCCACTGGTAACTACCTTTTGTGGGAATTATTTCTATGGCCTTCTTGACTGGTTTTCCCAAAACCAAGGGCAGTATATCTTGAACTTGCAGCAAATTAACAGATTGCTTTGTCTGATTGACGATTTCTAATTCAATTGTCAGATCATCTCCCGCTGTCACTGGCCCGATTGGCTCTCGTTTCACCACTAGACCCAAAAGCGATCGCGGCGGTAAGATAGCTGCTACGCTCAGCAGAGCAAAACTGACGCCACTAATCACGTACAGCCAGCCTGCCATAGTATTGATAGCGGCTCCCAAAAAACAAATAGCAATTGCCCCTAATACCCAGCCACTGTATACCGGGACACAAGCGTGGGTTTCTAACCAGTTGGTGGTGCGTTTAATCATGGGGGAGTGGGGAGTGGGGAGTGGGGAGTAGGGAGTGGGGAGTGGGGAGTAGTGGGGAGTAGGGAGTGGGGAGTAGGGAGTGGGGAGTGGGGAGTGGGGAGTTGGGAGTGGGAGTGGTTATTATTCATTTTTAACAATTAACCACTAATAATCAATACTCCCCATTCCCCATTCCCCATTCCCCACTCCCCATTCCCCACTCCCCATTCCCCACTCCCCATTCCCCATTCCCCACTCCCCATTCCCCACTCCCCATTCCCCATTCCCCACTCCCCATTCCCCACTCCCCATTTTATTTACCGTTTCACCAACTTCTTCGACACCTTTCGCAGACGAATGGACTGGGGAGTTACTTCCACCAATTCATCAGGTCCGATGTACTCCAAAGCACGCTCTAAACTCATATCCACGGGCGCTTGCAGCTGCACGAGTTCATCACCACCGGCTGCCCGATGGTTAGTGAGTTGCTTAGTCTTACAAACATTGAGTTCCAAGTCTTGGGGACGATTGTGTTCTCCGACAATCATGCCCCTGTAAACCTTAGTGCCTGGAGTAATAAAGAATGCACCTCTATCTTCAGCATTCTTCATGGCATAGAAAGTGGCTACGCCTTCGTCAAAGGAGATTAAAACACCTTTGTTACGGGCTTCAATATCGCCACTGAGGGGACGGTAGTCAAGGAAGCTGTGATTCATGATACCTTCACCTCTGGTCATGCGCATGAATTCACCCCGGAAACCGATCAATCCACGTGCGGGAATAACGAAATCTATCTGGGTGCGACCATTACCACCAACTTGCATATCTTGCATTTCGCCTTTGCGTTGTCCTAGGCGTTCAATACAGCTACCAACAGCCTCTTCAGGAACGTCCAGTACTAAGCACTCGAATGGTTCACAGGGTTGACCGCTAACTTCCCGGTAAATCACCTGTGGCTGGGATACTTGAAACTCATAGCCTTCTCGGCGCATGGTTTCGATTAAGATGCCCAAGTGCAGTTCACCACGACCGGAAACCTGGAATTTATCGGGTGACTCGGTTTCTTCGACGCGCAGTGCGACGTTAGTTTCTAATTCTCGCATCAGGCGATCGCGCACTTGCCGCGATGTCACCAACTTTCCTTCTTGACCTGCGAACGGCGAATCATTCACCGAGAAGGTCATCTGCAACGTTGGTTCATCCACTTTAATCAGTGGTAATGCATGAGGTTCGTTGGGACAAGTAATAGTTTCCCCGATATTGGCATCAGCAAAACCTGACACAGCTACGATATAGCCTGCTGATGCTTCTGCCATTTCAATGCGCTTTAGCCCTTCAAAGCCCATCAATTTGGTGATTTTGCCTTTGACAATTTCCCCAGTATCTTTCACCAATGCCGCTGATTGTCCCATGCGGATAATGCCATTGTGAATTTTCCCAATGATAATCCGCCCCAGATATTCAGAATAATCTAGAGTTGTGACTTGCAGTTGCAGAGGCTTGTTGGGGTCGCCTACTGGTGGTGGCACATGGCGCAAAATTCCTTCAAACAGGGGTTGCATATCCTTGGGTTCATCGTCTAAGTCTTTTTTGGCGTAGCCTGAAAGACCCGATGCAAAAAGATAGGGGAAATCACACTGAGCTTCATCTGCCCCTAGTTCCAAGAACAGATCCAATACTTTATCAATTGCACCGTAGGGGTCTGCGGAGGGACGGTCAATTTTGTTGACTACCACAATGGGGCGCAGTCCTTTTTCCAAGGCTTTTTTGAGTACGAAGCGAGTCTGGGGCATGGGACCTTCGTTAGCATCGACAATCAGGATACAACCATCTACCATGCCCAGTACCCGTTCTACTTCGCCGCCAAAGTCAGCGTGTCCTGGGGTATCGATAATATTGATCAGCGTTTCTTTGTAGTGAACTGCTGTATTCTTGGAAAGAATGGTAATGCCCCGTTCCCTTTCAAGGGCGTTGGAGTCCATAACGCAATCCGGAACGTCTTCCCCTTCGCGGAAAATACCAGATTGTTTAAGGAGTGCATCAACGAGGGTTGTTTTGCCGTGGTCAACGTGGGCAATAATAGCGACGTTGCGGATAGGGAGCGTCATAAGAGCTTTCAGCTTAGTTATAGAGGGAATTTTCTGATTTATGTCCAGTAACGGACCGATTTAACAGAATTTGGGAGAATAGGTTAAGTCTGTAAATAAGCCTTAACAATACTATCCTTATTGTAACGATTTCGGGGCGTTTTGGAAACGAACCGCAAAGACGCCTTCGACGAAGTCGCACGCGTTGGGAGTAATTGTATTCCAGAGCTTTTGCACCATTTTGTAGACCGAAGGGCTTCGGTGCAGGGTATGGTAGGTTTATTTACGCCGTGCTGAAAAGAGCGAATTGCGTCTACAATAACGTTTTTAATGGCAACGTAAACCCTGGCACAACATCTTCACCACTTAAAATTGCTGTAGCTGGATACTGAGTAATTGAACCATCACTGCGATAGACCAAAGCTTGCTGATTTTTCCGGTCAATTAACCATCCTAAGCGAACACCATTGGCAATATATTCTGTCATCTTGGCTTTGAGTTTTTCCAAGGTATCATTTTTAGACCGAATCTCAATGACAAAATCGGGAGCTAAATCTAAAAACTGGTCTTCCCTCTCATCCCAACCTTCTGGCAAACGTCCTTTAGCTACAAAAGCAGCATCAGGCGATCGCACTGCCGTATTTGCTAATCTAAACCCCGTACTTGAACTAAAAACCTCACCCAAATCCTGACTTTCTACCCAATTTAGCAGATAAGCTCCTGCTTTGATTTCTCGATTACCTGAAATTCCGCCAGTGGGGGGCATAGTTTCTAATATACCATCAGCATTCCGTTCAAACCGCAGTTCTGGGTTCTGTGAACTCATTTGCATCAATTCTTCATCAGAGTACCAGGACGGCAACGCTACTTTTTCGCTATTCATGACAATCTGACAACAATGTACCGAATTATAAATGCTGAATTATGAATTATGAAATAAATGTTTTTTCATAATTCATAATTCATAATTCATAATTTATCTAGCGGAACATACTACTTACTGAACTATCTTCGTGGATGCGCCAGATAGTTTCGCCAAGCAGGTTAGCTACCGAAAGCACCACGAGTTGTGAAAAGTGATCGCTTTCTGCTATGGGAATCGTGTTTGTGACAATGACTTCCTCAAACAAACCAGTGGACAACCGCTCAATGGCAGGTGGGGAGAAAACCGCATGAGTTGCACAGGCATATACCTGGCTTGCTCCTGCCTCACGTAGTAGTTTTGCGCCTTCAGTGATGGTACCACCAGTGTCAATCATATCATCTACCAGCACCGCCGTTTTGCCTTTCACATCGCCAATCACATTCAGCACTTCGGCGACATTATGAGCCTGACGACGTTTATCAATAATGGCCAGTGGGGCATCATCGAGCTTTTTCGCAAATGCTCTAGCCCGTGCTACACCACCGACATCCGGGGAAACCACTACCAAGTCAGGTAATTGTTTACTTGCTAGATAATCTAGCAACACTGGCGAACCGTAGATATGATCAACAGGTAAATCGAAATAGCCTTGAATCTGAGCCGAGTGTAAATCCATGGCAAGAATCCGGTCTGCACCTGCTTCAGTGAGCAGGTTCCCAACCAGCTTGGCAGTTATTGACTCTCGTCCTGCCGTTTTGCGATCAGCGCGAGCATAGCCATAGTAGGGAATGACTGCTGTTACCTGCCGCGCTGAGGCGCGACGACAGGCATCAATCATAATCAGCAATTCCATTAAATTGTCGTTTACAGGACGACAAGATGGCTGGATTAAATAAACATCACAGCCCCGGATCGATTCCTGTATTTGAACGTATAGTTCTCCATCCGCAAATCGTTTCCGGATCATTGGTCCTAAGTCCATGCCCAGGTAACGAGCAATTTCTTGAGACAGTGGGACATTGGCAGAGCCAGAGAACAGACGCAGGCGAGTATTTTCAGACAGTCCTGTTGCAGTTGGCTGTTCTTTGAAAGTTGCAGAACTGAGTACAGCAGATCCTCGATATGGATTCATGGCAATATTCTTATCCGATATTTTGCATGTTTAACATAAATAGTCAGAAAAATTATTTGCAAGTTTTTTTGAAGCTTTCATAAAGACTTTAAATATTCCTCCGTAAAACTACAGTTGTTATTTTTCTGAGCAAACTATCCACAGATTAACTAAGATTTAGTCCTTCAAATAAACCCATAGTTCAGATATTTAAAAAACAACATATCTCAAATCCTTGCTTGGTAGTACACTTCTCTCTATATCATTTATAACTGAGAGCAAAGCATTTGACATTAAGAGATATTCAAATTTGGCATTTATAAAGTTCTCAAACTTTTTACTCCTGTCCCGCCCGAAGAT
Organism: Stigonema ocellatum SAG 48.90 = DSM 106950; assembly: GCA_016903675.1. GTDB lineage: Bacteria > Cyanobacteriota > Cyanobacteriia > Cyanobacteriales > Nostocaceae > Stigonema > Stigonema ocellatum. The sequence continues at coordinate 14,488 of JADQBA010000145.1, read as the reverse complement.
TACCTATATAACGAACCGCCAAGACGCCAAGGACGCGCCCGTATAAGATAGGTAATCTTGTAGCGGTTCGGGAGTAACTTGCTCTGCATACAGATAATATTTATAGGAATCCTAAATCATTTGTGAAAAATCTTAAGTAGTGTAGGGTGGGCACTGCCCACCAAAACCGAGTAGTAGGTGGGGCATTGCCCACCAAAACCGAGTAGTAGGTGGGGCATTGCCCTACAAAACCCAGACATGGTGGGCAGTGCCCACCCTACGTGTGTTTCAAAAATTTGCGGAGGAATCCTATCTCTTTGCAAGCTCTCAGATTAAACTGTGTTTCATAAGCTAGGCGCTGCTATTTTATTTGTTTGTAGTATCCAAGTATATTATCATAGCACCTCTTGTCAACATTTTGTAAAAAAAAGCAACAAATATGCTGATTAGCTGAAAAGCCACGGAATTATAGTCTTTGAGGAGGGAGTGTCATGAACTCTAGGGGCGGTGAAAATAGAGTTACTCCTTTGTTGCTATGGCACAAAATCAATAACGATGCAACCACCGATTACAGTTGGCACTATACTGCAAAACCGTTACCGGATAATTCAAACCCTAGGTCAGGGGGGATTTGGTAGAACCTATCTAGCAGAAGACCAAAGACGCTTTAATGAACTTTGTGCAATTAAAGAATTGATTCCCACCGTCACGGGGACTTACGCTTTGGAGAAAGCGCAAGAGCTTTTCCAGCGGGAGGCAGCAATATTGTATCAAATACAACACTCTCAAATCCCCCAATTCAGGGAAAGATTTGAACAAGACCAGCGCTTGTTTTTGGTTCAGGAATACATTGCAGGTAAAACCTACCGAACTTTGCTGAATGAACACAAGGCTGTTGGTGGTGCATTTACGGAAACAGAAGTCTTGCATTTGCTACGCTCTTTGTTACCAGTATTAGAGCATATTCACCTGCGTGGAATTATTCACAGGGATATCTCACCAGAAAATATTATTCTGCGAGACAGCGATCGCTTGCCAGTGTTGATTGACTTTGGGGTCGTCAAAGAACTGGCAACTCGATTGCAATCGCCTGACATCACAGCGCCACCAACCTATGTAGGAAAATTGGGCTACTCCCCAAGCGAGCAAATGCAAACAGGTCGAGCTTATGCTAGTAGTGACTTGTATGCACTAGCGGTAACAGCAATTGTTTTACTAACTAGCAAAACACCACAGGAACTATTTGATGAAAACCAATTCACTTGGAATTGGCAACTTTGGGTAACAGTCAGTCCCCAATTTGCCCAGATTTTGAACCGCATGTTGAGTTACAGACCAAGCGATCGCTATCAAAATGCTACAGATGTACTACAAGCACTGCAATCTTTAGAAGGACCAACTGTCCCAACCTCTCATGAGTCCAATGAGCAAACAGTCGCCGTCGGTCAACGTCCCAACCCAGATCCAAAAGTTCCACAACGCGCCACTAACTCGCTATTAGACAACCCGTTCGCCATTGGGGGGCTAGGCAGTGCTGTCATTATCCTAGCCGGATTAGGATCTTGGGCGTTAGTGAGTTCCATCCGCAATCAGCCCAAAGAACCACAAACAACAACATCACCACAAAGTTTCCCAACACCCGTTATTTCTCGTAGTGCCACACCCAGACCTACACGTACACGTACACCTACACCTACACCTATACCCACACCTACAAAAAATCAACCTGTCATATTTACAAAGCGCCTAAATTTTGGCTTATCCAACACAACTAGCATTGAGGGTACTATCAAAGCAAACGAAATGCATCAGTATATCCTTAATGGTAAACAAGGGCAGCAGTTAAGTGCTTTGTTCGCCCAAGAAAGCGGCGTTTCACTAACAATCTTAGGTTCCAATGGCAAACCAATCGAGAATAGCGCCAAGAAAGTGACATTTTACCAAGGAATATTACCTTTAACTGGGATTTATATTATCCAAGTAACTCCCGTTCCCGGAATCCCAGAAAGCACTTATAAGCTTAGTATTGGATTAGACGAATCAGTCAAACCCACACCCACACCCACACCCAGACCCACACCCACACCATCGCCTACAGCAACACCACGCACCACACTACCCCCTATAGAGCAGTCACCAACACTGCCACCCATAGAAAAGCCCCCAATATTATATCCAGATCAAGAACAAAATAACCCTCATAGCAAAAGAACACCAAAACCAGGTTCTCATAAAATTAGGGCTGACGCTCTTACACGGTGACATGGGGACGCGGAGAGATTTTTATGATAAGCAATTAAACGGATTTGATATAGGACTCCTATTTGATTTTTGAAACACACGTAGGGTGGGCACTGCCCACCAAAACCTGGATCTGGTGGGCAGTGCCTACCCTACACTACTTAAGTTTTTTCACAAATGATTTAGGATTCCTATCTCATTCGGATGAGCAGATTTCTTCTGAATCATGGCTTCCCTTGGAACTAATTACTGGTTTTCATCAAACTGAATTGCCACAAGAAACTAGTAAGGCATGCGATGGCAAATCACCAATCGTAATGCTGGAATCTTGTTGGCTTGAGGTTGCTTTCTCAGTTGTGTTGTCTTTTGGTCGAGTGGAAAGCCCCATGGACTTGAGCAGACGATTAATGTGGCAAGCGCTAACCTTCATCCCCAATTCTTTCACCAAATGCTTGCTTAACCATTGCGCTGTCCAACGTTGAAATGGATAGCCATATTCACGCGGACTACGGCTTAACAGTTGTTTCAAACGAGCGAGATATTGCTCATTCACAGTCTTGGGGCGTCCCATCGGGCGATCATCCCAGTTATGAGCCTGATCTGTCTGTGCCATAGCAATCCAGAATCGTGCGGTTTCTTGAGCGCACCCCAGTGCTTCACAAATTTGTGCTTGAGATTGACCTGCATCCGCTAGCAGCATGATTTCAATACGACGGCGATATTCTGGACGTAAGTCGGCTTTTAGACTCTTGAGCAAAAGCTTGTGCTGAAAAGGTGTTAAGTAAAGACCGTGATTTTCCACAGCGATTCCTCCTGGTAGAACTTGCCTTCTTTGGAAGTTGATCCGGATGCGCCGCAGCCAACCTCCGCTTATTTATCGGAATCAAAAGTCCTGGAATTCCACAACTCGTTACAAATGTTTACATGAATCGCGTAAACGTTCATAAGTCAGGCTTTTCGGGCGTTAGTGCTGTGACACGATACCAAGCACTATCTACCGCCACCAGACATAGCCTCAGTTTAAAATTGCATGATTCGGAGTAGTGAGAGTGCATCACTGCACTTTAATTTGAAAGGCTTAAGTAACATTATTTTGGGATATGAAAGATTGGAAAAATGAAAACATAACTCATGGAGTTATGCATATAAAAGAAGTTTTAAACACTTGAAATACTAGATGAAATCTTGGAAGATTAAATTGTAATCACCAAAGAGAAAGCTGATTACAACTCTTAGCTAATAATTTGTTCAAGTGACAGATTATTATCACTTGCAAATAATTTGGCAATCTACAACAGAACAATTCACACTTAATTAGGATAAAAAACATGAAAGACAATCAGCATGAACAACTGTTTACGGAACTAACTGCCGAATTTGAGGCGACTGCCATCCAGGAACTTGACAATGAAACCGCTGCTGCTATTGGGGGCGGTTATAACATACAGTTCTACGATAATAATAATTTTACTGAGTTGCTAGGCTCTTGGAACGATGGCGGTAAACCAACCCTGATCAGTAACGACAAGATTAGCTCGATTATAGTCAACGATGGTGAATGGAGATTGTACGCAGATCCTAACTATAAGGGTGCTGCTCACACCTATGGACCTGGAAAGTATGTACTTCCTTCTGATCTTAATAACAAAGTTTCATCTTTCATACGAGTAGGATGACCGGAGCTAAGCACGTACTTTGGCAGAGCTATACGCTCTTGGTCTAAGCCGATAGGGGCGAAACATGCCTCGCCTCTATTTTTTATTAGCTTGCAATAGAACGATTCACACTCTGCCCGAATAGCGAACCCTTCATTGGTGCATCTCTTGAAGATGCGAACCCAAATTGTTCTACAACACAGTGAAGAAGACTGCGGTGCTGCCTGCCTTGCCACAGTTGCCAAACACTACGGACGCATCATTGCCCTTAGTTTTGTGAAGAAATGTTACAAGAACTAATGCCTTGTGTAAAACACAGACATAACTTTCCGAGTAATAGGTAGCAACTCAAAACAACAAGTTTTGCAGCAAGTTTCCAAAACTACAGTTCCTCAAGGAATGACACAGAACAATTCACACTTAATTAGGAGAAAAAAGATGAAAGACAATCAGCATGAACAACTATTAACCGAATTAACTCCCGCAGAAGGGGCTGTTGTTGAAGGAGGAGGAGGTTTCAGCAAGAATATTAGATTTGATTCGATATATACCACACCAACGTTCAACGTGCGACCCGGTGGAACAATCACACTCATTTCCGACACCCAATCGGCTACGAGTAACAAAGACTTTGCTGCAATTATTAGAAATGTAGATACTAATAATTCAAATGGAAAGGTAGTCAGTGTTGGTAAAGATACCACTACATGGACTGACATCCGGGGAGGCAAATACGTAATCGACTTTAGAGATGATAATGATCATGTATTTGTCACTGGCAACATAAGAGTTAACTACACCTCCTGATGCAGCACATGAAGCTAAATGCTTAGGAGTCTGATCAAACAAACTGATTAGACCAGTAGAACATTTACGGTGATCGAGACTTTCCCCTTGATCGCCTTCTCTCCAATAAAGGGTGATGTAACACATTTGTTGTTGATTGTTTTGAAAGATGCTTGAAGCGTAGCATTCCAAAAATCAACAACAGAGCTAGAACCAACAAAGCTAGATGGTTTGAGTTTTGACGATGAAATATCAAAGTGTCCTGCAACATAGCGAAGAAGACTGTGGCGCGGCAAGTCTTGCGACGATCGCTCTTCACTACGGACGTACTTTTGCTATAGGTCGGGTGCGGGAAGCCGTCGGTACGGGGTCGCGGGGAACTTCCTTACTGGGTTTGAGCCGAGGTGCAGAAACCCTAGGATTTAATGCCCGCCAGGTGAAAGCTTCCCCTCAAATACTCGACTCTTTGCATAAAATTTCCCTGCCCGCTATTATACACTGGAAAGGCTACCACTGGGTCGTTTTATACGGGCAAAAGGGGAAAAAATATGTAATTGCCGATCCTGGTATCGGTATTCGTTATCTTACCCGCGAGGAGTTAGTTAAGGGTTGGGGCAATGGCGTCATGCTGCTGCTTACGCCAGATGACAGCCGCTTTAAAGAGCAACCGTCAGATAAAATTGGCGGCTTTGGACGCTTCATTGCGCGTGTTTTGCCCTATCGCTTGATTCTTGCCCAAGCGATCGCCATCAATATCGCCATTGGACTGCTGTCGCTTGTCTCTCCCTTGATGATGCAACTGCTCACGGATGACGTGCTGGTGCGGGGAGATACCCAACTGCTGACTACAGTAGCAATTGGGGTCATCGCCATGAACTTATTTAAAAGTGCCATAGGTTTGGTACAGTCTCACCTCATTGGTCACTTTGGTCAGCGGCTGCAATTAGGGCTAATCTTGGAATACGGTCGAAAACTCCTGCACTTGCCCCTTGAGTATTTTGAAGGACGGCGCAGTGGAGAAGTCGTTAGCCGCATTGCCGATGTTCATGCCATCAATGCCTTAGTTTCCCAAATTGTCCTCGGTTTACCCAGCCAATTTTTTATCGCCTTGGTTTCCTTGGGCTTTATGCTGTTCTATAGTTGGGGACTCACTCTGGCTTCCTTCGCCGCCTTTGTCATAGTCATGGGAGTCAACCTGCTTTTCCTCCCTTCTTTGCGCCAGAAAACCCGCAACATGATTGTCCAAGGTACAGAAAACCAAGGCTTTCTCGTCGAAACCTTTCGCGGTGTCCAAGTTCTCAAAACTACCCAAGCTACTCCCCAAGCTTGGCAAGAGTATCAGACCAATTTTGGTCGTCTCGCTAACTTGGGCTGGAGTACGATGAAGTTGGAGCTTTACAGCAGCACAATCACCGGTATTCTTTCCAGTTTCACTAGTATTACATTACTGTGGTTAGGCAGCTATTTAGTGATTAATCGCACCTTAAGCATTGGTCAGCTGCTAGCTTTTAACGGCATGAGTGGCAACTTTCTCGGCTTTTTAAGTTCAGTAATTGGGTTAGCCGATCAGTTTATCACTGCCCAGATTGTCATCCAACGATTGACGGAAGTCATTGATGCCACCCCAGAAGACGAAAACGACTTCAAAAAGCCTATAGCAGAAATTCCAGGTGATGCCGATATTACCTGCACCAGCCTCAACTTTCACCATGCTGGTAGAGTTGACCTCCTCCAAGATTTTTCCCTAACTATTACTGGCGGTCAAGTCATTGCCCTGATTGGTAAATCAGGGTGTGGTAAAAGTACCCTCGCTAAACTGATTGCTGGTTTATATTCCGTCGAGTCTGGCAATATTCGCTATGGCATCTACAACCAGCAAGACATCTCGCTGGAATGTCTGCGACAGCAGGTGGTGCTAGTGCCTCAAGAACCCCACTTCTGGAGTCGCTCAATCATTGACAACTTCCGCTTCAGTTATCCCCACATTACTTTTGAACAAATTGTTAGGGCTTGTCAGATTGCTGGTGCAGACGAGTTTATCAGTAAACTGCCCGATAAATATCAAACAGTTTTAGGAGAATTTGGCGCGAATCTCTCTGGTGGACAACGGCAGAGATTAGCGATCGCCAGAGCTATAGTTACCGATCCACCCGTACTTATTTTAGATGAATCCACTGGCGCTCTCGACCCAGTAAGTGAGAGCCAAGTGCTAGATAAACTAGTGTACTACAGACAGGGCAAAACCACAATTATGATTAGTCACCGCCCCAAAGTGATTCAGCGAGCCGATTGGATTGTGCTGCTTGAGGAAGGGCGATTGAAAATTCAAGGTACTCCCCAAGAACTACGCCTTCTTCCGGGTGAACACTTAGAATTCCTAGACGAAGTTGCCCCATCACTAAATGGTTTGGTTTTGAAATCCTCCAAATCTGATTCTAACGGCTTTTCAAGAGCAATCATACAATCATGACGCTTAGCTACTCCAACTCAGACTCTCTACCCCCAGTTCAAGAAAACGAATTTCTGCCGCCACTTGGTCGTTGGACTACTGTTGGCGGAATGGTTATGCTCTCTTTTTTGGGAATAGCGATCGCCACTGCATCTGTTACCAAGTATAAGGTAACTGTCAAAGCCCAGGCGAACCTCCGTCCTGCTGGTGAGTTGCGGATTGTTCAGGCTGCAACTGAAGGTTCAGTTATGCGCGTTTCTGTCAAAGATAATCAAGTTGTCAAAAAAGGTGATATCATTGCCACTATTGACGACTCTCGCCTTCAAACCAAAAAAAGTCAATTGCAAAGCAACATTCAGCAGAGTCAGTTACAATTTGTTCAAATCAACGCCCAGATCAGTGCCCTCAATAGTCAGATCGCAGCCGAAACCGATCGCATTAACCGTGTTATTGCTGGTGCTAGTGCTGAGCTAGAGCATCGCAGTCGAGACTATCGAGACAAGCAAATTATCACCACCGCTGATGTCGAAGAAGCACAGGCGAATGTTAAAATAGCTCATAACGAATTGCAAAAAGCAAGAGCCGAGTTAAAGTCAGCCTCAGCGGACTTAAAGTCAAGGGTTGCCAGCTTATCAGCAGCACAGTTGAAGCGGAACCGATATCAGAAAGTGGCAAAAGTTGGAGCGCTTTCTCAAGATCAATTCGAGGAAGCAAAACTAGCTGCTAGCCAACAAGAACAAGCGGTGGCGGCACAACTCGCAGTAATTGAGGCGCAAAAACAAACAATAGAACGGCTACTTCAAGCAATATCGGCAGCTAATGCCAGAGGGCGACGCGCAGTAGCTACACTCAATCCAAGTCATGCAGAAGTAGCGATCGCACAAGAGCGCATTGCCCAAGAAAAAGCCTCTCTTAAAACCAACCAAGCTACATTAGACAAAGAACGCAAAGCCCTCATCCAGCAACGGATTGGAATTCAGCAAACAATTGAGCGCGATCGCCATGAACTCCAACAAGTAGAAATTGACCTCAGTCAGACTGTCATCACTGCTACAGCAGATGGTATAATCTCCAAACTCAATCTGCGAAATTCTGGTCAAACTGTGCGTTCTGGAGAGGAAATCGCTCAAATTGTCCCTAGTGATGCTCCCTTGGTAGTTAAGGCAGCGGTGGCATCTGAGGAAAAAAGCAAGTTAAAAGAAGGACAAAAAGTTTTAGTGCGGGTTTCTGCTTGTCCTTATCCAGATTACGGCACTCTTAAAGGTAAGGTCAAGGCTATTTCCCCAGATGCATTCGTCCCGCAAGCAAATGGTGCTGCTGGAGTTGCCCCGACAACGGCTACAAGCCAAAATACTGCTATAGTTGGTGCCTTTTATGAAGTAACAATTGAGCCAGAAAGCCTTTTCCTCAATAACGGCAAAAAACAGTGTTCCATTCAATTAGGGATGGAAGGCAGAGCCGATATTATTTCGAGAGAAGAGAGTGTACTGCAATTCTTTCTGAGAAAAGCAAGGTTGATTGCAGACTTTTAAGGTTACACATGAATTAGGCTCACAGAAAGTGCAGCGATTAGTTGTAATGTTTGATAGTGTCAATGCGATCGCCCCTTTTGGAATAGGATTGGGCGAACCTGGTACTGTTGGGCTAAATGTAAATGGCGATCATCTTAGTTTAAGAAACCGGGTTTCTGGTACCTCAACTATCCTTAACAGTATTGCCTAAGAATGTTGCGTGCTCTTCAGTATCCTTCACTAATAGTTTAGGTATATATGTAACTGGTGCTTGTTTAGGACACCTTTGTTGTGCACTTCACCCTACCTCACATCTTGCACCAGCCAGAGAGTAAATCAAAAAAATAACTCAGTATGTAATGGGTTCTTGACTGCGCCCGCATCCGCCTGGGACTTGAAGTCCCAGGCTCATAGCATAAGTCCTCTAAAAGAGGACTGGATGAGTTTTGAAATCACTGTCAATTTTATGACTCTTTATCTTGTCATTTGTGGTTTATACTTAGAGATGCAATATCTAAGCTACTCCCGTCCAATTCCACCACAAAGCGTATAATTTTTTGTAAAGAATTGAGGAGTTATGCGGAAAACTTTCCTCCTAAAACTGAGAATTAGCAGGGGGTTTTTCGATCACCAGTAACTGCAAAGCTTGGAGGTGCTATGTCTGGGATGATTATTCGTTGGTTCTTAGGGATGGTGGTGGGTAGTACGGTAAGTAGTGCGATCGCTTTGGGGGCAAATTGTTCTTATGCCCAAATCACTCCAGATGCCACTCTACCCAATAATTCTACTGTTAAGCTAGAAGGTAACATCAGAACTATTGAAGGCGGAACCAGAGCGGGTGGTAACTTGTTCCACAGCTTTAGAGAGTTTTCAGTTCCCACTGGCGGCACTGCTTTCTTTAATAATGCAACAGATATTCAGAACATCATTAGCCGAGTAACGGGTGGGTCAGTTTCTAATATTGATGGGATAATCCGCACCCTAGGCACTGCTAACCTGTTTTTAATTAATCCCAATGGAATTGTATTTGGTGCAAATGCCAGCTTAAATGTTGGTGGTTCTTTTGTAGCGACAACTGCGAATGCGATACAGTTTGGTAATCAAGGTTTTTTCAGTGCTTCTGCTCCAAATAATCCTGAACTGTTGACGGTTAATCCAAACGCTTTACTATTTAACCAAATTCGTGCCGCATCTATCCAAAATAACTCAGTTGCAGACGCGGGTTTAAATCCATCTTCTAAGTTTACTGCTACGGGCTTACGTGTGCCAGATGGCAAGAGTTTGCTGTTGGTAGGCGGTGATATCAATATGGATGGTGGAGGTTTATATGCTTTTGGTGGACGAGTGGAGTTAGGAGGTTTAGCTGGTGCGGGAACAGTTGGATTGAATGGGAATGATAATAATCTGAGTTTGAGTTTTCCCAATAATGTAGAAAGAAGTAATGTTTTCCTTAGCAATGGCGCTGAGGTGTATGTGGCTGCTGGCAATGGTGGAAGTATCGCGGTTAATGCTCGGAATTTAGAGATGACAGGAGAGAGTCAACTGTTTGCAGGAATAGAGAGAGGACTGGGTTCTGATAGTAGTAAGGCCGGAAATATTGAGGTTAATGCAACTGGAGCAATAAATCTTAACAATGGGAGTTCCATTAATAATGAAGTACAAAAAGAAGCAAACGGACAGGGAGGCGATGTCAGTATCAGTGCTAGCACATTACGAGTAGAGGGTGGAGCACAGGTGAGTGTTGCTACATTTGGTGCGGGCAAGGGGGGAAATTTAACGGTTAATGCCCAAGATGTGCAACTGATTGGTTCAATCGCTAATGTTGAGTTTCCCAGTGGCTTGTTTACTTCTTCGGGACTCAACTCAATAGGGGATGTGGGAGATTTGACAATTAAGACCAATACCTTGCTAGTCAAAGATGGGGCACAGGTGAATGCTGGTACACGTGGTGTAGGTAAAGGGGGAAATTTAACGGTTGATGCCCAAGATGTGCAACTGATTGGTACGAGTGTTGGTTCTCAATTTCCCAGTGCCTTATTTGCTAATGCAGAGCCGAACTCAACAGGAGATGCAGGAGATTTGACGATTAAAACCAATACCTTGCTAGTGCGAGATGGAGCAGTGGTGGGTACTGCTACATTTGGTGTAGGTAAGGGGGGAAATTTAACGATCTCTGCCCAAGACGTACAATTGATTGGTACGAGTGTTGATGGTAAAACCCGTGGCTTGGCTACTTCCGCACAACCAAATTCAACAGGGGATGCAGGAGATTTGACGATTAAGACCAATACCTTGCTAGTCAAAGATGGAGCAGCGGTGGATACTGCTACATTTGGTGCGGGTAAGGGGGGAAATTTAAGGATTGATGCCCAAGACGTGCAAATCATTGGTGAATCAGCCGATGGTCAGTTTGCCAGTGAGTTGAATACTTCCACACAACCAAATTCAACAGGGGATGCAGGAGATTTGACGATTAAGACCAATACCTTGCTAGTCAAAGATGGAGCAGCGATGAGTACTGCTACATTTGGTGTAGGTAAGGGGGGAAATTTAACGATCTCTGCCCAAGACGTGCAAATCATTGGTAGAGGTGCTGATCCTCGGTTTCCCAGCAGCTTGTTTGCTTCCTCAGCGTTCAACTCAATAGGGGATGCAGGAAATTTGACGATTAAAACTAATACCTTGTTGGTCAAAGATGGGGCTGGGGTAAGTGTGCAGAGTCGCGGAGCAGGAACCGCAGGCAATCTAAAAGTAGATGCTCGCTCTATTCGTTTAGACAACTTAGCCTTACTTACCGCTAATACACAAAGTGCTAAAGTTGACCCGAATAGGGAACAGGCGACAATTAACATTAACTCACAAGATTTGATCATGCGCCGTGGCAGCAACATCAGAACCAACGCCACAGGGGAAAATGTCCTCGGCGGCAATATCAACATCAATAGCGACATCATTGCCGCCATAGAAAACAGCGACATCAGCGCTAACTCTGCCAACTACCGTGGTGGAAAAGTTAAAATTACTACACAAGGTATCTTTGGCACACAGTTTCGAGATGCGCCTACTTCAAAAAGTGACATTACCGCTACTGGGGGAAGTCCTGAGTTTAGCGGCACCGTGCAAATCAACACGCTAGGTATTGACCCAACTCAAGGCTTAGTCAGCTTGCCAGTCATACCAGTTGATACCAAGGTGGCACAAGGCTGCTATGCGGGTGGAAATCAAGCACAAAGCGAATTTATTATCACAGGACGCGGCGGCTTGCCCCCTAACCCAGGAGAACCCCTCAACACTGATGCAGTTTCTGTAAATTTAGTTACACTTGAAAACCAACAAGCACGACACCACCAGCGCAACAGAGCTACTCAGTCGCAGAGTCACACAACAGAGCATTCACACAAAATCAATTCTGCCAATCCCCCTACTCAAATTGTGCAAGCCCAGGGCTGGATACTTAATAAAAATGGTGATGTGGAACTGGTCGCATTTGCACCAACTGCTACTCCCCACAATCGGAGGTTCAATCCTGCATCTTGCCAGCAAGAGCGCAAATAGGTGTTTTCTTCGCAATAATACTGATATAAAATGAAAGTGTTAGTATGCTCCAGGCTATAATCAGCTAAACTAAAAGGATAAATTGACTGTCTGGCTGCTTTAAGAGGGTAGCTACGCCAATCACGCCACTCGCGCTAACTGTATCGGTAAAAGCTATGTCTACTGACGCGACAACTGAGCGAGAAACACGGTGGGCAGAGATGATCGTGCCTGTAGAGGTGCCTTTGCCAGCAGCGCGAGAGCAGCAACGAGCAGAACAGGAGTAACAACGAGCCGAGCCATTAGCAGCGCGATTGCGGGAGTTAGGAGAAGATCCAGATGCGATCTAGAACTCTTTTGATTAAACAATAACCTCTGTGATAAGTACGATGTCGCCCTTGTTTTGATTCTTCACTGTTCACGATGATTTTATAATTTCAGGAGGAGATCCAATATGAAAATTAGAGGAATTAAGCGTGGTCAAACCATCGAACTTTTAGAACCAGTGAATAATATACCAGATGGTACAGAAATTGTAGTTGATTTAGAACCCCCATCCACTAAACGTGCTGAATTTGAAAAGCCCCTAACGGATGAGGAGAGACTAGCTAAACTCAACCAATTATTTGGTGCTTGGAAAGACCAACCTGAGTTAATGGAAATCTTTGCAGAAATTGACAAAGATCGTCATGCAGATCGAGGCAGAAGTATAGACTCAATTGATAGACAGAATAACGGCTAATGTATCTGCTAGATACTAACATCTGCATAGCTAGAGCGTTTCTGCCAAGAGTGCGAGCCGCCTCAGAAGTTTGGGTGACGGAAGCGGTGCTGGTGTACGGGCGAAAAATTTATAGTAAAATTATACTTTATCCAAAGTAGGGGAATTGTAACACCCTTCATTCTTATCAGCGATGGATTGTAAAAAACAGCTTAATGCTTGTTCTTAGAGCCTTTAAAACCATATTTAAAGATTTGGTCACGGTAATAGCGGGAGTTCCATTCAACAATTGGTTTTCCAACCAGGATTTCCCACTTTCGTAAAGCTTCTTCTAGCAAGGGTTGATTTTTTGCTGCACAGGAGTAATTATCTTGCCAATGTAAACCTAGTCGATCTAATGTCCTCTCGACCCAAACGTCTGTAGAAGTTTCAAAGCTAACGCTACTATCTGATGCTATTAACACTTCTTCATCATCTTCTAATGGTTCCATTACATAGCCAAAATAAAATCTAGCTGCTTTTGGTATCAAAACTTGGTTTGATGTGTCTTCATTTAATGTATCTTCTATATCTGTGACATACACACATAAGTCACAGTCAATAAAAATCGTGGTAAAGAAAGATTTTTCAGGGTTTTTTAGTTTTGTCATTTGCTTTCCTGGCTCACGGAATTTTACGTCTACCCGTGCCGTTTCAGCTTGTCCTGGAAGCCTAATGCGAAAATCGGGGCTAAGAGGCTCATTAATGACTGGTGTATCACCAGCAGGTGTTTCTGCCGTAGGTCGCACGATTTCGACTTCATACCCGGCATCAGCATATCGTTCTGCCAGCCTCAGTTCTGCCTGAGTATTGTAGTTTCCTATACGTGCCTCATTGTTTTTTTTGACTAACTCACTATCTGGTAATCCTCGAACTCCTTTTTTTCTAAGACGTGCTTCCCAAACGTCAAAGTCTATTGCCGTTAATGCCCAAGATGTGCAACTGATTGGTTCAATCGCTAATGTTGAGGTTCCCAGTGGCTTGTTTACTTCTTCGGGACTCAACTCAATAGGGGATGCGGGAGATTTGACAATTAAGACTAATACCTTGCTAGTCAAAGATGGGGCACAGGTGAATGCTGGTACACGTGGTGTAGGTAAAGGGGGAAATTTAACGGTTGATGCCCAAGATGTGCAACTGATTGGTACCTCATATCTTGCACCTGTCCATTTGAATGTCAATTCCTTGACTTACGTGCTAGTCCTCTCTTGCGCTCAGTATCTTGTAGAATAAGGTACACTACCAAATGGGGAAATATAGAATGGATCGCAATTTCTGCGGCTTCTCCCCAATCGGGTAGGTCTGGTAGGTCTTTAGAGGCTCAAGCACTATGCAGGCTATTACAAGCCACTCGGATGAAGTTTTGTAACGAAAGGGCAGCTTTGGCATAAAACTGGTGCGCCAGAACCGAGAAGTAAATGGATGTCGCTTTGGCACCAATCACAAAATTCTCCGCACTGTTAAATTATCAGACGTGGGTTTTTCTTTAACGAACACTAATTGTGGTTTACTCAAGTAAGAGTGCAACTACACTGTAGCTAGGGGGGTGCAATGTCCGGGATAAGTACTCGTA
>JADQBA010000242.1 GCA_016903675.1 Stigonema ocellatum SAG 48.90 = DSM 106950 | reverse complement strand
GATTTAGTTCTATCTAAAAGTATTTGATACATCATTAAGGACTTTGAAAACATCCTCTAACCGCTCTGGTTAACTCACATCTTGCACCAGCCAGATACCACATCAAAAAAAATACTCAGTATTTAATGGTTTTTTGACTGCGCCCGCATCCGCCTGGGACTTGAAGTCCCAGGCTTATAGCATAAGTCCTCTAACTGTACTTTCGCTCATTTTTGAAGGAGAAGGGGAATTAATGCCTGACTGTGTAAGGTTTCAAGGTGATTGTGGAGATCCTAAAACCCTCACCGTGTAATACGTGGGCATTGGGAGATGAGATTAACGGTGTATTACATGGTATAAAGAAAGCCAAATCTTGCCGTGTAATACTTGGAAGCCCAGAGAATTCACCGAAAAGACTGTGCACTTTGGATAAAGTTTTTGAGCAGGCTAGAGAAATGTATTCCTGAACTCCCCTCCCCGTGCTACCGCAAGAACACTCCCAAAGGTGTACTACAGAGGCTTTTGGGAGTGTGTTTTTGGAATTTTATGCAGACTGTTTGCATAAAAAAGAATCACCCCCAATCTCGCCATACATCTGGTAACATCTGGCGATATATGTCGCAATTACTTCTATGAACAAGCAGCAAGCAGCAGAATTCCTTGGGGTGAGCGTCCGGGCATTAGAGCGCTATGTTCAGCAAGGACGGATCAGCGTTAAATATGAGAAAGGCAAGACTCGCCCTACAGCTAACTTTGACCAAACCGAGCTAGAAGCGTTTAAGGAAGAACTGAACCAACCGACGATAAAACCTGCTGTTGAATCTCGCCAAAACACGACCGAGCCACAGGTAGAGTCAGATAAACCAGTGCTTTACAAGGCGCGAGATTTCGGAGTTTGGCGAGATTAAGTTTTGATGGAATACAAGTCATCCACAGTCAGGGCACTTAGCTGGTTAATGTATTTTTAAGAAATCGAAATTTCATAATTACGTAGAAAAGAATTGCATAAATACCACAAGACAATTGTAAATTGCTCATGAGAAAGTAATAAAAATGACACAACCAATTGAGCATAAATATATGTTTACAGAAATACCTACCGAATCAGCGGCACAGATTGTGGGCGGTTCCCCACCCTGAGTAAGCGCATCTAATTTTGTAGCACTTGATACAGACAAAAAGCTTGAGACTCTATCTGAATATCAATTTTTCATTTAAAATCGGATGAATTGTCGTAAATGATTGAAAAAACACGGGTCAAATAGCTTTTTATGTTTTTTAACCACATAAAGACGGAAATGTCAATCCCACCCCTTGGCTCAGTGTAGTAATTTTGAACTGATTTGTGCTTTGGGTGAACCCCAAAACTACCGTGTCAATAGGGTTTGAGATGCGCTTACCCTGGTTCCCCACCCAATTTTGACCTGAGTAGTTATAATTTTGACATCGGTGCGGGTGCTATTTTTAACGGCGGTTTAACATCCAATGTGATCGACAATGCTTTTAATGCGGCTGGATCAGGAGTGTCAACCCCAGTTGGGTACTTAATAAACGTCCAGGGTAATAACACCGGACTCCTACCTGCAAGTGTCTATAACACCTACTCGCAGTCGGGCATCGCTGCTGTTGAAGCTGCGGGAGTCACGTTTACTCCGGTATTCTGAACAGGTCGAATAGGGTTGATAACTACCGACAGTGCGAAAGATGAGTAATTCAGAAAAACCAGTTTGTAGCTATTCATTAAGATATGTACCAAAAAGCATATGATCGGGTAATAGATTGTTTACACCTAAGCGTACACAAAAATAGCTTGCAAAGGCGTAGCGATACCTGGAACCTGATGAAATTGGCTACAGAGCGCTTGCAATCCCTTCACACTCAAGGGAAGGATGTCTCTGTCTTGGAGAAAAAAATTGCTGCCCAATTCAAAATGCTTGAAACCTGGGAACTCTACTGCGAATTACCGGGCAAGAAGGTATTTAGACAGTTGCAGCAACGCTTTGAGCGACAGGAATACTCCCAACTTTCCCGTGAGGTAGCTAAAGCCGCTAAAACTCCGCCCATAGCTTGAGCGACTCTTCCAGGGGTCAATTTACCCTTGGGATTTCTGCCAGGGTAAAGGATTGTCAGCAACGATATCACGGGCTAGCCATAACTCCCAAGTCACGCCTAGGCATCAAGTCACTCCAGCGCTCACATTGCTTGGGTGTACCTAACTTTGGTACACCCAAGCAATGTGAGCGTTGTTTCAAAAAACGATACCAGTGATCAATTGTAAAGCGGCGCAGCTAGAGTCGCCAAATTTCTTCTAAGGACTTATGTAAAAATAACTTGAACAATTAGGGAAAAGATTTTGGTTTGATAATATAGTTCCACTGACCATGAAAAGAGTTTCGCTCAATTGCAATGGCATCAAGTTCAGTGTCTGTGACTTTAATTCCTGTTTTATAAAGATTTTCATCTCTCCCTTGCTTCGACTTCTAATCCTTGTTTAGTGGTGGTATTACGGATGAGGTTAATCACTACTTGCAAACTAGTTAACGGTCTACCTCGCCAGTTAGTCGTGATGTGACAAAATAAACGATGCTCGATTTGGTTCCATTTACTTGTTCCAGGAGGAAAATGACACACATGAATATTTTTACCAGTCTCGGTAGCAAACTCTTGTAGTTTTAACTTCCACAGTCGGGACCGATAACTGTTGCTACCACCGCAATCTGCCGTAATCATTATATGCTCACTATTTGGATACAGAACATTTCCCATTGAGTACCACCAATGACGAATGGACTCAACTGCAAACTCTGCTGTGTCGTGGTCAATGCCGACATTGACCCATCCTTTATTCAAGGTTAAATCATAAATTCCATAGGGAATTGCTTTACCTAATTGGGGGTCAACAAAGTCATGCATTTTTACTTCCACTGGCTGTTCCTTCTCGCACCATTCTCTTCCAGGGTTTTTAAAGTCTCCGATTAACTTTATCAGACATAATGTAAGGCTTTAATTCTGGCACAAATACCAGAGAATTTCGACTGTCTGGACAACTTAACCGTATAGGGCGCAAAAATTGTATAATCTGCGGTTAACCATTATATAATCTTTGATTGACTATTGTATAATCTGAAGTTAACTATTGTCATAGCAACGCATGGTACAAAGTGCAGTTCAAGACTTGTTTAGGATATCAATTTTCTGCTTATCACACACCCTGAATGGTTCCCAAATAGTAGTCAGCATGTAGTTATTTATTACAAATGAAAAGACTTGCATTTTGCCAATTTATATTAGTCTGCGTCCTAACAATAGTATGGTGTATCATTGCTCATACCCACCAAGCCTATGCATTGAATATGGAAGGGGGGAGTCGTATTGGTTTATCAAAATCAAAGTCGGAAGTGGAGATTGTCAGCCAAATCACTGAACAGTTTGCTCAAACAAAACCAGCAGATAATTCTTTGCAAGCTGAACTATCAAATTCGACGCGCCAACCCAGTCCTTATAAACCAACGATTGTTTTCGTTTATGTGGTGTTAAACACCATATCTCAAATTAACCTGCCTGACAAAACATACAATATAGCAGCGGAAGTCCTTCTAGAATGGCAAGATGGTCGATTGGGTTTCACCCCCAATAGTAAAGAAACAAATGCTTCATTAAAATTTAATGGTGATGATGTCAAGTCTATTTTGGAAAAAATCTGGGCACCAAGTTTCACAATTGGTCATGAAATTCAGCCACGAGAAATACAAAATCGCTCAGTCTACGTTGCTCCAAACGGTTGGGTGAGAGTATACGAACAGTTTAATGATATTGTGAAATTTGATGCAGATGTCCACACTTTTCCCTTCTGTAACGAAACACTCACCCTAGCTATTGATTCTGCCCTTGACGATCGCAGTAATGTCACATTCGATCTCCAAGAGTTTAAATTTCCTTCCCCAGACCCATCAAAGCAGATTATTGGACGCTGGTCGATTAAAAATATTGATGCTCGCACGCAAGTTTTTAATCGTCTTGATTCCAAACTCGGTTTTCCAGAAATAGTTGTATCGATTGACGTTCAGCATAAACCACAATACATCATTTTCAACTTTTTTATTCCGCTATTTGTGATTTTTGTTGCTGCTGCTGCCGTCACCTGGATTGACCCAGCCAAAACTGCCTCTTATTCCTCTCCGCGATTGGGTGGGACGGTAACGCTAATCCTGACGACAATCGCTCTCAAACTAAGTCTAGTCAAAGAAATTCCGGCTGTAAATTACGTTACTTTGACCGATGCAGTTTTTGGTGTTACCGTTTTCGCCCTGCTCTTAAGTTTAATTACGTCTAGTACGATCGTCTATTTAAATGAAACAAAACAAGAAATGCTATATAAACGAATCAATGTAACCTTCCGCAAAATTTATCCATTCTTATATGTCGGGTGCATGGCTGCTATTGTTTTGTTTTTCTTCACGGTGAATTGGAACCTTTGATGATCACTTGGAGTATAGAAGCTGCTAACTTTTAGAAAAATAGATAGCAGATGCAATATATTAGTAACCTTCTACAAGCTAGATAACACCTATTTATGACAAATTTGTTTGGTCGGCGGAAGTTGATTATTTTTGGCTCCATTGTGGCTTCTGGTCTATTTCTGAAAGCTTGTAGCAGCAAACCTTCTACAAGCAGTAGTCGGAAAACTTCTCTGTTAGCATTTACTAGTTTTGGAGAGACGATCAAAGTTGGGATTTTACACTCACTTAGCGGCAGCTTGGCAATTAGTGAGAAGAGTGTTATTGATGCCGAACGATTAGCAATTGAAGAGATTAATCAAGCTGGTGGTGTGTTAGGTAAACAAGTTGAAGCAATTTTAGAAGACGGAAACTCTGACCCTGCTACCTTTGCGAAGAAAGCGAAGAAGCTGATTGAACAAGACAAAGTAGCGACGGTATTTGGTTGCTGGACTTCGGCAAGCCGCAAAGCTGTACTTCCGATATTTGAGTCAAACAAGCACTTGCTATGGTATCCATTGCAGTATGAAGGGCAAGAGTGTTCTAGCAATATCTTCTACATGGGAGCCGCTCCTAACCAGCAGATTGAACCTTCGGTTGATTGGTTGCTCAAGCATAAAGGCAAAGAATTCTTTCTCGTTGGTTCTGACTACGTTTTTCCGCGTACTGCCAACAGTATCATCAAGGCACAACTGAAAGCTGATGGGGGTAAAAGCGTTGGCGAAGATTACATTCCTCTGGGTAGTAACGATGTCATGCCTGCGATCGCTAAAATTCAGCAAGCTTTACCAAATGGAGGTGTTATATACAATACCTTAAATGGAGATACTAACATTGCATTTTTCCGGCAATTACAAGCTTCTGGTTTACATCCCGATAAATATCCTTCGATGTCTGTCAGCATTGCGGAAGAAGAAATCAAAGCGATTGGAATTGACTATCTTTTGGGTCACTACGCAGCTTGGAATTATTTTCAAACCGTGAAAACCCCTGCAAGCGAGAAGTTTGTGCAAGCGTTCAAGGCAAAATATGGTTCAGATCGCGTTGTGAACGACCCGATGGAAGCCGGTTACATTATGGTATATCTCTGGAAGCAAGCGGTTGAGAAAGCAAAAACGGCTGATCACCTCGAAAAGGTGAAAGCTGCGGCTTACGGTCAAAGTTTCGATGCACCTGAAGGCAAAGTCACTATAAACGTCAATCACCACCTATCTAAGTTCGTGCGGATTGGAGAAGTCAGAGACGATGGTCTATTCCAAATCGTTTACGAAAGCAAGGATGCCGTCAAACCGATACCCTGGAACCAATTTTTAGCCGAAACCAAAGGTTATGCTTGCGATTGGCTGAATCCTTCTAAGGGTGGTAAATATAAAATAACTTAGCTTGGGGTGTGAAAATCATTGAAACAGAAAACTGGGTTAAGCTTAAAAGTCTTATTGCAGTGGTTCGGGAGTAGCACGTGAAAAATAACCCACTAGAACACCTCTAGTGGGTACAATTTTGATTAAAAATGATTAAACCTAAGACCATTATGACCGCAAACCAACCGCCTGAATCAACTGAATCTCGCTTCACTCGATTGGAAACCGCCTTGCTTACAGTAGGTGAACGAGTAGTAACCCACGACGCTACCATTGATGTACTGGTAGCAAATATTCAACAACTTACCGAGAATGTAGCCGCAGTAAACCAAAGAGTAGATGCACTAACGACAAACGTCAATGCAGTAACAGCACGAATCGATTCACTAGCCTCCCAAGCAGCACAAGACCGTCAGCAAGCCGCGATAGACCGTCAAGAATTCAGAAATTCAATCAATCAAATACTAAGTTACTTGCGCGATCGTAATGGAGGAAGTCCACCCCCACAGCAATAATCGTCAATGGTTAGTTCCCCAACGGGACAGCGGAATCGCGCACTCCATGCATAATAATTGTTTTTAATGCCAGACAAAAATTTTCCCTATGCAGCCCATTCAACAGCAAGTTATTGAAGCACTCCAAACACTCTCTTCTGCTGAGCAACAAGAGGTTCTGAACTTTGCAGAGTTTCTCATTCATCAGCGGCAAAGAACACCATCCGTGAACACCGAACCAGTAAAATCCTTTCTAGAAACAGCCCAAGCTTATATTGGTGCAGGCATAGGTCCAGGAGACTTGTCTACTAATCCTGAGTACATGGAAGGATATGGTGCCTGATGCGTCAACAAGTCCTTCTCGATACTGCTCCTCTCGTAGCTCTTATTGATCGCCATCATGCCGTCTTTTGCATGAACTGGCGATCGCATCCAGTCGCCAACCTTAAGAGAATTAAACTTAACTGCTGACCAGATTTTCAAAGCAAGGAGGTAAAAGTATATCGGCTCTTCAGGAGACAGTTTACAACTCAAATAGGAGTGCTATATCTGTCAGCTTTGCGTATGTATCGACAAAGAAAGCAAGAGAAAAAATATCAAAAAATACAGAAGATTCTTGCGCAAATTCAACAAATAGATAGTAACTCAAAAAAAATAAAATTTGTATATCCTTCATTTATCACAAGTTACAGCAGTTTTCACTTATTTAGACCAAACTCTTATATTCTTTTGCGTCTTTGCGCCTTTGCGTGAGTTGAAGAAGAATTCAGAATTCAGAATTCAGCAATCTTTTAGAGGGGGTTTGAATCCCCCTCTAATTGTAGACCGCGCTCATCTTTGATTTAGCGGGGGTCTTAAACCCAATACCCGTGAATGAAAGCCCTCACCCCTAGCCCCTCTCCCAAATTGGGAGAGGGGTGCCCGTTTAGGGCGGGGTGAGGGCGTTGACTAAAGTGGGTTGACAAGGTATCATATATATAATAGAAAAGGTGTGGTCAGATATACGACTTTTTCCAAGATTGTTGTTTGGTTATCTCCCACGGTGAAAAATTTTCGGGTTCTTTCAGAAGAACAGCCCTAACCATAATGTCTTCTGCTGGAATATCCCTGCGCCACATCCAGGAAATCAGCGGTCACAATGACTTGGGGACTTTGCAGCGGTACGAGTAAGTGACACCAGAGCAAAGAAAGAAGGCTGTTTCTGTAATTGGGTTTTGAGGGGAAGCAGATTAATTTTGTTGCAAAAATCGAAACTAACGCTGCTTTAGTTGAAGCTTACTCGTAAAATCGGAATAAATTTCCCGTAATATTTTTGTTGACAAGTAAATACGATATAATCCACAAGATTTGTTGGGGATGTCCAATTGTTGGAACAAGCAATTCGGTTGGGTTGAAGAATGAAGAGGAGTGCAAAGTCTGTGTGGAAGAAAAGGTGTTTTTTACTATATATACGTCGTTACAGTTTTACTTTCTTGTTAAGCGTGATTTTGCTATCAGATATGGTGGATGCTACACCACCAGGCAAAGAATTACAGATAGGACAACAGTCAGTAACAACGCCACAAGATGCAAAGCGTGCAGCGGAACAAGCTTTGCAAGAGGGATTAAAACTCTATCAGCAAGGGACAGTAGAATCGCTGCGGAAGGCGATCTTAAAATGGGTTGAGGCGCTAAAACTATGGCAACAACTGAACGATAAGGCAAAGCAAGCCCTCACCCTCGCGGGTATCGGCAAAGTCTACGATAATTTAGGAGAAAAGCAGAAGGCACTTGAGTACTACAATCAGGCTTTACCTCTATTCCATGCAGTGGGCGACAAATCAGGGGAAGCCTCTACCCTCAATAATCTTGGCTTAGTCTACGATAGTTTAGGAGAAAAGCAGAAGGCACTTGAGTACTTCAATCAGGCTTTACCTCTATACCGTGCAGTGGGCGACAGGTCACTTGAAGCCACTACCCTCAAAAATCTTGGCAAAGTCTACGATAGTTTAGGAGAAAAGCAGAAGGCACTTGAGTACTACAATCAGGCTTTACCTCTATTCCATGCAGTGGGCGACAAATCAGGGGAAGCCTCTACCCTCAATAATCTTGGCTTAGTCTACGATAGTTTAGGAGAAAAGCAGAAGG
>JADQBA010000351.1 GCA_016903675.1 Stigonema ocellatum SAG 48.90 = DSM 106950 | reverse complement strand
TATATCTTGCACCTCTAAATACAAACCACAATTTACAAAATCAAGAGTCATAAAAATTACATTTATCCCAGAACTCCCAAAAGTCCTCTCTTAGAGGACTTATGCTATAAGCCTGGGACTTCAAGTCCCAGGCGGATGCGGGCGCAGTCAAAAAACCATTAAATACTGAGTATTTTTTTGATGTGGTATCTGGCTGGTGCAAGATGTGAGGTAACACAAGTTATTGCTTGTTCGGAAGTTATATTTAAGTGCTGTTGCATGATTTGACTGAACATGTTCACAGAAAAGCATATATAATGTTGTGTCGGGCAAATTAGTTATTATTTGGCGATCGCTCAGGTAATTTCTTAGTTCGTAGTAGCGCTGTCAACGCCGGTTAAATCGCGGTTTTTTGCGCTAAAGCAACTTTGCGCTTGTTTGTAATGATTTTTTCGTAGTGAGGACTAAAGTACTCAAAAATACGAGGACTAAAGTCCTCACTACAAACAAGCGCTCAAAAATCGCACTCACTCCACTACACATAGTTGCCCCATTGTCAAGCTAATCTGGGGTTGCTGAATGGTCGGATGAATTGACATTTTTCGAGATGTTGAAACAAAGCCCACAATTTTTGGTATTATTCAGGAATTAAATCCAGATAAAATGTATTCATAATAAAATTGAAGATTTAGGGTTGGGATGTAACTTATGAGACAGCCAAAACTTGGTCAAGTGTTGATAGAGGTTACGAGAGTCTTCGCCATAGCTTCCCTGACCGCTACCACAACTGCAACCATCAATCAACCCAGCTATGCTGTCAGCGCAACCTTCGACTGCGGTCAAAATCAGGACGGTGTACCCGTAACCTTTGCTCACACTCAAGACGGGAAGAACGTCCCAATGATTCGCTGGGTTTCTAACAATTACTTCTCCGAAAAGTTGAACCCTAAGCAAAGATGCCAACAGGTATCCCAAAGATTTCAGAGGAATTTTGAGAACGGGAACCTAAGATATATTAAGGCAGGTGTGCTTAACGGACAACCCGTCATCTGTGCTGCTGCTCAAAAAAACGCTCCTTGTACAGATAGCACTTTGTTATTCACTCTCAAGCGTGGCAGCGATGCCAGCGCTACTGCACGAAAACTATTTTATAGCAGTGATTTGGCAAATGGAAACGGAATAGACGAAGTTGGCGGAGATAAAAGCCATGACCCGCTCAATATTGATGTCGAATCGTACCTATACTTCCGTAAGTAGGGAGTGGGGAGTGGGGAGTGGGGAGTAGGGAATGGGGAATGACTCGCTGCGCTCAAGTTCAAAATTCAAAACCTTTTGACTTTTGACTTCTTCTTTGGGGAGTGGGGAGTAGGGAATGGGCTTTGGCTAAACCTCTCACGTTTCAACGCAATTGGGTAAGAAAATCAGATGGATTGGCGTAAATTCACATTGGTTGCCTGTCTTGGCAGTTTATCAATTACCCTCTCAACATGGGCAGCAAATGTCAATTTTTCTCGCCCATGTACCAGTGTTAATTGCAACTTTCTGCAACCGGAAAAACCGCCCACTCAGCTATCTGTAGAACAGCTACACCACCTAGCTCAAGCTATCACTGTGCGGGTGATGTCACAAGATTTCTTAGGCTCAGGGATTATACTGCAAAAACAAGGCTCAGTTTATACAGTCCTGACAAATGACCATGTGTTGCAAGCAGGGAACCCCCCCTATCGCATTCAAACCCCCGATGGTCGCATATATACAGCCAAAAATGTAGAGACGCGAAAATTCGCGTCTCTACAAGGCAATGATTTGGCTTTATTGCAGTTTCGCAGCACTGTTCCTGTTTATACCGTCCCATCTTTGGGAGCAAAACCAAGGGTAGAAGATGAGGTGTTTGCAGCTGGGTTTCCCTCCAGAGGAGAGGGTTCTAAAGACAAAGGCTTTGCCTTCACCACTGGTAAAGTATCGCTGTTGCTGCACCTTCCTTTGAAAGGTGGCTATGAGGTAGGATACACCAATGACATCGAAAAGGGCATGAGTGGGGGACCACTGCTGAACCGTCAGGGTCAAGTTGTGGGTGTGAATGGAAAGCACGCCTATCCCCTGTGGGATGTTCCCTCGGTGTTGGCTGATGATTCCGAAGCTGACCCAGCTTTGCACCAAAAGATTATTCACCTGAGTTGGGCTGTGCCAATGGAGAGGGTTGGTCAAATAAATCTGATGGGAAACTAGAATATGAAATTTTATTATGGACTCGCACCAGCACTGATGGGGGTATCAATTGCCCTTGTGCAGACGCAAGTTGCTGTGGCACTATCCAAAGCTGAAGTGGTTAAAATTGCCACACAAATTACAGTACGAATCAATTCTAAAACAAGATATGGTTCAGGGGTGATTATTAAGAAGGAAGGAAATACTTACACTGTCCTGACAGCCAATCATGTAGTAGACATACCAGATACATATGAAATTGTCACCGTTGATAATCAGCGCTATGCACTCAACTACAAGCAGACTGTG
>JADQBA010000404.1 GCA_016903675.1 Stigonema ocellatum SAG 48.90 = DSM 106950 | reverse complement strand
TGAACGTACCGCTTACCCTCAATTCAAGCAGCACCCTACTGCAAAAGAATTAGCAGAACTTTACACTCCGACACTAGAGGAAATTCAGTTTGCAAATGCTAAGGCTCACGGTAATAACGGACGGCTAAGTTTGCTGGTAATACTGAAAGCCTTCCAGCGGCTCGGTTACTTTCCCCATCCAGATTTTGTTCCACTCCCAATTATCATCCAGCGACGCTCCATTCTAAAACTGAGTGCGTCTGTGTCAGCGATTCCCTCTCTACGTTCCCGTCGTCGCTACACGTATCCGTAACTGGAAGGATTTCACCTTTTTCCGTCCCACTCAGGACGCAGTCTATAAATACATTGATCCGTTGTTTAAAGGTCTGGTAGATTGGAAACTCATCAAGACCCACTGGCAAGACTTGATGCGAGTGGTGCTGTCGATCAAGGCGGGTAAGCTGATGCCTTCGACAATACTTCGCAAACTAGGTAGCTATAGTCGTAAGAACCGTCTTTATCAAGCTTTTCGGGAGTTAGGGCAGGTAGTACGAACAATTTTTTTACTGCAATATATCTCTGACCGGGGACTGCGCCAACAAATCACTGCCTGCACTAACATTGTGGAGGGTTATAATCACTTTCTAGATTGGTTGTTCATTGGGAAAGATGGCATTATTACAGAAAATGACCCCCAAGAGCAAGAAAAGCGAGTTAAATACCTTGATTTGGTAGCAAGTGCGGTTATTCTCCAAAATGCCTATGATATGTCAAAGGCAATTCAAGCTTTGAGTATAGAGGGATACCCCATTCACCAAAAGCAAATTACCACTCTCAGCCCTTACGTTACCAGACACCTCAAGCGGTATGGAGACTACGTAGTAGATTTGCATAACATCCCACAGCCATTAGAGGGAGCAATACTCCTCCCCATCGAAATTATTGAAAGCTAGATATATCAAGAGTTTCCAGCGAAGTGGCACTTTTTTACACGTATCTCGGCTCAATCCCAAATTGGCGTAGGCAGTGCCGAAGGCGATCGCCCCTCTGGTAAGCTTTATGCCAGTATTAAATGTTACACTCATGGGCGATCACATTTAAATGCAGCGAATTTGGATTCCTGGCAGAGGAGTTGGGAAGGCTAGACCAAGATTAGGAAGGGGTGGGATTATTTTTACCGAAAACAGGTATGGTGCTTGGAAAAGAGAAGCTGCTAGGGTCGTCAGGGAATTAAATTTAAAACCAGCACCACAAAGAAAGCTTTGTGGAATGCTACTTTGTTAACTTCTTCTCCTCGGATTCCGACAATCTGACCGGCTCAGTCCTGGATTGTTTGGTCGAGGCTGAGGTTCTTGCAAATGACTCTTCGGGATATGTTGTGGGGTGTTCAGGGGAATTTGTTAAACAACGCAAGCAGCGCAACCAAGACAAGGTGGTGGGGATATTGGGGGTACAAGTATCATCGGAACAGAAAACCAGGTTAAGCTTAAAAGTCAAATCCAGTGTCAGTGGAACGATAATATTGCCAAAATGGAAGTATAACGTTGCCAAAGTCAATTGGCAACGTTATACTTCTAATATCTAGAATGCTTAAAGGTTCTATATTTCATTAAAATCGATTGAGAACAGATCCCGAAAAATCAA
>JADQBA010000344.1 GCA_016903675.1 Stigonema ocellatum SAG 48.90 = DSM 106950 | reverse complement strand
CCCTTGAGGATTGGCACAAAGGGAAGCTTCATAGAGTATCGGTTGTTGAAAAGCTATTTCCACATCGACTTCCCAAAGATTGATGACGCGATAGTCTTGACGCGCTTGTAAGCCGGCAAAATTAGACTCATAGCGGGTGGGAATTTCGGCATCACTCTCTTTAAGGATATTAACTAGTACTGGATAGGTCGGCAGCTTATATTTTTCTTCTGCCAGTGCGGCATAAGCCCGCATCCGCTTGGGCATTTGAGACTTGTAGCGCAATTGTAACTCGTTAAGTACGAGAAACTTGCCATACTGAGGACTTTCGGCACGGATTAACACATCGCTCTCGCGGCTTATCCATTGGAATTCTGAGTTGAGGATTTCCCCAGCTATAATGTCGGGAATTTGTGTTACCCATTTTACCCAGTTATCTGGTGCAAGGCTGATTAATCGCTTTGTACTTATGTCAGCGGATTTACCCATGAGAGAGTAGATAGACAGTTATAATTATGTCTTATTTTAATAAGTTATGGGTAAAAAAGCGTAGATGTGCAGCAAAGCCTGTTCGTTAGGCATGGTGTTTGCAAAAAACTAGTAGCTTTGCTTTATATGATCCTTTGACCGAGCGAGCCGCATTCTAATACTACAGCTTATGCTTCCTACCCGGACAAATTATCCTCCGGGTGACAGTTGCTACATCTAATCCAGCATCTGTCATAAAAGCTCTAACGTAAGTCTTAACATTTCCGGGTATAATTATCAAGGTCGCACTTAGCTGGCGATGGCGCGTGAAATTCGTTCTCATTGTCCGAATCCTAAATACAATACGATAGCGCTTTACAGGAGTATAATGGTTGCGATCGCTCTTGAGCAAAAAAGTGAGCATTTCCTTCCCACTCCAAATCTGGGATCAGGTGCTGGACTTCTAGCAACTAAAATACCTCTAGTAAACAAAAAGGATTTATGGCTTACAGTGATTTTACAACTGTTGCCAAAGCAACAAGAGCTTTTAATTTATCAATCCACGAAGAAGTTAGTTCATTATTTCAGTCAGCGCCTAGTGTTCAACCAAGTAGTATTTTGTCAGAAATTTTAGATGAAAATTTACCATTGGCGATCGCAACGGGAAGTGAGAAATCACGTTCAGAACTTATAATTAGTCCAATATTAGTAGAAGTCCGCAAAAATTTTCAAAGAAAAATAAGTTTATTCTCAGGAGAAAGTTTTGATGTAGATCCGAGTCTCGGATTAAATGGAGTTTGTGATTTTTTAATTGGAGGTAATCCTGTACAATCAGAAATTAATGAACCTGTCATAGTTATAGTAGAAGCTAAAAAAGGAGATTTAAAAGCAGCATTTGGGCAGTGTATTGCTGAAATGGTCGCAGCACAAATATTTAACAAATCAAATATTACAGATGTTATTCATGGAATAGTAACAACAGGTACTCAATGGCGTTTTCTTTCACTGCTCGAAAAAGAAGTTTCTATCGATCTTGTCGAGTATCCTTTACCACCTGTTGATAAAATTCTAGGAATTTTAACTTCTATTATTCAAAGCCACAATATAACTTTCAATGATTAGCAATTAATGCGAATCATGGGGTGTCTATTGAGAATTAGGCCTTTTTAAGGATAATAACACTTTTGTGCTGCAAAAAACTAGTAGCTTTGCTTTATATGATGCTTTGACCGAGCAAGCCGCAGTCTAATACTACAGCTTATGTTTCCTAACCCGGACAAATTATCCTCCGGGTGACAGTTGCTACATCTAATCAAGTATCATTGACCCGCTCTCACTTATTATAATATTAACTCGTGGGTCACTATGTCAACCAAAAACAACTATTAAGCTGTAAAGGTAAAAAAGGAAGCCACAGACATGACCACAAACCCACCTAGCGAAAGCAGGCTAGACCAACTAGCAGCATTAATGGAGGACACGGCTGAGGTAGTCTTAGCTCACGATGCTGCACTTACCAGGATTGAAGCATCCATACAGCAACTCGTGACCACTACTACTCAGAACAGTCAACGGATCGAAATGATTCTTGAGTACTTGTTCCAAGACCGTCCAAACGGCAGAGGCAACCAATGAGCGATTGCTTTAAGTAAGAATCTCCGCTCCTAAAAGACGGAGAGTGTCAAGGGGAAAAAGGCGTAGACGGGCAGCAGAGACTGTTTCCTACACATCACATAGCAGACTTGAGGCGATCGCCTTCCAGCTTCGTCCCCACGCGGCTCAGCCTCACTGAAAATTTGCTGATCCCAGGGAGATTCCCTTAACACTGCCATATCCTACCTCATAATTTGCTGGTTTCAAGTGAACTTTTTAGACTTCAGATGATTTGCCGCAATTGCTCGAGAGTATTCACAGTTTTAATTGCCTGCTGAATTGCTTTCAATCGCTCTAAATCGTTAATTTGAGAGATTTCTGGCAGGAATTTTAATCCCTCACTACCGAATTTTAGCTCTAATCCCAGTTCAATACCTGATAATATTCCTCGTGCTTCACCTCGTGCTTCACCCTCTTGCAAAATTTGCTGATACCAAGGAGATTCGCTTAACACTGCCATATCCCACCTCATGATTTGCTGAACTAAAGCACTGTCTAATACAAAACTAGCAAAAAAACCGAGAACAGTTTCTAACTGACTCAATTGCTCCGAAGCACGGAGAACTTGCAAAGCTTGTTGTATTGTGGATTCTTCCGCGCCACCCTTGAGGATTGGCACAAAGGGAAGCTTCATAGAGTATCGGTTGTTGAAAAGCTATTTCCACATCGACTTCCCAAAGATTGATGACGCGATAGTCTTGACGCGCTTGTAAGCCGGCAAAATTAGACTCATAGCG
>JADQBA010000438.1 GCA_016903675.1 Stigonema ocellatum SAG 48.90 = DSM 106950 | reverse complement strand
GCACCTGACTCCATCGCCTACCCTGTGCATTCGGTATAATTTCCTGATAACTATTGCCTACCAATTCAAAACCCATAAATTCCCAATTTAGGGGCGAAAACCAAAAATACTCTGGGGTATGAAATCGATTTTGATAGAGTTCTTTCTTCAAATTCCGGTCAACATCAGCCGTAGTCTCAGAAAGCAACTCAATAATCAAGTCTGGATAACGACCATCTTCCTCCCAAACTACCCAGGAATTGCGGGGTCGTTTTTCGGTGTTCTTCACCAAGAAAAAGTCCGGTCCTCTAAAATCTCGATTTCGCAATTGCTGGCGACTAAAATAAATCGTCAGATTTGCACCAATAAAGAAATCATTTTGCTCACGCCACAGCCACTCCAAACAACTGACTAGCAGCATAAGCTGCATATAATGCAACGAACTTTCCATTTCAGGCTCATCACTTAACAACAGAGTTGCATTGGGCATCTGTTGTTCTAGCTGTTGCGCTGTGACAAACATCTGCTTATACCTGCTTATTTGTTAATCTAATTGTAGTCGTTAGTAGAGACAGGTTAGGTCTACATAACCTCCGTGAGCTAGATCGAACTATCTGGATCAACTCCGAGCGATCGCAACTGCTGTGCCAATTCTGCCACCCTCTGCCGTTCCTGTGCCAAGGATAATTCCACCTCCATTACCCTCTGCTGCTGGGCTGCTTCAACTTGCTGCTGGGACGCTTCAATTTGCTGCTGGGACGCTTCAACTTGCTGCTGGGCTGCTTCAATTTGCTGCTGCGCCTCAATAGCAACCTGCTGTGCTGCAATAGCCACCTCCTCTGGTGTAGGCACTAAATCCCCATCTGTGGTAAAGTAGCGCAATTTACCCGCTTCCACCCCCAAATACAGACCAAGCACCTGACTCCATCGCCTACCCTGTGCATTCGGTATAATTTCCTGATAACTATTGCCTACCAATTCAAAACCCATAAATTCCCAATTTAGGGGCGAAAACCAAAAATACTCTGGGGTATGA
>JADQBA010000261.1 GCA_016903675.1 Stigonema ocellatum SAG 48.90 = DSM 106950 | reverse complement strand
TCCAATGTCGCCGTTACCAGCTTCAATTGTGACCGGGGTCGGTGACCCTTTTACGTGGGAACCAAATTCCTGCTCTTTGGGGAGAGTCGGCTCTCCAATCCAATTCGGTATTTCTACCTCATACGACTTTCACGTCGCGCCGCCACATCCTACCCGGTACAAAGGAGTTCCGTGTCTCGTCTCACCTACTGGGGTTTTCGACCTGTTTCCCAGACCCCTGCACCGTTTTTACTCGTTCCGTTCTTTTGATTGATTGATGGTTTAGGGCAGTCCATTTTGCCTATCCTCTTCTCAGAGATTACAGCTATTAAAAGAATGATGCTGTGAGAATATAGAGGATGAAGTCTACATTCGTTGTTCAGGTTGTAGCTTGATTCCTAAGACACTTTTCTAGGACTTGTTTACCCGTGCCATCTCCCCGTTAGCGCTCCTTGTTGTTACCTGCTTGTTTTACAACTGATTACGCCCTGCTCCCAGCAACAGAAGCTCCATAATTCCGAGTATGGTCACTGTGGGCAGATAGGGAGTCACTTGTCTCCTCAAGGGTGGGACTGGCAATTCTTGGTTACTCAGCTTCACCCACATCAATTGAACAGTTATACATTTTGGAAAATGATTTTCCAAATGTACCTTAGCCATACATCCCTAGTTTCTAGGGGTTCCTGCTAAGAACGAGCCGCACTCTTTTTGAAACTGAACCTCAGCAAAAAAGATAATTCTAGGTGTTGTACCCACGGGAGGTAAAAACACACCGTCAATGCGAAAAGCTGTTTCCTTCACCTCAACTGATTCAAATCTATAGTTCTGCGCAAATTTCGGAGGCTGATCAACAAGTTCAAAAAGTAACCCAGGAAACCGCTTAAATATTTGATAATAAATGGAGTCTCGTTTCACTACTTCATCCTAAAATTTGCTTTTTTATTCACTGTTTTGCATCGTTTTTGCACCCCCTGAACGGTTACCTTTAAACTAATGTTGTTTTACCAATGGGCTGATGATATAAAATCATTAGTTGACTAGCGTTTAAGGTTTCTATTGCATAAGCCTGTCCTGTTAAGTTACTAAATTCCACTTCAAAAACTCCAGGTTCATATTCTTCTACAATCGTTCCAACTTGACCGCGATGTAATCCTAATTCTGGTAAGTCTTCGGTTAGGGCGACAACATCTAATAATTTCATTGCTATTACCTCACTGCTTAGATTACATAACAGGTGACTAGACGGGGGAAGCCTTCATTATTTCGCACAATCCAAACGCTTTGAATAATTGCTTCCTTATCTGAACGAGTCATGGGAAAATCTATGATATATTTTTGACCGTATGGATTGCTTTTACCAGGGATAGCATCATAATCAACTACTGCTTGTAAAAGTGCTACTTCTAATTCTTCCGCATTATTTAAATCTAAGTCTAGTGCAGATTTAAATACACGGGCTTTGTGTTTTCCTTCTGGATGTTCTGGGTTGAGACAGTAACCTGCTATTTTATCTATTTCAACGATAGCGCGTTCAGGGTTAGGTAGTTTCATAAGTACCTGTGCAAAATTAATTTCATATTCGCATCGCCTGAAATGCTTGTCACAACGTCATTCCAGGTTAAATAAATGTGTAATTAATTTTGCGTGAGTACTTAATACGTTCGCGACAACCTTCTCGGCTTCTTTGACGCGGATTTCACCTGATAAGAGTTTTGGGGGGCAGAAGACATTATAGTTAGTGCCGTTCTTCTAAACGAGTGAGTACTAACATCTACTAAGCCTACACGCTTACAGGCATCCCCATGATATCACCCCCCTAGCCGTACCTCATCTAAGTCAAGGTCGCGCTGGATTCGGAGTAGCACCTCGTCATTGATAAGGCCCTGATTACGTAGTTTGATGAGTATATTCCGCTCAGCAATCAGCACCTCGTGCTGCAAAGACTCAAAGGCAGCAACTTGCTCGTAGCTGCCATCATCCATTGCATCACAGCAGGCGCTGAAGCGGCGGATGCGGTCTTTATACTGAGTCCGCAGCCATTCGACCATCTCCGATTCTCCAAGCAAATTGTCTTGGGTTGTGAGTTCCTTGATGCGTTCCAGAGCCGCTTGAGCTGCTCTGAGTCGAGCCTCCATCTCTTCGCGTTCGGTGCCAACATCCTCTTTAATTTTGAGCCAACGAATCAGGAGTGGCAAGGTGAACCCCTGCACTACCAGTGTCACTAAGATGACGCAGAAGGTTAAAAAGATAATCAGGTCACGCCCAGGAAAAGGGATTTGATTGTTGGTTGTCAGGGGTAGTGCGAAGGCGGCAGCCAAGGAGAGGACACCCCTCATCCCAGTCCAGCCGATGATCAAGACGTTCTGCCAAGGTGGGTACGGGTCGCTTTCCCGTAGTCGGCGACTGACCAGTCGTGGAATATAAGTAGCTGGAAATACCCAGAGAAGACGCACACCAATGACGACGGCACTAATGAGGATGGCATACCAAAGGAGAGTGGCTGTCAACTTTCCTGAGATCGCGTTGAGTATCCTCGGTAGCTGAAGACCAATGAGAATAAAGATGAGACCATTTAAAACAAAGACGATGATGTCCCAAACTGCGATCGCCGCTATACGAGTTCTGGCTGAAAGCAGATCAGGGCTTTGCCAACGGTGGTACATGCCAATGGTCATTGCCGCCAGCACACCCGATACGCCAAAACGTTCAGCTAATAGGTAAGATACATAAGACATCAAGACTGTAATCGTAATCTCCACAGACGGATCATCTAGACGACCATGTATCCAGGCGATTATCCATCCCAGCGCCAACCCGATGATCACCCCACCAATTCCTACTAGGAAGAACCGTAGACTGGCTTCCCACATTGAAAACACGCCTGTCACCACAGCCGCTACGGCGAAACGGTACGCAACCAAACCCGTGGCGTCATTCACGAGACTCTCGCTTTCCAAGACAGTCACAATGCGTCGCGGAACACGGAGTCGCTGGAAAATGGTAGTGGATGCCACCGCGTCAGTGGGTGAAACGATCGCTCCTAACACAAAAGCAGCAGGCCAAGTGACTCCGCTAATCACTGCATGTGCCACCACAGCCACAGCAGATGTGGTCACCAGCACAAGACCAGTAGATAGCAGTAAAATCGGTCTGAGATTAGCGCGGAAATCTCTCCAAGGAATGTACCACGCCGCCGAGGTAACTAGCGGTGGCAAGAAGACCAGAAAGACCAGTTCTGGGTTGATTTCCACATTGGGAAGACCAGGTATGAAGCCAAGAACCAGCCCACCCAGAACAAGCAGAATCGGGTAAGGAACCACCAGCCTTTCGGCAACTACTGCGAGGAGGGCGACAACCAAGAGTAGTCCAAGAATAGTTTCGATGTTATGCATACTAATTTGTTCGGACATTTATCTCGTCACTTCTCGAAGTGGTAAGTGATATCAAGTTCAGGTGATTACTTATAATAAGATTTATCAATGTAGTAGTCTGTCAAGTCAACTTTGATGGGTTTGTAGTTGCGCTTTAGCGCATAAAATCGCGGTTTCTATGCGCTAAAGCGCAACTACGAACTAAGAAATTACTCGGCTTTCGTTCCTGTGGTGGACTAGTAGGTTGGGTTTCGTTCAAAAAACGCCAGTCCCCTGGGTCGGGCTAACCCAGAGGGTGCGGGCTGGGGACCCAACCGAACCTGATATGAGAGGCTTCTGTCCGATCAAGCTAAAAGGTAAACGTCGTTCTGAGGGTACCGATGAACGCATCTTTATTGTCGCTATTTTGACCAGGAGCGTTCAACCAAATCACACCAGGAGTGATAGATATGTTGTCGCTCACACGATACTTATAGAACCCTTCTACATGTAATGGGATATCATTAGCTCCTCTGACTCGACCACGGGCATAGGGTTCTGCACCAGCAAAAAGACCCAAAACGTTACCCTTTTTGCCAAAGTCAGGTAAAGCTACGCCAGCCCCGTAACTCCAGGCTTCAAAGTTACGATTATTACCAGTTTCACCGACAATGTTGTGATAAGAGAAAAATCCACTGATGGAGAGTTTTTGATTGGCTCTAAATGCTGCCTCTAAACCATAGGAGTTACTTGAAGAGGCATTAGCTAGAGTGTTAGCTTGTGCAGTACCCACTACACCAACGTTGCTATCTACGATTCCGCCTGCGTCAAATAAAGCACTACCTGCACTATGGTATCCGTGGACGTAGGTTGCAGCTAATTCCAAGCGATCGCCAAGATTAATATTGAACTGTCCTAAAGCTGCATAATTGCCATTGAATAGACCCGATCCTAGGCTTGGGTTATTAGGCGAAGATGCCAAGTAACCCAAAGTTATCGAACTTTGTTGAAGGATACCACCACCCTTACCAAAGTTGATGTTAATTCCTGCACCAGATCCACCACCGATACGATAGATAGGACTTTCAGAGGCAAAACTAGACAAAGCACCGTTACCACCGTCAGTGTCCTCAAAGTAAGGGTTAATGGTAGGAACGTAATCGCTCTGAATTCCTCCATAGCCTGCAATGTAAAGTCGGGTTGGTCCGATGGGGACGAAATACGCCAACCAATCTACTGAAACACTATTATTGTTATTTGTCTCTCCATTCCCGGTAATGTTAAAGGTTTGAATGCCTTCAGAGGTGGTTCTGCCATTAAATACAGCCGTCCCTAGGTCAAATCTTCTTGTATTACCGCCATTACCAGTGGCGAGACGGGTATGTAACGTGTCTTGACCAGTGAAGCTGGTTTGTAAGTCTAAACGTACTCTATCTTGAAAAACAGCACCGTTTCTGTCACCTGCTCTACTTCCAAAAACATCAGTCACGGCGAAGATTGCTTCACCCACGAGTTTGGTGGTGGTGGAAAACTGATGTGCTTCTAACTCAGCAGTCTTAGCTTCCACTACATCTACACGACCGCGCAGTGCCGTCAGTTCTGCTGAATATTGTTCTTGCAGTTTTTGCAGTGTCGCTAGATCGTCTTTATTTACCACCTCAGATGTAGCGGTGGCAATTAATTCGTTAACCCTGTTGAGACAAGCATTCAACCCTGCTGCGAACTCATATCGCGTCATGGCACGATTACCTCGGTAAGTACCATTGGGATACCCAGCAATACAACCATAGCGCTCTACCAGTGATTGCAACGCTTGGAATGCCCAGTCTGTGGGTTGCACGTCAGACAGCGCGGACACGGAGTTCACTTGCGCCATTTGGTCATCTTGGGTAGCATTCTCAACTTTTCCTTGTGGACTTGCTCGCAGCGGTTCTGTTATTTCTGAAGGGGCTGGTGTTTCTCCTGCAACAGCAGCAGCACTGACAACTAGGATTGTGCAAAAAACTGCTGAACCAGCCAGCAGAAATTTCCATAGCTTTTTCATCTTCTCCTCACATTTATGGGTAGATTACACCTGCACTCCGCAAAGGTAATTGTGTTGAAAAAGTTCGTAGTAAGCACTTTAGTGCTTGACATTGAGCAGCACTACCACAAATCCCTCCTAATTAATGAAACATACTATTTGTAAGGGTTGTACGGGCGCAAGACATTGCGCCCGTACAGTTGCTAGTAGGCTTCAAGCCTTTTAATAAAAGTATGTCAAAGCCAGGGCTATTTCATTCTCATTTAATCCGAGGCGCGAATTTATTCTAAGGCTCATAGCAAAACTCGGCTAAAGCCGACTATTAATTATGAATTTAGTCCGTTTTAACGGACTTGGGCTATTAGCCCAGAACTTCAGTTCTGGGCGGGTTATGTCTAGAATGAAATAGCCCTGATGTCAAAGCTGTCTGTGAAAGAATACTTCCAAAGCGCTTCTTTAGCATACGACCAATAGTTCGTTACTACTAAATTATGTAATGTTTTTCCATAAAGTCAAGGTATAGATTTTATTTCTAAACTTTACATATATCTTGTATAGTCTCCTATTTGGAAACCAATATACATATATATATTTAGAGATATAACGCAATACGGTTCAGATAAGACCAAAACCGTTATCAGGACGGCAATGCAGAACACGGGGCATTGTATAGCAATCCTATTTGAGATCCGAACAAAGGGGACAAGGGAGACAAAAAACAGGTGTTTGTAAATCATTTAGGATTGCTGTACACGTTTTAAATTCTTGCCAACAACCCTTAACTGAACCGTATTGAGATATACACCAATTCTCTGGCAACAGATTCAGACCCGAAAACAAGTAATGAAACCTGAATTTATTAATTACGAATTACGAATTACGAATTGGTATAACTCGGGAGTCAGATGTAAACACTGAGTCAACTCTTTGGTGTTAACGGTATAATCGTATACAATAAAATCCCAAACCCCCAAAAATATGAGTGAGGCTCAGCCTTGCTCATAATTTCTTTTTTATTTGCCCTCCCGTACACAGAAAAGTTGTTTGAATCTTAACAATGAACACTATTGGTGTTGCTATATTAGTACTTAGGTGAAACCACCCACGTCAGGTGACGTTAAATTGGTTCAGGAACTGCCATAAACAAACACAGTTTTAAAGCAAGTCCATGAGCCGATAATCTCCCAACTTCTAGTCAGGAGAGCGTCAAAGTCTGCCACAAGAGCAGAAATCCTAGACAGGTTATAGAATACCTTCCTCCCCTACAATCGCAACTTTTTATTAACTTCAATTTAGTAAAAATCTGCCATTCATCAAAATGGTAACAATCTGTAATACAGAACATCGATTTTTAACTATGACCACTTAAATCGCAACTACTGTGTGACCAGCAATATTATAGCACGGTAAGGTAAAACACATATTCATTGCACAATCTAGAGATGAGGGTCGTTGACAGTCAACAGTCAATGGTCTATACAATTTTTCCCCAATCTACATACTTCACTTACAACCGGAGTTTTGAAAGGTATGAATCTCTTATTCACGTTGTCTCACTTGCTTGTACAAAAATCGACCGAGATTTTATTAAATGAATTGCTGAAGCTAAGAAACCGCAATTTGTTCATTAACCCAAACCAGGAGCGGGTATTGGTAGTTGGTGCTGGTATTGCAGGGGTTTCCTTAGTACAAGAAATGCAAAGAAATCCCCAACTGGGTTGTCAACCTGTCGCCTTCGTTGATGACGATAAGCGCAAAATACATGGATGCATTCAGGGTATTCCTGTAGTAGGCGATCGCCACCAAATTGCTAATGTTGTGAAATCTCTCCAGATCCAGAAAGTGATCATTGCCATGCCTACGGTAGCAAAAGGAGTTATTGGGGAAATTGTCGATATATGCAAAGCAATTGGAATTCCAACTACCACAATACCAGGAATACATGAAATCCTCGCTCATCCCGTGCGGCAGTTGAAGGTTCCGGATGATATACGGATTGAAGATTTGCTAAGACGCGAACCCGTACAAACAGACATTGAGCGAGTTGCCCAATTTATCAAAGGCAAGAAAGTCCTGATTACAGGTGCAGGTGGGTCAATTGGTAGCGAACTCTGCCGTCAAATTTTGCAGT
>JADQBA010000239.1 GCA_016903675.1 Stigonema ocellatum SAG 48.90 = DSM 106950 | reverse complement strand
TTTCGTGCAGAGAGAAATTTGTTGCCAGAAAACATCCTTAAATTTTGTGGATTCAGTGTGGGAAATTTTTGGACCTTTACTTCAAGGGGTGCCCACAGTGATTGTGCCCGACAGTGTCCTCAAAGACCCGCAAGAGTTTGTCGCCACCCTTGCTAGCAACAATGTCACACGCTTAGTACTTGTTCCCTCCTTATTGCGTGTACTATTGGCTACTAGTGACATGGAGTTGCAGCTACCTCAATTGAAGCTCTGGGTCAGCAGTGGTGAAGCACTCTCAATTGATCTGCTACAACAATTTCGGCAGAGTTTGCCAGATAGCACCTTGTTAAACCTTTATGGTTCGTCGGAAGTATCTGCTGATGTCACTTGCTATAGTCTCAGTCCTGATACACCTTTGCCCGAGCGCGTTTTAATTGGTCGTCCTCTAGCCAATACGCAAATTTATCTACTGGATGCAAACAGACAACCTGTTCCTGTTGGTGTCCCAGGAGAACTGCACATAGGTGGGGATGGACTAGCACGTGGCTACTTAAACCGCCCGGAACTCACAGCAGAAAAATTCATCCCCAATCCCTTTGAAAATTCAAAATGGAATCGCCTCTACAAAACAGGAGACCTAGCACGTTATCTACCAAATGGAGAGATTGAATACTTAGGACGTATCGACTACCAGGTAAAAATTCGTGGTTTCCGCATTGAACTGGGAGAAATTGAAGCAGCCATCAGCCAACATCCCAAAGTTGGAGAAACTATAGTTGTCGTTGTTGAAGATTCAACAGATTCTCAACGTTTGGTCGCTTATGTTGTTCCTCAGTCACAGCAAACACTGACAATGACTGAACTGCGGGACTTTCTGGAATCGAAGCTGCCAAACTACATGGTGCCAGCAGCTTTTGTCATGCTGGAAGCACTACCGCTCACACCTAATGGTAAGGTGGATCGTCGTGCCTTGCTAACCCCTGACAAAGCTAGACCAGATTTGGAAGCAGCCGTAGCACCGCGTAATCTTGGTGAAG
Organism: Stigonema ocellatum SAG 48.90 = DSM 106950; assembly: GCA_016903675.1. Taxonomy (GTDB): domain Bacteria; phylum Cyanobacteriota; class Cyanobacteriia; order Cyanobacteriales; family Nostocaceae; genus Stigonema; species Stigonema ocellatum. The sequence continues at coordinate 7,957 of JADQBA010000239.1, read as the reverse complement.
AAGTCCTAAGTGCAGTTTGGAAGCAGATTCTTGGTGTCTCCCAACTAGGAATTCACGACAACTTTTTTGCACTGGGTGGACATTCCTTACTTGCCACCCAAGTCATGTCCCGCGTGCGCGATACCTTGCAGCTTGAACTACCCGTGCGTTACTTATTTGAAGCGCCTACCATAGCTGGCTTAGCTAAAAGCATAGAAACAGCCCGTCTCACACAGCCGGGACTGCAAGCTTTACCGATTGAGCGCGTTCCACGGGATAGAAACTTGCCTGTGTCCTTCGGTCAACAGCGATTGTGGTTCCTCCATCAGTTAGATCAAAACTCAGCCGCCTACAATGGCTCTAGTGCCGTGTTACTGCAAGGGGCGCTCAACGTGGCGGCGCTAGAGAAGAGCATTAACGAAATTGTGCGGCGACATGAAGTCTTGCGGACGTGCTTTGCGGTTGTGGAGGGGCAAGCAGTTCAAAGGATTTCTTCAGAACTGATGATGCCCCTACCATTAGTGGATCTACAGGATTTGCCGCCAACTGAGCGTGAGACTGAGGTGCAACGCCAGGGACGAGCAGATGCCCAACAACCGTTCGACCTAACACAGGCACCCTTGATGCGGCTCACACTGTTACGTCTCGGCATCGAGGAACACATTCTGCTGGTGACAATACATCATATTATCTTTGATGCTTGGTCGGCAGGGGTGTTTATCCGGGAGATGTCAGCGCTTTATGAAGCGTTTGCCACTGGTAAGCCCTCACCGCTACCAGAGTTGTTTATCCAGTACGCAGATTTTGCCGTGTGGCAGCAGCAGTGGTTGCAAGGCGAGGTGTTCTCTTCTCAACTAAATTACTGGAAACAGCAGTTGGAAGGCGCTAAAACAGTGCTAGAGCTACCGACAGATAGACCGCGATCTACGTTGCAAACTTCCAAAGGCACAAAGTACGCTTTCGCACTCTCTCCTACCCTGTCTCAGTCTCTCGAATCCCTGAGCCAGCAGCAAGGAGTTACCCTCTTTATGACCTTGCTAGCAGCTTTCAACACGCTGCTCTACTGTTACACAGGTCAAGAAGATATCCTTGTAGGTTATCCTATCGCTAACCGCAACCGCCGTGAAATTGAAGGACTTATTGGCTTTTTTGTCAATACCTTAGTATTACGTACAGATATCTCAAATAACCCCAGTTTTATTGAGTTGTTGCAGCTGGTGCGAGAAGTCGCTTTAGGGGCATACACCCACCAAGACTTGCCTTTCGAGAAGTTGGTAGCAGAACTACAGCTAGAACGCAACCTCAATCACACGCCTCTATTTCAGGTATGGTTCGTCCTCCAAAACGCCCCGATGTCAGCCCTTGAACTTTTAGGACTCAAGCTTAGTTTTTTAGAGGTTCAAAGTACTATGGTACGGCATGATTTAAAGCTTGAGCTTTCCGAAACACCAGAAGGACTTAAAGGTTTTTTTGAATACAAAACGGATTTGTTTAATGCTACTACTATCGCTCAAATGGTAGGATTATTTGAAATCCTTTTAGCCACAGTTTTTGAACAGCCTGATATTAAGCTGACCCATTTGGTAGAAATTCTGAAAGAGGCTGAAAAACAACAGCAAATACTCAAAGACCAAGAGTTGAAACAAGCGCGTCGTCATCAATTAGGACAGGTTAAGCGTAAAGCTATTACTGGTATTGAACAATAGTCATTGTCTTTCTTATAAAAAAATGGTATATGTCGAATGACAAGGAATACTACAATGAATTTAAAAGATAAGCGAAAAACAATAAGTGTATCCCCAGAAAAACTAATCGATACTGAATTGATTCAACCGGGACAAAGTCTGCCTTTAGTCATTAAACCTGCTGTCGATGGCATAAAATTGGCTACTTGGTCAGCTAGCAATCATGAATGGCTGGGAACTAAGTTATTGCAGTATGGAGGTATCCTATTCCGCAATTTTAATCCTCGCGATCCCGGAGCTTTTGAGCATTTTATTCAATCTATTTCTAAAGAATTAATTGAATATTCTTATCGTTCAACTCCGCGTAGCCAAGTTAGTGGTAAGATATATACATCAACTGAATATCCAGCCGATCAATCAATTCCTTTACACAACGAAATGGCTTACTCCCGCAACTGGCCAATGAAGATTTGGTTCTTTTGTCTAGAAGCGGCAGAACAGGGCGGAGAAACACCGATAGCTGATAGTCGAAAAGTTTTTCAACGTATTGACTCCAAGATTAAAGAGCAATTCATTCAAAAAAAAGTCATGTATGTCCGAAACTACGGGCAAGGAATTGATCTAGAATGGGAAAACGTATTTCAGACCGCTAACAAATCAGAGGTTGAGAGTTATTGCCGTAGTGCTGGCATTAAGTTTGAGTGGAAGGACGGAAATCATTTGAGAACCAGTCAGGTATGTCAAGCTATTGCCACCCATCCGAAAACCAATGACATGGTATGGTTCAATCAGGCACATTTGTTCCATGTGTCTAGCTTAAAATCAGAAGTTCGCGAGTCTCTACTGTCAGCAGTTAAAGAAGAAGATTTGCCACGCAACGTTTATTATGGAGACGGTTCAAAGATTGAATCATCTATAATAGAAGAAATTAACGAAATATACCAACAGTCGGCAGTGACATTTTCCTGGCAAGAAGGCGATATTTTGATGCTGGACAATATGTTAACTGCTCATGGACGTAAGCCATTTGTAGGACAACGAAAAGTTTTGGTGGGAATGGCAGAAGCATATTGGAGTCAAGAAAATTAGGGAGTGGTTGGGAAAAATGCAAAATTATTATATAGAAGGTTTTCAAATTTCACCTCAACAAAAGCATTTGTGGTTGTTGCAGCAAGAAGGCGATCGCCAACCTTATCGGGTTCAGTGTGCGGTTTTAATTGAGGGAGATGTCAAATATTCAATTCTAAAAAAAGCTTTAGAAAAGATTATTGCTCGGCACGAAATTCTTCGCACTAACTTTCGAGCATTAAAGGAAATGACTATTCCGTTACAGGTTATCAATGAAAATAGTTTTTTATCTATTAATTCCTATGATTTAAGTACTCTAGAATTAGAGAAACAATTAGCAGAAAGCGAAAAATTGTTTCAAAAACATCATCAACTAATTTTTGATTGGCAGAATGGTTCTGTTTTAGATATTGGTTTAGTTAGTCTATCACCTCAAAAAAATATTTTATTTATTGCTTTACCTGCTATTTGTGCAGATACGGTATCAATCCATAATCTTGTCCGTGAAATTAGTGAGGCTTACACTGCCTGCTTGCATCAAAAAGAACTCCCTGACGAAGCTTTACAATATGCAGATATCGCTGCATGGCAAAATGAATTATTTGAAGGAGAAGATGCAGCAACGTCAAGAGAGTATTGGCGCAAACAAAACATCTCTAGTTTGGTCATAAGTAAGCTACCTAGTGAAAAAGCATCAGTTGAACAATCAATATTTAAACCTAAATTTATTAGTTTTAAAGTTAATTATGATACTATAACGAATCTCGAAGCATTGGCATATGCGAAGGCTACTAGTGTTTCGACCATTTTAATGGCTTGCTGGCAGACATTACTCTGGCGTCTCACAAGACAATCCGAGATGGCGATCGCTATGTGCTGTGACGGGAGAAATTATGAGGAATTAAAGCCTGCACTTGGATTACTAGCCAAATATATACCTGTTCGCGCTTATCTAGATGAAAGCTCTAAATTTTCTGAAATATTGAAGCAATTAGACAAAACAATAACGGATGTCTACCAATGGCAGGAGTCTTTTAACTGGGAAGACATTGCCAGTGGGGATGGGAATAGTCAAGAATTATCATTTTTACCCTTTGCATTCGACTTTACATCACAGCCAAATAAATACTTAGTTGATGAGGTATCATTTTCGATTTACAAGCAGTGTGCTTGCATTGACCGATTCAAAGTGAAACTCTCCTGCCTACAGTGGGATGATTCCCTAACAGCAGAGTTCCACTACGATGCCAACTTATTTGACCTAGAAGATATCGAACGCTTGGCAGCAGAGTTTCAAACTTTGTTAATTAGTGCAATTAACAATCCAACAAACAATATTGCCCAACTAGAAATCCTCAGTCCAAGTGAACGCCAGCAACTGCTAGTCGAGTTCAACAACACCCAAACAAAGTACAACAAACACCAGTGCATTCATCAGTTATTTGAGCAGCAGGTAGCACGTACTCCGGAGCATCCTGCTGTTGTCTTTGAAGACCAGCAACTGACCTACGCCCAGCTGAATGCTCGTGCCAATCAAATCGCACACCACCTACAAACCCTAGGTGTTGGTTCTGAAACAATTGTTGGACTGTGCGTCGAACGCTCCCTTGAAATGATAGTTGGTTTTTTGGGAATTCTCAAGGCAGGTGGAGCCTACCTTGCCTTAGACCCTCTACTCCCAACTGAGCGTCTAGCTTTCATGTTGCAAGATGCTAATTCTTCAATCATCTTGACCCAACAGCACTTAGCAGGGCTGTTCTCTCACCAGGAAGTGCCGATAGTTTGTCTAGACACTGACTGGAATGCGATCGCTCAGCAGCCAGATGAGAATCTTCTCTCGCAAGCAACTCCAGAGAATTTGGTGTATGTAGTTTACACCTCAGGCTCAACAGGTCAGCCCAAGGGAGTGGCTGTTGAGCATCAGCAACTTCTCAACTACTTACACAGTATTCTAGAAAAACTAGATCTGCCTGCTGATGCTAGCTTTGCAACTGTTTCCACTTTTGCAGCCGATCTGGGCAACACCGCAATTTTCCCAGCCTTGTGTACAGGTGGATGTCTTCACGTAATCTCACAGGAGCGGGCAACCAGTCCAGAGGCTTTGGCAGATTACTGCGAAATCCATCCCATTGATTGTCTCAAAATTGTTCCTTCTCACTTAAATGCTCTGTTGAGTGCTTCCCATCCGGAGAAGATTCTGCCTAGGGGACGCTTAATTCTGGGCGGTGAGGCGCTGAGTTGGAAGTTAATAAAGAAACTCCGGCAGTACACAGCAGACTGCCAAATCCTCAACCACTATGGACCATCAGAGGCAACTGTTGGCGTTTTAACCTTCATGCTCAAGGATGAGACTATCGGCGATAAATCTGACATAGTGCCCTTAGGTCGCCCACTTGGTAATACTCAGGTCTACATTCTCGACAATCATTTGCAACCTGTGCCAATCGGTGTCTCTGGTGAGCTTTACATTGGAGGAGATAGTCTGGCACGAGGCTATCTTAACCACCCAGAATTAACCAGTCAGAGGTTCATCCCCAACCCCTTTAGTGATGAATTTGGGTCACGGCTATACAAAACAGGAGACTCGGCGCGTTATCTATCCGATGGCAACATAGAGTTTCTTGGACGAATTGACCACCAAGTGAAGATTCGCGGCTTCCGAATCGAGCTTGGAGAAATTGAGATGCTATTGGCTCAGCATACGGATGTGAAGGAAACTGTCGTTTTGCTTAGAGAAGATAGCCCAGGTGAGAAGCAGTTGGTAGCCTATGTTGTTCCTAGTACCGAATGCCGACGGCTGCATGGAAATTCAAACTCACAAATCAAGACTCAAGATTTAGCAATAAGTAGTGAATTGATACCGCAGCTACGGAATTTTTTAAGGAAAAAATTACCAGAATACATGATGCCTTCTGCTTTGGTACTGTTGGAGGCACTGCCGTTGTCCCCTAGTGGCAAAATAGACCGTCGGGCACTCCCTGCACCAAATACATTGACCAGCAATCTTGACGTTGGCTTTGTTCCACCCCGCACGCCTACAGAGGAGGTAGTTGTGGGCATCTGGAGTCAGGTATTAGGGCGAGAACAAGTAGGTATCCACGATAACTTCTTTGATATTGGTGGACATTCTCTGCTAGCTACCCAAGTCATATCTCGGTTGCGCAATGCCTTCATGGTGGAATTGCCTCTGCGAAGCCTTTTTGAAGATCCTACAGTAGCTAGCCTTGTTGAGCGGATCGAAAGGATTTGTAAAATGCAACAGCGACAGACTCTTCCTATGAAGACGGTGGGCGACCGAGAGGAAATTGAGTTATGAAAACTACGGATGAATTTTTGACTTATCTTGAGACTCTAGATATCAATCTCTGGGTAGAAGGTGAGCGCCTGCGTTGCAATGCCCCTAAAAATGCGCTAACACCAGATCTGAGAAATCAGCTAACAGAGCGCAAAGCAGAAATTGTAGCATTTCTGCGTCAGGGTAATCTTGCCTCAAGTTCTCTCCAGCCTATTCTACCTGTTCCACGAGAAAAAAACCTATCCTTATCCTTTGCCCAGCAGCGGTTATGGTTCCTCAACCAGTTAGAACCAAACAGCCCCTTCTACAATATTCCTACTGCTGTTCGCCTACAGGGACAATTGAACCTGGGAGCATTACAAGAGAGTTTCAATGAAATGTTACGCCGCCATGAAGCCCTAAGAACCAATTTCAAAACAATAGAAGGGCAACCCGTGGCAGTCATCTCCAAAGCAACACCACTACTGTTGCCCGTATTTGACATCAGTGAATTACCTTCAAATCAACAACAAGCCGAAGTCAGACAACTGGCATACTTTGAAGCACAACGACCCTTTGACCTCAGTTGCGACCTTGTGCTGCGAGTGAAACTATTGCGCCTTAGTGAACAAGAGCACATTGTACTACTGACAATGCACCACATTGCCTCTGACGGTTGGTCAAAAGGCGTACTGGTGCGTGAGTTTGTCGCACTTTATCAAGCCTTTTGTACCGAGCAACCGTCACCGTTAGCTGAACTACCAATTCAATACGTAGATTTCGCGGCTTGGCAACGACAATGGTTACAAACAGAGGTATTACAATCCCAGATATCTTACTGGTGCAAGCAGTTAGAAGGCGCACCATCAGTACTGGAGTTACCGACTGACCATGGGCGACCCGCCGTTGTGACCTTTGCGGGTGCTACCTATTCATTCAAGCTATCTCAAGAACTATCCGTAGCTATTAATAAATTAAGTCAACAGCAGGGAAGTACTTTATTTATGACTCTGCTAGCAGCTTTCCAGACTTTGCTTGGGCGTTACACAGGGCAAGAAGATATTGTGGTGGGTTCACCCATCGCCAACCGCAACCGGTCAGAGATAGAAGGGTTAATTGGATTTTTTGTCAATACCTTGGTACTACGAACTAACTTGGCAGGTAATCCTACCTTTGAGGAACTACTAACTCGTGTGCGGGAAATGGCATTGGGAGCCTACGCTCACCAAGATTTGCCTTTTGAGCAGCTGGTAGAAAAACTGCAACCACAGCGAGACTTGAGCCACACGCCACTATTTCAAGTGATGTTTGTGCTTCAGAATGCACCAATGTCGGTGTTAGAATTACCAGGTTTGACTGTAAGTCCCATAGAAAACGACAGTGGCACTGCCAAGTATGATTTAACCCTGTACATGAGACAAACCGCACACGGACTCGTTGGCACTCTGGAGTACAATACTGACTTATTCGAGCAAAGCACTGTAAGCCGGATGGCTGGACATTTGCAAACGTTGCTCTCAGGGATTGTTGCTAATCCACAGCAGCGCCTGTCGGAGTTACCACTGTTGACAGAGCTAGAGCGGCAGACTCTACTGGTGGAGTGGAATGATACCTCGGTTGAGTATCCTCAACAGCAATGCATCCATCAGTTGTTTGAGGATCAAGTAAAACGCACACCCGATGCTGTGGCGGTGGTGTTTGAAGACCAACAGTTGACCTATTTTGAACTCAACGCAAAGGCAAATCAACTGGCGCACTACTTGCGATGTGTGGGTGTGGGATCAGAGGTATTGGTGGGGATTTGTGTGGAGCGATCGCTCTCTATGGTCATCGGGTTGTTAGGCATCCTCAAAGCGGGTGGTGCTTATGTACCGCTAGATCCTGCTTATCCGCAAGAACGTTTAGCTTTCATATTATCGGATTCTCAAGTGCCAGTGCTGCTGACTCAGCA
>JADQBA010000156.1 GCA_016903675.1 Stigonema ocellatum SAG 48.90 = DSM 106950 | reverse complement strand
TTTCGTGCAGAGAGAAATTTGTTGCCAGAAAACATCCTTAAATTTTGTGGATTCAGTGTGGGAAATTTTTGGACCTTTACTTCAAGGGGTGCCCACAGTGATTGTGCCCGACAGTGTCCTCAAAGACCCGCAAGAGTTTGTTGCCACCCTTGCTAGCAACAATGTCACACGCTTAGTACTTGTTCCCTCCTTATTGCGTGTACTATTGGCTACTAGTGACATGGAGTTGCAGCTACCTCAATTGAAGCTCTGGGTCAGCAGTGGTGAAGCACTCTCAATCGATCTGCTACAACAATTTCGGCAGAGTTTGCCAGATAGCACCTTGTTAAACCTTTACGGTTCGTCGGAAGTATCTGCTGATGTCACTTGCTATAGTCTCAGTCCTGATGCACCTTTGCCCGATCGCGTTTTAATTGGTCGTCCTCTAGCCAATACGCAAATTTATCTACTGGATGTAAACAGACAACCTGTTCCTGTTGGTGTACCAGGAGAACTGCACATCGGTGGAGATGGACTAGCACGTGGCTACTTAAACCGCCCAGAACTGACAGCAGAAAAATTCATCCCCAATCCCTTTGAAAATTCAAAATGGAATCGCCTCTACAAAACAGGAGATCTAGCACGTTATCTGCCAAATGGAGAGATTGAATACTTAGGACGTATCGACTACCAGGTAAAAATTCGTGGTTTCCGCATTGAACTTGGAGAAATTGAAGCAGCCATCAGCAAACACCCCAAAGTTCGAGAAACTGTAGTTGCGGTTCGGGAGTATTCCCGAATCGGTCTAAATTTACCTATTTTAATGAACCACGAAGGCGCGAAGTACACGAAGGAAGAGGAGGAGAAGAAAGAAGAGGAGAAGATCGGTGATCTTGTGGCTGTTCGGGAGTATTCAGCCGATTCTCAATGTTTGATCGCTTATGTTGTTCCTCAGTCACAGCAAACATTGACAATGACTGAACTGCGAGACTTTCTGGAGTCGAAGTTGCCTAATTACATGGTGCCAGCAGCTTTTGTCATGCTGGAAGCACTACCGCTCACACCTAATGGTAAGGTGGATCGCAAAGCATTGCCTGCACCTGATACAGCACGTCCCGAATTAGAAGCTGTTTATCAGCCTCCCCAAACCGAAGTAGAAAAAGCTATTGCTAATATTTGGCAAGAAGTACTTCATGTCGAGGATGTAGGAATCCATGATAATTTCTTTGAACTCGGCGGACATTCATTGCTCTTGGTTCAGGTTCATAGCAAATTGCAAAAAATATTTCAGCGAGATTTTCCTTTGGTTGAAATGTTTCAATATCCAACGATAGGTCGCCTAGCTAAATATCTTGGTCAAGAATCAAGCGAACAACAGTCTTTTACACAACATTCTCATCGTCCGGAAAGTAGGACAACTTCAGTACAGCGCCGCAAACAAGCCAGGAAAGAACATCGAGCAGGACAAAAAGGTATTTCATCTCAATAAGGTGACTGTATCAAAGGACTTACACAAAAATTGCCAGAAAGCTTAATTTATTGAACCGCTCTCATCCAAATCACATACAATTTTATCTGCGTTCATCTGTGTTCATCTGCGGTTCCTTAAATCCTTAATGTATGGCACCCAATTGAAAAACGCCCCTGTTCGCCAATAATTCCTAGAACGTGCCCAAGTCGTAAAGAATATAAAATGACATTAAGCAAACAAGAAATGCCAAACCAAAACTACCTTTTTGAGACTGAGCAAGCATTGCATTATGACATTAAAGAACAAGTGAACCAACTATTTGCTTCATCTACTCAAGCAACATTTCTTGAGGAACACATAGATGGAATAACTCATAAGTTTTCTCAAGATTTTTTAACGACACTTGATGCTAACACCAACATTGATTTAGACTCCTTATTAGGGAAGTTTTGTGAGAGTCAAATACCTGTTAAACCTGCTAATGTTGAAAGCTATCTCAAATACCTGGGTAACAATGTTGTTGCTCATTCAATACACACATCTTCGCCACAATTTATCGGTCACATGACCTCGGCGCTTCCCTGTTTTGTGCGCCCTATTGCCAAACTCATGACGGCAATGAACCAAAACGCCGTCAAAATAGAGACAGCTAAAGCCCTAAGCTTCTGTGAACGTGAAGCTTTGGCGATGTTGCATCGACTGATTTACAACTTGGACGATAATTTCTACGCTCAGCATATTCAAAACAATCTAAGTACACTGGGCATCTTGGTTTCTGGCGGAACGGTGGCAAATATCACGGCGGTTTGGTGTGCCCGAAATGCTTCTTTGGGACCGAAAGATGAGTTTCTGGGTGTAGAAAAAGAAGGTTTAGCCGCAGCCCTAGATTTCTACGGCTACAAAGGAGCAGCGATTATTGGCTCTGAGTTGATGCATTTCTCTTTTGATAAAGCAGCAGATTTGATGGGCATTGGTACACATCGTTTGATTAGAGTCCCCACAGAGTGTAACAATCGAGTTAATATACAGGCGCTGCGCCAAGCTGTTGCGGAGTGTCGCGCCCAAAACCTACTTATCATTGCTATTGTAGGCGTTGCTGGCACCACAGACTCAGGTGGGGTGGATTCCCTTGCAGAAATTGCAGAGATTGCACAAGAAGCAAATGTTCATTTTCACGTAGATGCTGCTTGGGGTGGACCACTCATTTTTTCGGAACAACATCGCCACAAGCTTGCTGGTATGGAACGGGCTGATTCTGTGACCATTGACGGACATAAACAACTATACCTGCCAATCGGCATTGGTCTGGTTTTTTTCCGCGATCCACATATAGCGAAAGCTATCGAAAAGCAAGCCAGCTACACCATGCGTAAGGGGTCATTTGATTTAGGTAAACGTGCTTTAGAAGGTTCTCGACCAGGTATGGCTTTATTTTTACATGCTGGGTTAAATCTGATCGGACTTAAGGGATATGAATTTTTGATTGATGAAGGAATTCGGAAAACTCAATATATGGCAGATCGTATCTGTACTATGCCTGAGTTTGAGTTGTTAGCAGAACCTGATACTAACCTGCTTCTCTATCGCTACATTCCAGGGCAATTGAGAGAGCTAGCTGTCAAAAAGCAGTTGACTGAAATTGATAATCAACTTATCGATCAATTTAATGAACGCCTCCAGAAAGTCCAGCGCCAAATAGGTCGTACTTTTATCTCACGGACAACAAAAACAACTACCAAATTTGGTAAAGAAGTTCCTATCATTGCTCTGCGTGCTGTGATTGCAAACCCGTTAACTACTGAAGAAGATATTGACGCAGTTTTAAACGACCAGATTCAAATTGCTTCTGAAATTGCAATTTCTGATTTTTTAAAAGCCAGTGGAAAGTTATAGCGGTTTTCAATTCAGTGAGGTATATTTAAGAGTTTAGAAACCGCTGATGTACGCAGATAAACGCAGATAAATCTGTACTTCACCCGGTTGAAAACCTCTATAGACTAATCTGCGTTTTAAAACGTAACTGTCAAAATGGGGAGGGGGGGATGAGAATTTCGCTTATTACGGTTCTGGATGCAAATTGGTATTAGTCTATTAAGGTTTGGTAGAAAATGTTAAATGATGTTAATAACTTAAATGATCGAGATGAAATAGCTATCATTGGCATGGCGGGTCGTTTTCCTGGAGCGAAAAACGTTGATAGTTTTTGGCAAAACATCCAAGATGGTGTAGAATCTATTTCTTTTTTTACGGATGAGGAATTAGTATTTGCTGGAATAGAATCTACAGTGAGCAATGACCCTCTGTATGTAAGAGCAGGAACTGTCATAGAAGACATAGAGTTATTTGACGCTTCATTCTTCGGCTTTTCTCCTAGAGAAGCCGAAATCACAGATCCACAACATCGGCTTTTCATAGAATGTGTTTGGTCAGGTCTAGAAAATGCTGGCTATGACTCGGAAAGATACACTGGGCAAATAGGTCTTTTTGCTGGCGTTGCTTTTAGTGCTTACCTGTTCTCTAATTTATTTCCTAACCGTAAGTTGATAGAGTCAGCCGAAAGCTTCCAAATTTCTATTGGAAATGATAAAGACCACCTGCCTACGCAGGTTTCTTACAAGTTAAATCTTAGAGGACCAAGTGTCAATGTTCAGACTACTTGTTCCACATCGTTAGTTGCAGTCCACTTGGCTTGTCAAAGTTTGCTGAATGGAGAAAGTGATATTGCTCTGGCTGGTGGCGTTTCGATAAAAGTGCCACAAAAAACTGGTTATCGATATCAAGAAGGAGGAATTAATTCTCCTGACGGACATTGCCGAGCTTTCGATGCAGAAGCTAAGGGAACTATTTTCGGCAGTGGTTTGGGTGTGGTAGTCCTAAAGCGACTAGAGGATGCTGTCGCAGACGGCGACTTTATTCATGCGGTCATCAAAGGTTCAGCTATCAATAACGATGGCTCTTTGAAGGTTGGTTACACAGCCCCCAGTGTTGACGGTCAAAGGGAGGTCATTTTAGAGGCGCTTGCTTTAGCTGGAGTTGAACCTGAGACTATCACATATGTGGAAGCACATGGTACTGGAACTCCTTTAGGAGATCCTATTGAAATCAAAGCTCTTACTCAAGCTTTTCGTGCAAGTACAAACAAAAAAAACTTTTGTGCCATTGGTTCAGTAAAGACTAATGTCGGACATTTGAATACAGCTGCTGGTGTTACTGGGTTAATCAAAACAGTACAAGCACTGAAACATAAACAAATACCGCCCAGTTTACACTTTAGGGAACCCAATTCCCAAATAGATTTCGCCAACAGTCCCTTCTACTTGAGTACTCAGTTATCCGACTGGGAAACCAACGGGATTCCTAAGAGAGCAGGTGTCAGTTCTTTTGGTATAGGAGGGACTAATGCCCATGTTATCTTGGAAGAAGCTCCAATAGTTGAACCGTCGAGTGCTTCACGCTCTTGGCAGTTGTTACTACTATCAGCCAAAACCAGTACAGCCCTAGAAACTATCACAGCTTCCTTAGCTACTCACTTCCTGCAATATCCTGATTTAAACATAGCGGATGTGGCTTACACTCTGCAAGTGGGTCGTCGGTCTTTCGACCATCGCCGCATAGTGGTTTGCCATGACTCTGAGGATGCAGTCAAAATACTGACATCCCAAGACGTGCAAGGTGTTTTTACTTATCACTGCAAGCCCAGTCACCGTCCAGTCGTCTTCATGTTTTCCGGACAAGGAACGCAATATGTGAATATGGGGCGGGAACTGTACTCGGTTGAACCCACATTTGGCAAATATGTAGATATTTGTGCTGACATTCTTCAACCCCTCCTCAATCTTGACATCCGCCATATACTCTTTCCAGACGAACAACTTCTTGAAACTGCACTTTCAGAACTACAACAAACAGCAATTACCCAAAGCGCATTATTTGTCATCGAATACGCCCTCACCCAGTTGTGGATGGAATGGGGAGTGCATCCAGAAGCGATGATCGGTCACAGCATTGGGGAATATGTCGCAGCAACAATTGCTGGTGTATTCTCCCTGGAAGATGCCTTGGCAGTTGTTGCCAAAAGGGGTAAGCTCATGCAACAGTTGGCAACTGGCAGTATGCTTGCCATTCCACTTGGGGAAAAAGACGTGCAATCCTTTTTGGATGTACATATGGGCGTGTCTGTACAAATAGCAGCAATCAACAGTCCATCTTCGTGCGTAGTTTCCGGTTCTAGTGATGCGATCGCCACCCTCCAAAAGCAATTATCTTCACAAGGAATAGAATGTCGGCTGTTGCACACATCTCATGGGTTTCATTCTCTGATGATGGAACCAATCTTGGAACCATTCGTGCAAGCGATGAAAAAAGTGAAGCTCAACCCACCGCGTATTCGCTTCATTTCCAATGTCACTAGTACGTGGATTACAGATGATGAAGCAACCAATCCCAATTACTGGGGTCAACATCTGCGACAAACTGTAAAATTCTCCTCCGGGATATCTCAACTGTTAGAGCAATTTGAAGGTGTTTTCCTTGAGGTGGGTCCGGGGCGGACATTAAGCACATTAACAACACAGCATCTCAAGAGTAATGCAAAACAAATTGTACTGACTTCTTTAGCTCATGCTCAAGAACAACAATCAGATGTGAGCTTTTTGTTACAGACATTAGGTCGATTGTGGCTTTCTGGTGTAGAAATAGATTGGTCAGGATTTTATACCCACGAACGGCGTCATCGTCTGCCTTTACCTACCTACCCCTTTGAGCGACAAAGATACTGGATTGATGCAAAATCGCCATCTTCTTCTTCAAGTGGTAAGCCAGTAACATTGGACAAAAAACAAGACATTGCTGACTGGTTCTATATTCCTTCATGGAAACGCTCCTTGCTCCCTCATTCATCCTCCCCGAATCAAAACGAATCTGTACAAGAGCAATGGTTGCTGTTTGTTGATGAATGTGGGGTGGGTTCGCAGTTAGTTAACAGACTGGAACAGAATGGCAAAAATGTGATTGTGGTGAAGGTGGGAGAGCAGTTTACTAAATTGAGTGAGGGAATTTATGCTATTCATCCCCAAAATCGTGATGACTACGATGCGTTGTTCCAAGAACTGATTGCACTGGGTAAGACTCCGCAACACATTGCTCATTTATGGAGTCTGAATACTTTTGGGACGAGTCTACTGGGTAAGTATTTAGAATTTAACAGTTTGCTGTTTTTAACGCAGGCTCTAGGTAAGGGCAAAATTAGCGATCGCCTGCAAGTTTGGGTTGTATCCAATCAAATCCAAGAAGTCAATGGTAATGAAACTCTCGACCCTGAGAAGGCAACGGTGTTAGGGTTGTGTAGGGTTATTCCTCAAGAGTATCCGAATATTACTTGTCGGAGTATTGATGTTGTTTTAACGAACCGCCTTCTCTGGGAGACGCTTCGCGAACGCGCAGCGTCTCCCAGAGAAGACGCCAAGGGCGCGGAGGGAGGAAAAGGACATATTATTGACCAAATTTTAGGTGAGTTTAGGGCTTTGTCGTCTGACTTGGTTGTTGCATATCGCGATCGCTACCGTTGGGTACAAACGTTTGAGCCTGTGCGCTTAGAGTCAGCAGTTGAAGAAAAAATACCACTCTTGAAGCAGGGTGTCTACCTATTTCCTGGCGGACTGGAAAGTCTTGGAGTTGTGCTAGCGGAATATCTGGCAAAAACCCTACAAGCAAAACTCATATTTATCGAGGATTCCGGTTTTCCCGGAAAGGATGAATACTCGAAATGGCTAGACACTCATGCTCAAGAAGATGAGGTAAGTCGCAAAATCCAAAACTTGCTATCATTAGAGGCTGTGGGTGCAGAAGTTTTGGTGGTGCGTGCAGATCCAACTAACTATGAACAAATGCACTCCTGTTTAGCACTTGAAAAGATTGGTCAAATTCATGGGGTGATCTATTCAACTGGAATAAGTCGCGAAAATATGTTATGCTCGATTCCAGAAATTGGTAAGACAGAGTTAGAAACACTTCTGGATTCTCAATTTCACAGGATTTTTGTCTTGGAACAAGTTTTGAAAAGTAGGAAGTTAGATTTTTGTATCATTCTTTCTTCTCTATCTTCCATTTTGGGTGGATTTGGGTTATCTTTATACTCAGGAGTTAACCAGTTAATAGATACCTTTACTCAAAAACATAATCAAACTAATTGTTTACCTTGGATTTCCATAAATTGGGACAAATTGCACCTGAATGTAACCCAAGAACAAAAAAAACTTGGACAGTCCAGGATGGAATTGGCTATTACTGAAACAGAAAGTATAGAAGTCTTTAAACGAATATTCTCTTTAGGAGAAGCAACTCAGGTTCTTGTTTCTACGGTAGATATCAAAGCCCGGAGCTATCGCGCATTTAAACTCGACCCTCTACCAGATTCAAAATCGTCCAGTCAAATAGACTCATCCTCACGTTATTCCAGACCTAACCTCAGTAATTCCTATATTGCTCCCACTAACGAGTTAGAAAAACAAATTGCCGAAATCTGGCAAGAAGTTCTTGGAATTGCACAAGTTGGTATTTATGACAACTTCTATGAATTAGGAGGCGACTCCCTCATTGCAACTCAACTCGTTTCTCGATTGCGAGCAAAATTCCCGGTGGAGTTACCAGTGCGTGACCTCTTACTACAAGCAATGATACCAGCCAAGCAGGCAGAAATGCTCGAGCAACTTCTCCTAGAGAAAATTGAAGAATTATCAGAAGAGCAAGTAGCAGTTCTTTTAGCTACTCCATTCTCAGTGTAATATTACCTATCTTCTTTACTTCTTTCTTGGCGTTCTTCGCGCCTACAGCCCTTCGGGCATGCGCTGCGCGTTCGCGAAGCGTCTCGCAGAGAAGGCGGTTCATTAAAATAGGTATTCCTCGCGGTTCAGAAGTAAAAGAGCGCTAAAGCGCAACTACGAACAAATGGATAAACAATACTCTAATTTATCACCTGCTAAAAAAGCCCTTCTGGAAAAATGGAAGGGAGGAAAATTTAAAGCTGATACTATTCCCAAGCGTCAAGTATCTAACAATATTCCCTTGTCTTTTTCCCAACAAAGGCTATGGTTTATTGACCAACTTTACTATGGTAGTTCCTTCTATAATATTTCTAGTGCTTCTCATTTAATGGGACCGCTGAATATTACAGCGCTCCAGCAAAGTCTCAATGAAATTCTCAAGCGTCACGAAGTTTGGCGCACGACTTTTGCACTCGTAAATGGAGAGCCAGTGCAGGAGATTGCACCGGAATTAACTTGGGACTTACCCATCATAAACTTTGAGCATTTGTCTGGAAAAGATTGGGAACCTGAAGTTAAACAACTTGCAGTTGAGGAATCAAAAAAACCCTTCAACTTAGCTAAAGGACCTCTAGTCAGAGCAACTTTACTACACTTGGGTGAAGAAGAACACGTTTTCCTTTTGACCATGCACCACATTATCACGGATGGATGGTCTGTTGGTGTGTTCATGCGAGAGTTAGCAACCCTATATACAGCTTTCTCCACAAATCAACCTTCTCCCTTACCTGAACTTCCCATCCAGTATGCAGACTTTGCTGTTTGGCAGCGCGATCGCTTGCAAGGTGAATTTCTAACAACCCAACTCAATTACTGGAAGCAACAACTAAGCGGCGATTTACCTGTACTACAGTTACCCACAGATCGTCCGCGACCCACCGTTCCCACTTTTACTGGTGCTAAGCAATACTTTACATTCTCAAAAACTCTGACAGATGCACTGAATCAATTCAGCCAGCGAGAAGACGCCACTTTATTTATGACTCTGCTGACTGCATTTAATATATTATTATACCACTACACAGAGCAAGAAGACATCCTAATTGGTTCTCCAATTGCAAACCGGAACCGAGCAGAACTAGAAGGGATGCTGGGTTTGTTTGTGAATACTTTGGTGTTGCGTAATAACCTCAGTGGTAATCCCAGTTTCCGCGAACTTCTACATCGAGTGCGTGAGGTGACTCTCAATGCTTATGCACATCAGGATTTGCCTTTCGAGATGCTTGTAGAAGAATTACAACCTGAGCGAGATTTAAGCCGAAATCCACTTTATGAAGTGATGTTTGTCCTGCAAAACACTCCAACTTCTGTGCAGGAAGCTTCTAGTTTAACCGTGCGTACTTTGCAGTTTGATAGCGGTACAGCTCAGTTGGATATTTTCCTGTCAATGTCCGAATCACAACAGGGATTAACAGGGTTTTTGGAATACAATACTGACATTTTTGAGGATGCAACAATAACCCGATTCATTACTCATTTCCAAGCTTTATTGGAAAATATTGTTACTAATCCCGAACTGCGCATCTGTGAATTGTCACCACTCACTGCAAAAGAGCGAGAGCAACTTTTATTCGAGTGGAATCAAACGAGGGCAGATTATCCCCAAGATGCATCTCTCCATCAGCTATTTGAGCAGCAAGTTGAGCGAGTCCCTGATGCATTAGCATTAATTAGCCAAACAGAACAACTGAGTTATCGTCAACTCAACCAGAGGGTTAATCAGCTTGCCCATTATTTACAAAAACAGGGTGTCACAAAAGAAACCCTTGTCGCCATTTGTCTGGAACGTTCAGTAGAAATGGTCGTGGGAATTTTAGCTGTCCTCAAAGCTGGCGGAGCATACATTCCCCTCGATCCCAATTATCCAATAGAGCGCCTTCGCTTCATGCTCTCTGATGCTCAAGTGTCATTGGTCCTTAGTCATTCATTAGTTAATAGCTTCAGACAAATCACGGTCATCTCCCTAGACAGTGACTGGGAATTGATTGAGCTTGAAAGTCAGGAAAACCCAGTTAGCATCTCTTCAGGTGATAATCTTGCCTATATTATCTACACTTCTGGTTCCACCGGAACTCCTAAAGGCGTCCTCGGGACTCATCGAGGTACAGTCAATGGCTTGCACTGGTTGTGGAAAAGCTATCCTTTCACAAAAGGGGAGGTGTGTTGCCAGAAAACAGCTATCAGTTTTGTAGACTCAGTATGGGAGATTTTTGCTCCCTTACTTCAGGGAATTCCCACTGCAATTATTCCCGATGCCATTGTACTAGACCCACAATTGTTCGTAGAAACTCTGGCACATTACAAAGTTACGCGTATCGTGCTTGTTCCCTCTCTGCTGCGCTTACTCCTAGGTAGCTACAGTTATCTCACCAAGAATTTGTCGCATCTCAAACTCTGGATAACCAGTGGGGAAGCAGTGTCTGTGAATTTAGCTCAAACTTTCCAAGCATTGATGCCATCTGCAAAACTGCTCAACTTTTACGGTTCATCGGAAGTTTCTGCTAATGTCACTTACTACGACACCAGTTTATTGCCAAATCAACCAAACAGCGTTCCTATTGGTCGCCCTATTGATAATACTTTTGTCTACGTATTGAACCGCCACTTGCAACCTACTCCTGTAGGGGTTATTGGTGAACTCTATATTGGTGGTGATGGATTGGCAAGGGGATATTTGCATCGTCCTGAATTAACTCAGGAAAGGTTTATTGATAATCCCTTTGTCCCAGGAACCAAACTGTACAAAACAGGTGACTTGGCGCGTTATTTCAACGATGGCAATCTTGAGTATTTAGGTCGCCGTGATGACCAAGTCAAAATCCGTGGCTTCCGGGTGGAACTGGGAGAAATTGCTTTGGCGATCGCACAACACAAAGATGTGCGAGAATCTGTCGTCATTGTCCAAGATGATGCTCAAGGCGATCGGCGTCTCATCGCTTATGTAGTCACAGATAATCAAGATATCTTACCACACCTAACCAGCTACTTGCAAGATAAACTGCCAAATTACATGATACCGTCTGCTTTCGTAGTATTGGATGCAATACCCCTGACACCCAATGGCAAAGTTGACAAGCGAGCACTTCCCACTGACGACGTTATCCGACCAAACGCCACTCAATCCTTCGTTGCTCCCCGGAATTTTACGGAATTGAGTTTCGTGAAAACTTGGGAAAATCTCCTAAATACTAACCCCATTGGGGTAACAGATAACTTCTTTGACTTGGGTGGTCACTCATTTTTAGCTATTCGCTTAATGGCTCAAATTTACGACCGATTTGGGCACAATCTTCCCCTGTCTACTCTTTTTGAAAACCCGACCATTGAAAAACTAGCTCAAATTATCAGTCAGCCAGTTCGTGAGATATCCCATTCTCATCTGGTCGCAATTGAGTCGAATGGTTCCAAGATTCCTTTCTTCTGTATGCATGGCGCTGGTGGAGGTGTTAATGCTTACTTTAAATTGTCCAGAAGACTTGGTGAGGACTATCCATTTTATGCCTTACAAGATCCTTCCTCTCAAGAGGAACCAGAAATTATTTCCGTGGAGGAGACGGCATCTCGCTACCTCCAAGAAATTCGTCAGGTACAACCGAATGGTCCGTATCTTTTAGGTGGTCATTGTTACGGTGGTGTCATTGCCTTTGAAATGGCACAGCAATTGCAAAGGCAGGGTCAAACAGTAGGTTTATTAGTTATCATTGATGCCATACTACCAGAAACAGCCATTAAACCAGCGGAAGATGATGATGCAAAATTCTTACTCCGCATGGCTGAATCGATAAAAACTAATAGTAAAATAGACTTTTCCGTTCCTTTTGAGGAAATTCGAGATTTGCCAATAAATGAGCAATTTCATTTAGTGAATAAAAAAGCAAACTTCATCTTTAGCGACAAGGAGATTAAAGATTTTCTTCGCTATTACAAACTTTTCAAAGCTCATGTCCAAGCCATGCGAAATTATGTTCCCCAAGCTTATCCTCACTCCATGACTCTCTTGAAAGCTAACGAGGAAATTATTCATGACTTTGAAAATCCAGAATTTCATACTGATGACCCCTTGCTAGGTTGGGGCAAATTTTCCAGCCAACCCATACAGGTCATTGAAGTTCCTGGCGATCATTTCTCGATGTTCATCGAACCTCATATTCAGGAATTAGCCAGACTGTTGAAAATTTGTATCGATAATGCTCCATGTAGAGTAGTATAAAAGGCGTCGCTGAATGGTCGTATGAATTTACATTCTTCGAGATGACTAAACAACGATCCTTTGCGCCTTTGCGCCTTTGCGTGAGGCTAATTCATATTTTCACAAACACCATGAAACTACCACCAGGACCGAAAACCCCCTTTTGGCTAATTCAGCAGCAAACTCAGGCTGACCCCTTTGGCTGTTTGGATGCCATTTACAAACGCTATGGCGACATCTTCACTATAATGTCTGGTTCTACACCAATGGTATTAGTTAGCCATCCTTTAGGGATCAAGCAAATTTTTACCAACACCAAAGAAATTACTGCAACAGGTGCATTGAACCGAAGTTTTGCTCTGACGACAGGAAACCAAGGAGTCCTTCAACTTGATGGCTTCCGCCACAAACATCGTCGCAAGCTGTTAATGCAGGCTTTTCACGGAGAGCGGATGCAAGCCTGTGGGAAACGAATCTGTGAACTTACAGAAAAAATAATAAATCAACAGGTAATCGGGAAACCTTTCGTTGCCTACCCTACCATCGAAGATATCACTCTGCGGGTGAGTATAGAAGTGGTAACGGGTTTACAACAGGGAGAACAATACGAAAAACTCAGGCAGTTGTTTTCTTCTTTGATAAGACATACACAATCTCCCATAGTTAAGATTTTTAGAAATCTCCCCTTTGGACGACAGGATTTAGGCAAATGGAGTCCGCAGGGATACCTGCTTCACCTCCGACAAGAAATTTTCGATTTGCTGTACGCTGAAGTTAAAGAACGCCGCAAGCAAGCAGATCCCTCACACAATAATATTCTCTCCGATCTGATATTTGCTTGTGATGAAACAGGTGAACCATTAAGTGATGAAGAGGTGCGCGACCTCCTATTATCGCCCATATTCGCAGCTCAAGATGCTTCAGCAACTGCGATCGCTTGGTCGTTATACTGGATTCATCGTTTGCCTGATGTACGAGCGCGACTACTCCAAGAACTCGATAGTCTTGGTGAATCACCTGATCAGATGAGCATTGTTGCATTGCCCTACCTCAGTGCTGTTTGTAACGAAGCTTTGCGAATTTACCCAACTCAGTTATTCACATTTCCAAGGTTGGTAGAGTCCCCAGTTGAAGTGATGGGCTATGAGTTGAGTCCCGGTACAGTGCTCATTGGTAGTATTTATCTGACGCATCAGCGTGAAGATTTATACCCTGAACCAAAACAATTTAAACCAGAGCGCTTTCTCGAAAAACAATTCTCACCTTATGAATTTCTGCCCTTTGGCGGCGGTGCTCGTAGCTGTATTGGTGGGGCTTTTGCTTTGTTTGAAATGAAGTTAGTGTTAGCGACGATTCTTTCGCGCTATGAATTGACGCTGGTTGACAAACGACCAGAGAAACCAAAGTTTGGAGGTCTGATATGTTACCCAGCTAGTGGCGTGAAAATGCTCATGCATGGTCGGCGTCAGCATCAAGGACAGTCGCAGCCATTGGTTGTTGGTTCAGTTTAAACAATTATCAATAAAAAATACTAATGACACTACCTGATGGACCAAAAGCTTCCCCCCAGTTGCTGAGTCAATTTAAAAGCGATCCCCTTGGCTCCATGGACGCTATGGGCGAACGTTATGGTGACATTTTCACCATTATGGCTGGTTCTACACCTTTAGTGATAGTCAGCAACCCACAGGGGATAAAACAGATTTTTACTAGTGCCAAAGAGATTATAGCTTCTGGTCAGTTGAACCATGGTGCTGCCCCCTTAGTCGGTTTCAACGGATTACTCATGCTTGATGGCTTGCGCCACAAACATCGACGCCAGTTGTTGATGCCTCCCCTACATGGAACTAGGGTGCTAGCATACGGACTGCGTATCTGTCAAGTGGCAGATAAAGTCATGAACGATCTGGCGATCGGCAAATCTTTTTATGCCTACCCTACTGTGCAAAAAATTACCCTAGAGGTGATATTGCAAGCTTTGTTTGGTTTGCATGAGGGAGAGCGTTACGAACAATTTAGACAACTTCTTACCAATTTATTAAGTTTTGCCCGGTCTCGGTGGCTGGGGTTAACCCTGTCCTATCCCTTTCTAAGACAAGATTTAGGTGGGTGGAGTCCGTGGGGATACTGGCAGAACCTCCAGCGACAATTTGACAAACTACTCTACACCGAAATTGAAGAACGTCGATCGCAAGCAGACCCCTCCCGCACCGATGTACTCTCTGAACTCGTGTTTGCTCGCGATGAAACGGGTCAACCGATAACCAATCAGGATATACGGGATTTGTTCCCATCATTGCTATTTGGTGGTCAGGATGCGTCAGCCACTGCCATCACTTGGTCATTGTACTGGATTCACCGTTTACCTAATGTTCGCGAAAGATTGCTTGAAGAATTAAATACCCTTGGTGAATCCCCAGATCCTATGAGCATTGTCGCACTACCCTACCTCAGTGCTGTTTGTAATGAAGTACTACGAATTTACCCGACTCAAGTAGTTACATTTCCACGACTTGTAGAATCACCAATTGAGGTAATGGGCTACGAATTGAGTCCTGGTACAGTCGTCAGAGGCTCTATTTATCTGACACATCAGCGTGAGGACTTATACCCACAACCAAAGCAATTCCAGCCAGAGCGCTTTCTGGAGCGACAATACTCTCCCTATGAATTTCTACCATTTGGGGGAGGTGCTCGTCGCTGTCCAGGCGAAGCATTAGCGCTTTTTGAAATGAAGCTAATTTTAGGAACAATTCTCTCACGCTATCAACTAACATTAGCAGATGAAAAAAGAGTAGAAAAACCCAAGGCTCGAGGTGTGAACTTTCCACCTGCAAGTGGCTTGGAAATGCTATTGCTTGGTCAGCTTCCACGCCAGGGGCGATCGCAACAGCTTGTTGGTACTTTGTAGAGAGGCGTTAGCGAAACAGCACGAAGTGCAATTTCACGTCTCTACATCAGGCTGGCAAAATTTTCGTGAGAGCGAATCCACAAATATGCAAACCCAACAGACCGATCAACTTCCCATAACAGATTGCCGTTTTTGCTCGTTGGTTTCTAAAGCTAACGGAGAAGACCCAATTGGTACAGCAGGTACTTGTGACCATTGGGTGATTATGGAATTTCCACAACCTTGGTCGCGAACTCTTTTCCAAGAAGATCCAAGACTAAAGCCATTAATGTCTCTTTTCCAGGAGTTAATTTTTAAGCATGGGATCAAGCTTAGACCGATATTGATTGCTCCTGACCGCGAGTACTCTGTACCTAACTTTGCCCGTGTGTTGTATTACCACCGTCCTGCAAAGCAGTTTGCTCAGTTTGAGAAGCAGGAGTTTGTTGTCCCAGAGGGAGAAGCAACTGATTTAGTAATGGCGATACTCAAGCAATTAGTAAGCCAGCCCAACGATCTATCAAAGTTTCAGCAGTATCAGCAACCTACAAGCCACATTAGGGAACTCATGGTTTGCACCCATGCTCAAGTTGACCTTGCCTGTGGCAGATTTGGAACTCCCATATATCGTCGGTTACGAAAGGAATACGCTCCTGCTTCCAATGGAAAATTAAGAGTGTGGCAATCGACTCACTTTGGCGGTCATCAGTTTGCTCCCACCCTAGTTGATTTACCACAAGGACACTTGTGGGGACATTTAGAACCAGAAGTACTAGATTTACTGGTAAAGAGAAATGCTTCAGTCTCTGGTTTGCGTCAATACTACCGAGGATGGTCAGGTTTAACCAAATTTGAGCAAGTTGTTGAGCGCGAAATTTGGTTGGAGTTGGGCTGGACTTGGCTCGAATACTTGAAAAATGGCGAAGTGCTTGCTACGGAAGAAGTTGGTCAAGGAATTGAGGCTAATTGGGCGGAAGTACGTATTGATTTTACTGCAACCGATGGAAGTATATTTGGTGCCTATGAAGCCAGAGTGGAAGTCAGTGGTGAGGTTGTGAGTGCGTTGAACTCAGCAGAAGAGATGGAGTTAAAACCGGTGAAGCAGTATCGCGTGAGCCGATTGGTCAAGATTGAGTAAAAAGCTGCAAGCAATACCATGCAATTCATTTTAATTCACTAAACTCAATCCAATTACAAATCTAAACAATGACCAAACATTTGCAACCCAATCTTACAAATGAAATCCTCAATGGCAATTTGATTAAACTGATGTTTAAATTATCCATTCCCGGTATTTTGGGAATGCTGCTAATTGGCTTGAATACTTTTGTTGATGCTTTATGTGCAGGGCAACTTATTGGTGAAACGGCTTTTGCCGCTATATCTCTCGCTATACCACTTACGTCTATTGTTATTGGATGTGCCATGTCAATTGGAGTGGGTTCAGCCTCAGTTCTCAGTCGAGCCATTGGTTCGGGAGATACCAAAACTCAATCAAGAATATTTGGCACTTTAATAATTCTAAGTGTTATTATCTCCTCCTTTATCACCATCTTGGGATATAGTTTTGGTGAAGAACTAATTTCACTTATGGGAGGAAAAGGTGAAGTTGCTTCTTCTGGGGCAGACTTCTTTAAAACCTATATGTTAAGTTCAGTATTTTTAGTCATAGCAGTATCTTCTAGCCAGTTAATTAAAGCTGAAGGTAAAATCGCACTAGCAACATTCTTTGCTGGGATATATGTAATAACTAATTGCATATTAAATCCTATATTTGTCCTGCTCTTTAACTTGGGACTTCAGGGAATAGCTCTTGCTACAGTTATTTCTGCAATAGTTTATGCTCTTATTAATTGTTCATACTTTATTTTCGGGAAAAGTTCTATTCCAGTGAATCCTAAAAAGTTGACACTCGCACTAGATTTACTGCCAGCAATCTTGTCAGTAGGTGGAGCGGTAATGCTCATGCAAGTTGTGGGCATAGTTCAACAGATTGTGCTTTTTAAAGCAATTGCTCACTATGGAACAGATAGTGACATTGCCTTTGGCGGAGCAACGATCAGGTTGTATGCCTTGGTCACCGCTCCTTTATATGGGTTCGTGCAAGCCCTAAATCCAGTAATTGGTATGAATTATGGAGCCAAAAATTATAAAAGAATCAAAAATGCATACTTGACTTTTGGAATGGGTGGAAGTATTTTTATAATCATAGTATGGATACCTCTACAATTAGCTCCAAAAATGTTTCTTCGCTGGTTAATTCCAGATTTTAATTTTACTTACAATGATTTACTCAACTTTCGCATTGTGAATTTTTTACTACCGATTGGTTCTTTTACATCATGTAGTATAGCTTTATTTCAATCTATAGGTAATGGTAAAATTGTAGGATTTATTACCCTGTTAAAACAAATAATTTTATTTTTACCAGTAATATTACTTTTCCCAATATTTTTTGGAGTTAATGGAGTATACTATAGTGTAGCCTCTGTAGATATATTTGCTTCTTTAATAATTGCTATTTTGACATGGAGAGAGTTGAGAGAAAGTTATTTAAAGCTGGAATTAAATAATATAAATAAAAGCTAATAAAAATAATATTTTTTGTAAACTTGCTGTTCCTGTTGTGCTTCCACTACTAAAATTTGCAGACCTGACGATCGCAGTCCACAAGCTAGTGTCAAACCTGAAATACCGCCGCCGACAATAACCACATCGTAGTTTATCGTTGGAAACTCAAAATTTGTCATCATGCGTAGGCGCAGCCCGCCGCAGGCATCGCTACCTAACCAAGCTTGAGGGATTTTGGGAATGCAAAGTTTCTGTCCATCAATTCTGTGCTCCCGTTTGCCCGCACAGCCCGGAACATTCCAAATCGACACAGCCCTGCACCAAACGCCAAACGCATCAGTAAAAGCGTCGGTACCTCACGCACAGACTTGATGAAACCAGACAGTCCAAAACGCACTAATCCCCCTGGTCTGGCCACTCCTTGCCAAATCGAATCGAACCAAGAAGGAAGGGTTTCTTGAGTCCAGTCTGCCGTAATTACCTCCCCCTCAACTAATTCCGTCGCTGCCAAAAGCTCGTCCAAGCCTTCAATACTGGAAAAAGCTGGATGAGACCACTGAGCGAGGAGTTGTCCCATTACTGGTTTTTCCCAGAAATTTAGAGGTTTTTGGCGGTCATCCCTCTGATTCCAGTCAGCTACAACCAAAACTCCACCGGGCTTTAGCACCCGCATTAACTCAAAAGCAAAAACGGCTTTATCAGGCATGTGGGGACCTGCTTCAATCGACCAGACCACATCAAAACTGGCATCTGGAAACGACAATGCCATCGCATCATCCACTGCAAACTGGACGTTTAGCCCTTCAGGCGTTAACTCCACAGCACGCTTCACCTGAATAGGGCTTAGAGTAATACCTGTTACGGCAAACCCATAATCTCGCGCTAAAATCCGGCTGCTGCCCCCAATACCACAACCAACATCTAAGACGGTAGTAGCAGGAGGTAATTTATCTAAACCACCCCATTTAGCCATGTAATGTACAAAGTCAGATTTAGCAGCCAGAAAATCCTTACTTCGTGGCGGCGAACCGTAGTGACCAAGGTGAATGTGTTCCCCCCAATAAAACTCTAGGATGCCGTCAAGTGTCCATTGATCGTAGGAATTGGCGACTGTGGATGAGGATTGATACTTGCGGGCAGTTAGGAAATAAGCCGCAATTCCAATTACTAAAAGCAGAAGAAAACCAATTACAGAATATAATAAAGTTGACATTGTTTTGAACGATCCTGTACGCCTACCCTAGATAAAATTTTTGCACGAATCTCGTAGCCATGAATTTTGTAGCAGGAACCTTTGACCTACTAAATTCTAACTGCCTGTGCAGTTCAACTCATTTGTGAAGTCGATTTACCGGTTTGCTCATGGCTCGTTTGGGGATGAACCGAATCAGACGAGTGATAGCAATTGAAATCGTCCTAGACATCGACATTGCAATGTTTTGAACAACTCGAATAGTTTTCCCTTGAAGTAGCCGGGGCTTCTGTTTGGCTTCTCTTAAAGCCGTCTGTTTGACAAAGGGATGAACAGCAGTGGGAATCTTCCCATCTCGGTGAAGATAGAATTTTGGCATGATGATTAACCTGGTA
>JADQBA010000332.1 GCA_016903675.1 Stigonema ocellatum SAG 48.90 = DSM 106950 | reverse complement strand
TACTCATTTTACACTTCCATAATTTAACTACTTGATTTTTTTGCACAAATACTAAATTAATATTAATTGTGCTAAAAATCACAATATTTTTATGAATGTTTCCATCACGGATGCGGTGCCTGCGCCATCTGAGCCATTGGGACGGTACATCCAGAGGGTTCGAGATTTTCTGTCTTTAACTCAGTTGGAGTTAAGCGTGAAAGCAGGTATACACGTCCAAACAATCCGTAAAATCGAAGCCGGCGGAACATCCCGACTTAGCCACAAAGGAAAATCGGGATTGGCTGCTGCACTTGGTATTCCCCAGGAGTATCTTGATGCGGTGGTCAAACAAACTCCTTTAGAGACGGTGACTGCACTTAAGTTTTGTCCTAAGTGTTGGACACCAGGGACGACACTTGACCCAATGTGGACATCTTTACGTTCAAAATATTGTTTTGCTTGCGGTACAACTTTACGTGACCGATGTGGAAGTTGTAACGAACCCATCATGTCGCTGAAATTTAGATTTTGTCCATATTGTGGCGAATCTTACAAAAACTAAAGCGCTTTTCGCTCGCCCTTCATTGAATCAAAAGGAGAATAAAAATTGAAGAGACAATGGGACGCAACTGAACTTGTAGAGCATTTCACCCTAATGCCCGAAGAGATGGCGCTACTTGAAAATAAAAGTGAAGAGAATCGTTTGGGGTTTGCTGTTTTGCTCAAGTTCTTTCAGCTAGAAGCTAGGTTTCCGCGTGCCAAACACGAAGTTCCAAAACTCGTTATTTCTTATATTGCAAGTCTTTTAGGTTTGTCAGCAAGACAATATGCACAGTATGAATGGGTGGGAAGAACTGTTGAAAGGCACAGGGCAGAAATTAGAGATTATCTAGGGTTTCGTGAATTTACCGTTAAGGACTCTGAAGAATTAACGGCTTGGCTGTGTGATAAGGTTTTGACTTATGAGCGCCAATCATCTTACTTGGAAAGCGCTTCTTATAAACGCTTACGTGAGTTGAAGTTAGAACCACCAACTCCAGAACGACTCGAACGACTGATTCGGTCTGCGGTTACTACAACCGAGAAGAAATTTTGCTCAGGTATTTTTGGGCGGCTTTCTCTGTTTTCTTTAAGGAAAATGGACGCACTTCTTGATACTAAAGATGGGTTTGATGATGACGAGAGCCATTTTCGCCAGTCAGTATTTAATTTTCTCAAATCTGACCCTGGACGTAGTAGTCTCCAGAGCATCTTCAACGAAATATCCAAACTTCAATGTATTCGAGACTTACAATTGCCGCCGAATTTATTTGAAACAGTTCCACCAAAGATTCTCAACTTCTATCGTCGGCGAGCTTCTGTAGAAACACCCCGCGAACTACGGCGACATCCTGTTTCAATTCGGTACACATTGGTAGCTGCATTTTGTTGGCAACGCAGCCAAGAAATAACAGATAGCTTAGTTGATTTGTTGGTGCAAATTATACATGGTATTAACGCCCGTGCCGAACGCCGTGTAGACAAAGAAATTTTGGAGGAATTTAAACGAGTTGATAACAAACCCCGCTTACTGTTTGAAATTGCTAATGCCTCATTAGAACATCCCGAAGAATTAGTAAAAGATGTTGTTTTCCCCGTAGCGAATGAAAAAACGTTGCAAGCAGTGGTTAAAGAGTACAAATCTAGTTCTTTTCAATACACGGAGCGAGTGTATACAGTCATGCGCTCATCGTACTTAAATCATTACCGTCGCATGGTTCCACAACTGCTTGAGACACTGGAGTTTTGCTCGAATAATGATGTTCACCGTCCTGTAATTTCGGCATTATCACTACTTAAAAGATATCGGGACAGTAATCAACAATACTATGCCTTGGGGGAAGAACTAATTATCGATGGTGTTCTTAAAAACGACTGGAAAGAATTGGTTCTCGAAGTTGATAAGGATGGGCAGGAACGAATTAATAGGGTTAATTATGAAATCTGTGTCCTTACAGCATTACGAGAGAAGTTGAGAAGTAAGGAAATTTGGGTTGTTGGGGCAAAACGTTATTGCAACCCAGAATCCGATTTACCCCAAGATTTTGAAGTACACCGACAAGACTATTACCAAGCTCTTGGGCAACCAATAGAAGCAGAAACTTTTATTGCTCAACTTAAACAATCTTTGACTGACGCTTTAACGATGTTAGATAGAGGAATGCCTAGCAATTCCAAAGTTAAAATTCTTAAGAAAAAGAATGGTTGGATTTGTCTTACTCCTCTTGATGCCCAAGCAGAACCATCACATTTAGTACAACTTAAACGAGAAATAAACCAACGCTGGCATATGACAAGTTTGCTAGATATGCTTAAAGAAACAGATTTGCGAATTGGTTTTACCAATCAGTTTAAGAATACTGGTGTACGTTCTAACCTAAATCGAGATGTGTTGCAACGACGAGCGTTACTCTCTTTGTATGGGTTAGGGACTAATACTGGACTGTCGCGGATTTGCACAGGTGTGGATAATGATACTGAAACTGACCTACGTTACTTCAAAAAACACTATATCCATCGTGAACATTTACGTAATGCAATTGCCGAAGTAGTAAATGCAACTTTAGCAGTTAGAAAAAAAGCTATTTGGGGAGAGGGGACAACAGCTTGTGCCAGCGACTCGAAGAAATTTGGTTCTTGGGATCAAAACCTGATGACTGAGTGGCACATTCGCTATGGTGGTCGCGGAGTCATGATTTATTGGCATGTTGAGAAAAAGTCTGCGTGTATTTATTCTCAACTTAAAACTTGTTCGAGTAGTGAAGTTGGAGCAATGATTCAAGGTTTATTGCGTCATTGTACGGATATGAAGGTCAAGAAAAACTATGTCGATACCCACGGTCAAAACGAGATTGCTTATGCATTTTGCCAACTGTTAGGTTTTGACTTACTGCCTCGTATCAAGCGAATTGGTGATAAAAAATTATACCTACCATCTGCCGAGCAAAAACAAGACTACCCAAACCTACAACTTATTTTGAAATCGGCTATTGACTGGGAAATCATTCGTCAGCAGTACGACCAGATGATAAAATATGCTACAGCCTTGCGATTGGGAACAACGGAGGCGGACAATATTTTAAAGCGTTTTAGTCGCTCAACTGTTCAACATCCAACACATAAAGCACTTAACGAGTTGGGTAGAGCAGTCAAAACTATCTTTCTTTGTCGCTACTTGCATTCCGAAGCTTTGCGGCGAGAAATTCATGAGGGACTAAATGTTGTAGAACAGTGGAACAGTGCCAACAGCTTTATTTTCTACGGTAAGAACAGCGAAATTGCAACTAACCGTTTAGACGAGCAGGAGTTGTCAGTTCTATGTTTGCATTTATTACAGATGTGTTTGGTATACATAAACACATTGATGATTCAGAAGGTTTTAGCTGATCCAGTGTGGATGAAACGAATGACGCATGAGGACTTAAGGGCGCTCACACCATTGATTTGGAAGCACGTCAATCCCTACGGAACCTTCCACTTGAACATGGACGAGCGGTTAGAACTAGATGCTGCGTAAAGTGAAAATATTTTACTGAAACCTAGTAGGGGTAAAGATTACAGCCGTCGCGTGGCGGCTGGTGTCAG
>JADQBA010000194.1 GCA_016903675.1 Stigonema ocellatum SAG 48.90 = DSM 106950 | reverse complement strand
TTCCGACTCCAATTATTAGCGGAACTTTTTAGGTGGTGGATAGCGATCGCCATCTACTTCCCAGATAAAGCCTAAAACCCTCGTAAAGTAGTAATTACAGAAGACTTTGCCCCTGGTCACAGGCTCAGTACGACTACCCCTCGTAAGAGTTATTCGCAACCGCGCACTCCGCACGAAAAGTCTCGTCACCGTTCGCCATTACTGTTAGGCGTTGCATAAAATGGGGATGAAAATGGAACCGCCAAGACGCCAAGAACGCCAAGAATTAGGTTTTTCAGTTGACACAGAAAATAAAATCATCCCGCAAATATGCAACGCCTACTGTTACACCAATTTTTCTGCGAAAGCGCACCCGCACCTCTACCCAAAAAGGCTGCCCATGAAGTCAGAGTCCACTTGCCCTGGAATCAAACTAGAATCTTTTGACTCTGCTTCTGACTCTGTTGACACGGATGCAGCAGTTTGTTGCCGCATACTGCCATTACCTCCATCATCAACAACAGTAGGTGCAGACAATGGGTGATGCACATAAGCGTACACACACGTTATAGCTAAAACATATATTTACAATATTTATGACTTATGGTTATTTCAACAAGAAGGGAACGGGGAACTCTTAACAGGGAACAGGGAGGAACGACCTGTTTCCTGTTCCCTTGTAAGTAAGATCCGAGGGCGGAACACCACACTAAATTTAAATGGCACATTTAAATTAGTGGTAGGAGTGGAGAGGGTGCAACACCACACCATACTCATCCGGTGTTCCCCGTTCCCCGTTAAGAGTTCCCTTTTACTTAATCAGATAAATGTATCTCAAAATTTAAACAGCGTGAAAATTTGACCAACACTACGGTGAACAATCACCACAATTTGACGGACGCTACGGTGAACAACACCTAAGATTGGTGAGGACGCTCCTCACCACGAGAGATTAATACTTGGAGGCTTGTATTCCACGAAACTACTCTTTTGTGACGTGCTGCATAAAGAGCGCTATTTATAGTATTAAGCATAATCATCACGCAAGGATGATAGATTTGCACGGGTAATCGCTGTCATGGGATCTTAAACAAATGCTGGAATTTTTACGTCAAACTATAGACCGTCACTATGGAGTGATCAATGAAGTGTGTTTGACGTAGGACTAGTAATGGTTGATCCTGGAAGTTGATTCATAAGTTTACCTTATAGCTTATCAAAAACGATCTACTTTTTTGGAGGATTCAAAAAACTGTATCACAGGCTACTTTTTTGACGCTCGCTAAAGTTTTCGGTCTACTGAGTTTTTGCGACACAACCTTACCAGAGTTCAAAATATATTGCACTTCATAAAGAATTGGTATACAGCAATTCTCATTATGAGAATGATTTTCACACAGCCGCCTGATTGAGCCTACATTCCGCAAGTCTGTTATGTGAGGAGATCATATTTTTGGCTTGGCAGACTCTTAAACTGAATTCACAGCGCTTTCATCCCACCCACGTGCACCCTCAACTGTCACACATCGAAAAATAGTACATAAGAACTATAA
This sequence comes from Stigonema ocellatum SAG 48.90 = DSM 106950, assembly GCA_016903675.1. Classification (GTDB taxonomy): domain Bacteria; phylum Cyanobacteriota; class Cyanobacteriia; order Cyanobacteriales; family Nostocaceae; genus Stigonema; species Stigonema ocellatum. Next base: position 12,400 of record JADQBA010000194.1, on the reverse strand, counting down.
AAGAATTGTGCTGTTTAAAAACTATTGAGAATATATAGCATCAGGGAAAACGCATCTAAATATTGCCTACCTAATGTGATATGAGAAGGTACGCTCACGAACGATACTCCCACTTTGGGCGATCGCCAAATTCGATCAAAAAATGAAGAACAAGAGTGCTTTCAACTGGTGTTTGGATGTAACTCCAATTCAAGACCGTGAATCATAAAGTTGAGTAGGCTATCCCAACTGTCAAAGTAAAGATAACGAGTTAAAGCTCGTAAGTCGTCGAAAAAGGTTTTGCGTGTTGGCAAATGTTGGCGAATGATTTGGTATTTCTCATCTGTCAAATCAAGGAAGGTATGGAACAGAAAGGCAAGGATATTAAACGTTGCTAACAGAGAGGACAGATACTTTTTACCATGTCCGAAATTGTGTTCTAAGTTGTATCCTTTAGTTTTGAGTGTATTGTTGTTTTCGTTTTCTACTTTCCAACGGGCACGACCTGCTAATACAATCGCCTCGAGGTTTTGAGCAGTAATTTGATGATTTGTGGCAAAGGCATTTTTGTAGATCACGGTGCCATCAGAACGAGTTATGGTCAATTCACACCAGTTAATAGATCAGGCATCCTCTCCATCTCGTAAGGGAATTTGGTTAACATAGCAGTAGCTATAAATCTCATAGACTTTACCCTTCCAACGTTTGAAGCTTAGGGTGTCGAGCGTTGTCCTTCGAGCCATTCATATAAGGTTTTATGGGATTCAGGCTGACACACCAAAATGAAATTTAACTGTTGTTCCAATAGTAATTCGCACAACGGTTGATGACAGTAAAGATCCTCTCCCAAGATAGTAACGCCTAATTGAGCATACTGTTTGCCATATTGTTCAATCCAACGTTTCGCCGCAGCATTCTCACAATCTTGTTTGTCATGTCCGTGTAGTTCAAATCACAGTTTTTAAGGAAGATTTTTCCAAGTCATATCAAATGGTATCCTACATAACTTTGCCACTTCGTTTCCTTGACAATCATTTCTTTCACAGCGATGATTCATAAACTCCCAACTCTTTTTTAAGTGAGAGAGCTTGCAAATGAAGTTGCTTGGCGAGTTCAACCTCTTGAAGTGGGGAGTGGGGAAGGAGTGGAAGTTGTCTCCCAACCCCCAATCCCCAGTTGGCTGATTTTTGCTGATGAGGGTGGCGTGGGGTTAAAGTTGGCGAAGGTGCTGAAGGAACGTGGCGATCGCACCTTGATTGTTTCTGCTGGTGGGGTGTACAAACAGTTGGAATCGGAGCATTTCCAGATTAATCCATCGCAGCCAGAAGAGTTTGTCCGTCTGTTGGATGAGGGTTTGGGTGGTGACGCTGTTGGTAGAGTCGTCTATTTGTGGGGTTTGGATCAGTTAACAAGCCACACAGAAGGAGAATCGGTTGCGTCAGCAGTTAATACCTGTGGTAGTGTTTTGCATTTAGTTCAAGCTCTAGCAAACAAAGCTAGAAAGAATTCCTCCCCCCGCCTATGGTTAGTCACCAAAGGTGCCCAATCTGTAGGAGTGAACAACCTGCCTCTACAGGTGCAACAGTCTCCTTTGTGGGGTTTGGGTCGGGTGATTGCGCTGGAACATCCGGAACTACGTTGTGTGCGGTTGGATTTGGATCCGTTGGGGGATGACGAAAGCTCACTGGTGGATGAGGTGCTGGCTGAGGGTCAGGAAGACCAGGTGGGGTATCGTGAGGGTGTGCGTTATGTTGCTCGTTTGGTGCGTTATGGTTCTCAGGTGACGGAAGCGGTTGGGATGAATGAGCCTTTCCAGGTGAAGATTTCGGATTACGGCATTCTGGAGAATTTAACCGTTAAGCCGATGACGCGCCGTTTACCGGGACCAGGAGAGGTGGAAGTTCAGGTGCGTGCTGTGGGGCTGAATTTTAGAGATGTGCTGAATGCTTTGGGGATGCTCAGGGAATATACTGAACAGATGGGCATTGCCAATGCTCTTGATTTGCCTTTTGGTGGGGAATGTGCTGGCTTGGTTGTGGCTGTGGGTGAGAATGTGTCTCACCTGAAGGTGGGGGATGAGGTGATTGCTGCTCAAACTATTGGTAGTTTGGCAAGCCATGTGATTGCGAATGCAGAGTTTGTGGTTCTTAAGCCTCAGCAGTTGAGTTTTGAAGAGGCGGCTACTATTCCTACCACTTTCTTGACTGCTCGCGAGATAAGGAGGTAAAGGTTTATGAAAGCGGCTGAATTTGACCGAATTTTTGATGAAGGGGAAGAAGATATCATCGAATACCTGGACTTGTCTAAGGCTCGTCGCCCCGGTCTTGAACAGCAAAATACTAAAGTGGGTTACTATTCTGTTGTCACGAGAAATTCGACAGCGATAGTACAGATTACAAAATACAAAGGCTCAAGGAAACGCGCATCAAGAATCAATTGACAAAAGCAATGGAAATAGGGCACAGCGATCTGCTTTATAGCGCAGCGCGAAGCTATTGCCTACCCCACAACCCAACTACTCATCCATCTGGGTACCCAGGTTTTTGAGCTGCTCTAATGCCTCGACTGCCCCAACTTCACTTGATAGTCGAATAAAAGCACCTGCCAACTCTCCTAACAAGTCACTGCGATCCATCTCTACCCCAGAATCTGCCAAGTCCATCAATACCCGATTGATCTGCCTGGAAAGCTTCTTAGGAATACGAAAAGTAGTTTGGGTATAGTCTGGGTTTTCGCGCTTAGCCACTTTTTCGGTTGGCTGAGAAGGTTAAATAACCATCATAAATTGTCAAAAAATATCAGTATTAATACTTAATATTTGTTCCCTATTAGGAATTATTCTTGAATATCAACATGTTACATCTTGACGTGCGGAATGTGGGTTATAAACACATCTCCCAAGTCCTCCTTGTCCCCTCTGTTGAGATATCAAATAGGATTGCTATATGCTTCCCCAATTAGATAGAAGACTCACCTTGAATTTTTCGCTTCGCTTCCTGCGGCGGAGTCTTACCTCTACCGTCAAGGAACGGTTCTTGCGGAGATTGAGGTGGCGGTGAGGGCGGTGTTGGGGGTTCAGTAGGCGTTGTTTTGTCCTTAAGGAATCTCGCTTCCAGACCTTTGATGACAACATAGAGTACAGGCACAATCAGCAGACTCAAGAACGTTGCCACCAGTAGACCGCCGAAGACCGCTGTTCCCAAGGAGTGACGAGAATTCGCGCCAGCCCCCGATGCCACAACCAAGGGAAAGAATCCCACTAGTGCTGCAAATGCCGTCATCAAAATTGGTCGGAACCGTTCTTCTGCCGCCGTCAGCGCTGCTTGAACAATAGTCTTGCCCTGCTCTCGTGCTTGGTTGGCAAACTCTACAATCAAAATAGCGTTCTTACTGGCAAGTCCAATCAGCATCACCAAGGCAACATTGCAATAGACATCATTTGACAAAATAGGATCCACCTGACGCCGTAAAGCAACTGCACTCAGCGCCCCCAAGATTGCCAGCGGCACCGTTAGCAGAATGATCATCGGGTCAATGTAGCTTTCATACTGGGCTGACAATACCAGAAACACCATGATGATAGCGAACAGGAAGATTAACGAACCAAGACTGCCAGCAGCCACCTGCTCCCGAGTCAGATCCGACCAATCAAATTTAATTCCAGGAAGCACAGATTCCTGATAGTTCTTGCTGATGGTTTGAATCGCCTGCCCAGTACTGTATCCTGATGCCTGGGTTCCTTGAAGCAGGATAGAGCGGTATCCATTGAAGTGGGAAATGACAGCTGGTGCTGTGTAGGGTTTGATGGTGACAAGCTGATCCAGAGACACCATATTGCTGTTGGCGTTCGTGGTGGTGTTGGAGGTAGAGGTGGTGTTGGAGGTAGAGGAGGTGTTGGAGGTAGAGGAGGAACGGACATAAATCTGCTTGAGATCCTCCGGCTTATTGCGAAACTCCCCTTCTAGCTGAACATACACCTGATAGTAGCGTGGTCCGAAGACGAATTGACTGACATATGACGACCCGATGCTAGTTCCTAATGCTGTCAGCGCATCGGTAAAGTCAACATTTAGAGCATTGAGTTGATCCCGATTGATGTCAATCTCATACTGGGGTGTATTTGCGGTGAATTGGGTGAAAGCACCTCGCCCTTCGGCAAAGACCGGGGTCTGATTTGCCTTTTGGAGAATTTGTTGAGCATTTGCCGCAAATTCTTGGAAAGAGTATTTCCCCCCTGTTGTATCCTCAAGCTGCATATTGAAACCACCTAAAGGGCTAAACCCTGGAATCGGAGCGGAACTAGACGCAACAGCAACGGCACCAGTAATCTGGCTACCCAAATCTCGATTCAGACCTTTGAGAATGGAATCAACCGTCTGAGTCGCCTTGGTTCGCTCACTCCAGGGTTTTAGATGGGCAAAGAAGATCCCTTGATTAGCAGCGTTTCCGTTAAAACCAGCACCACTGATGGTTGCAGTAGATTGAATTTCAGGAATGGTGGTGAGGGATTGGTGTACTTTGTCAAGAATATTATCCGTGTATTGGAGAGAAGCAATATTTGGACCTTGGATAAATCCGAGAATGGAACCTTGATCTTCAGATGGCACAAACCCAGACGGAACCACCCGAAACATCAAGACCGTTGCTGCCAGCCCTACCACAAATAGGGCGATCACCACATATCGCAACCGAATGAGAAACTGCACAAGACCTATGTAATGGCTGAGTACCCAGGCAAATCCCTGGTTAAATTTGCCAAAAAACCAGCCTAATGGACCGCCTGCTGCCTGTGGAGGACGCAACAGAATCGCCGCGATACTGGGACTAAAGCTGAGGGCATTAAAGGCGGAAACTGCAATAGAAAAGGCAATAATCAAGGCAAATTGCCTGTACATTAATCCAGTGGCACCTGGGAAAAACGCCACTGGAACAAACACTGCCATCAACACGAGAGAGGTGGAAATCACAGCCCCGGTGAGTTCGTTCATTGCCTCAACACTGGCTCGTCGTGCCGACAATCCCTCGTTCTGGATTTTGGCTGCGATCGCTTCCACCACCAAAATCGCATCATCCACCACCAGACCCGTTGCCAGCACCAGACCAAACATAGTCAAACTATTAATAGAAAATCCCAGCAGCTTGGCAAACACCATTGACCCCACCAGGGATACCGGAATCGAGATTGTGGGGATAATTGTAGCCCGCCAGTCCTGCAAGAAAATGAAAATCACCAGGACAACCAGACCAACGGCTTCAATCAGGGTGATCAGAACTTCTTTGGTAGATTCTTCAATAAAATCCACAGTGTCATACACCAATTCCTGTTTAAGACCTGGTGGAAAATTCTGCTCTAAATCCTTAATCTTGGCTTCCACCTGTTTTGCCACATCCAATGCATTACTGCCTGGAAGCTGGTAAATACCAAAGGCTACACCCGGTTTACCGTTAATTTTTGCCGAACTACTATAGGTTTGCGCTCCCAGTTCCACTCGACCCACATCCTTGACCTTGATCTGGGTACCATTCACCACCTTGACAACAATGTTTTCCGCTTCCGCCACATTCCGAAAAAAACCTTGCAATTTCAGCGGAATTTGATATCGCTGACCCTTAGGAGATGGTTCTGCACCGATTGATCCGCCGCCAACCACAGTATTCTGGGATTTCACGGCATTAACAACATCATTAATAGTGATTCCTCTGCTGGCTAGGGCATTGGGGTCTACCCAGAAGCGCATTGCATACTGGAGTTGACCAAAAATGTTGACCTGCCCAACCCCTGGAACCCTGGCAATTTCGTCGTTGACGAACAAATCCACATAGTTACTAATGAACGTTGCGTCGTACTTGTCATTGGGAGAGTAAAAACCATAGACTAGCAGAAGACTGGTAGAAGCTGTTTTGACAACGACTCCCTGCTGTTGAACAGGTGTTGGCAATAGGGGAATTGCCTGCTGCAAGTTGTTCTGCACGTTCACCTGGTCAGCATTTGGATCAGTACCCACCGCAAAATAAGCTGAAATACTACTAGTGCCTGCGACACTGGTTGAGCTAAAGTACTCCATGTCGCGGGTGCCGTTAAGCTTTCGCTCAATGGGGGTGGTGACCGTCGTTTCTATTGTTTCTGGGTCAGCCCCTGTGTACGTGGCACTTATTTGAACCTGGATGGGCGCAATTTGAGGAACATACTCGATGGGTAGAAGGGGAATACTGACACCCCCAAGTAACAGGATGATGATGGTACAGACTGTTGTTAAGACAGGCCGCTTGATGAAAGTATCAGCGATGGACAATATCATGCTGTAAACCTCCTATGAACGAGGGGTGTGGGGGTGTGGGGGTGTGGGGGTGTGAGGGTGTAGGGGGAGAAGAGGGAGTAGAAAAATTAAAAATTAAATTTTGCATTTTGAATTGATTTATCCTTTTCTTCCTCCCCTACACCCCTACACCCCCACACCCCTACACCCTTTCTTCAAGTGGTGCTAGCAGCTTGGGGTGCAATGGGGGAACCATCCCTCAGCCTCTGAATTCCAGATACAATAACTTTGTCACCAGGCTTCAGCCCGCTAACGACTTGGTAGTCCTGTCCTTGAATGTTGCCTAATGTTACTGGTATCTGGTGAGCTACCATTTGGCTTTTTCCATCCTTCGTCGTGTTCTGTTGTGCGACAAAAACGAAGTTTTGTCCTCCAATCGGTGTCACCGCCTCTGTGGGAACCAAGACTCCCGGTTTTGTACTCCAAATCACTCTTGCTTGCACATATTGGGAATCTCGCAAATTGTGGCTTGCATTCGAGAAGCGTGCCCTAGTCAAGATTGACTGAGCAATGGAATCAGCTTGAGAAGAAACGAAGTAGATATTTCCTGAACCAAGTTGATTTCCTGTATTGGGTTCAAGTAATTGTACAGCTAACCCCGTTCGCAGCTGCCTTGAACGGCTCAGGGGAACCGGAATTTGTAGATCGAAGAAGTTATTTTGGTTGATGGTGGTAAGGGTTTGACCTGTGGTGACATAGTCTCCCACCTTCAGGGTGATATTGCCAACTGATCCAGAAATAGGTGCAATCACCTTTTTGAAGTTAACATTCACCTCGGCTGCTGCTGCATTCGCTTGCGCTTGTCGGATATTTGCCCCTGCCTGATTAACAGAGGCTTGGGCAGATTTAATCTGATCTTGAGCTGTCCTAACTGCGTCTGATTGGACTTTGAGAGTAGTATTGGTTTGATCTGCTTGCGACTGAGCGATCGCCCCTTGACGTGCGAGAAATTGATTCCGCTGAGCGTTGAGCAGTGCGAGTTCATATTGAGACTGTGCTGATCTCAACTGTGATTGAGCAACTCGAAGTTGCTGAGCGGCGGTTGCACGAGCTGCCACGTTTGCATTGACAGTGGCTTGGGCACTATTGAACTGTGGGATAGTTGTATCAGGAGCGAGTAGAAAAATTTGCTCTCCCTGCTTCACCAATGTCCCCGGTTTAACGAGAATTTGCTGAATTCGTCCTTCAACTTGGGGCTTGAGATCTACCGTTTGCTCAGCTTCTAAAGTGCCTATATACTCTGTACTGTCTTGAAGTGTGTTATTCTGCAAGGTTTGCAACTGCACGGAAGTCGGGGGAGGTCCATTTGCTGTAGCGGACTTTTCGTTCTTACTACAAGCAGTAGCTAGGACGGATAATAAAAGTGCTGTGCCAATTAGCTGATAAGGTTTCACTCTCAAGCGCTCCATAAGGAGTTAATAAACCGCAGATAAACGCAGATGAACGCAGATGAATTTGTACTTCATCTGGTTGAAAAGCACTATAATTTAGATTCTCTAACTCACTGAAATAATTCCTCTGTCTCAGGTAGTAATAATTTCCCGCTTTGCGGAATAAGAAATTAAAAATCTTAGTTTGAAAGCTAATTGCCAATTTCTAATTGCTAATTACACCTCTTACAGAGGTAAATTATTATCTGCGTTCATCTGCGTTCATCTGCGGTTTCATATAACCTTTTTCTTGAAAACTGGTATTTGCCCCTGCATAATATTTTCCATTTTCATGGCAATCATACCTTCATCAAAGGCTCTTTTAAAAATGCCTTCATTATCTGAATTTTTATATCCCAAACCATCATAAAATCCCTGAGCAAATACAATCGCTGCTCGGTCTTGAATCGGTTGGTTCATGCCAATGGTATAGTTAATATATTGGCTAATTGCCTTTGCAGATGCTTCTGAATAACAGGCATTGAGTAGCACACAATTCACGTATTTAGCGTGCAATTGAAATAATGCAGCCAATCCTTCTGGTGAAACAGGTTTTTGGTTTCCTCCATCATCCTCTAACACCAAGCTACCATCTTCCATTCCATGTCCGCAGAAATGGACTATTTGGGGACTTAGTTCTGCGATCGCTCTCCGAATATCTTCAGAACGTACCGCAGTTCTTTCATAAATTTCAAATAAATCCCGATTTCTAGCGCGTTCCATAGCGCCTCTAATTTCCCGCATTTCTTTATCTAAACGTAAATTGTGCGGTTGCGGAATTGCTGCCAAAATCAATATTTTTTGCTGTATAATTTTAATATTGGAGTCTGTTCCTAAGCTTAGTTCAGCTTCAATTTCATTTAACCTATCACCAAACTTCTTGAGTTCATTCTCCCCTTCTTCAATGTTGTGTTCGTATTGAAACATCCGTGATGGGTCTGTTTCTATAATTAAAGCGTTTCTTATCCTAGCAAGTTTCTGGCTTTGGCGGCTATATAATGTTTCATAGGACTCTCTTTCTTGTTGCAATCGACGCCGTCGCTCTTCTGTTAACATATCAAATAAAGTGTGAACCTGTACTTTCTCAGGAATCCAGGGCGATCTCATTGTATCCCATCTGTAGAGACGCGAAAGTTCCCGTCTCCATATGTCCATTTCAACACAATACCCGTGAATGAAAACCCTCACCCCTACCCCTCTCCCAAATTGGGAGAGGGGTGCCCGAATTGGGCTATCTTGAGGGCAGTAATGACATTAAACTGGCCCTGTCTAATTGCCCCCTAATTCCATTCATTCACGGGTATTGCATTTAAACAGACAAAACTCACAAAAGTTCTAGTCGGCTGAAGCCGACTTCAGCTATTAGCCTTGGAATTCATTCCAAGGCGGTTATGTTGGTTCCCAAGGATATATGTTAAAAAATATACATGAACAAACGTGAGGAACTGCAAAAACTTTGCGACCGAATAGAAGAAAAGATAATCTATCTTAAGAACAAAAAGATAATTGAGGCAAACGCTTTAGCCATATTCCAGCTAGAGAAAGAGATTGAGGAAACCGAAGCTGAACTCAGTAAAATCACAGAGCAAATTGAAAATCTAGACACAGCATCTGTTAGTCATGAATTATACCATGCTTTGTCGAAATTAGGCTACCAAAAGCAAGTTCTTTCATTTAAAAAATTTATCAAAACTCAGTCCATAGCAGGTTTCCTCATCCATGGTTCGCCAGATCACGGACAACGCTGGTTACTGAATCGGTTGATGAGACAGCATCTGGACGATGGGACAACGAGTAAGGTGCTGAAAGTAGAACTCCATCGTATGGGACGCAGGAGTGATGTTAACACACTCTGGCGGGAGCTTGGTGGTCGTGTTGGTCTGAAGCGGCAAAATTCACCCTTAGAAATTGCCGAACGAGTTTATCAGTGGTGGCAAACTCAGAATGTTATTTTGATTTTCCACGATGTGGATTGTATGCCGCAAGACTATTTACGTGAATTCATCCAGGACTTTTGGCTACCTTTGGCAACTCAAGCACGAGAATCTGTATCTCAATCGCGTAAATTTCGGCTACTGATGTTTTTCGTCGATTATGAAGGCTGCGTAGGTAATCGGGATACCTTGTTTGTAGAACAAGTGGAACCAAACCAGGGACCCAAAATACCTATTAAGCTACCAATCATTAATCCATTTTGTCAACAGGTTTTAAGGCAGTGGATTGAAACACTGGAAATGGATTTCGACAAATTACCTCTGATGGAAGTCATGAGTCAAATGCCAGACCCAGTGCAGGAAATACTAGATAATAGTGAAAATGGGATTCCTGAACTGGCATTTTCTGAAATTTGTGATTGGTCTGGCTGTAACTGGTACGAAGCAGAAAAAATATGGCTAATACACTAAGTTACAACCAACTTGAGTACACTGGCAAAGTGCAGCCACAGGCGGGAGAACGAGATGGAAGTGGACGTCTGTTGTATCCCTATTTGCCTAATGAAGAGTTGATCGAGGCTGTCAACTTGGCTATTTACTTGGAACGACCACTGCTGCTCAAGGGAGAACCGGGATGTGGTAAAACACAATTGGCTCGTGCTGTAGCTTACGAACTTAACCTGCCATTTGAAGCCTGGTATATTAAGTCTACGAGTAGGGCAAAGGATGGTTTGTACAACTATGACGCAGTTAGTCGTCTACGAGATGCTCAACTGGCTGCAACAGGTCGCATAATTAAGGATGAGGATATTCCGCGCATTAGTGATGCTACTACCTACGTACAGTGGGGACCATTGGGACGTGCATTTGGGAACCAGCAGCGGACGGTGGTATTAATTGACGAAATTGATAAGGCTGATATTGATTTTCCTAATGACCTTCTCTTGGAACTTGATGAGCAACGGTTTATTGTGGAAGAAACTGGACAGGAAGTTCAAGCAAAAGCTGCGCCGATAGTCTTTATCACCAGCAACGACGAGAAAGATTTACCAGATGCTTTCCTGCGGCGGTGTCTGTTTCACTATGTAGAGTTTCCCAACCCTCAGCGGTTGATAGAAATTGTTAACTCTCACTTTCCTGCGTCACCCCAGACTTTGGTAGATAAAGCAGTGGTTCGCTTTCTAAGACTGCGGGATGAAATGGGGAAGGATAAAGGGGAGGCTGGTAAAAAAGTAAGCACTAGCGAATTGATTGATTGGTTTCGCGTTCTGCGCCGCTATCCTCAAGATGAAGTTTTGGCACAACTGGATGGTAAATTGCCCTATGCTGGGGTTTTGCTGAAAAGTTGGGATGACCATATCCGTTATTTGAAGCAAAACCGTGGACGTGAATGATTTACCTCTACAGGAACTCTTCACGAGACTGCGAGATGCAGGCTTACCACTGGGTATTAATCAGTATCAGTTAGTTTTGCAAGCTTTGCAAGCAGGTTTTGGTATGAGTGACCAAGCTGCTTTGAAACGTCTCTGTCAGACGTTGTGGGTGAAGTCTACTGAGGAAAGGCGGGTGTTTGAGTATCACTTTGAAGAAGTGATGGGGAGTGAAATTGAACCGCCAAGACGCCAAGAACGCCAAGAATTAAGTTTTTCAATTGACAGAGAAAATAAAATTATCCCGCAAATTGGTATCTATCTGATTCAGGGGATTTTAGCTGTGGGGATTATCTTGGGTGTTACAAACAGTTCTAAACAGCAAAGCCAGGAAAATACACCTACACCCGTTCCAACTTTGTCAACACCAACGGCGATCGCAACCCAAACCCCGGAGAACTCATCAAAGAAACCCACAGCCACCCCAACCTTTTCAAAACCAACGATTATCGCAACCCAAACAGCAACCCTGAACCCAAATCCTACCCAGACACCACAGTCAAACACCAATAGAAACCAACCTACTTTAAGTGTTTGGATTTTGCCACTAGTTATAGCTTTGGGTGGTGGGGGGTATGTATGGGTGGCGACTCGGAAGGGGAAACAGAACAAGAAAAATGACAAGGACAACGAGAAACCGGGTTTCTCAAAGAAACCCGGTTTCTTGGACAATACCGGTTTCTTAGAGAACAAAGACGAGGTACTTGTAGCTCAAGCAGTGCAGCAAACTACTAGCATAAAAGAAGATATTCCCGAAAATCGCTTCCTTCTCTCCACCGACTATTTTCCTGTAACAGTGCGGCAAATGAAACAGATTTGGCGTTACTTGCGCCGTCCAGTACGTGAGGGACAACCCACAGTGTTAGATTTGGAAGCGACAGTTAACCAGATTGGACGCCAAGGTATACTCCTCCAACCTGTATTGGTTCCACGTCGAGTCAACAAGGCAGAATTATTATTGCTGATTGATCAAGATGGTTCAATGGTTCCTTTTAGTCTACTATCGCGTCGGTTAGCAGAAACTGCTTTACGAGGGGGACGTTTGAGTAAACCTCGTATTTACTACTTTCATAATTCTCCCATGGAACATCTCTACCATGACCCTCATCTTCTCGAAGCACAGTTAGTTAGTGATATCATTACCAATGTTTGCTCTGACCGAACTGCTGTGGGTAGGGTCGAGGTGTGCATTACTGCATCACCCCTCCCATTCGGAACCGTGCTTGCACCTTTCAGCGCACACGGCTACTCAGTGTGTTGTCCATTTGTCAAGTCGGGCTTCCTGACAGCACGACCAATGAAATTAGGGA
>JADQBA010000024.1 GCA_016903675.1 Stigonema ocellatum SAG 48.90 = DSM 106950 | reverse complement strand
AACTCCACTTTCGCATCGTGACCATTACCACCCAACTCAATGTCGCCGTTACCACCAACGTGAGCAGAGGACTTACCTTTCTTATCTTGCAGCACTAAGTCACCAACGTGACCACTGCCACCTGCGTAGATGTTGCCATTCTCTGTATCTAAAGAAACAGTAACAGCACCCTGTGAGTCTTTAACTCCAAAAGTGGTATTATCATCAGCAAATGCGTCTGGTGATACCTGAATAAAGCTGAAGCCCACAAGAAGAAGGCAGCAACATAGAGCTTTTGCCAGCATCACTAGAGTCAGTCTTTTCATTTTCGCGTTTCCTCTAATTAGGTTTTCAGAGTAGAGGTTTGAATAGCGCCCCTATCCAAGGCATCAAGTAACCATCAAAAAACAGGTTTACCTCTAAGGAAATAGTACACGAAGGTGAGTATTTTTTTACTCTATTTATTTCAGATCAATTTCATTTTAAAATGTCACTTTTTATGGTATGGGGTTAATGATCCCAAAATGGGCATTTTTAAGGGGTGGGTTCGGTTGCTAAATTTTTGTTTTTCCCGAAAATATTCGTGATAGCAAAGGCTCGTAGTTGCGCTTCAGCGCTGATATCTAGGGCGCTGAAGCGCAACTACAAACCTTTATTTATTTGTGATATCTAGGGCGCTAAAGCGCAACTACAAACCTTTATTTATTTGTGCCGACCTACTTAGGGCTGTTAGTAGTTAGTAGTTCGCTGTTAGTTGACCTATCTACTTAAATGCGGTGTTCTCCAGTATTTTAATGTTATTTGAGAGATTTGGTGTGTAGTGAAAGATTTTGCCAAAATGGCAACCCTGGGCAATGTAATGGTATTTATAATTTAGTCAAAATACAAACGAAGTCCACAAGGCAAGGACTTAATATATAGCCTACACAGTCAAGCTTTGTTTGTCCAGCCCCAGACTTCTAGTCTGAGGGCAATTTACCAAGTATTTAATAAAGGATTAAAAATTATCTATATTCACAACCAGCCATAACAGCATAATTGCATGAACACTCATTGGCAGAAAGATTATCCGTTAGTATCAAATCTATCTGAAGCAGATTTGGATGAAAACAGCAGCTTGAAGAAAATGTCGCGCTTGGTAGGAGAAAATAAGCGACTTATAGATTTCGGCTGTGCTACAGGTTATTTGGCTCAGTTACTAGTTAACAAAGGATGCCAAGTTACTGGGGTTGAGGTGAATTCAAAGGCTGCTAAAGTTGCTGAGGAATATTGCGAAGAAGTTATTGTTGCTGATTTAGATTTTGTCTCTGTGGCTGAAATTGTACCAGGACAAGTATTTGATGTAGCTGTGTTTGGAGATATTCTCGAACACCTGCGCGATCCTTGGAAAGTCTTGGAGGAAACTCGGCATTTATTAAAACCAGAAGGATATGTGGTAGCTTCAATTCCTAACATTGCTCATGGAGCCATTCGGTTGGCATTATTACAGGGGCGCTTTGAATATATGGAAGTGGGAATTCTAGATAACACACATTTAAGATTTTTTACCCGGAGAACGGTTGAGGAATTATTTGCTCGTTGTGGATATTTTGTAGAAGTAATAGAGCGGATTAAACTGCCAATTTTTTCTGGATCTCATTGGATTCCACCTATTAATAAGAATAGTTTTAATAATAACGTGATTAATGAAATTGAACAAGATGAAGATGCAGATACATTACAGTTTGTTATCCAAGCATTTCCTTTATCTCTAGAGGGTAAATATGCATCACTACATCAACAGTATTCCACACTAGTTGAGCAAGTCGATAGCTCCCAGAATCAGCTACAGGAAATTCATGCAGAATTAAAGCAATCACAAGTTCAACTACAAGATAAGCAATGTGAAATCAAGTATTTGCAAGCTAAAATGCAACAAACTCAAACTCAATTACAACAGGCTCAAGAGCAACTAAAGCAAGCGCAAAATCAGCAGCAGCAAACAGACTTAGAAATGAAGCGATCGCAATGTCAATTACAACAGATTGAGATGTTGTGGTCAGAAACTCAAACTAAATTGCAACAAGCTCACGCAGGGTGGGAGCATTGTCAAAATATGATTAAAGCCATGGAGAGCAGTAAATTCTGGAAACTACGTCAAGCTTGGTTTAAACTTAAGAGAATTATGAATTATGAATGATGAATTATAAAACAATATGGGTAAGCGGTCTTAAACCTTGGCTTCCTTGGCGTCTTGGCGGTTTTTTTTAGGTAATCTTCTGGCGGTTCGGGAGTAACTGAACCTTATTGAATTATAAAATCATATTTTTTCATAATTCATCATTCATAATTCATAATTTAAAGAGGGATAATCGATAATGATTAATGAAAAACAAGACTCTCAGTTACTGTCAAGTCAAACAGAACTCAATTACCGCCACTTACAACTGTTGAAGACTCAGGAGGAACTAGAGCAAGCTTCCTACTATACCCATTTTCAGCAGGTTCCACATCATAACTTTCTTGACCAAAACGGACAATTAGATCCATCTAAAAATGGACAAGCTTTGCCCGTAAAAATGAAATATTCGGATTTTAGTATAGATGAAAAAAGATTATTATTAGTATCACGATTACAGGCTGCCCAAACATGTGAAAGAATGGGAAAGAGTCCCTGGACCTTGAAATCAAATTATCAGCATGATATGTGCAAAAAAACGTGCATATCTGTGATTATCACGCTGTTCAACTACTCTGAGTATATTTACGAATGTTTAGACAGCGTATCTAAATCAAATATTTCTGATTTGCCAGAGAATATTGAAATATTAGTCATTGACGACTGTTCAACGGATAATTCTGTTAATCTCGTTGAAGAATATTTCCAAAAATCTAATTTGCCTATCTGTTTAGTTAAAAAATGGTTTAATACCGGGTTGGCTGACGCTAGAAATGTGGGATTAAAACTTGCTCGTTCTCCCTATGTCTTTATATTGGATGCTGATAATTGGATTTATCCAAATTGTCTATCGGTTCTTTACAAGACAATAAATTCTTCTCCTTATGCGGCTGTTTATGGTGAAATTAGAAGGTTTGATAACCAAAATAAAAAAGAAATTAACCGTATTTCTTGCTATGACTGGGATGTGTATAAACTAGTTAAATACCCTTATATAGACGCTATGGCTATGTTTAATAAAGACATAGTACTTAAAGTCGGAGGATATTCCACAGAATTAATTGAGTATGGTTGGTTTGGATGGGATGATTATGACCTTTGGTTGAAATTAGCTCAGTTAAACTACTCATGTAAGTTAGTTCCAAAAGTTCTTAGTTCATATAGAGTTCATTCTCAATCAATGATAAATACTACCAATAAATATGCACTTAATATTGCTAGATATTTTTGCGAAAAATTTGCATTTTTTTCTAAAAAAAACGATGTATCAGATACATTATTTGGCTTTCCTAAGAGTGAAATTTATTTAGCACAGCAATCATTTTTTCAGGGAAATAAGAGTGACTTAGAATTCCAAGAATTGGAACATGCTTATGCTCAAATCGCTGCGATGAAATCCAGCAAGTTCTGGAAGTTGAGAAATTATTGGTTTCAACTAAAGAAATTATTGGGTTTAGCTAAAGATATGGACATTAGAATATAGCAATTTAATATCCAAACAAGGAGGACAAGGAGGACAAGGGGGACAAGGGGGACAAGGGGGACAAGGGGGAGGTGCATGGATTGCTATATAAAATAAAGAGCGAGACTAAAGTATATGGTTGAAAGCATCAGCTACAGAGTGGCAGCTTACATTACTGCCTATCAAGAAATAGAAGCACTTGACAAAACTGTCACAGCAATACAGAAACAGTCATATCCAGTTGAACAAATATTTATAGTTGATAACTCCAAAACTCAGGTAGTAACTGAGAACAGATACCACCAGACAATAGTAGATTTTCATCCCGAAAATCTAGGAGTAGCTGGAGGATTAAAAATAGCTATTAAATGGGCTATAGAAAAAGGATATGATTTTCTTTGGCTGTTTGATCAAGATAGCGAACCTAATTTAGATGTTTTAGACAAGTTATTAAGAAAATACCAGCAATTGTCTGAAAAAGGCAAAAAAATAGGCATTATCGCTCCCACAATCATTGATATAAATACCAAACAAGAGTTTCCTGGGTCGATTTTTCAAAAATACAAACTTGTGCCAATTTCTGGAAGTCTTGAACTCAAAGATTTTTATCAGTGTGATTGTGTCATTACATCTGGTTCTCTAGTTAATATAAGTGCAGCTAAATGTGTGGAACTTCCAAGAGAAGACTTGTTTTTAGATGCTGTAGACTACGCATACTGTATAAACTTTAAAAATCAGGGATATGAAATCATTGTTGTAAAAAATACAATAATGAAACATCGTCTAGGTAATTATTCTAAAGTCAAAGACAGACTAGGAGTTTGCCTATCGAACTTTGATGCGTTCGTAGTGAGGACTTTAGTCCTCAAAAATACGAGGACTAAAGTCCTCACTACGAACAAATCATCACAAACCAAGCAAACTTCATATGGTGGACAACGAGTTAAAGGCAACAACGAAGTCACAACTTTCATTTGTTCGCCATCTCGTTATTACTATGCATGTAGAAATCATACTTTTTTTGAGACTCGTACCTCAAACAAAGTAATGTTATATCGTTCAGTTATATACAGAATAAAGCTATTAATCTACATGATAACCAGGGTTATACGCTACGAACCAGATTTAGTGTTACTTAAAGTATGGGCTTGTATACTTGGAACTTTTGACGGCTTTCGTGGGAAGCTAGGTAAAAACTGGTAAACTCATGGTACAGATCCCAATACGGTTCGGTTAAAGGTAGTTGGCGAACGGAGAAACCCGGTTTCTTCAAGAAACCGGGTTTCTGTCTGGTTGCTTATCCGAACCGTATTGGTACAGATCCTTTGTAACCGTTCACGGGGTGATCAAAAAAGTGTCCGATATAAAATCTTATGGAATCAGTACGAAAACCAGTCTAGATTTGACTTTTTCCGAATAATTTTGAGTGTTCAAAAGTGCTATACTGGGCTGCTAATCGTCTTTTAGACATTGATGGTACGATTAGCTCATACCATCAATCACCCCTAACCCTTGCTAAACAAGAGCTTTAGGCATTTAGGTTAATGTTCTACCCCCCGTGAACGGTTACAATTCTTTACGTATCGACGAGTACGAAGCCTTAAGGTTTTGTAGTATAGTTTTTGCTCTCATTATTAACTATGTGGTTAAAACACAATTTTTTGTTCAGAAAATATTTGCTTATTGCCTATCTTTTACCAGTTACTCTACTTTTGTGGTTTATTGCCAGCTTTAGTGTGAACGTACCCTTCGGGGATGACTGGGCATTAGCGAATTTTTTTGATAAAGTTGCATCAGGTAGTGCGAACTTTACAGACTTCTTTGCTCAACACAATGAGCATCGCATCTTTTTTCCCAAAATAATATTTTTAATTCTTGCCTTTTCCTCCAAGTGGGATCTACGGCTGGAAATGTATTTTAGCATTTTCCTGGCTATAGTATCGTTTTGTGCCATGTACAGAATAGCAGCTAATAGCCAAAATCAAGACAGCACATTATTTCACTTATTTAATATTGTTACATGTATCTTAGCCTTTTCTTTAGTTCAGTCTGAAAATTGGTTATGGGGATTTCAAATAGCTTGGTTTTTCATCAATACTTGCGTGACTCTAGCAGTTTTCTTTTTAGTCGTACCTAAAAAATTACTTCCCACTCAGAGACTCTCCCTATCAGCTCTTTGTTGTTTCATTGCTAGCTTTTCTTCAGCCCACGGTCTATTATCTTGGATTGCTCTCATACCTACGGTAGCTTCTGTTGAAGGTAGTGTTAGACAGAGGAAATTCAGACTTTTGCTATGGTTGGTGCTTTTCTGCTTATCGTTGTTTATCTATCTAATTGGGTATGTAAAACCAAGTTATCATCCTGATATATTTTTCTTTTTAAAAGAGCCATTAATTGCTGTAACTTATTTATTAACTCTTTTAGGAAAGTCTGTGGGCAAGGTGATTATTCCTAGTGTTCTTGTTGGGTTAATCATCGCAGTCAACTTCGTATTATTTAATATATATTACATAAAAAACTACAAATCAGAGTTGGCTCATGATGCTACTCCCTGGTTATCATTAGGTTGGTTTGCCACTCTGTTCGCTTTAATGACAACTTTAGGCAGAGCAGGCTTCGGTATTGAGCAGGCTAAGTCGTCTAGATACACAAGTGTCTCAATCTTGCTAGTTATCTCTCTGCTACAAATTTTGCGATTGTTAATATACCATAAACGGAAATGGATAAGTAAAAATATTTACAAATTTTCATCAGGTATATTTTTTGTCTGTTTTTTAACAGCGATTTTTAACTCTAGTGATGAGATCGCACAGGCTAGACAAAATTGGCGACAGAGGACTAGGGGTGAAGCTTGCTTAGAGGTAATTCGCTTCATAGATAAATCTATTAATCAGCAACCCGATAACTGTTTAGACGCGCTTTTTCCCGACCCAGATCTGCTTAAACAGATGGCTGAACCTCTTCAAAGGATAGGTTTTAGAGATTTCCCCAGAAATATAACTTTTACAACTGAACCCGTCAAAAATCACGGCTATATTGATACTCCCCCCACAACAAATAAGCCTTTGATAGTACCGAAGAATGGCAAGCTCAAGCTTTCTGGCTGGGCTATCTTACCAGAACAGCGCTCACAGCCAAAGATAGTTTTTCTGTCTTATGATAGTAACCAATCATTCTTTGCAAATGCCGTTGTAAAATTAAAAAGACCTGATGTGGCAAAGTCTTTCAACTCAGATTTTTATAAAAAATCAGGGTGGGAAGTCAATGTTTCACCCAATTCTATACCACTGAGAGAAACTCTGATTAAGGCTTGGGTTTATGACCCAGATCACAAACAGTTTATGAAGTTAAGTGGTGAAGTAAACATAAAAGTGGTGGAGTGAGTGATGAAAATTTCAGTAGTCATACCTGCTCATAATGAGGAGGGTTGTCTGTATGGCACTGTCAGCAGTATTGTTGATACACTTGAGGGAGAGGGTATCCGATACGAAGTTCTCATCGTTAATGACAATAGTAGAGATAACACACTAACCGTTTGCCAGCAATTGGTGCAAACCTTCAAAACCGTCCGCTACGTTAACAACCAACCGCCAAATGGATTTGGGTTTGCAGTGCGTCGTGGCTTAGAGGAGTTTGAAGGTGATGCTGTGGCAATTATGATGGCGGATGCTTCTGATGACCCACAAGATTTAGTGGTTGGATATTATAAGCTTTTAGAGGGTTATGATTGCGTCTTTGGTTCTCGATTTATTAAAGGGGGTAAAGTCGTTGATTATCCTGTCCACAAACTGTTGATCAACCGATTGGCTAACTGGTTTATCAAAACTTGTTTTGGGCTGCGTTACAATGATATTACCAACGCTTTCAAAATATACAAACGAGAAGTCATTGATGGGGTGCAGCCAATTCTTAGCCATCACTTCAATCTTACAGTAGAACTTCCTCTTAAAGTTGTGGTCAGAGGATTTTCCTACACAATCATTCCGATGAGATGGTACAACCGTAAAACAGGGATATCAAAACTCAAAATCAAAGAAATGGGGAGCCGCTATTTATTTATTGTTCTCTACGTTTTTCTAGAAAGGCATTTGTCTCGCGGAGACTACCACCGCAACTTTCATATTAGCTGAGTTGAAACCAAATGCCTGAAAAAGTTTTAGTTTTGGGTGGTGCAGGTTTCATTGGTAGTTCTCTAGCAATTGGGTTGAAAAAAAATTATCCCGACTGGCAAGTTATTTGCCTCGATAACCTGCGGCGGCGTGGTTCTGAGTTAAATCTTCCCAGACTTAAGCGCTTCTCAATTGAATTTGTTCACGGTGATATTCGCTCTCCTTCGGATCTAGATCCAAATGTATTTAATGTAGAGACTATCATTGATTGCTCTGCTGAGGCTTCGGTGTTAGCTGGTTTTACATCACCCCAATATGTGCTGCAAACTAACTTGCTGGGAACAATTAATATCCTGGAGTTAGCAAGACTTACGAAGGCTCGTTTACTATTTTTGTCTAGTAGTCGTGTGTATCCGATTGCACCTCTCAAATCTCTAAACTTACTAGAGTTACCCACGCGCTTGGCGATCGCACCCAATCAAACCTCACGAGGTGTCTCAGAGTTAGGTATTTCCGAAGATTTTTCTTTGCAAGGTTATCGTTCCCTCTATGGAACTACCAAGCTAGCCTCTGAACTTCTGATTGAAGAATATAGGCAAGCTTATAACATCTGTGCAATTATCAATCGTTGTGGAGTGGTGACTGGCCCATGGCAAATGGGGAAAGTCGATCAGGGGGTTTTTGTCCTCTGGGTTGCAGCTCATTACTTCCAAAAACCCCTGAGTTACATTGGCTATGGCGGGACAGGTAAGCAAGTGCGAGACTTACTGCACGTCCAAGACTTATTGAGGCTCGTTGCTCACCAGTTACAGCATTTTACCAAACTAGATGGTGAAGTATTTAATGTCGGTGCAGGAGCTAGTAACAGTCTCTCACTGCTTGAAACCACCCAACTTTGCCAATCAATCACAGGTAAATCAACTCAGATTACCTCTTCCTTAGAAGAACGTCCTGGTGACGTACCTGTATTTATTACAGACTCTTCCAAAGTGATTGCTAAAACTGGATGGCAACCCAATATAAACCCCGAAGCAGCGCTTCAGGACATTTATCAATGGATCTGTGAAAACGAAGCAATACTCCGTCTCATCCTATCTTAAATTAATCTGTTGAGGAATGCTGTAGCTAGAACAGCTGATAAAAGTATGAGTTACATACGATCATAAATTTGACACTTTAGACAACATTGCCTATTGCCAGCCGCGCTCCCCAGAATAAGATTAAAATTCCAATAGCCAGCCAGTCACGTCTAGTCAGGCGTAATTCGTGCCACTGCACTCGATGTTCATTAGGACTGGTAAATCCCCGCACCATCATAGCATTAGCCATTTGGTCTGCCCGTAATAGCAAATTTTCCAACAGTCGCTCTGCTACAATTAACCATACTTTGGCGGCTCCTTTCAATCCCAGCTTTTTCCAATTAATTGCCCTAGTCATCACAGACCGAATTAAATTCTGGATTTCTTCTAAAACTAAAGGAATAAACCGCAAAGACAAAGTTAAAGTCAGAATCAATTCCGTGATAGGTAACCTCAGCCGTTTCAGCGGTTGCATTAAGCTTTCCATACCAGCTGTGATTTCCTCTGGTGCTGTTGTCAGCAGATACAGATTGGTGCTGTAAATTACGGTAAACAAAATCGTACTGAAACTCACTCCCAAATCCCGCGAGTGGCGAGTCACTGTAACTGGTCCTTTGCTAAACAGCACATAGCTGTAGTCTTTAGAGTTTTGAGTTGTGGAAGAAGCGCCTTCCGCTTGTTGGGAGTGTTTCTTTACTAACTCAGTACTGTCAGCGTAGGCTAAGCGTCGTGGATGATATTTTATACCATACCCATCAGGGCTGATGGCTGCAAACACTAAAACAAAAAAGCACAACATCAACAGCCAACCCATTTGCTGTCGCCAGACTCGTTGAGGAATCCTTGCTATTAAGGTAACAACTATCAACAGTACTACCAGCAGTACCCGCCACAAACTGTTGGCAAAACTGTAGGTTGTCAGAAAGCTCATCAACCAGATAAATTTGACTCGTGGATCAAGTTTGTGTAGCCAAGTTTGGGGTTGTTCCAGGTAAAGACCAAGTGGTAGCGATCGCAGTAAATCCATTGTGGAATTATGAATTCTGAATTATGAATTATGAATTTGAGCATTTATAATTTATAATTCATAATTCATAATTTTACACACGCGTGGCTCGATTGGCACTACCGCTTTCCATCTCACGAACCTTTTTACTCCGCCATAGCAACCGAATGGGTGTGCCCTTAAACCCTAATTGTTGTCGGAATTGACGCTCGATGTAGCGGCGATAGTTATCATTGAAGCGTTTGGAATCGTTGACAAACAGCGCGATGGTCGGTGGTTGAGCACTGACTTGCGTACCATAGTAAATCTTGCCCTGACGTCCACCACGAGAGACTTGTGGCGAATGCCGACTCACCGCTTCTTCCAAGACTTCATTAATCACCGAGGTGCTGACACGGCGTTTGTGTGCTTCAGCAGCGGTATTTATCAACTCCAAAGTTTTTTCCACCCGTTGTCCAGTCAAAGCGCTGACAAAGATGGTTTCTGCCCATTCAGTAAAATGCAGCCGTTCTTGCAGATGTTTTTCGTAATCGTAAATTGTGTAAGAGTCTTTTTCAACAGCGTCCCATTTATTGACTACAATAATGCAACCTCGACCTTCTTCGATAATCCGCCCAGCTAATTTTTGGTCTTGTTCGGTAACGCCATCAACGGCGTCTATTACCATTAAAACCACATCGGCGCGGCGAATCGCTTTAAAGGCACGGTTAATGCTAAAGAATTCCGGACCATATTCCACGTGTTTCTTTTTTCTAATTCCTGCGGTGTCAATCAAGCGGTAGGTTTGACCATTGCGTTCGATGACAGT
This sequence comes from Stigonema ocellatum SAG 48.90 = DSM 106950, assembly GCA_016903675.1. Taxonomy (GTDB): domain Bacteria; phylum Cyanobacteriota; class Cyanobacteriia; order Cyanobacteriales; family Nostocaceae; genus Stigonema; species Stigonema ocellatum. The sequence goes on along the minus strand of JADQBA010000024.1, from coordinate 73,534 downwards.
ATCAATAGCATCGCGGGTTGTGCCGGAAATGGGGCTGACTATCACCCTTTCTTCCCCCACAAAAGTATTCAATAAACTAGATTTCCCGACATTTGGTCGTCCCACAATTGCCACCTTGATTTCATTGGTTTGTGGAATTTCTTCTACAATTGGGAGGTGGGTAATCAGCACGTCGAGTAAATCTCCTGTGCCATTGCCATGAATGGCAGAGATTGGGAAAGGTTCGCCTAATCCCAATTCCCAAAATTCGTTGGCTTGCATTAAGCCTTGTTCTGGCGATTCACATTTATTTACAGCCAGCAGGATCGGTACAGGTTGTTGGCGCAACCAATCAGCTATTTCTTCATCGGCTGGTGTGGGTCCTGTTTGACCATCTACTGCGAAAATAGCCGCACTTGCTTCTGCTAGCGCTGCCATTGCCTGTTGGCGAATGAGTGGTAGGAATTCGGTGTCGTCATTAAATACCAAACCACCAGTATCGACTACAAGAAACTCGCGATCGCGCCAGTAGGAGGGTAAGTATGTGCGATCGCGTGTCATTCCTGGTTCATCGTGAACAATAGCCGATTGTGCCTCTGCCAGACGATTGACCAGAGTAGATTTGCCCACATTCGGGCGACCAATAATCGCAACTATAGGGAGTTTCATAAAGGGATGCATAATGCTCCAAACCTATATTGTAGCCAGCAATTGTATGAAAAAAACACATTTTTCCTCTACACCCCTATATTCCTTTTCAGAGCTAAAGTAAGTCCATCAGCAATTGGCACAAGGGAGACTGTGACTCGCTCATCGTGGTGCAACTTCTCATTAAAAGCACGAATAGCTTGGGTACTTTCATCTTGAACTAGGGGGTCAGCTACTCGTCCAGACCACAAAACATTATCAATAGCAATTAACCCACCAGGACGAACTAATTGCAAACATCGCTCGTAATATGCGTCATAGTTTTCTTTATCTCCATCGATAAAAGCAAAATCAAACGTCTTCGCAGCATTTGCAGCCAAAAGCCCGTCTAAAGTTTCTACAGCAGGTGCCAATCGCAGCTCAATTTTGTCAGCAACCCCTGCTTGTTGCCAATAACGACGAGCGATCGCAGTATATTCCTCACTGATATCACAGGCAAGAATTGTGCCATCAGCAGGAAGCGCCAACGCCACGGACAGTGAACTATAACCCGTAAATACCCCAACTTCTAACGTTTTCTTTGCTCCTATGAGCTGCACCAGCAGCGCCATAAACTGTCCTTGTTCTGGTGCAATCTGCATCATCGCCCTAGGATGACTGGCGGTTTCTTGCCGCAATTTAAAGAGAATCTCAGGTTCCCGCAGGGAAGCGGATAAGAAATAATCGTAAAGTTCTTTCTCTAGACCAAGAGTCTTTTTTGGCATATGGCAATCCTAATTTAAGATCCGGACTTGGGGGACTTGGGGGACTTGGGGGACAAGGAAGACAAGTTCGCTGCGCGAAAATTCAAAATTTAAAATTATACTAAAAACGGTTGAGAGCAATACTATTCTATAACCGTCAACAGCAATTGTCCCTCACCCCCAACCCCTCTCCCAAGAATTGGGAGAGGGGTGAAGTTACTCTAGTTCCTCGAATCCCTTTTGGGAGAAGGGGTTAGGGGATGAGGGCTAAAAAAGTCTACCTATTAACCGTTTGCAGTATATAACGTAATTTTAAAGATAAATCAAGAGAAACTACATTCATGGTTAGACTAATTTTCACAGCAATTTTGCTAGGATTACTGACAGCTTGTAGCTCGATAGCACTGACACCTACTCGGCAGTTAGTGGAAAAAGCGATCGCATTCGAGCTACAGCAAACCCAACAGGAACTCAGCCAACAACTAGATTTGGATTTTCGTGGATTTAAAATCAATCATCTATCAATTACTGAGCAAAAACCCCTAACGATTCAAAATTTACCAGCTTTTCATGTCTTAGGAACCTACGACCTGACGTTCAATCTACCAAAACGAAGGCTAACGCAACCTCAAAAACCCTTTGACATTTACCTGCAACTTCAACAAGAAGCTAAAACCTGGCGATTACTGATTCCGGAGAGTAGCAGTAAAGATACTAAACCAGTTTGGCACAGCTATCTCATCCAATAGGAGCGGGAGTGGGGAGTGGGGAGTGGGGAGTGGGGGGAGAAAGAATTATTGCACAACAACTCTTTAACTCTTTTGCCTCCCCATTCCCCACTCCCCACTCCCTCCTCCCCATTCCCTACTCCCCATTCCCTCCTCCCCATTCCCCACTCCCCACTCCCCACTCCCCACTCCCCACTCCCTCCTCCCCACTCCCCACTCCCCACTCCCCACTCCCTCCTCCCCACTCCCCACTCCCCACTCCCTCCTCCCCATTCCCCACTCCCCACTCCCCACTCCCCATTCCCTACTCCCCCTTACTGAGGCATTGGCTTACTTGGCGGAATTTGTTCAATACTAATGAGAGCTTCCATCACAGACTTAGCAATTGGTGCGGCGACAGTACCTCCATAGGCATTTTTTCCTTTCGGCTCATCCACCAATGCCAACACTACATAGCGGGGCGATTCTGCTGGTAGTATGCCTAGAAAGCTGGTGATGTAGGCACCGTTAATGTAACCGACACGACCGGCTTTTTGGGCGGTGCCGGTTTTACCGGCGATGCGATACCCCGCAATTTGTGATGCTTTCCCAGTTCCGTCATCCACCACAGTTTCCATCATTTCTACTACCTTTTGGGTTGTGGTGGGTGAAAAAATTTGGCGTGGTACTAGACGAGTCGGTAAATAATGCATCTGTCCATTGGTATCCACCAGCCCCTGAACGACATGAGGTGTGACCAATTTGCCACCATTGGCTAAAGATCCGATCATTTGCAGGAGTTGTAATGGGGTGAGGGAAAAACCTTGACCAAAGGAGGTAGTTGCTGGTTCAACTTGTGAGGCTAGAAATTGTGTTTGACTTTTTAGCTGACTGCTGACTGCAAAAGGCAAATCTGTATCAATGGTTTGCCCTAGCCCCAATCGTTCTAGCCAACCGTAGTAGATTGAAGCCTTCAATCTCTGGATGATTTGCACCATGCCAATATTGCTAGAGTGTTGCAGAATTTGACTGATGTTTATCCGCCCATAACGTTTGTTCTCAGCATTTTTGATGGTTCTATCAGCCACTTGAATAAAACCGGGATCGTTGAACACATCTTCAGGTCGGATAACGCCAGCTTCTAGGGCGATCGCCACATTCAAAGGCTTAAAGGTCGAACCAGGTTCATAAAGATCTGCCACTGTCCAGTTTTTGAATAGTGAGATATCAGCTTTGGAGTACTTATTAGGATTATAGGTAGGCTGAGAAACTAGGGCGAGTAGGGAACCATCCCATGCATCCATAACAATGACCGTCCCACGTTTTGCACCAAACTTATCCATCTGTTGTTTGAGAGCAGAACGGGCAGTTCGTTGCAGACGGCTATCGATAGTTAATTGTAGTTGTAGGTCATCAAAATGTAGAAAACCTTCTGGAGCACGATCGGGCATTAATACCCCATTACCTGCCCGACTGAGGCGCACGGTTTGTACAGAACGTTCTAGCAACTTTTCTTGACTATATTCCACACCTGCCTGACCGCGACGGTCAATATTAATATAGCCGACCACTTCCGCGACCAAATCCTGTTGCGGGTAAAATCTGGAATATTTTTGAATGAACTCTAGACCGTTAAGGCGTAATGAAGTCAGGCGATCGGCAATTTCTTCTGACAGGCTAGAGGAAAGTAATATACCGCTTTTTTTGCTTTGAAACTTTTTCACTAACTCGCTCTGGTCTTGATCCAGTATTGAAGCAAGCTGCTGCGCCATCTTTTCATTAGATTTGTCAAACAACTTGGGATGGGCGTACAAAGTATACACAGGACGGTCAATTGCCAAAACATCCTTATTTCGATCCACCACTGGGCGACGAGGCATAAAAGGTCGCAGATTCACCATTTGCTGGCTTCGCGCCTTCTGGGTTAGCTTTGGTCCGTTGACAATTTGCAGGTGATACAAGTTGAAACCCAACCCCACTCCAGCGGCAATTAATACACCCCAAGCCATAAAAACTCGGAATTTTGTGTTAGGCTCGCGCCCCTCGCCTGTTTGACCCTTAAGAGTTGAGGAGCTTTTCACCCCTTGAGCCAGCGCGAATGTGGGCTTGGACGACGTAGGGGACTGGCGAAAAGGTTCTCCTCCTATTGGCTCCTGGGTGTGGTTAGTCAATTTACCCTGCAATGCTCGTCTCGGACCCTTCTGCTGTCGCTTTGTGAATCCTGTATTCGCAAAATTTCTAAATTTTCTTCTGTTTGGTGACTTCCGCATGAAAATTGTTCTTTGTTAGTTGTTATAGCAATCCTATTTCAGTTGTAAAAAATATCTAAGGCTGTTGACTGTCAACTGTTAACAGTTGACAGTCAACAGCCTTTAACTACTAACCACTAACGTTGACTAATATCCCACTGGGTTGGCTGTTTGCTGTTGTGTTTCAGAATTTGGTGTTGTGTTGGGAGATACTGGGTTAGGACCCTGAGGTGCTAGAGGCCAGAAAATCATCTTTGTCGGAGTTGGCGATACCAGTCCTGCGGCTGGTCGTTGTGCTTCTTGTGCCATTTTCTCTTTGAGAACCTCATTGTTTGTCGTCAACTGTCGTTGATAGTGTTGCAACTTTTGTAAGTTGCGGTATGACTGACTCCAAAGTTGTTGGGAATATACTGTCCAACCGTAAACTACCAACGTTACTGTCACCAACAGAAATGCGACTATTGAAGAATGGCGATGTATGCTGTACAAGCGCAGTAACCATATGGACATGACAGGAATACTTGGCACTGTTTGTTTGTCCAACTCTTGCACGGGCGTCATTGGGGCTGCACCATTTGTGGAGCCTCTTTGTGCAAGAGGTGCCTTGGGAAATTGTTGTCGAGATCGCGATAAACTTGGAGATCCTTCCACAGACGCCCGCAAAAGCTCTAAGCGTGGCTTCTCCAAGGGTATGGAGGTGCGAGCTTGCTGGGTGGATACTTCACGTCGTTGGAAAGTCTCGGTTGGGGACAAGGGTGCAGACATCACGGACACTTTGCTTTGAACCGGAACCGACCTTGCACGTGTTCTCCTGATGGTAGAGGGTTTCCGGAGGCTAGTAGAGCGGTCCAATCCCAGGTTCTCAATTGCCGTCCGGAACCAACTGCCCGTTGCAGAAACATCTGATTTGCGAGCAACAGCCATAACTTTTTTTCAATTTAAATACTGTATTTTAGATGATTTGTCTGTTTTTGCTCAGGTGAAAATTGACCCTTATGCGATAACTACACATAACACCCTACATCCTATCTAAGACAACCCAGCAGCCGAAGAAAAAACCAAAGTATTGTATATCAATCTGTGTTCTAAAATCATTTAAAAAAAAGCAACAAATAAGGTATGGTAGTCAACAGGCTAAAATTGATCTTGGCGCAATTGGTGAAAGAGGAGTTATGAAAACAAAAATCCTTGGTCTTACTCTAATACTAAGTCTGGCAGCAGTTCTCGGGGCATGCGAGGGAGGTGGCGGCGGCGACACATCCACACCCTCATCTACCTCTAGTAGTTCTCCTGCTGGTGAACCGGCTGATAGTGGTGCTCCTACTCCCGGCGGTGCCATGACAGCTCCCCCCGGCGGTGCCATGACAGCTTCCCCTGGCGGTGCCATGACAGCTCCCCCCGGCGGTGCTGCTTCCCCTGGCACTAGTACAACTTCTCCTAAGGCTACCTCTACTAAGAAGCCGAAGCCTTAGACTGTAGTCTAAAACCAACTAAATACAGGTAGATGACAGCGATCATCATTACATTGGTTGAGTTTATGCTCCTCATTAGGTATGGAGTAGATGACTAAATTTTGAGAGTGTAAAAAAATACCACGCTCACCGAAAAATGCTATTGACTATTTCCTATAGTCTGTGTGTCACCGTTAAAAGTGACCTGGTAATGGGACTTGACGTTGCCAGGTCTTTATTTTTTTGTAGATTTTAGATATTTGTATCTAGTTTCTAAGTAAAATAGGATTAAGTCTTGCTTTAATCAAATTTCTTCATTCTTGGGCAGCATCCTTTTCGGGAAGCTGGTAGAGTAGCAATCATATTGCTACTGCAAAGCACGACAAGGAAGCATCCCTCCCCCTTGTCTCCCGAGGCAAAATCCAAAATCCAAAATCTAAAATCGGGAGATGGGAACACGGAAAGCGAGAAAAGTAATTTTATTTTTTGTGTTAATCGTTATGACTGGCACACTGGTGGGATTAAACAACCATTTGGGGGCATCAGTAATGGCATTACCACCACCAGAAGATACGCCAGAAGAAATATTGCGCACGGAGATTATTACAGAAGCGCGATCGCCAATTGATGGCAAGCCCCTAACTGCTGCTGAATACGCAGAATTACAAGCCCAGATCCAAACACGTCCAACCCCAAACCTTGCTCCCCAGATCAGGCAAAACATTTTTCTGCTACGCATTCGTAAGACGTTACTTCAGCTTTTTCCCTTTCTAAAGTTTTAATTAATTTGTCATTTGTCCCCCTACTCCCCCAACTCAAGAAAGCTTCCTCTAAAGAGACTCCCTCTAAAGTACGATGACTAAGGGAGACAAAATTTGCATAAAAATGTAAAGAATATCTATTATATCTGAAAAAAGCCGATTATTTACCCACTTTATTCCACGTAGGTAGCTGCATGTCTATGACCACGACCGCTCCTGAACAGGTTAACCGCATCGTTTGGAATCAGCATCACGACCCCTTTGAAGTCCTTGGCTCTCATCCCATAGAACAGAATGGTAAAAGTGTCTGGGCTGTGCGAGCCTACCTACCCAATGCGAGTGCAGTGTGGGTGGTTCTTCCTGAAGAACGGAAGGAATACCCAATGCAAACAGTGCATCATCCCCACTTTTTTGAATGCGCCATTGAAACAAAAGAACTGGTAAACTATCAATTACGGATTAAAGAAGGGGAACACGAGCGAGTTATCTATGACCCTTACGCCTTCCGCTCCCCCAATCTGACGGATTTTGATTTGCACTTGTTTGCCGAAGGAAACCATCACCGGATTTACGAGAAACTAGGATCGCACCCCACCGAAATAGAGGGTGTTAAGGGCGTTTATTTTGCCGTGTGGGCACCTAATGCCCGTAATGCATCAGTATTGGGGAATTTCAACAACTGGGATGGACGCCAACACCAGATGCGTAAAGGTGCTACCGGAGTTTGGGAATTGTTTATTCCCTCAGTTGGTGTAGGAGAGCGTTACAAATACGAAATCAAAAACTTTGAAGGACACATTTACGAAAAATCTGATCCCTACGGTTTCCAGCAAGAAGCCCGCCCCAAAACAGCATCCATTGTCGCTGACTTGAATGCCTACACTTGGGGTGACGAGGACTGGTTAGAGATGCGGCGTCACACCGAACCCCTTAATCAGCCGATCTCAGTTTACGAAGTACATATAGGCTCTTGGTTACACGCAGCTAGTGACGAACCCGCCAAACTGCCCAATGGTGAAACTGAGGCTGTAGTTCCGGTTTCAGAACTCAACCCAGGCGCACGCTTCCTCACATACCGGGAACTAGCAGACCGACTGATTCCCTACGTCAAAGACTTGGGATACACCCACATTGAATTATTGCCCATTGCCGAGCATCCCTTTGATGGCTCTTGGGGTTATCAAGTCACAGGGTATTACGCTCCGACCTCCCGCTATGGTAGCGCTGAAGATTTCATGTATTTCGTTGATCAATGCCATCAAAATGGTCTGGGCGTGATCGTGGATTGGGTTCCCGGTCACTTTCCCAAAGATGGTCATGGTTTAGCTTATTTCGATGGCACCCACCTTTACGAACACGCTGATAAGCGCAAAGGCGAACACAAAGAATGGGGTACTCTTGTGTTCAACTACTCACGCAACGAAGTCCGCAATTTCTTGGTAGCAAATGCCCTCTTCTGGTTTGACAAGTACCACATCGACGGCATTCGGGTCGATGCTGTAGCCTCCATGCTCTATCTCGATTATTGCCGCAAAGATGGAGAATGGCTTCCTAACCAGTACGGCGGTAGAGAAAACCTGGAAGCAGCAGATTTCCTGCGTCAAGCCAATCATACTATCTTCAGCTATTTCCCAGGCATTCTCTCCATAGCTGAAGAATCCACTTCTTGGCCGATGGTATCTTGGCCTACCTATACGGGCGGACTGGGCTTTAACTTGAAATGGAACATGGGCTGGATGCACGATATGCTGGACTACTTCAGTATGGACCCTTGGTTCCGCCAGTTCCATCAGAACAACATCACCTTTAGCATGTGGTACAACCACAGCGAAAACTTTATGCTTGCCTTGTCCCATGATGAAGTGGTGCATGGCAAAAGCAATATCATTGGCAAAATGCCAGGAGATAGATGGCAAAAGTTTGCCAATGTGCGTTGTTTGTTTGCCTATATGTTCACTCATCCAGGCAAGAAAACTATGTTCATGAGCATGGAGTTTGGTCAGTGGAGTGAGTGGAATGTGTGGAGTGACTTGGAATGGCACCTATTTCAACATGAGCCGCACGAACAGCTAAAACAATTTTTCAAGGAGCTAAACCATCTCTACCGCTCTGAACCAGCTTTATACACCCAGGATTTTGCACAGGAAGGGTTTGAGTGGATCGACTGTAGCGACAACCGCCATAGTGTGGTGTCGTTTATCCGGAAAGATAAGGATTCTGATGATTTTATTGTTGTGGTTTGTAACTTCACTCCCCAACCCCATTCTCACTACCGCATCGGTGTTTTAGACCCAGGATTTTATACAGAGTTGTTCAACAGCGATGCTCGTCAGTATGGCGGCAGCAATATGGGCAATTTGGGCGGTAAGTGGACGGACAATTGGTCGATGCACAATCGTCCTTATTCGCTGGATTTGTGTCTACCACCACTGGGAGTGTTGATTCTAAAGCTAGATAAGGAGAAGACAACCGCAGTGATGCAGTAAGATCGAAGAGTGTAGGGATCTGCTCCCCTGCTCCCCTACACCCCTACATCATTGGCTACACAAAAACTCAAAAGCCATGTTAGAAACTACCCTAGATGCACCATATGTAACACTGCCACCAACCGAGGCAGAACTTCCCTATGATGATGGTATTCCAATGGAAAGTCAACGGCATAAAGCCCAGATGGATCTGCTGATTGATAGCTTATTACCCTGGTTCGCACAAAGAACAGACGGATTCGTCGGCGGCAATATGTTTGTCTACTTCAGTCTAGCCCAGGTGAAAAACCAAGACTTTCGTGGACCAGACTTTTTTGTTGTACTGGGAGTTCCAAAGAGAGAACGTCGCAGTTGGGTGGTCTGGGAAGAGGGTAAGGCTCCAGATGTAGTCATTGAGTTGCTATCTTACAGCACTAGTGAACAAGACAAGAATGAGAAAAAGCTAATTTATCAAAATCAATTACGGGTATCAGAATATTTCTGGTTTGACCCCTTCAACCCTGATGATTGGGCTGGTTTTTTTCTTCAAAAAGGAGTTTACCAACCCCTAGTTCCAAATGAGCAGAACCAATTCCTGAGTCAGTCATTGGGCTTAGCATTGCAGCGTTGGCAGGGTAGCTACAAAGGTATTGATTCCACTTGGTTGCGCTGGGCGACAATACAGGGAGAATTGCTACCAACTCCTCCCGAAATTGCTGAACACGAACGTCAGAAGGCTGAACAGGAACGTCAGAAGGCTGAACAGGAGCGTCAGAAGGCTGAACAGGAACGTCAGAGGGCTGAGTCGGCAGAGTCTCAGTTGCAACAACTACAATCACAGCTACAGCAAACAGCACGCCAACTCCTTCAAACAGGGATGACTGTAGAACAGGTCGTTAGGTTAACAGGTTTGTCGGCATCTGAAATTGAGCAACTGGGCGGTTAACACTGAAGAGTTAGGATGAAGGCGTTTGAGATTCTTGTGCCAGGGGAATATCAACTACAAATTCAGCACCTTGTCCTGGTTCTGAAATACACTGCAAAGAGCCGCAGTGTCTATCTGTGACTATCTGATAGCTGATAGAAAGTCCAAGTCCTGTGCCTTTCCCTACGGGTTTTGTGGTAAAGAAGGGGTCAAATATCCGCTGTTTAACCTTCTCTGGCACTCCCGGTCCATTATCAGCAATGCGAACTATCACTCGATTTGGCTCAACGACTTCCGTACGAATCCAAATGGATGGAGTAAGGGATTCCCCACTCCCTTTGGGGTTAAAACCCCAGGCTATGCCCACACCCTCTTCTAAAGCATCAATGGCATTAGTCAAAATATTTATAAATACTTGATTAAGTTGCCCAGGGTAACATTCTACTGGGGGCAAGTTGCTGTATTCCTTAATAACTTCAATTGCAGGGCGACAATTATTAGCGTTGAGGCGGCTTTGCAAAATCATTAAGGTACTATCGATACCCTCATGGATATCAACCGTTTTCATCTCAGCTTCATCCAAGCGCGAGAAGGTTCGCAGAGAAAGAACAATGCGCTGAATACGCTCAGCCCCAACTTTCATCGATTTCAGTATTTGTGACAAGTCTGACTTTAAAAAATCCAGTTCGATGACCTCCAGATAATCCTGGATTTCTAGCACAGGATGAGGATAGTGTTGCTGGTAAAGCTCCAGTAATTTTAACAAATCTTCGGCGTATTGGTTAGTGTAGCTAATGTTACCATAGATAAAATTGACTGGGTTGTTGATTTCGTGGGCAATACCCGCAACAAGTTGCCCTAGGCTGGACATTTTCTCGCTTTGAACTAACTGAATTTGGGTGCGTTGCAGTTGTAAGAGTGCTTGCTGTAGTTCTTTCGCTTGCAAGCGCAATCGAGCTTCTGACTTTCTCAGGACTTCTTCTGATCGTTTTTTTTCAGTTATATCTCGGAAACACGAAATCCTGCCGTAATAATCTCCGGCTAGTGAGTGCACTGGTGCTGAATAGCGGTCAAGTATCCGTCCATCCCTAAAGGCAATTTCATCACGACTCGTTTCCTCTGGATGCTGGTACAGATACTCCACTTTAGCCAGAAAATCCTGGGCATTTTCCACTTGGTCGAGCACTAATGCCATGACTTGCCGTTGGTCTCTAGTTTGGATCACTGCCTCTGGAATTTGCCAGAACTGGGCAAAACGCTGATTAGATGATACAATCATACGATTTTCATCAACAACCAGAATGCCGTCGAGGGCAGCTTCCTGTTGAGCTTTTAAGAAGGCATTACTGCGAATCAGGGTCTCTTCTACTCCTTTGCGTTCAGTAATATTACTAGCAGTACCTGTTGTCCCTAAAACATTCCCTTCAGTGTCGCGTAAGGCGATCGCATTGAACAGCAGATTCACCCGTCTACCATCCTTGGTAATATGGATTGTCTCATACTCTAAAACTGACTCCCCTGCTAAAAGTCGGTGATACACCTCTAAGTCTTTCTCAACCTCCTCTGGTGGCTGAAAATCCGTAAACAGGCGACCAATCATTTCCTCTGGTTGATAGCCGTAGATATGTCTAACCGCCTGATTCACAAAGGTATAGCGAGCTTGAGTATCCACCGACCAGATCATGTCCTGAGAGGTTTCCACTAGGTTACGGTACTTTTTCTCACTCTCCTTGAGGGCTTCTTCAGCTAGTTTGCGTTCCGTTATTTCCAATAACACACCGTACCACAAGATATTACCATTTGCTTGCACTTCTGGGCGAGAAGCACCTTTGATCCATTTCACCTGTCCACAGGAGAGAACTATTCGCCCCTCCCAGCGCCAAGGTTGTAAGGTTTGAGTAGCAACAGCGATAGATTCCTTAAACTCCTGAAGATCATTAGGATGTACTATGGAAATAATTAGGTCAGCATCTAATTCAATCTCTTCTGGCGGCAGTCCATATATTTCATAACTACCATCGCTAACATAGGTAAAGAACATCGAGCCATCGGGTTGGAGCACAAACACGTAGAGCATTCCTGGCAAATTCTGTGCTAACTTCAGGTGTTTTTTCTCACTTTCCCTGAGGGCTGCCTCTGTCTCCTCATGTTGGGCAATTTTTGCCTGCAACGCCTCGTTAATTTGTTCTAGTTGTTGAGTCCGTACCAGGACGAGAGTTTCCATTTTTGCATAGGCGAACTGCAACAGTTGTTGGGAATGCCCCAATTCAGCTTCAACTCGCTGATACTTTGTGACGTTCTTTGTAATGTCTCGAATAGTACCCACCAGAAATTTGTTGCCTGTCCCATCCACAAACAAAGATTTCTTTGTGGAGATCACATGCTTGACACCACAAGCGTCCGTAAAATGCTCCTCGTTCTCATTAGTCATACCTGTTGTGAAAACCAGTTCATCTGTATCCCAAAACACATCGGCTTCTTGTTGAGGGAAGAAGTCATAGTCTGACTTGCCAAGCAGTTCTTCTCGGCTATGCCTGATGAAATCACAGAAGGTATCGTTGAGCAACACCCAGCAGTGTCGGCGGTCTTTGACGAAAACCGGGTCTGCTATACCGTTGATTATCTGAAGCAGGAACCCAACAGAGAAGTTTTCCTCCGGCTGCTGGTTGTGTGGGTTATGCAGTTTGTCTCCTGTGAATTGCGGATGGTCCATAGCCTAAATTATATGGAAAATCAAGCTTGAAAATAGCTCATGAGTACAGGTTTGTACTTAGTATTCCCAGGTTTTTTATATTTGAACATCATCTATAAGATAGCTTTGCAACAAACCAATGACTACCTCTGGCATTTCCAGATGAGGTAGCACTCCCGCGCCTGCGATCGCCTGAAAATCTCGAATTGCATTTGGATTCAACTTTGCCAAATTGCGCCCTAACTTAATACTAGTAAATTGTGCTTCTTCGCCCCAAAAAATAACCGTAGGAATTCTGAGTTGCTGCATATACAAACTCAGATCAAAGTAAAGATCCTCCCGCAAAAATGCCAAAGCAGAAAACTTAGCATTAGGCTGTTGTGCAGAGGCTAAATAAGCCTGCACCATTTCTTCAGAAACTCTTTCAGGTTTAGCAAACAGAAACCTTTGCAAAAAGTTACGTACTGCCAGTTCATTTTCTGCACCAATGGCATAAATTATACTGTCCAGCAGTGGCGTATTGATCAGCTGACGTGGAAGTCTGCGCCCCGCACCCTGAGCAAAATCATGAAACCCAGATGGACAAACCAAAAACAGTGCTTGGAATAAAAAAGGTTGTTCAATGGCGAGGCGAATAGTCAAAGCTGCTGTCAATGAAGATGCAACCACTGTCACAGACTGGCGACAAGTATGTCTGATAAACTCTGCTATGGTTGTCAAATAATCGCTAACTTGGTAATCTCGCACCGGATGAGCTGATTCACCCCAACCAATTAAATCCGGAGCTAAAACGCGATGAGTGGCAGCAAAAGCGGGGTACACTTTAGACCATTCATAGGCAGATGCTCCTCCACCAAAATTGTGGAGGAAGACTAGTTCTGGTAAATCAACAGTCTCAGAAATAAACCAAGGTGGAGTGGTTTGGGTATAGTAAACCATAAACCCTAGGGAGGTATTGATGACTTTCTGTCCAAAACCAGGGGGTTGAAATTGAAGCATAGTTTACTACTCTCATGAATTTCTATTTGCAGTACCAAAGTCAATCGCGATCGCTTAGTACATCCATTACCCCAACTGAACCTGTATCTAGGTCAGTTGTGGTAGTTGGCACTTTGTCCTCCATCAGATTTCTACCTTTTGTAGATGCAACGGATTTTTTTTTGTGTAAAACTACTACTTAGATAACTTTACTCTTGCCGTTTTCAAGACTGTCATTTGTCATGGGTCACAGATGACAAATGACCTAGGACCGATGACAAAGGACTTAGTATGACTCACAAAAATCGCTCCCAATGGGACTTAAAGAGATTCATCGAAACTCTTACCTATTTTGAGGTTATCCCATTCCTTAACTGGATACAAGAATTATTCCATGGTCGTTCCAACGATAATAAAGATAGACCTGATGGAGCAAAACAAGTGGGTGTAATATTGGTAGCAGGTGCGACAGGTGGTGTCGGTAAGCGAGTAGTGCGGCGGCTGCTTGAACGAGGTTCTAAGGTGCGAGGACTCGTGCGAGACATTGACAAAGCACGGTCAATCCTAGGTAATGATATTGAATTAGTTGTTGCGGATATTACTAAATCAGAAACTCTGACTTCCCTGGTCATGGCAAATATTCAAGCTGTGGTGTGTTGTACAGCAGTTCGCGTGCAACCTGTAGAAGGAGACACTCCAGAACGTGCTAAATACTCTCAAGGCATCAAATTTTATCAACCAGAAATCGTCGGCGACACCCCAGAAAACGTCGAATATCAAGGGGTCAAAAACTTAGTAGCAGCAGCAGATCAATATCTGCCGCAGGTAGATAAAAAACTATTGTTTGATTTCACAAATCCATCGACTGAGTTAAAAAACAACTGGGGTGCTGTCGATGATGTCGTCATGGGTGGCGTGAGTGAAAGTAATATCCAATTAGTGGAAAATACAGCTTTATTTGCAGGCAATGTCTCAACCGCTAACTCTGGGGGATTTGCCTCTGTAAGAACAAAAAATTTCACCCCACCTCTCAACCTATCTGGTTATCAAGGTGTAGAATTGCGTGTCAGAGGCGACGGTCAGCGCTATAAGTTTCTCCTACGTACAGAAGCACAGTGGGATAGTCTTGCCTACAGCTATTCCTTTGACACCATAGCAAATACCTGGATAGATGTTCATATTCCCTTTGCAGATTTGATACCCGTATTTCGGGCTAAAACTGTGAACCATCCGCCAATTGAGGCTAGTAACATTTTGGCGTTTCAACTGATGTTGAGCAAGTTTGAATACGACGGTGGATTAAATCCCAAATTTTCACCTGGTAGCTTCGCTTTGCAGGTGGAATCAATTAAAGCCTATGGAGGGGAAACCTTACCACAGTTTGTCCTTATTAGTTCAGCTGGTGTTACCCGTCCTGGACGTCCTGGAATAAATTTAGATGAAGAACCGCCAGCGGTCAGATTAAATGACCAATTAGGAGGAATTCTGACTTGGAAGTTGAAGGGAGAAGATAGTGTAAGGGAAAGTGGAATCCCTTACACCATTATCAGACCATGTGCGCTGACCGAGGAACCAGGAGGCAAAGAGTTAATTTTCGCTCAAGGTGACAATATCAGGGGAAAAATCAGTCGAGAGGATGTCGCTGAACTCTGTGCAGAAGCGCTACAACAAACGAAAGCGTGCAATGTTACATTTGAGGTAAAAGAAGGAGAAAATAGTGCCAGTTCCATCGATTGGCAAACTCTATTTTCCCTTCTAACTCTGAAGAAACACGGGAGTGGGGAGTAGGGAGTGGGGAGTGGGGGAAAAGACAGTGTTTCTTTCATTCATAGCGGGTAGCGTAAGCCGCCTGTGGGGCGATCCTAACTCCTAACTCTCAAAAAACACAGGGAGTGGGGAGTAGGGAGTGGGGAGTAGGGGAAGAGGGGGAATGGGACTGTTTCTTTCATTCATAGCGGGTGGCGTGCCGCCCGTGGGGTGCTCCTAACTAACTCCCATGGACCACTCCCCACTCCCCACTCCCCATGGACCACTCCCCACCGGAGGGAAGCAATGAAATATATTGGGCTAGTAGCGTTCACCCTATTTTTATCAATTATTCTGTGGGGTGGTTTATTTTCCAACACCGCCTCATCCCAACTCGTGGAATCACGCCTCAATAGCCTGGAGGCGGACTTTAGGAGTTTGGAATCACGGTTAAACCAGATAGAGTCTCATCTGGGTCAAAATGGGTCGGTCCCATCCCCAAGAACAACCCTTCCCTTGCCACAGTCGCAGCGTTCTGGACGGAATGTATTACCATCAGATCGCATGTTTGATCGCCTTGCTACCTTAGTCATAGAAACTAGGCAAGACGTCAACAAGCTACAAGCGCGAGTCGCAAAATTGGAGAAACAGCGCTAAGTTGGTAGTTAGTTGATTGGGGAATTGTTGTTTGGTGTTTGGTGTTTGGTGTTTGATGCCAACCAACACCCAACAACAAACAACTAACACCCAACACCCAAAAACTTGGATCAAAAGTAAATTTCCCCCTCGAAATACCGCACAGCATGTCCTGAAATTGAGACTCTATCATCTTGGGCTTCGCACCACAATTCGCCTCCACGATTTGAGACTTGCTTTCCGTATAACTGTGTCTTTCCTAGACGATTTGCCCAATAGGGTACAAGAGAGCAGTGTATAGAACCTGTGACTGGGTCTTCGGGAACACCATAGCTTGGGGCAAAGTATCGTGAGACAAAATCCGCATTTTTTGAGAGCGCAGTTACTATAACGCCGTGCGGGTGAAGTTGTTCCAGAAGTCTAAAGTCTGGTTGAATGGCACGTACTTCTTCCTCACTTGCAAATACACTCAAATAATTGCTTTTAGTTGATAAGACTTCTTGCGGTGTTTTGCCCAAGCCTTCAACAAGCAAAGCTGGTGGATTTGTACAAAGAGTAGGTTTTAAGGAAGGAAAGTCCATTGTGAGTAACTCAGCGTTTCGCTTCACCCACAGAGGACCACTTCTTGTGTTGAACTGAACTGAGTTTCTTGCGGGTTCAAGATATGTGAAAATGACGAATGCAGAAGCGAGTGTTGCGTGACCACAGAGGTCAACCTCACAACGAGGGGTGAACCATCGAAGGTCGTAATTGTCGCCGTTCTGAGTAAAAAAGGCTGTTTCGGCAAGATTATTTTCTGCTGCGATCGCCTGCATGAGTTCGTCAGAAAGCCAATCTGTGAGAGGGCAAATAGCAGCAGGATTGCCACGAAAGACAACGCTTGCAAATGCATCAATTTGGAATATTTTGATTTGTTTCATTTTTGTGTTTTAGTTAACAAATTGGGAGCAGAATATTTATAACTTGCACTCAAGTTAAATGTAACCTTTTATTAACCTCCGGAATTATCGCCCCACGAAGGTAGGGGCTACTTGCAAGTAGCCCCTACTATACGATGTACCTGATGGCTTACATGGATAAGTAGCGTCCTAAACAGCATTGGCAAGGGATTCGTACTCATGCAGCAGATCCTCAAAATATTCTACGTGTCGGTCTATCCCACGCTCGACGGCTTTGATTAAGCTCTTTTGTTTGGCTGAATCCCCATCGTAGCTCCTCAGTACCGGACGAATAGAATCTTGGAAATGATTCACCTCTAATTCCGCGTGCAAGAGAAGCCAAGTCGGGTGCTTCATGCCACGAGCATCAAAGTAAGACTGAAGAAGTCTGACATTTCGGACTGACACGCACAGTTCTCGACCACTCAGCGCTGCCAGGGCTTCGTAAAAGTTGTCGGTTCCGTAGCCGAATTCATCGAAAAATGAACGTTCATACGATGCAGTCGCGGCACTTCGTTGATCTGCCATAATTTCAGTATCACTCAATCCAAGCTCGTGAAGAAATTCTACGTACATCTCACTATGACCATCTTGCAAATCTGTGAAGATGTGATCCGCTAGAGACATAATGGCAGATTTTTGGTCTGGGTCATTACAACTGCCAGCTTTGACGATGCACAAGCCGAACCACTGATGCAGTCGATCCCGCCAATGATGGTACTGGAGAAAGGCATATTGCATCATTGGTGGAGTGACCGCTCCAGCTTTCAGCAGGCAAAAAAAGCGACTGTGATCGAGGACTTCGTTACAATAAGCGATTGTTCTAGAACTGATTGCCGATTCTTGCGCTTTCACCGCAGGCGGTAGTTCGATGTCTCGATTTAAGCGGCTAGAGGTTAGAGCGATAGCAGGCTCCACTTTCATAAACAATCTCCTAGTTGCGAGTAATGGTTTCATGAAAGCAAGCTTAGAAGATTATTAGTATGATAGTAAGACGATTTTTATTATATTAGTATGACATTTGAATCATACTATTCAGGTGAAATGACCCTTCAACCCTGGAATCAGCTTGAAATGCGACAGCTACAGTATTTTATGGAGCTTGTTGCAGAAACGGGCGAGAAAAAAAGCTTTACCAAAGCGGCTGAGCGCTTAGATGTGGAACAATCCTACCTCAGCAAAACGATCGCGGCATTGGAAGCGGCGTTGAACGTAGAACTCTTTGATCGCACTTGTCGTCCTCCAGTATTGACAGCGGCGGGAAAAGTGTTTCTCACTGAGCTAAGAATTGCCACTACTGCGCTCGAACGGGCGGTGACACGCGCACGGGAAGCGAGTCGTGGGGAAATTGGAAAGCTGGTCGTGGTGGTGAACACTGCGATCGCTAATAGTTTACTTCCCGACATTCTCAAAACCTTTCGGAATCGTTATCCGAACGTGGAATTGGAACTGAGATCGATGACGATCGAGGAAATGATGCTTGGACTGCGAGACACCTCGATCAATGTTGGATTTGAACATCTGCCCAATCCTTACTCAGGTGATTCAACTCTGAACTTTCTCCCGATTGTGCAAGAGTCCTTTGTGGTCGCACTGCCAGAACATCATCCCCTGACGGCGCTAAAGTACATTCCACTTGAAGCACTCAAGCACGAGCTGCTCATTTTGCCACCGCTTGATGCGGTGCCCTCTTACGAAGTGGTCTTATCGCAATTTGAGCTTCGGGGATTCAAGCCAATATTGCTGGAAACGGTTAAAGCCACTTGGATGGTGATCAACCTTAGCTTAGTAGCGGCAGGCGCAGGCGTCTCGATTCTACCGGACAACGTGCAAACGCTTCAACGTCAAGGAGTGGTGTACCGAGAGCTTCAAGACACCCCGTTTGCAAGGCAAATTGCGGTGGTGTGGCGACGGGCAGATCTCAAGGCTTTGTTACAGCCAGCACCGACCGATTCGATGTTGCTGCGCCAATTCCTCACGGTAGTTCAAGAGATAGCAGAACGTTGTGGCATGAGATGATTCGATTCCCAGGCTGCACCTTGTAACAGTTTGGCACGGGGGTCGCAATGGAGTTTTTCTTTGAGGGGGAATGCTACTTCGATTAGGCGGGGTTTGTCGGTCATTGCGATTTTGGATTTTAGATTTTAGATTTTAAGTACAGTTCTGTGCCTCTTTTCCTCATACCAGTTTGCAGGGGGAGAACTGTTCGGACTTTTAATTTTTAGGTTTCTTTTGGGGGATGCCAACCTGCTAATACCCATTGTTGTCTGACTGTAACTGACACAATGTTGTTTAATTGTAAGGCAATAACTGTAGCTCGACCACAGGCAGTACTTCCAATAATTTGAGTCCCATCCTCACCCCATTGAAAATGCCCTGACCACTCTTGTTTCCTGGGATTAAATAACTTTACTCTTCTACCAGTTACTGGGTCTATTGCATCAGTTTGAGTTCCTTTATAACTGTTACACAGGCGACAAGCTAACCATAAATTATCTTCATCACCTGTACCTCCTTTGGCTTTGGGAATAATGTGTTCAATCTCTAAGAGTCCGAGAACATACTTTTGTAAACTACGACAGTAACCACATTGGTCACCTGCTTGGGTACGAATTTTTTCTCTTAGTGTTTCCGGCATCCAGCTTGAACTCACGCATCTAAAGGTTCTCGTAAACCTCGCTGGACTGCTTCACGTAAAGCCTGAGCTTTAACTAATAGTCTTTCTTGGTAGACTTGCATTAAAGCTAGGAGTTCACAATGATCGGTATTGGTAAGTGTCCCAGCTTGTTGATTGTATAGCAATTCGCTTAACCTTTGGTCTTGTTCTGATTCCATCTGTAATTCCGTAAAGGCAATAATTTCTTCATCAGGCAAAGACGAGAAAGAGGGAATTTCTAAGCTGTTAGTAAGTGCAGACTGGGAACTCACAGGAGAGAGTGAAAGTGTAATTACCTGTGTCAAAATATCAGCCACATTGCGGTTAGTGAGTTGGGCAAATTGTTCGGCTTTTTTGTAGACTTCATCTGGTAAATCAAGGGTAATTTGAGTAGCCATAGGATTTGAAACTCTTCTACTATTACTGACGGTATTTATTCCACATTTCATTAAGGTCGTTACGCATTTGTTTCCAAACCCATGATGGAATCAGTGGAGCAGATGCACGGGCGATGTGATATTCTTGCATTACTTTAATTGCCTCAGTATCGTCAAAAGTTTTTAATTTTATTAATTTTTCAATATTTTCTTCTATTTGGGCTGCTTTTCTGCTGAATCCGTAATAGCCCATGACAAACCGGAATAGTCCAAGAGAAAAAACTAGCATGGGAAAAATTCTACCTGTTCGTCGCGATCGCTATATGGCATCCCGTCGTGCAGTGTTGCTACCTGTCCTGTGAAGCCCATTCCTTCATAGGGGGTGGTTCGCCGCCGGTGGGGTGCTCCTAAGAAACACTCTTGAGTGGGGAGTGGGGAGTGGGGAGTGGGGGAAGAGGGGGAAGAGGGGAGAATGGTGGTGTTTCTGTAATGAGTAGCGGGTGGTCCGCCGCCCGTGGGGCGCTGACCAGAGTGCACCTCGACCTATAAACCACGAAGCAAACCCTAAATAATAACAAAAATCACAGTAATTCTCCAACTAATTAAGTCCTCTCTTAGAGGACTTATGCTATGAGCCTGGGACTTCGAGTCCCAGGCGGATGTGGACATTATGCAGGATAAATCCTTAGACGCCGATTTGGTTCTTCTCCAAAACTATGGGACTTGAGACGGTAGTGTTCTACTAACTCGTGTTGCATTTTGCGTACTTGGGCAGAACGGGGTAATAATTCAACGGGCTGTCCCTTGGGAATCACGATTTGCTCTACAGCAAGTCTTGCTTCTTCTAGGGCGTCAATCTCATCATCACTACCTTTATGGAGAAATAATTGTAGCTCCTGATCGTCAGCAGTATCTGGGTCGTCGATGTTGAGCAACCGCCGTAAACCACGGGTAATCTGGGGAATGGTGCTGGATTTTATCATGTGGATTGGCAGTTGACGGGCTTTTGCGAGTTGCCGTAATTTAGCGTGGTTTTTGACGTGCGATCGCAGTGCCAAAATTGCATCAGCAGTATCGAGATCTTTTGTCATTTCCACTGGTAAATTCAGCACCTGGACGACTTGCTCTAATTGGCTACGGCTGACACCATAGGGATAAATGTGCAACGGTAA
Source organism: Stigonema ocellatum SAG 48.90 = DSM 106950 (assembly GCA_016903675.1). Taxonomy (GTDB): domain Bacteria; phylum Cyanobacteriota; class Cyanobacteriia; order Cyanobacteriales; family Nostocaceae; genus Stigonema; species Stigonema ocellatum. Next base: position 52,411 of record JADQBA010000024.1, on the reverse strand, counting down.
ATCTTCACCGTTTGGTCCAGCCTGCCGAATGGCGGTGAAATCAAAGCTATCAGAGTGATTTAAAGATTCATCCAGCAAGCGGTCAAACTCACTTTGGCCAGAACCTCTTTCTCGCTCTGGAGAAAATGATGGTAATGGTACCATTTGCCCAGATGCACGCCAGCCGTTGGACTGTCGTACTGGCATCAAAGATTCCTCTCTACCTTCGGTGTGTAGACGACCGTTGATTGCGGTTAACTGACGAGTAATCGTCACCTTACCGTTTTCATCCACGGTTCTCACTTGCGGACTAGGCTGACGCCCCCGCAGGAGATTATCTACCATGTCAGCAACGCTTTCGTGGACTACCCAGCGTTGCCGTTCTGACATTTCTACAGCAATCTCGAAAGTGGGAGGGGCTTTGCGCTCCAAAACGGTCTTTTGACTACCCCGCCGTCTAGCTTCGTCGTCCCCCAGCGTCACAGCCTGGATACCACCAACTAAATCGGAGAGAGTGGGGTTTTTGATGAGGTTTTCAATCTGGTTCCCGTGGGCAGTTCCTACCAACTGAACGCCCCGTTCAGCAATGGTACGAGCCGCAGTTGCTTCCAGTTCTGTGCCAATTTCATCAATGACGATAACTTCTGGCATATGGTTTTCCACTGCCTCAATCATCACCTGATGCTGAAGTTCGGGATGAGCCACTTGCATTCGTCGTGCGCGACCAATGGCGGGGTGGGCAACGTCACCATCTCCTGCGATTTCGTTGGAAGTGTCAATAATCACCACTCGCTTATTCAGTTCATCCGCCAAAACACGGGCAATCTCCCGTAAGGCGGTGGTTTTGCCTACACCTGGGCGTCCCAGCATGAGAATCGATTTTCCAGTTTCTACCAAATCGCGGATCATGCCAATTGTTCCAAATACCGCCCGACCGACGCGACAGGTTAACCCAATAATCTTGCCTGTACGGTTGCGGATAGCGCTGATCCTATGCAGGGTTTGCTCAATTCCTGCTCGATTATCTCCGCCAAAGGTTCCCACTCGCTGAATACAATCATCTATCTGTTCCTGAGTAACAGGTATTTCGTTCAGATACTCAGCGTTCTGGGGAAAACGAGCCTCTGGGCGACGACCCAGATCCAAGACCACTTCTACTAAACTATCTCGTTGAGGATGCTGCTCTAGTATCTGCCGCAGGTCTTGGGGCAAAATGTCTAACAACTTTTGGAGATCGTCTGTAATCGTCATGCTTTCTATGGTGACGTTTTTAGAGAGGGCGAGGACAAATTTTTTGCTCAAGTTTTAAGTTGGAAAAAAAGTGTCCTGAGTGGGATCGTAGGGGCGCGGCAGTGCCGTGCGCCTACAGCTGTGACTTAAGCTGGGAAACGAGAGAATGGGCAAGTTCTACAGCTTGCCAGAGTAATACGTCGTCTTCTTCTAGGCGAACAGTCGCCTCTCTACTGGTCTTATTCACCTCCCTTGCTTCTAACTGCTCGAAAATTGGTGACAGTAGTACACGGGCGTAGCTACCGTAAGCAACACCAGCTATAAATGGGGAGTGGGGAGTGGGGAGTGGGGAGTGCTGAGTATAATTTATACTCTTAACTCCTAATTCCTCACTCCTAACTCTTTGCAGCAGTCCCATTGCTTTTAATTTGGCAACGGTGTAGCTGTTGGTGCCGCCTGCTAGCTGTACATATCCCGGTAATTTGGCTGCCAAAACTTTTTGCCCTAATTTCACGGCGGCTAGAGTGGTGCCATCACCAATATCTCCACTCATAGGACGACCGTCGGTTTGCCAAATTAAGGCACTCTTCAACGGGGCGATCGTGTCATAAAGGGCGTGAAGGTAATCAATTAGACCTTCACCATCAGGACAACTGATTGCTACTAACTTGAGACGCTCAACCCATGGTGAAATTGCTTGCCACAATCTCTGAAATTCTGCCAAACGCCCAACATTAGTATGAATTTCTACAGCATCCACCCCACTTGACAGTATCAATGGCGCGATCGCTCCTGGCGCTGATACATATGATTTTGTATAAATTATATCGTAAGGACAAATTGGTATGCAACGACCGCAGCCGTAGCATTTTTCCGATATAACTCCTGAAAAATGGTCTTTTGTACTGTTGAAAACAATTGCCTGTGCCGGACAAATTCTTTCGCATGGTCTATGACAGTTGGCGGGGCATTCGGTAGAATTAAATTCCGCTTTGCGAAAATGAGGATCTTCCCCATCATTAAGGCTGACCATTAATAGTGGCGACGTTGCTCTTTTGCCAAACCCCCTTTGCTTGGCATTCCTTGTTAAATGAGAGGCAACTTGTAGCGCTTCTTGTGCAGCTGCAATCACAGATGGATCGGCAGCCACATCTATACAGTCAGCCCCAGCCAATGTATAGGCTAGTGTTAAACTTCTGACCGCAGGCAGATGTTGGAAGCTGGCTCCGCAGATGAGCTTGAACCAGTGACCTTGATTAAGGGATCGTAAAGGGTCTAACAGATCAGTCACATTTCTATTATGCTATGGGACTGATCATAGTAGTTACTAACTTAAAAAAAGTCTTGAATCTTAGCGGTTGAACCTTTCAAGAAACACGGGGAGTGGGGAGTGGGGAGTGGGGAGTGGGGGAAGAGGGGGGGAATTCGTGTTTGTTTCATTCATAGGGGGTGGTGCGCCGCCCGTGTGGGTGTTCTTAACGAAGAGTGTGGCGTTACCTCAACCGCTCTGTTTTGCTGCATTACAGCACGTCTAAACCCAAAAAAATTGTTCTCAATGGTGGGATGTACTGGGTTCCCTCATAAAAATATCCCCAGGTCTGGTGTCTCACCGCGTCTGGTTGTAAGTCCTAATTATAAGTAGTCAGTCCCCTATTGTATCACAGAGAGTGTTTATACCAATTCGTAATTCGTAATTCGTAATTAATGAATTCAGGTTTCATTACTTGTTTTCGGGTCTGAATCTGTTGCCAGATTTTAGAGAATTGGTATTTTTTGGCAAAACCATGCTTTTTAGCCATAGCGTTGCGGTTCCCAACAAGTAAGAATGCCGCTATCTCGATACCGCGAAGCGGAATTAAAAATTAAAAATAGAAAATTTAAAAAGCTTATGATGTAAGCTTTTTGATGATTTTGAATGGTTGCTTTATTTCCAGACCGGGTGTACTAGTTCACCAGCAGACCATTCCCCATGCCCGACCTTCATGAGTGTATTTATTTTCGTCCAGCTACTTATGACTGTGGATACAGCGGCACTATTTTATCAATTCCTCCAATATGGTTTAGGGGCCAAAAGCGAAGTACTGCACGACCGATGATATTGTCGCGAGGAACAACACCCCAACAACGGCTGTCGTAACTACTGTTGCGGTTATCTCCTAAAACCAAGTATGAGTTGGGCGGTATAGTCTGAGGATGGGACAGGTAAGGCGGTTGCTGTCCAGAGGTGCAAACATCAACTGATGTGCGCTGTTCGGGAGCAAGGTACTTTTCTTCAAGGCGTTTGTTGTTGATGTAAACTTTGCCTCCCTTGAGTTCCACCTTGTCTCCTGGTAAGCCAATCACACGTTTAATAAAGGCATCTTGGTATTGTTCTTTTTGTAGTTCCTCTGTTGGTGAAAATACTACAATATTTCCCCGCTGTGGAGCAGAAAATTTATAACTCAACTTATCGACAATAATCTTATCTGCTTCCCACTGGTTTGTTGTACCATGAAGGGTTGGTTCCATCGAACCCGAGGGAATCCATCGTGCTTCAGCAACAAAGGTACGAATTCCAAGAGCTAGCACAATGCTCAATACAATCGTTCTACCTAGTTCTGTGATCCAGGAGTAATCAGGTTTTTGGCTAGAGTTGTTATCAGACACTTGATTTTGGATGAAATTATTTAAGAACTTTCAAGAAACACGGGAAGGAGGAGGGGGGGAGGGGGGAGTACAAGAATTAAAAATTAAAAATTAAAATTAAAGATTATTCATTGATTTGTCCTCCTCATCCTGCCCTACACCCCCACACCCTTACATCCTTACACCCTTTCTTCGGTGACTGGGTTATTTATTGTTAAAAACCATGAAGTTTTTTGTAACAATAGACACAAATTTTTCGCGCTCAAGTCTAACCAAGTTTACCCTAAAGGGATAGTCATCTGTCACCCTCAGTTCCTGCCTTAACGTTGTTAATGCCATGCCACATACCACAAGTTTGTTGATTTGCCGCGCTCAAATTATTTTACCCAATGGCGAATTCATGATTGGGGATGTGCTAACGCGCGATCGCATAATAGTCGAAGTCGCACCTGAAATCTCCAATGCTACACCAACAAATGAAATTGACGCACAAGGGTTAACTTTGTTGCCTGGAGTGATTGATCCCCAGGTACACTTCCGAGAACCAGGACTGGAACACAAGGAAGACTTATTCACCGCAAGTTGTGCCTGTGCCAAAGGAGGGGTGACCTCATTTCTGGAAATGCCTAATACGCGCCCCCTAACAATTACCCAACAAGCTCTTGATGACAAGTTACAGCGTGCCTCCCAAAAGTGCCTTGTTAATTATGGCTTTTTTATTGGGGGAACGGCTATTAAGAAGCCAGATTTGCTTTTAGCGCACCCAACACCAGGTATTAAGATTTTTATGGGATCGATGCATGGTGAGTTGCTGGTTGACAAAGAAGCGGACTTGGAGGCGATTTTTGCTCAAGGCGATCGCTTAATTGCCGTTCACGCCGAAGACCAAGACAGGATCAACCAGCGGCGAAAGGAATTTGCTGGAATTCACGATCCAGCAGTTCACTCCCAGATTCAAGATCATCTTGCGGCGCTGTTGGCAACGCAGCGTGCATTAAAACTTTCTAAAAAATACCAACGTCGTCTACATATTCTGCATATGTCAACGGCCCAAGAAGCAGACCTGCTGCGTCAAGATAAACCGAGTTGGGTAACAGCGGAGGTGACACCACAGCATTTATTGTTAAATACGAGTGCCTATGAAAAAATCGGCACGTTAGCGCAAATGAATCCACCTTTGCGATCGCCCCATGATAACGAAGTCCTCTGGCAAGCTTTGCGTGACGGCGTCATTGACTTCATTGCCACGGATCACGCACCGCATACCTTAGAGGAAAAAGCCCAACAATACCCAAACACTCCTTCTGGAATGCCTGGGGTAGAAACTTCCCTACCTTTGATGTTGACTGCTGCAATGGAGGGACAGTGTACCGTTGCCCAAGTTGCTCACTGGATGTCAAAGGCTGTAGCTGAGGGTTATGGTATTCCTAATAAAGGAGCGATCGCACCAGGTTACGATGCTGATTTAGTTCTAGTAGATTTGAACACCTACCACCCAGTTCGGCGCGATGAACTGTTAACTAAGTGCGGTTGGAGTCCTTTTGAAGGCTGGAACCTCACCGGATGGCCTAGCTTCGTTATGGTCGGTGGTCAGATTGTTTACCACAATGGTAAATTGTATACTGACGTACGCGGTCAAGCTTTAACATTTAGTCATCATAATTCGTAATTAAAAACGGGTTTTGAACTCTTGCATCTACACGTAGTCATTTTTCAGTCGGGGTTTAAATCCAATACCCGTGAATGAAAGAGATTGACCCTCACCCCCAACCCCTCTCCCAAATTGGGAGAGGGGGGTGAGGGCGGTTCTGTATTTGATTCAAACGAGAACGCTATTTATTCTCAGGCGGATTAAATGAGAATGAAATACCAGGACTACTGTCCTCTGATTCCATTCATTCACGGGTCTTGGGTTTAAATCCCCCTCTGAAAAATAATTACGAATTATTCGGTCAGTAGATGAATTCTCAACTTTGTTATTGGCAAGCAGAGGTGCTGGTGGATAGGATGCTATCTTAAGAACGGCAGGATAGTTTGGCTTGGGAACACATCTCCCACTGCCAGACAGTTTAAGGATAAACTCTCGCTCTTCTTCACAACGATTCTACTGTGTCGTAATGTAGCTGTCTGCGTAAATTTCTGCTCACAACAATTTGTAGCGGTTCTCATAGGAGTGCAATCTGGGTGGAGTACAGATGTTCAAGAACTTTGGCACTTGGCTGGATCTCACCTGTAAAAGAACCCCTCTTTTGAGACGTTATTAATTTGACAAAAATTAAATTCTTTATACGCGATTATACGTAAATGATCGCTTATATTTCAGTCAGAAAGCCAGCAGATATTAATGCTGGAAATATGGGCTGGGGAAAAATTTTGCAATTATGTTGGTACTAAAGATGAGAATGTCAGTTATAGGATGTAGTGAACGCGGTAGTGGCAGATTTGACCAGCTTGGGATTGCTTGGGTGTAATGACGACCCAAGCAACTCATAGTCCCATAGCGGTGATGACTTCGCTGATGGTGCAATTGAAAGGTATAATCTCGGCTTGACGATCGCCCATCACCCCACAAGTCAAACGCACGTTGAGATAACTATCCGGCTTGTAAGGCATTCGTTCCACCCACTCGATAGCCACAATTCCAGGCATAACCTCAACACCTTCCCAATAGGTTTCTAAGTTTAAGGCGGCGACTTCTTTTGGTTCTAGACGATACAGATCTAGGTGATAAAGGGGGAGGCGTCCTTCAGTGTACTCATTAATGATCGTGAAAGTGGGACTAACAATGGGGGAAGTGATGCCCAACCCAAGGCCAATGCCTTGGACCAAGGTGGTTTTACCAGCCCCTAAATCACCTTCAAGTAAAATGACACTCCCAGGAGTTAACGATTGACCGAAAGCAATACCAAGTGCTTGTGTGGCCACTGCATCAGCAAGGAAAATTTTCATGACATTGTTGGTTGGGGAATTGTTGGTTGGGGAATTGTTGGGTGGTTGTCTTACCAAACAACAACCACCCAACAACAAATAACAAACTCATTGTTGATTGTCTTACCAAACAACAACCACCCAACAACAAATAACAAACTCATTTCCCATGATGAGTTCCACCGTACCACCGCAACAACACTCGTGCCAGTCGTTGGGAATCGTGACGTACGCAGCCTGTTTCATCTTCATGCATCACGTTAGCTAGGACAATCCGCCGCCCCAGTAGGGATACGGCTTCGCGATCAAGGAAGACGGGATGGGAGTTTTGTTCGGCATAGCGGATAAGTGCGCGGGCTGAAGGAGATTTTTTGTGTACGAGGACAGCATTAAATAAGGGTTTTTCGCAAGCCGCATCAATTGCTCTGATGTGGTCAGCAACACTGTATCCTGCGGTTTCTCCAGGCTGAGTCATGATGTTGCAGACATAGATCCGGGGTGCAACGGATGCGGCGATCGCATCGGCAATTTCTTTTACTAATAAATTCGGGATAACGCTGGTGTAAAGACTCCCTGGACCCATTATAATATAGTCTGCTTCTTTTATTGCCTTGATAGCTGCTGGCAACCCAGGAGGATTCTCAGGAATGCAGCCAATTTTGACAACATTACCTCCTGCGGCGGTAATGTTGGATTCGCCTTCAATCCGGCGACCATCGGCTAACTCTGCCCAGAGGCGAACATCACTGAGGGTTGCTGGCAAAACTTGTCCCCGGACAGCTAGTACTTTGGAACTGGCGGCGATAGCACGTTCTAAATCACCAGTAATGTCACTGAGTGCTGTTAAAAATAAATTGCCAAAACTGTGACCTGTCAAACCATCTCCAGCACGAAAGCGGTACTGAAACAGTTCTGTTAATAACTTTTCTTCGTCTGCCAGTGCTGCCAAACAATTGCGAATGTCTCCTGGTGGCAAGACGCCGATTTCTCGACGTAACCGCCCTGAAGAACCGCCATCATCTGCTACAGTAACAACTGCGGTAGTATTGGCACTGTAGGTCTTTAGTCCCCTCAGTAAAGTGGAAAGTCCCGTGCCACCCCCAATGACCACAATTTTCGGTCCTCGATTTAATCGGCGATGCGCCATCAGAACATCAATGAGTTCCTCATCACCTTCTTGTCTGAACACCTGAGTAATTGAACTTACCGTGCGGGTTTGTCCCCAAAGAAGCAACAGTAAGCCGCACAGCAACACAACAGGTCCACTGATATAGTAGGGTAAAATGTTGGTGATTAGTCCCAGCAAGTCCTTCAGCAATTGAATCGCCCAAAAAATTGGTGTCAGTTTCAGCGAAATAGCAAACCCCAGACCTGCTAGCAGCACACCCCCCACACTAATCAGCAACCAACGTTTTATTGATAGTCCAGGGGACAACCACTTGAACCATTGGTTGACTCGATGGGGGGTCCGACGACGTGACTGCCTTTGCAAGGCATTGAGGGCTTGTCTGAGAAAACCAATTGACATACCTGTTCCAGAGCAGTGGTACTAACAATGATTAACAGAAAATGTATACCACTTAGCTTAAACGCCAAGTAGGGAATTATTACATTTTTACTAAAAGGGCGTAGTCTAATTTGCCAGTATTCCTAGTCAAACCACACCCAAGCTTGGTAAAAGTGAAATTAATGGAAAAACGAATTTTAGGATTAGATCCGGGTCTGGCAATTTTAGGATTTGGAGCAATTATATGCCAAGAAAATCAAACCCAGGTAAATCGCGATTCAGTATCATTACTAGATTTTGGTGTAATTAGTACACCAGCCAATACGGAAATGGGACAGCGGCTGTGTACTTTGTATGATGATTTGCACACCCTGATGGAAGAGTTGAAACCTGAATTGGTAGCTATTGAAAAGTTATTCTTCTATCGTATGTCAAGTACTATCCTAGTGGCTCAGGCGCGGGGAGTGCTAATGTTGGTTTTAGCACAATGTCGGATTCCCACTGTGGAGTTTACCCCAGCCCAAATTAAGCAAGCGTTAACCGGGTACGGCAATGCAGATAAATACGAAGTGCAGCAGGCTGTGGCGCGGGAGTTGAATTTAGATGACATTCCCAAGCCAGACGATGCAGCAGATGCCTTGGCAGTGGCTTTGACAGCGTGGTTTCAAGTCTAGTTTTGTACAAATACAATAAAGTTGGAAACTGAACAATAAAGTTGGAAAATCACCCGTTACCTATTCCCCAGATCTATGAAATGCACAATCAACCTACCCGATACCCTAACCCAACAACTAGAGCAATACTTAAAAGATAATCCCAATCAAACCCTCGATAGTCTCATTCAAGAAGCACTAGAAGAAAAACTGACTAGCAAAAACTTATCTAAACTACTCAACCTAGCCGGAATTGTCAGCCAATCTCCTACAAATGCCAGCAATAACCCTGAAGACTCGACAGATATCATTAATCCATGCTAACGCCCCTTTCCCAACTGGTGATTGATGCTGGCCCCTTAATCGCCCTGTTATACGTTAAAGACCCCCAACACACAGAATGCAGAAGCGGCTTTGAACAACTCACTCAAGCAAAAGTCAGAGTTTATATTCCCATTCCTATTTTGTTTGAAGTGTATAAATGGTTGCTACACACAACCAACCCCACGACAGCCCAAGCCAGTCTTAACATTATGGTAGAAAGCTTACACCTCATCCCCATTAACCAAGTAGACTTACTCGAAATCTGCTCCTTACTAACTACTATTCCCAATTGGCAAGGAAGCTTAGAAGATGCAACGGTGATTTGGGCTGCGCGTAAACGTAAATGTCCTGTATGGACAATTAATTATCGAGACTTCGGCAGCTTTAGCGACCTGGAGTTTTGGAATCCCAACCCCATTTAACTTGAGAACATGAATGTTTCCACTTCTACCATCCGCGCCCTAGAAGAATTTCTGACAACAGGCGAAGCCCCCACTACAGAAATTAGCCCCCTGAAAACAGGTCAAACTCTGGGACTGTGGACAACTTACGCCAATACTAACCGCGCTGTCGGCACCCCCACCACTGTTAAATTATTGCAAACCTTACCCAGCCTCTCGGAAACAGTCGCCGCACTTCTCAGTTGCGAACCAGAAATCCGATCGCCGGAACTGCCTGCACCTTATTCTCCCTTTAACCGATGTGCCTAGAAAGGGAAAAGTTTTAATTGAGATTTTGTTTTGCCCATAGAGCTGCTTGGGTGCGATCGCGTAATCCTAAACGAGCTAGAATTTGACTGACGTAGTTGCTGTAAAAAAAAGCAGAGTAAACTTTGCTACTCTGCAAACCTCCTTCGCACAACACTTTTAAAATACTTTCTTTAGTTGAGAATTCCTTCTGTCTTCAGTAATGGGTAGAAGTTAAGTTACGCTGTTAGCAAGAATACACAATAATTCGTAATTCGTCACATAAAGTTCACAAGACCAAGACGCAATATGTCTTTTGTGAAGTCGCACGAATATCCGATCCAAGCGTCGGCAAGAAACTTACCCGTTTCATACTCCTTGGTGACTCCATAGCCACCAAGAATCTCCACCGCTGTTTGCGCATTCTTGATTGCCATATCTACCGCGAAGGTCTTGGCAGCAGGTGCTTTAACGGCTGAGGCTAGTTGGGGATCGGTGTCTGCGACGTGCGCTGCTTCCCACACCATTAATCGTGCAGCCTGGGTGTTCACCATCATATCAGCTAGCTTCAAGGCAACAGCTTGATGCTCAATGAGGGGACGACCCCAGCTAACGCGCTGCTTAGCGTAATTAAGGGCGTACTCGTACGCTGCGCGAGCCAGACCTACATAGGACGCCGCCAGTCCGATAGCCACCTCAGGGAGTAACATGAGGAGGGCTACTGCTTGCCCTTCTTGCCCCATGAGATTCTTTGCGGATACCCGTACATTATCGAGGTGAATCTCGGCATGATGAGAGGCTTTCCAGCCAATCATCTCCGTCTTTTTACCAAACTTCAGACCAGGTGTATCTGCTGGAACATAGAACATGGACATACTTACTGGCAATGGCTTGTCTAAGTCTGTGCGTGCCATAATAAAGTATCCATCAGCGATCCCAGCATTTGTAATCAATGACGATTTGTTACCGTTAAGGACGTATGTATCGCCATCGCGCTGTGCGAAGGTCTTGATGCCGATTTTGGGATCTGGTGTTGGACAGAATAGATCAGAGGTAGCCACGTTTGGCTCACTCTCAGCAGCGCTGAATAAACGAGGCTCAAGAGAGCTTACGTAGGACAAGATCCGCTTTTGCTGTTCACTCGTCCCCGCCCTAGCAACCAGAACAGACATAGCGGTGGTAAGATTGAAGTAGCTACAAGCAATGCTAACATCGGCAACCCCCAGTTCTTCCTGAACCAAAACGAGGTCTACACAATTTCCATTCATACCCCCGTACTCTTGTGGGAGTAGCACCGATGTGAATCCCAGGTCTGCTCCCTTGCGAAACAAGCTTTGACAGAAATCCCAAGGGACAATATTAGGATCATTAGACTCGTCAATTATCTTAGCGATCGGCTTAATTTCGCTTTGTGCAAAGTCACGCGCTTTCTTCAGCAGCATTTGCTGTTCTTGAGTGAGGCTAAAATCGATCATGATTTGTTTTTCCTTCGTCGTAGAATGTTCTCAACGCCTTAACTTGAAGTATTTTGGATTTACAATAGCGCTCATGTCAGGGCTTTAAATAATGATTAAGCCAGTTTTTATTTTCCATAAATAAATTTGGTTGTTCTACAACCACTAATTACGAATTACGAATAATTCGGTGATGTTCAATCATATTGAAATATATCATTTTCTTCACCAGCCTGTTCCCTGTGAAATGAGCGAAGATTATCACTTACAAGTCCATAGTTTCAGTTCAATTAGTTTTCTACAAGCGTGGGAACTTTTAATTGGTAAAGGTTTCAGTCTTTTTGTAGTTACTGGTGTTAAGAACGACCATATAAAAAGATGTCAAAATTACACATAAAAAAATCATTTGTTTCAGTAGTGTAGGGTGGGCACTGCCCACCAAAACCCAGATATGGTGGGCAGTGCCCACCCTACGTGTGTTTCAAAAATCTGCGGAGGATTCCTATATATAAAAAGATGTCAAAATTACACATAAAATAATCATTTGTTTCAGGTTGTCCAGCCTTGGGCTAAATCCTGCTCAAAATTGGATAGGATAACTGTCAAGAAACACGAGTTGGAGGAGTGGGGGAGTGGGGGTGTAGGAAAAATGTGGTACAGAGATGAGAAACTGGGTTTCTGGGCTGGTGCGTAACAGGTTCACTTAACAGTTGCTTCATCAGAATCTGGTTCCTCAGGAGTTAACTCATCGATGAGGCTGACAAAGATAGCAGCAATTGGGACTGCTAGGAGTACACCAAAGAACCCTAATAACTTCCCCATAACTAGAAAGGTCAGGATAACCATAACAGGGTGAAGATTAACTTGCCGACCCATTACCAAAGGCTGAACGATGTGTGCATCTACCTGGTTTAAAATTAAGAACAATCCGAGAACCAGGAGCAGCTTCACTGGTGAAAGGCTCAGGGCAACTAATGCTGGTAAAACAGTACCCACGATTGTACCAACGTAAGGAATCACCTCAAGCAAACCCGCAATTATTCCGAAGGGAAGCGGTGATGGAACTCCCAAAACCCAGAGTCCAATAGCAGCGCCTAAACCTAGAAATATCATGGCTATCCCTGTACCAAAAATCCAACCCTGCAATCTCACCTCCACAGCCGAGAGGAAATTTTTAAATCGTTGGTGATTTCGGCGAGGTACGAGCCGTAGAATGCCATTAACCAATGAATTTGGGTCGGAAGCCATATATAAAGCTAGAATCAGTGTTGCCACAAACTCAAGGGGTATACCCAAGGCTTCACGCAAAACAATTGGAACTTCCTTCAGTAACCCGTTGGCAACGTTCTTTAATTGTGTGATTCCTTGGGAGAGGTCAGGAATCAAGCTATTACTGCGGTGAAGCTGTTCAACCCGTATGCTCAGTGTATTTAAGTAGTGAGGTAGTGTTAATAATAACTTTTGAGTTTCTTCAATTACACTGGGAATAACCACAGAAATAAGCAAGACGCCAAATCCCACGATTAATCCAATCAATATAAAAACGGCAAGCCAAGGTGACCTGACAATCCTTTGTAACCACCGCAGCAAAGTTCGGAAGATTAAAGCAATCATTGCCGCAATGGCAATCAGCTCCAAAACTGGCAAAAGTCTGTATAAAATGTAGAGTGACACCGCAACAAATACTGCAAGCGGTGCGCCACGAGTTAGTTGAGACCATCCAGTATCTGTATCATTGGAGCTTGACATTGCTATCCTTATTCCTTACCACAGGTGCAAGTTGGTTAAGTCTTCAATTGTGACTTATTTCCGGGAGCTTAATTTTGAATCTTGAATTTTGAATTTTGAATTCTCCAAAGGAGTTGAATTTCGCCGTCTAATTTCATGCAGCCCCAGTAACAATACAGAAACCCCTAAAGGTAGAAAATAGTAAATGACCCGGTAGAGGACTAAGGCAGCAAATATCTTGTTAGCAGGAATTGTTGGTGAGAGTAGCAACAGTATAACTGTTTCAAAAATCCCTAAACCACCAGGTACCGAGCTAACCAGTCCAGCAATTTGACCCAAGAGGTAAATGCCGAAAAAGCCTGGGTACGACAAGTGTGTGGTTGATGGTAGTAAGACGTAAAGTACAGCAACGGCAATGCCCCAGTCAACAGAGGAAATGATGATCTGCCCTAAAGCTAAATCAACAGAAGGTAGAGAGAAGGAGTAAGAGCCAATTTGTAGCGATCGCCTAAGCCGTAAACTTGCTAACAAATAAGCGCAAGTCAGGGTAAGCATTACCATTCCTAGCGGATGCACTGAGGTGAAAGGTAAATGGAGCAATTTGGGAACCGCCAGAGGCTCAACTGAAAATAAGACGCCACCAACTGCACTTAGTCCCAGCCAGAAACTCAGGTTGGTAAAGGCTATTATCTGGGCAACTTCAATTGCTGATAAGCCCCAAAGTAAGTAAAGTCGATAACGAATAGCGCTACCAGTGAAGATCGCGAAACCAACAGTGTTACTGACTGCGTAGCTGGTAGCCGCTGCTAGGGCGATCTTTGGGTAAGGCAAAGGATGGCGAATGTATCTGCAAGCTAAAATATCATATCCAGTCAAGACCAAGTAACTGAGGATTGTGAACCCTAGTGCCACTAATAAGTGTTTAATGGCAACAGTCTTGAGGCTATGCAAAATCTCTTGGATGGTGTACTGGTGCAATTGGTGACTGATAGCCCAAACAGAGACACCAAAAAGTAGTAGTCCTAAGAGTGGTAAGCCAAAGCGAGTGAGACGTTTTAGCATTTGTTAAAACACATTGCCCTTCAACTCTTTATTTTCTGGTCTTGCATTGCTTCCTGAAACTGAATACCCACGTAGGTGAGGGAATCTGCTGCGTGCTTGTGGTCATAATTCCAACCGTAGTCGGGACCAGATGGTCCATGACCGCCTGGAAACGTATAAAAGACGTTTTTGATGCCCAATTTATTTAACGTTTCATGGAACTGGCGACTGGAATTGAGAAATTCGCTGCCAAAAAAATCATTAAGTCCGGCATCCAGGTAAATATGTATGGGTTTGCGTTGTGCTGGGGGAATCTGTTGGACAAAGACTTGAGGGCTATTTTGGGGTCCTGTTTTATCTGTAAAGTAACCAATTTGACTAAAGAAAATATTGAAGTTGTTTAGGTGGCGTAGCCCTATATTGAGGGCACCCCAACCACCAGAGGAGAGTCCACCCATAGCCCAAAATTGCGGTTTGTTCAAGGTGCGGTAGCGTGATTTCACCACAACGACCAACTCTTGACCAATCAATGTGCCCACATTGCCGTTGGGTCCGTCGTAATAATTTGGATCCCATAAAGGACTCGAACCCCGTTTATCATTGCCATCGGGTGTAATCACAATCGATGGTGGTAGTTTCCCACTTTTGTAGAGTTGAGCCAATACGGTAACGATGCCAATCTTGTCTACCCAAGCACGTGCATCATCATGTCCACCGTGCAAAAGAAAAATCACGGGATAGCGTTTGTTAGGGTTTTGGTAATAACTAGGAGGCAGAATGACGCCGTATTGCCGCACCTCACCCATTGCCTTACTATTGAAAGTTTGTAGATGAAACTTCATTCCACTGCCAGTCACATTTGTTTGCGGTGGGTCTAACTGAGGCGCACCTGCAATAAAGACATACCAGTATCCCGCACCCGCCAGCAACGTGAGTGTAGCAGCACCCATACCCAAAAGAATTTTCCAACGCCTGGCTATAATTTTCATTAACTATTATAGTCCACCATAATTTATGATATTATCTTGAACGACCCCGCGTTGGCTCGGCCTGAAGACGGGGATTCTATTTTAACGTTGGCAGCTTCCTGCTGTACTTTTACGGCGCTTTTGTTAAAAATGGTGAGTGGAAAGTAGAAAGCTTTCCCCTCTTCCTTTGAGAATACGTGTTTGTTAGGTCAAGACAAAAGTTAATTTACAAATTACAAGGTCATAAATATGACTATAGCAATCCGCGCAGGAATTACAAACACCCCCACCCCTGCGGGGAAGTCAAAAGTCAAAAGTCAAAAGTCAAAAGTCAAAAATGTTTTAAATTTTGAATGCGTGAATTTCCGCGCAGCGGTTTGTCCCCCAAGTCCCCCAAGTCCCCAAGTACCCCTTATCCCCCAAGTACAGCGCGGCGTAAATAAACTACCCATTTCAAACAGGCACAAGCCTTGCTCTATAATACTTTTGAATGCGTGACTTTTGAATGCGTGACTTTCCGCGCAGCGGCTTGTCCCCCTAGTTCGGATCTTAAATAGG
This sequence comes from Stigonema ocellatum SAG 48.90 = DSM 106950, assembly GCA_016903675.1. Classification (GTDB taxonomy): domain Bacteria; phylum Cyanobacteriota; class Cyanobacteriia; order Cyanobacteriales; family Nostocaceae; genus Stigonema; species Stigonema ocellatum. The sequence continues at coordinate 36,730 of JADQBA010000024.1, read as the reverse complement.
ATTGCTATATTTGTGTGGATTCATTAATCTATATCTTTCAAAATTAGATGTTTTTTCGAGTCAAAACTAATTTTTCCTTGTTGTTGTAACTTGTTTATCAATCGTGTAATTGTTACCCTGGTAGTGCAGCAAGCGTTAGCAAGCTCTTCATGAGTCAGACGAACATTTAAGCGAGTGCCTTCCGCGACTGTTTGACCAATTTCTCGTTTTAGAAGTCGCAATAGATCGTAGAGGCGGTCTTGTACCCGTCGCCTGCCAACAAGTACTAAAAAAGATTCTGTCTGCCGTAACCGCTGCTTGAACTTTGGTAAAAGCGCATGGCTGAGCATGGGGGTAGCTGCTATTTCTGATAGAGAAATTGACACTAACTCAACATCTGATAGGGCTGTTGCTTGGTAAGTTTTGAGGGAGGTCATATCAGAGCCAAAAATCATTCCAACTCCTGCCAATCCCACAAGTACTTCTTCACCGGTTTCACAAAGCGTACTGAGCTTGACAAAACCCCGACAAACATACCAAATTGCTTGCCAGCTGTTGGGGATAATTTCTCCTTTGGAATGTTGATGCACAGGGCGATCAAAAGATAGGTCGCAGTCAATGTTAAAGGGTACTAATGACCCTTGTTGACGCTGCGTAATATCACGTAGCAGCCAGCGAAAGGCGGATGCTTTGCCCTCTAAATTGCGAACAGCAGCTACTGTGAAAGCTGCGTCAAAGCACTCGCCATTGCGTTGCTGTAAGCGTAATGTTAACTCCCTGACTCTATCGGATTGAGCTAGCTGGACGAGTTCGTAACGAAAGCGATGACGATCCTCTAGAGTGATGAAGTTAATCATCGGTTTCCCTGCAAGAAACTGCTGTGACACATTGAGCAATCTTGCTGCTGTTCGGTTGGCTTGGAGGATCACACCTTGGACATCACTTACTAAATAGCCATCTGGTGCAAACTCGAATAAATCTTGGTAGCGCTGGTGTTCTGCTTCCACCAAATTTCGTGTTTCTAAGAGTTCCTCATTCTGCTGGTAGAGTTTCTCCGTTGCCAACTGTACTATTTCTGAGGCGGTACCGAGCTCCATAAAAGCTTGCGGTAGCAGATTTGGCGTTAAAGGCAAGGTGTTAGCATTTTGGTACAAATCCGCTATACGCCTGTACATTGTCTGTGCTTGCTGAACAAACCTGTCTATTTCCAGCTTCTCTATGTCCATCTTTATAATTCCTACTACTTACTTGCAGCGGTTGAGCAAAATATACAACTACATAGTTTCAACAGACGAACACTTTGTTAAGGACACAAGCCAACGAAAGCAAATGTCCTTTCGGGACACTTTGACACTACTCGCCTCAACGGCTCGGCAGATCAACGGGAGTTGCTACAACCTAACTGCTGTTGGATGCCGGTTGGTTTACGGAAGACTCTTATTTTAGAGATATAGATATAGGGTTAATTGCTGCATCAATTAACTAGAAGAAACTACATTTGTTAGATGAAATTTATAAGAATTTTTATGTATTGTAATCATAATAACTTTTAATAACTTTTAGTACATAGTACTACAGAAATAAATTTAGCTCTACCTAAAGAGTGACTTTTCCCTCATTTTGTAATTATGAATACAAGAAGACAAATTCTAGGTTTCAGACCTGTAGGTAGGGGCACAAGCATGTTGGCCCCTACTCTCATGGGTGGAAAAATCAAATGTTGAGGCGCTAAAAATGCCTAACCCATATCTGAGGACTTCTGTCAATGAGTAATATCATGTCCGATAATAAATTAACCATAATTCCCACTCGACCCCACCCCGCCTAAAAGTGAAAGCAGAGTCTCCCCTAAGCGCTAGCGCTTAGGGGCAAGGGGTGGGGTTCTTTTATTTAGCTAAAGACAACGCGATCGCGTCCTTTTCTTTTTGCTAGATAAAGCGCTTGGGAAGCAGCATTTACGAGAGTAGCAAGCTCAGTCTCAGGCTCTGGAATGATGCTAGCAACCCCTAAACTCACAGTTAAAACATTATTCTGTTGATCGCCAATGCGTGGGTATTCACTCTTAATTGCCAAAGCTTTTACTTGCTCTCTGATATTTTCAGCGATATGTACAGCAGCAGCAGCATCTGCTTGGGTGAGAATAGCAAATTCTTCACCACCATAACGAGCTATCAATACCGATATCCGTTCATACCAAGAATTTGCACCTCGGCAATCCCAACCACTCTTGACGGTGCTGGCGTAGGAGAAGCTGCTATTACTCAGCGGATGCTTGACGCAGTTACGGATAGTGTTCGCGATTTGTCGCAAACAATCATCTCCTGCTATATCACCGTAGATTTTATTGTAAAATTTGAAGTAGTCGATGTCACATAAAATCAGTGAAAGAAATGTGCGATCGCGAGTGGACTGTTGCCACGCCATTTGTAGGTAAATATTAAAGTAGCGGCGATTTGCTAACTGGGTCAATTCATCTACGCTGTTAAAAACACGTAACTGTTGGTTCTCCATCTCAAGCTGTTCTGGAACCGGGTTCTCCCACTGATGCCTTGTATTGAGTTGCTCTCTAAAATAGAGGCGATACAACTCACAAGCAGGGTAAGCGCGATCGCCCTCTAAATTCACCAACCCCATACTCTGTAATTTATATGCCACTACTGGCTCTAACTTCACGAACCCCGTAGCGGTAATCACCTCATAAAAAGCCGCTTCCAGTTCAGGTTCTTCTCGCAGTGCCAACACATACTGCCTTAAATAGTCATTATAAATTCCTGATTCTGTAGACGCTTGTTCCAATATCTGCCCCAAATCCCGTTCTAACCCTCCCTTACCCATGATATAATATAAAGCAAGACGGACTAAGTAAGGATGCCCTCCCACCATTGCCATCAATCTCTGAGCATCGGAACCATCTGCCCAATCCAGTCCGTGAAGTTGTGCTAAATTCTTAACCTGTAAGAGTGTAAATGGTGGTAACTTTATTGGTAGTCCAATATTAAACGGTGATTTCGTTAGTCTTAGGGGAACAAGAATCTCCGTGGAGTAAGCCAGAACTAGACGGAGTTTTTGCCAAATCTCCACCCGCTTGGCTTGTTCGTACCAAGAGCATAACAGTGGCAGAAAGTCCCCAGCAATTTCTGGATACTCGAACACCCAATCTACTTCATTTAATGCTAGAACAAGGGGAGTTTCGATAGCCGACAGCAAATAGGATTGGAAATAGAGGGAGCAGCTGATTTTACTGCCCATATCCTCATTCCAAAAATCATTAAGCTTAGGCTCTAACCCTAACTCCCGACTAACGTTGGCACAGAACCAGCGCAAAAATTTATCGAGGTTAGCAAACACTGCTTTGTCTGCTTGCTGAAAGTCCAAACTTACAGTTCTATAGCCTAGCTTTGCTGCGTGAGCGAGAATTCTCAGGATCAGAGAGCTTTTGCCCATTTTCTTGGGAGCTTTGATGCAGATGACACTTCCAGGTTCAGTGATTTCTGTATATACTAGTTCCTCAATTGGTGGACGAGGAATATAAAATCTGGAGTTAACGGATACCGGACCACTAGGAAATTCTAGGGATATAGCGGTAGCTGTGCGGTTGAATTCTTTAATTAATTGCTGCTGCACCCTAGTAAGACGGAAAGCTTCTCCATAGGAGCGGAAGTTGGATTTATTAATAGGTTCTTTCCATAAATCACTCAGCAATTGCCATAAATGAGAAGCTACTTTTCTAACTCGTTCTTCACCGTAGTGCGCTTCAAACGCTATGATGGTGTAAGTTTTTCCCTCCCACGAAGACCGCAACACCAGTTCTTGGAGCGGTGTCAAAGCGCTTGGAAGGCTTGCTTTTAGTAGCAGTACGACTTCATCTATCGTCATCAGTCATTGGCTCTATTTTTATGGATATTCCCCAAAGAATTTTTCTTTGTCTTGTAAAAGTTCAGCTAGTGAACATCAATCATAATGTAACTTCCATTTTGCGATCGTGAGTTACTCTTATCAAAAAAAGCTACAAAATGCTCTTGACACTTCCTGCATAATCTGAAACAGTTTCCTGGTTTTGATGACAGCTTTTTTAAAAAAAGCTTTTACGGGATTTGAAAAATTTTTCTGTAATTATATATACAAATAGCCAGATAGATTTAGATGGTAGATAGACATACTGTAGCCTGTTTCTTGAACAAGAAGGCCTTAATGAAAAGAAAACAGGTTACATTTTTCCGTTTACGTTTCTCTTGCTTCAATACAAACTTAATGATAGAACCTGAATATATTTCAGATTTAATGACGGCTCAGTTAACAATTTGTTAACTACTCAACACTTTCAATGCTTTAATCGTCAGGGTGCTAAGACAGCGTAGAGCTATAGGATATCTTCCTCATCGTACCAGCAGCTATGGATATCGAAGAACCAGCTACCCACAAGCTTGCAACCCAACTCACAGCACAAAGCTCCCAAGCCTTCACAGATCAGGGGCATGAACCAGGTCAGCCAGCAAGAATGACGCGAACCCACAAAGATATTACTCAGGAAAAATCTACACAAGTTGCCCTCCAGCAGCAAGGAAAGCGAGAAAGGCTCCTGTCAGCTACTCTTGAGCGCATTCACTCCTGTTACCCATTGGAGGCAATACTGCAAACGGCAGTAGAAGAAGTCCGGCAGTTTTTACAAACAGACCGAACCTTAATATATCGCTTTCACTCAGACGGGAGTGGTGTGGTAGCTTTTGAGTCGGTGGCAGCACCCTTGGTATCACTTAAAGGTATAGCTTCAATCCCTCATATGGATTTGAACTACTACTACCCTGATAGTATACAAGAATTTGACAGGTATGTTCAAGGTGCTACACAGACACCACACCAGATTGATTTACTCACTCAGTATGAAGTCAAAGCGAGTTTAGCTATTCCCATTTTCTTGAAAGTAGAACAGGATCAGGATGAAAATGCTAAAATCCCAAATGACTTGTGGGGACTGCTGATTGCCCACGAGTGTCGTAGTGACCGTCAATGGCTGTCAGTGGACATAGAGTCTCTCAAGAAACTCAGTATACAAATGGCGATCGCCATTAAGCAATGCCAACTCTTGTCCAAGTTTCAAAGAGAAATTGCCTCGAGGCAACTTGCCGAAACTCTAGCAACAGAAAAATCACAGCAGCTAGAAACGACCCTAGATGAACTCAAACATGCCCAAGGGCAGTTATTCCAGAGCGAGAAAATGGCTAACCTGGGTCAACTGGTGGCGGATATGGCTAACGAAATTAATAACCCCGTTAACTTCATCCACAGCAATCTGCATCCCGCCAGTCAACATGCTGAAGACCTGATCAGGCTGGTTGAACTTTATCAACACCACTATCCCAACCCTAGGACAGCAATTGCCTCACAACTTCAACACCTCGACCTCGATTTTATAAAAACAGACTTCTTGAAATTGCTGTGGTCAATGCAAGCAGGGTCCCTCGCAATTAAAGAAATTGTCTTTGCCTTGCAAAATTTCTCACATTTTGACCATGGTCACATGACAAAGGCTAACCTCCATGAGGGACTGGATAGTGTTCTGAGGATTTTGCACCACCGCTTAAAAGAACAGTCCAATAGACCAAGGATTCAAGTCATTAAAGAATTTGGAGATTTGGTATTGGTGGAGTGTTACCCTGGTGAGCTAAACCAAGTATTCATGAACATCTTGACTAATGCCATTGATGCGTTGGAAGAAAGGATGAAGCAGGATGAATCCTTCATGCCCAAGATTTGGATTCGCACAGAACTTGTCAGCAGTCATTTGTCATTAGTTAGCAGTAACGAACCTAAGGGAATTGACAAACGACCATCAAAAAAACACAAAGTTGTCATTCGCATTTGCGACAATGGTAAAGGCATTCTCCCCCACATTCAAAGACGCATATTTGAACCCTTTTTTACTACCAAACCAGTGGGAAAAGGTAAGGGATTGGGCTTATCAATTAGTCAGCAAATTATTGTAGATAAACATCAAGGAAAGCTCAGGTGTAACTCCCGACCTGGTCAAGGTACAGAGTTTGTGATTGAGATGAATACAAAAGCAACACGCTATGCCGACATGAGAAAACATGCTAGCTTTTAGGAGTTAGGAGTTAGGAGTTAGGAGTTAGGAGTTAGGATTTAGGAGTTAGGAGTTAGGATTTAGGAGTTAGGAACAACTAACACCTAACACCCAACAACTAACACCTAACACCCAACAACTAACACCTAACACCCAACAACTTAAATTATGACTTCCACCGTTCCATCGAAAACTCGTAAATTACCCACCCAGGCAATAGGGGCTAAGATTTTCCACTCTTCTAACATCATTAGCCTGTTTATCATGCTCACCAGTGGACTACAAATTTACAACGCCAACCCTGTTTTTGGTGGACGTCAGGGAGTACATATTCCTCCTATATTTACTTTAGGAGGTTGGCTTGCTGGGGGTAGACACTGGCATTTTGCTGCTATGTGGTTATTTTCGCTGAATCTTTTGTGGTACGGCATTTACATTTTAATGACCCGACGCTGGCGACATCGATTTGTAGGTGTTAATGACGTCAAGGCATTGCAAAAAACTAAAAATCCTCAGCGCCTCATTTATGCTTGGCACCGCATTGCCTATACAGCCATTATCCCCATCTTGCTGCTAGCCTTATTTACAGGAATAGGAATGTACAAACCTGCTCAATTTTCCTGGATTGTGGATTTGTTTGGCAGTTGGCAAGCACTGCGCATCGTTCACTTCTCCTCAGTACCCATGGTTATCTTATTTGCAGTAGTTCACTGGCTATTAGGTCATAAAGCCGGCGGCGAGGAGTTGACTGAATCTATGTTTTGGTAGAGAAACCACACAAGGTAATAGAAAATTATCTGCGTTTATCTGCTCCGAAGTTCTGTTCGTCGGAGACGTAGGCGTTGCCATCGCCCACCGAAGTTCAGATCGCTGTCTTGCCGGCGGAAAGACTTCTCTCCATCTGCGGTTAAAATTCAAAATATATCCGGTGCGTGACGTTCCACGCTTCTTTCCTACTTCTTAGTTTATCCTTTTTTCAAAAAATTATGAATTTTATTGATAAATTGAATGGGGCGATCGCCGAAAATCAAAGCTTACTATTTGTAGGACTTGATCCTAATCCAGAAATCATGCCCAGCAGCTACACATCTTCTGACATCATGGCTGGTTTGTGGGATTGGTTGAAATTTATCATTTCTGAAACATGTGATAAAGTTTGTGCGTATAAGCCCACACTCGGATTCTACCAAGCTTTGGGCGCTCCAGGTTTAGAACTCCTACACCAAACCCTAACAATTATCCCGCCTCACATTCCGATTATTTTAGATGCCAAACACAGTGACTTAAACACAAGTACTATCTTTGCCCGTACTGTGTTTGCCTCATGGGGTGTGGATGCAATTACTTTAAATCCTTACGCAGGACAAGACCAGGTGGCTCCGTTTTTGCTTTATCCTGGAAAAGCGGTGTTTGTTTTGTGTTGTACTTCTAATCCTGCTGCCCTAACTTTCCAGCAATATCCTACAAATTCAACAGAATTACCTCTTTATTTGCAGGTGGCAAAAGAATCAAAAAATTGGGGAACTCCCGAACAATTAGGTTTGGAAGTAGGAACCACAAAGCCCGATGTTTTTGCGCGTATTCGTACCGTTGCTCCTGAGCGAATCATCTTGGCTCGTAGCATCTGGGCAGAGGGTTGCGACCTTAGCAAAATCCTAGCTGCTGGGTTGACCACCAGCGGTGATGGTATGTTAATTCCTGTGCCTCAAGATATTTTAGCACACTCAGACCTATCAAAGCAAGTCCAGTCTTTGCAAGAGGAAGTGGTAAAAGCGAGAACTGAAATTATCCGTGATGCTTCCAGTTGTTCTGTATGGTTCCCTGATGTTTGTTTTTTGAATCAGCATCCTCATCAAGATCTAATTTTACAACTTTATGACATTGGCTGCATTATGTTTGGCAAATTTGTCCAAGCATCTGGAGCAACATTTCCTTATTACATCGATTTACGCAAAATCATTTCTAACCCCCAAATTTTTAATCAAGTTATTAGTGCCTATGAAGAAATTTTAAAAACCCTTAAATTTGATAGGTTAGCAGGTATTCCCTACGGTTCTTTGCCCACTGCTACTGGTTTATCATTGCGTCTTCATTGTCCAATGATTTTTCCCCGCAAAGAAGTAAAAGCACATGGAACTCGGAAAGTCATTGAGGGTAACTTCCATCCTGGGGAAACAGTTGTGGTGGTTGATGATATTCTGATCAGTGGCAAAAGTGCCATGGAAGGTGCAGAAAAGTTGAAATCTGCCGGATTAAATGTTCGTGATATTGTGGTGCTGATCGACCATGAACAAGGTGTGAAAGATAGGTTACAGGAAAATGGTTATCACGGTCATGCAGTTTTAAGGCTTTCGGAAATTATAGAAACACTGTATCAAGCAGGAAGGATAAATGAAGAGCAATTCACTGCTTTTACGGAAGGATAGGGGAATTATGAATTATGAATTATGAATTATGAAAGAAATATAATGGATAAGTCGTTGGGATTTATTTGTATAGTAATCTGTGCACCTCTCCCAAGTCCCCCTTGTCCCCCTTGTCCCCCAAGTCCTCCCTGATTATCATCATCATATTTATATTCATATTTCATTCTCTGTCCCCCTTATCCTCCTTGTCCCCCAAGTCCCCCAAGTCCCCCAAGTCCCCCAAGTCCCCCTTGTCTCCCTTGTCTCCCTTGTCTTGCTTAAATAGGATTGCTATCGGATGTGGATTGTGGGTGGGTTCAAACAGATTTATGTTCGGAAAATCAGATGAAATTATCACTTAAGAAATTAGTAGAATGGTTGATTTTGACGCTGCTGTTTCCATTAGTTTTTCTCAATGGGTTGCTGGCATTTCGTCTTTTACAATATTTTCAACCATTAGTAACAATTTTTATATTAGCAACGTTGCTTGCTTTCATTTTAAATTACCCGGTTTCGGTTTTGGAGCAACGTGGAGTTAAACGAAACTACGCAGTAGCATTAGTTTTTATATCAACTTCAGTTATTATTATTGCTGTGGGTATTACTTTAGTGCCCATTGTTATACAGCAATTTCATGAGATGGCTAAACTACTTCCCCAATGGATTGATTCTAGTGAGGAAAAACTCCAGAACCTTAATAATTGGGCTGTTAGCCACGGATTTAACGTTAATTTAAGGCAGATAGTTGAGCAAGTATCAAACCGCTTACCTAATGAATTTGGGCATCTTACCGATAAACTTTTTAGCCTGGTTTTAGGCACTCTTGATAGTATTTCAGAAACGATAATTGTAGTAGTGCTGACTTTTTATTTTTTATTAGATGGTGAGAAACTTTCGTCAGGTTTATTTAAGAAGTTGCCTTGGAATTTTAATCAGCAGGTACAGCGATCGCTTCAGGAGAATTTCCAAAATTACCTAATTGGTCAGATATCTTTGGCTGTCCTGATAGGAGTGTCACAAACATTAATGTTTTTAGCTCTCCAAGTCCCGTTTGGTTTACTCTTTGGTTGGGGAATTGGAATTTTTAGCTTAATTCCCTTTGGGGATGTGGTCAGTCTTGGTGTAATAATTCTCATCACAGCATCACACGACTTTTGGTTAGCAGTCAAGGTTTTAGCTATAGCTGTTGTCATTGACCAGTTGATTGATCAGGCGATCGCGCCCCGCCTCCTGGGTAGTTTTACAGGACTCAGACCCATATGGGTAGTCATTTCTTTACTGCTTGGAACCTATATTGGGGGAGTATTGGGATTAGTTATTGCTGTTCCTGTAGCGGGTTTTATCAAAGATGCAATTGATGGTTGGGCTTCTGTTTCTAGTGATACCGATAATCCTGTTGGGGGTGAAGAAGTAGCAGAGATGTTAACGAAAGAGTCAACATAATTCGTAATTCGTAATGACGCTCGTTCGCCCGCTTGCTCTCCCCGAGTGAGTGGACTCGCTAACGTAATTCGTAATTATTACCCCATGCATAAATGCTCTTGCTTGAATATTGATGATGCATTTATTTATTTTTTCATTAATAAATTAAGCTGCTTGCACCCTTAATTTATTAATTACGAATTACGAATTAGTAATTATTCGGTCACCATCTCAATAGAGTTTGTAGAAGGCATTATAGAGCTTGCAAGAATTGCTTTAGACCATCAAATACAGGGCTATCCCAAGGCAAGTAACCAGCGTTTGCTGCTTCTCCCAAACGCTTATCTGGCTCAATCTGTGCCGATAACCAAGCATGGACACGTGCTTTCGCCATATTTTTGGTTTGTCTTTCAATAGTATTGAAAATACATTTGAAGTAATCGTCTACACATTGCATAACTGGATCTGTCGCAACTGCGGCTAGACAAAGGTCTTCAAGCATTCCGCTATCTTGATAATCCGGAAGAATCAATACGCTTACTTGGGGACTATTTCCGGTAATTTCTCTGGGCTTACTTGGTACAGGTAATTCAGCACCTTTTAAAGAACCACTTACACTTTGAAATGCACTTGCGGCAGAATCATCTGCATCTCTTGTAATCCCCAGGGAAACAAGTTGTTGATAACCCGTTACTTTGGGTAAGTTTTTCAAATAACTTGCAAGCTTTTGCTTACCTCGATATTGTTCTACTTGAACATCAGTAATTTTGAGATAGCTAAGCAATGCATTGAAAAATAGAACCTCTTCAGACCCTTCACCAATAAGCAGTTTAGGTTTGGAGATTTGAGTTGGTTTGCTGGACATTAGCGCATCTCCAAGTTCATCTCGTCAGAGGTTGCCAAGTTTTCCATATCGTAAGTTATTGCTTGAATTTTATCTTTGACCCGCTCAAGTCGATGGTAACGGAAATCATCTTTCTCACTAGTCTCAAACGCTTGGTGGGCAGATATTATACACTCATAACTGTGGGTGGTGGCAAATATCTGTACATCTGCGCGACGAGCAGCATCAGCTATTGCTTTCCAAACATCAATCAACACTGAGTGATGCAAACCATTTTCTATGTCGTCAATTAAAATTGTTCCACCTTTAGCATTAGCGATCGCTAAAATAATTGAGAGCAAACGCCCCATGCCTTCTCCCATCAGCGGTAATGGGACAAGCTCACCCATACCAATATCACCATTGATCATCGGCTCACGATTCATAACCAGTAAGCTCAGGCGTTGCAAGCGTGGCTCTAACAAACGAAGTGTTTCTAACACTTCATCTTGCCGTCCTACACGTTCCAAGTTACTAAAACGTTCGGCATCTTCTATTGGAGAGCGTGTGCTAGTCGTGAGATATATACCCAACGGAAACTTTTCTCGCCGATAACGATTACCCAGTAATTTCCCATCGGCTCTTAAAGAAATGCTTGAGGTTTTTATTTCACTGTTTGGGTCTTGGTACTCCAACTCTAACCTATCGTATGGTCTGACTTCTGTTGTTAGTGATTCATCAGATTTAAAATCTATACTCTTATGTGGTAAATCATCTATCTGAGCTTCTTCTGATTCTGGAAAACGAATTTTTAGAGTTCTTTGTATTTCGTTATTTCCCACACCACCTATTTCAATAACTTTATTTATATCTTGGTTGAAGAAAAATCCTCTCATTTCTTCGATATCCTCAAATCGAATACTCCTTGAAATACCCCGCAGGCGATTAACCTGAATTAGTGATTCAGGGTTGGTCGGGTTAAGGAAAATAAAAATAGCTTCTAGTAGTGATGTCTTGCCAACGTTATTCTTTCCAGCGATTAGGTTCACTCGTTCCAGTGACTCAAGGGTAAAGTTCTGGAAGCAACGAAAGTTCCTGAGTGTAAATGAGCGCAACATGGCTTAATTTATTACCGTCGGTTTCCTGTAACTTAGCTAAAGCTTCTTTTGCCTCTATCTGGCTCAATCTGTATAGGTGGCTTCTGGCAGATGATTGCCAAACATTGCTTCCACGTAACAGCACTTAGATCAACCACCTTACATGAGTCCGTAAATTTTAACCTAAAACTGTTACTTTTGCCGAATTTCAGGGAACTATACAAACATAAGTTCTGAGATTTGTTAATTTACCAGATGCTTAGGTATCAGTTTTTTCCTGAAAATGTTGACATTAATCACCAACTAAGAAATATTTTACACTGTTTTTTCCAAGTAGAAGAGCTAATTAATTCTCAGAATAAGAACCTTAGTAGTAATGAAGTTTTGCGACTACTGGAACCCTATCTGATACAAGCAGATATGAGAGTTGAAAAAGGGAAAAAAAAAGAACATAAAATTCGTGTACAAGTTTTATTTGGATTAAATAGTGATGAGGACAAATATTTTGAACCAGATGCTTTAAGTGCAGATAGCAAGATAGTTCTAGAGGTAGAAGCGGGTAGAGCAGTTGATAATAATCAGTTTTTAAAGGATATTTTTAAAGCTAGCATGATGCGGGAAGTCGAATATTTGGTTATGGCAGTTAGAAATCATTACCGTGGTAAGGATGATTTTAAGAAAGTCTGTGATTATTTGGAAACTTTGTATGCAAGCAACAGGATTACTCTACCATTACTAGGCATACTAATAATTGGTTATTGAAAAATTTTGCTCAGGAATTACATAAAAAATCTCCTAGCATTTCTACTAGGAGAAAACAATTACTCATCCCATTCCACCTAATGTTAGCCAGAAGTGAACTCCCCAACCCCCTTTATTAAGGGGGCAAGGAGTGAGATGGTATAACTTAACCTACATTCGTGAGTAACAACTCCCGTTCCTCTGACTTACGTACAATCACCTGACCGTCATCGTCAACATCAACAACAGCAGTGTCGCCTTGTGTGATTTGACCAGACAGAATAGCTTCAGCCAGAGAATCTTCTAACAGACGGACGATCGCCCGACGTAAAGGTCTAGCACCATAGCTAGGGTTATACCCTTCTTGTACCACACGCTCCTTAAAGCTTTCGGTAACCTGTAGAGTAATTCCCTTTTCAACCAAGCGGCTAAACACTTCCCGTAGCATAATCTCAGCGATTTGCTTGATTTCAGCCTTCTGCAACTGAGTGAAGACAATCATGTCATCAATCCGGTTGAGGAACTCTGGACGGAAGTAAGCTTTTAGTTCCTCGTTGACCAGTGTACGGATGCGGTTGTAACTAGCCTCAGTTTCGTTGGCGGAAAACTCGAAGCCTAAACCACCACCACCTTTCTCAATCACCTTAGAACCGATGTTAGAAGTCATAATCAACAGCGTGTTCTTGAAGTCCACTTTCCGACCTTTGGCGTCGGTGAGGTGACCGTCATCCAAAATTTGCAGCAGCATGTTGAATACATCGGGGTGTGCTTTCTCGATTTCGTCAAACAGCACCACAGTGTATGGTTTGCGCCGCACAGCTTCAGTCAGTTGTCCGCCTTCGTCGTATCCTACATAACCAGGGGGCGAACCAATGAGTTTGGAGACGGTGTGGCGTTCCATGTACTCGGACATATCTAGGCGAATCATGGATTCTTCGGAACCGAAGAAGTAGGAAGCCAATGCTTTCGCTAATTCTGTTTTACCGACTCCGGTTGGACCTGAGAAGATAAAGCTAGCAATGGGACGGTTGGGGTTCTTTAACCCAACGCGGGCGCGACGGATGGCTTTGGAAACAGCGGTGACTGCTTGTTCTTGACCAATGAGACGCTGGTGGAGGGTGTCTTCTAGGTGTAGAAGCAACTCTGACTCAGATTCAGTCAGCTTGTTGACTGGTACACCAGTCCAGGAGGAAACGATTTCAGCGATGTCTTCCTCATCTACTATGGGACTGTTGACAACCTGAGTATTTTGTGGTTCTGCTTGTAGTTGTGTTTCGATTTCCAACTCGCGATCGCGCAGTTGTCCAGCCTTGTCAAAATCTTGCGTTCTGACTGCTCCTTGTTTTTCTTTGCTAACTGCTATCAGTTCGCGCTTCAGTTCTCGATTACTAGAAGCCAGAGAGTTCCGCAAACGAACGCGAGAACCTGCTTCATCAATCAAGTCAATTGCTTTATCGGGCAAGAAGCGATCGCTAATGTAGCGGTCTGACAAGTTAGCTGCTGCAACCAGTGCAGCATCAGAGATGTTTACTTTGTGGTGTTGCTCATAAGCGGAACGTAAACCTTGTAGAATCTGAATAGTTTCTTCTACCGACGGTTCTCCTACCTTAATTGGTTGGAAACGACGCTCTAAGGCTGCATCTCGCTCGATGTGCTGACGATACTCGTCAATGGTGGTTGCTCCTATGCACTGAAGTTCACCACGTGCCAATGCTGGTTTGAGGATGTTGGATGCATCCAGACCACCTTCTGTACCACCTGCACCTACCAGAGTGTGAATTTCATCTATCACTAGGATGATATTTCCTTCCGTGCGAACCTCCTCCATAATTTTCTTGAGGCGTTCTTCAAAATCGCCACGAAAGCGAGTACCTGCTACCACCGACCCCATATCGAGGCTGATGACTTGCTTGTTTTGTAGAATGTCGGGTATGTCTTGGTTAATAATGCGTTGCGCTAGACCTTCGGCGATGGCTGTTTTACCAACCCCCGGTTCCCCAACCAAGACGGGGTTATTCTTAGTACGCCGACCAAGAATCTGGATAGCGCGTTCTATTTCCGAATCACGACCGACCACAGGGTCTAGCTTGCCTTCTGCTGCTAATTTAGTGAGATTTCGACCAAATTCTTCTATGGTGAGCGCTTGGTTGCGTCTTTGTGAACCACCACGGTTTCCAGCCGGAACAGATGCAACTTCGCCAAGGTGACGAATGATAGCGGTTCGGACTTGTGAGAGATCAAGCCCCAGATTTTGCAGTACTTTGGCAGCAACGCCTTCACCTGCTTCGGTCAATCCTAAGAGTAAGTGTTCAGTACCAATATAATTGTGTCCCAGACTGCGAGCTTCTCTAAATGATTGCTCGAACAGGCTTTTCACCTTGGGGGTAAAGGGAATTTCTGTAGGCACAAAGCCTGAACCCCGACCAATAATTTTTTCTACTTCTCGACGTGCGTCTTTGAGGGTTACGCCCAAGTCTTTCAGCACTTTGGCAGCAACCCCGGTTCCTTCTCCAATTAACCCTAGGAGAATTTGCTCAGTTCCTACAAAATTGTGTCCCAGGCGACGTGCTTCCTCCTGGGCTAGCATAACTACTTTAATTGCTTCGGAAGTGAAGTGTTCAAACATATCGGGTTTCGTGCTCCCTTGCTGCTTGGGCTTTGGGTGAGATTAATTTTATTCTCACCTGAATTTTTGTCTACTTTTCTTACAGACAATGTATCTTTATTTAAACTCAACCGGCAGTAGGGAGAGCCGTAAGGTTGAAGGTGTGGTAGCCGTCTACCTTGGCTTAGTAACTTATATAACACTACTACTCTCCCGTACACAGATTTTAGAAAAACTTTATCAGAACCCGTGAATTTTACGGTTGCTCAGCAACCAAGAAAAGGTTTAATAGCAGGGCTGTTTATTTATGTCCACTTACCTATAGAATGTGGTTATGTACCTTCCATAGTACTTGAAAACTTATCTTAAATTAGATTTATTAAAAAAAGTATATAAAATTGTTATGACTGAAGTTTCAGTTAGTAAAGACCAACAGCATCCCCAATACATGCGCGATCGCACAAGCGTCAATAGTTTATTAGCTCAAGAGGCGACGAATTATAACTTAGCAGAACTAGCCAGATTACGCATCCGTTATCAAGGCTTCCCTGGTGCGAGAGATATCCAAAGAGACTTAGATAAAGTTCTGCAACAATGGGAACTTACCGAAGCGGAACTTTATGAGCAAACCCGCCAGATTCATAGTCTCGGGGGAATTTACAAAAGTCGCGGCAAAAAAGAAGAAGAAGATTGGAATTAGTTATATGGGAATCATAAATGATTTATGAAAATTTTAAGTACTGTAGGTGGGGCTATGCCCTACAAAAGCGGCATATGTAGGGCTTTAGCCATACCTACGTATATTTCAAAAATCTGCGGAGGAGTCCTATAGCTATCCTATTTGAGTTATGAACAAATCGTTTGGTCTTTTGACAGTCAACTGTTAACAGCAGATTTTACGTAGGTTGGGAAGATTGCTTATTGACAAATTAGATGCTCCCTTGACTTGTTACAAATGTTTGTAGTTGCGCTTGGGCGCATAAAATCGTGGTTTAACCGGCGCTAAAGCGCAACTACGAACTAAGAATTTTTCTACTTCTCCTGCTTCCTGATCTCCCCATATTCCCTAAGTTGTTTCAATAGGTTTTCTTGGGATGAGGAGGGGGTAAAGAGAATGGCGGTTGGTTGAGACTGTTTGTCAGCAGTCTTTAAAGCAGTAGGTGAGATATTAAACATGATCTGTTTTTGGTTTCTCTCTGGGGTGGGAATTGCCGCATTTGGGTTGTCAACAGCAGCTTTTAGCGAGTCTAGAGTAGTAGCAACCTGCATTTGCTGCTGCATCTGCTGTGTAGAAGACACTAAGCTTTTAAGACCATTCACCAGTTGCCGGAGATTTTGCCGAAAAGTTGGATCACCAGTCAATTCATCTAAATCAGATGTAATTTTTTGAGTATTTTGAAATGTTACTCTTGCAGAATCTAGGGTTTGCTGCACTACCATTAAGTTTTTTGGATCGTTGAGAGTATTGGTGGCATTGCGCAAATTAGTAGAAGCCTGCGCGGCATTTGCAGAGAGAGTTTCTAGGTTTTTGACTAATTCTCCTTGAGTAACGCGATTCACCACAGGTGATAGGCTGCTGACGGTCTGACGGAGTTGGTTGCTAGTTTCAGTAATATTGTTCAAAGCGGTAACAAGATTAGAACGGTTGCTTGTCAATAGATTATCGAGGTTAGTAATCAGCTTATTGGCTTGATTAGCTGTTAACCGAATATCCTGTGCAGTAGTACCAAATTGACTTGTGGTGGCGCTAATTTGATTTAAGGTTCGAGTGCTAGATGCACTGAGTTGATTTGTCGCCCGTTGCACCGAATTGTTAGTAGCAGAAAAGCTGTTTAGTTGTTGTTGAAAGCTTTTGCTTAAAATAGTGAAGCTGCGACTTAATTCAGCAATATTAGCTGCTGCCAACGCGGCGTTTTCCACAGCCTTATTGACATTTGTATAAAATTTCGGATCGCTGTATCTAATGGACAGTTCAGTTGTAGAGCGAATTAGTTCATCGGTACTGATACCAATTCGACCTTTTAACCGAGAGCCATTACAGACGATGATTTGGGAATTGCAACTTTTATTGAGCGGTTTGTCGGGGACAGATGTTACCAATAAAGGTGTTTTTGGTGTTATGTCGATAACGCTTTCGCCGCTTATAAATCCGGTTTGATTAGCTTCAACCACCACGTTTTTAGGGATGATCAAGTCAGGCTGGGTAATTTCAATTTCTACTTCAACGTGATTTGGTGTTGGTCGAATGGCAGAAATATTGCCTACCTTAACGCCACGATACTGAACAACTGCCCCTTTTCGCAGCCCTCCAACGTAGGCAAATTCAACAATGGCTTTGTATGACTTCTGACTTACAGTAAATCTATTCAACCATAGGATGACTCCTCCAAAAACTGCCAATCCCGCCAAGAGCAACAAGCCCACAGAGCCTTCTCGAAATGTTCGCGATCGCATTGGTTTCCCCTCCTCTACAAATTTTAGATTTTAGATTGATTAGTACAAGTTGTTTGTTGTCCATTGTTTGCAGAACAACCAAAAATCAACCACCAACAATCAACTACCAACAATTTCCAAATCCAAAATTGTCCTAGCCCACCACATGAATTGGTCCTTGTACATTTCCACTAATAAATTGTCTAATTAGGGGATTGTCTGTAGTATCAAGTTCACTGACTGAACCCTGCCATTGCACTTTACCCTGATAGAGGAACACAACTCTGTCCGCCGTCCGACGAATTGTACTATGTTGGTGGGTAACAATGGCATAGGTAGTACAGACCCCTCGTGTACAATGCAACTGCTGGATTAAATCTTCTATGACCGTTGAGGCAATAGGATCAAGTCCGGCTGTCGGTTCATCGTATAGTAAAACTTCTGGTGTGCTTTTAGGGCTATCAGGGTTGGACATGATGGCGCGGGCAAAACTGACCCGTTTTCGCATACCCCCAGAGAGTTCTGCTGGGTAGCGATCGCCTGTTCCCGACAAACCCACCATTTCCAATTTTTGATTCACCAGTTCTTTAATCCGCGATCGCGACAGTCTTGATTGTTGATAAAGTAAAAACCCCACATTCTCCTCCACCGTCAACGAATCAAATAACGCCGCCTGTTGAAACACCATCCCAATACCAATGGGACTCTCACTATCCTCAATTAACCCCACTCGCCGCTTCCCTTGTACATAAATTTCTCCATCATCGGCAGCAATTAACCCAGCAATAACTCGTAAAATTGTAGATTTACCAGTACCGCTAGGACCAATAATTGCCACTCCTTCTCCCCGGTAAATCGTCAAATCCACATTCTCTAAAACCTTATTGTTATCAAAGGACTTAGAAACGCCTTTCAGTTCAATCAACGGTTCACTCATCAGTAAATAGTTAGTGGTTAATCGTTAGTAGGGGCCCAATGCCTTGCGCCCTTACAGTGGTTAATGGAAAATAAAAAACTAATAACGAACAAAGAACATGCAGGATAGTGATGTTATAGTCATTGGGAGCGGTATCGGCGGGTTAACTGCTGCTGCGCTACTTGCTCGTTACGGCAAGCGGGTCATTGTGTGTGAAAGCCATACAATTGCTGGAGGTGCTGCTCATAGCTTTAGACGGCGAGGATTTGAATTTGATTCTGGTCCCTCATTCTATTGTGGTCTGACTGAGCGAGAAAGTTTAAATCCGGTGAAACAAGTTCTTCATGTCCTGGGCGAATCCCTAAAAGCTGTACGCTATGACCCCTTGGGGTACTACCACTTTCCTGAAGGTACTTTTCCTGTTTATAGTAATACTGATCGTTACTTTAAAGAAATAGCTAAAATTACGCCTCAAGGTGCACGGGAACTCAAGGGATTTTCAGAACGTTTGTTGCCACTGTACGAGGCGATGAAAGGTATTCCTACCTTAGCTTTGAGGGCAGATTGGCAGGTGATTCCGGTCTTACTCAAACGTTACTTGCCATCTTTGTGGAAAATGCTTCCCTATCTTCCCATAATCCAAGGGTCTGTGGGCGATGTCATGGATGCAACAGTGCAAGACCCTTGGGTGCGGAGGCTTATCGACTTGGAATGCTTTCTCCTATCGGGCTTAAAGGCCCATGGTACTATTGCTCCAGAGGTAGCTTTTATGTTAGGTGAACGGTCCCGTGCTGGGGTTGAGTATCCTTTAGGGGGGAGTGGAGCAATTGTCAATGCCTTGGTGCGGGGGTTGGAACGCTGGGGAGGTCAGTTGCTGCTAGGATGCCACGTTGAGCAAATTCTTGTAGAGACGTTCAAAGTCGTTGGTGTGCGTTTGCGTTCAGGTGAAATCCTCAAAGCGCCCGTGGTAATTTCCAATGCAAGTATGTGGGATACTTATACTGAGCTATTGCGTCCAGAAGACTTGCCTCCATCTTATAGTCAAGCAGCTTTAGATACGCCTTTCGTCGATAGTTTTATGCATTTACACTTAGGTATCAAAGCCTCCAGTTTAGAAAATTTGACGGGACATCATGTCGTAGTTCACGATGCAAGCAAAGATATCACAGCACCAGGTAATACTTGTATGATATCCATTCCCAGTGTATGGGATGCGACCCTTTCCCCTGTTGGACATCATGTGGTTCACGCCTACACTCTAGAACCCTACGCAGTCTGGGAACGGAATGATGGGTATGGACAGAAGAAGCACCAAAAAGCACAAACCCTATATCGCGCTCTAGAGCGGATTATCCCAGATATCAGGGAGCGTGTGGTACTAGAACTCATCGGTACACCACTGACTCATGCTCACTACCTGCGAAGGTATCAAGGAACCTATGGTCCAGCTATTGCTGCTGGTAAGGGGATGTTTCCCGGACCGCATACACCCATACAGGGTTTATATCGAGTAGGTGACAGCACCATGCCAGGAATTGGTGTGCCAGCGGTGGCGGCGTCTGGTATTTTGTGCGCCAATAGTTTGGTCAAACCGCAGCAGACAACACAACTATCTTAATTTTGATTTTTCACTTTTTAATTCGGAGCGTCCCTTGCGCGTCTCCCCTTGTGAGAAGCGAAGTGGTTCCTTTTTTCACTTTTGAATGCGTGACTTTTGACTTTTGAATTCTGGCAAAGCGAGTGGTCGCCTTTACAAACACCAAGTCTGCACGACACGACCCTGAAGCTGTTGTCCTAGCCAAGGTGTATTACTTGCAAGTGTATAAAGATTTTGCTTCTCAACTTGCCACTTTTCTTGGGGGTCAAACAGAGTCAGTTCCGCCCTTTCACCTGGTGCGATCGCACTTGTTTTCTGTTTTAAACATTCTGATGGACGGGTACTTAAGGCTCTCCATAATTCCAAAGCTGTAAATTCACCTGTTTCTACGAGATACTGCCACAGTAGGGGTAATGCTAACTCTAGACCAATTGCTCCAGGAGGAGCTTCGGCAAAGCCTACCGTTTTTTCTTCGTAGGTGTAGGGCGTGTGTTCAATAGCGATCGCATCTACAACACCGGTCTGCACTGCCCACCGCAACGCTGCCAAATCGTCAGGATTGCCCAAAGGCGGTTCTAAACGTAGGTTTGTATTATAACTTTTAACTGCTTTTGTGTCAAGTAAAAGATGCATCCAGGTGGTGCTGGCGGTAACGGGCAAACCTGTAGCTTTTGCCGATGCTATGACTTCGACACTGCGAGCAGTGGAGACGCGCATAATATGTACTGGCGTGCCAGTAGCAGCAACCAATTCTAACAAAGTAGCGATGGCAGAGGTTTCCGAAACAGAGGGATTTCCTGGCAAACCAAAGCGGATGGAGTCTATTCCTTCACGCATGACTCCATTTGCCATTAACTGACGGTCACAACACCAAAATGCTACTGGTTTTCCTAAAGGTTGGAGATATTCCAACACCCGTCGCACCAACCCCAAATTTTCCCAAGGCTGACCATCAGTAAAGCCAACCACCCCAGCCGCCTTCAAATCTGCCAATTCCGTCATTTGCTTTCCTGCAACACCGAGGGTGAGTGCGCCCCAGATATTGAGGAGGGGAGTGGGGAGTGGGGAGTGGGGAGTGGGGGGAGTGGGGGGAGATGGGGGAGAGGGGGGAGAGGGGGGAGAGGGGGAAGTTATCTCCCTCATCTCCCTCATCTCCCTCATCTCCCTGTTTTTCTCCAATAACTGTGCTACCAAAGCGGGGTTATCGATGGGTGGGGATGTATCGGGTAAGATGCTAACTCGTGTAAAGCCGCCAGCAGCAGCAGCTTGCAAGAGGGACAAGAGTGTTTCCCGGTCTTCAAACCCTGGTTCACCGGAGTGGCTGTACAAATCAACCAACCCCGGTCCTAGAACCTGCCTGCGACAATCTCGAATTAGAGTATTATTTGGCACATCAGAAATGCTACTGGCAACAGACCTGATATTGCTATCAATAATCAGCACATCAGCGATTTGGTCTGTTCCAAAAACAGGGTTGATAACCCGTACTTGTTGTAGCAATTCACTTGTCATAGTTTTGAATTTTGAGTTTTGAGTTTTTAGCTTTTCGGGCGAAAGCCCCACGGTATACCAATGGTCCCCGCGCTCTTTGAAAACCCGGTGGTCGTGGGTTTACTGCTCCAAACCGACAATTATCAGGGACAGCCCAACAGTGTCCTATGGTCAGGGATTGTGGTAAAATTATACCCATCGTACTTCTATGACAAGCCTCTTGTATTACAAATACGAGAGAGGAAGCATTTCAAATCCCGCAAAGGAGTAGGCGTCCTCCTGAAAGTCGGTACTAACTGGCTGCAATTCAAAACTCCTAACTCCTACAAAGCCCCTGCTGCTGTTTTATCAAGTACGCCTCCACCCAAGTGAGCAGTGATATTCATCGCTTGCATGACAGGGAAACCATTTAAACCAGACGGGTAGTCAATGACGCTGACTGCGCCATTACCTTGGCGGAAATTCCAGAAATGTTCTGACGATAAACCGAGAATGTGACAAAGCAATGTCTTATTAGTGGCGTCATGAGCAACTACTAATCCTGTGGTGAGTTGCTTTGCCAATGCAGCTTGGACAATTGATTGCCAAGTTGCGACACTACGTTCCCACACTTGCTGCAAATTTTCTCCTTCGGGCATTTGTACGGATGCTGGGGCTGTCCGCCAGCGGTGCAATTCTCCGGGAAACTCCTGTTCTATTTCTTTTTCTAATTTTCCTTCCCAGAGTCCGTGGCTAATTTCCCTTAAACCATCCTGCAACTCCAACAATACATTCTTGTGGCGCTGCAATATTATTTCTGCTGTTTCTTTTGGACGTAGCATTGGGCTGCTAACGGCAAAATCAATCTCCACGTCTTTGAGAAATTCAGCGGCTTTTTGCGATTGTTGTCTACCATTGTCGTTAAGAGGAACGTCAATTTGCCCTTGAAACTTGGTTTGGCGATTCCACTCGGTTTCTCCGTGACGCACCAGCAACAATCGTACTCCCTGATGATTTGATCGCAAGGAAGGCAGAATTTCTCCCATGTGTTGCGTCTGATTCATGGACTCTAGTTGGACTAGTTCTCCCAATCCCCCAGCAAAATTTAGCACGCTGATACCACAATTAGACTGCTGTAGCGAGTGGTAGCGTTCTGGGGAAATTGACAGCGCAGTAGCAAGCAAAGCACGATTAATACCGTTATGCGCTACTATCAGTATGGTTTCACCTTGATGCCTAGGCAAAACTTCTTGCCAAAATTGTCGCGCCTGTTCGTGCAAAGCTAGGACAGGAAAATGTTCTCTCGTTGTGTTAGCATCGTTTACGAGCATCTGTAGTTGGTGAGGACGTTCCTGCCAAGTACGGTAGTCTTCAGGAAACTTCTCCTTCACCTCATCAGAGAACATTCCCTCCCACAGAGGGATGTCAATTTCCATAAGATGATCGTCCGTTTGAAGAACATCTGTTTGCCCAGAAGGAATTGCGAGCGATCGACAGATAATATCTGCGCTTTCTTTAGCTCGCTGGAGAGGACTAGTGTAAATTGCATTAAATTGAATATTGCTCAGGGCGTTTCCTACTTTGCTTGCATCATTTCGACCTTTTTCAGTTAATCTGGACGCATCACTGCGCCCTTGGATACGTTTTTCTGCGTTATAGGTGCTTTGACCATGGCGCACGATAATTACACGAGTCACTTTTTCCCCTCCTCTATCTAAATGTTTAATTTTACCCTACTCGCTCTACTAGCAGTGGGGTGTGTTGTTGCATCTCAATTGCTCCCATGAATTTTTGTAACAATTTCACTAACTTTACCCCTGATAGTGATCTGAGATGTCACACTAGGTAGTGAGAATTAATTCGGTGACAGTGTTTGTTTTTTTTATTATTGATGGGCCTTACCCTTTTGGTATTGAAAGACGTCTCTCCGAAATCTAAATCTCTACACACTTGTGATTTTGGAGAAAATTTATATGACAAAGCAAGAATCATCGGCAAATGAAGCCCAGTATATTCACGACTCTGGCACAGAGGCAGTGGAGACGGCTCAGGCGAAACAAGCAGGAGCCGCATTCGAGTGGCATCTTGGTCGAGTGACTCGCTTGGGGAACTTCGAGATTGCTGGAGGCAGAGAAGTGACGATTATTTGGGAAGAGGGAGGCGTCAGTTCACAGCAAGGTGACATCACAGACTCCCAGTGGGAGATTTTTAAGCTGGCATTTTTGACCACTGGGCGCATTGCCGTGCTGAGCGACCTGGAAGGTGAAGACTGGATGCGTGACTATCGGTTTCTAGAGGCAGTGCGATAAAAATTTGTCAGCATATTTCCACCATTTTTGTAGCCCCTTCTAGGATAAGCCCTTCGGGGCTTTTCAATATCAGTATTAACACGAGCGAGCAAGATGTCAGTTTACTTACCGCGAACCTCCACTTGCACTCCATCATTGGTATTAAAGGACTGGTTTGCTTGGGGGAAAATCACGCTGTTGGGATTTGCTAGTGGTTCATCTATACTGCGGCGTAATTCGACTTGATTACCGATTTTCACGAACCCTGTATAGGGAACAGCATCATCATCCCCAATATTTCTGCCAACGTTATTGGCATAATTTTGTTTGGGAAAAAATCTTGCAAAGTCATCCTTGGCTGTTCTATGATTAATTCCTGTTAAAGAATTACCAGTTAGTTTGTATTTTCCAGTGTTTGAGTTTGGTGCGGCAGACGATTGTGCGTGAACTGGACTTCCTAAGCTGGTAATTGCTGCAATGATTGTTAAGGTAGCAAGAATTTTGGTGTTCATAAAAGCTTTTATTTTTTATTATAATGAGCATCAAAAAAAATTATTTCCTACCTAAGTAGTAAAAAAATCGTAATTCGTAATTAACGTCTTTTTCCTATAGCATTAGATATGAAAAAAGTCAAGTGAATCATCCGCCTCTACTTCCCCAGGCTTTACAGGAACTAGTTCGTAGTAGCGCTTTAGCGCCGGCTAAATCGCTGTTTTTTTTGCGCCCAAGCGCTACTACGAATTAATTCCATCAGTGTAGCAATGCACTTCTTTTATTAATGTGCTTTATTTTACTGAGGAACTTGATTTGATTACTGCCCTGATAACTTGGATGTGAGGGTTCGGCGAACCTCTGGAGAAAGTAGTACTTGGTCCACGGCGTGAATCACTCCATTGCTAGCCTGAATATCTGGTTGGGTGACATTAGCATTATTCACAGTCACACCTTGAGGAGCAACACGAACTGCTACCTCACCGCCGAGGGTTTTCACCGATCCAGTTTTTAATTTGTTAGAAGTTACTTTACCTTTTACCACGTGGTAAGCGAGAACTTGTCGTAACAAATTCTTATTTTCTGGTTTCAGTAGATATGCTAAAGCACCTTGAGGCAACGAAGCAAAGGCTTGATCTGTAGGCGCAAAAACGGTGTAGGAACCGCTAGAGAGGGTCTTTGTCAATCCAGCAGCTTCTATAGCTTTTGCTAGGGTGTTAAAGGAACCACTTGATTGTGCCACTTGCAAAATATTGCCCCCAGCAGCATTATTGCTATCAGGAGGAGTTGGGCTATTATTTCCTGGCGCTTGGGTGGGGGGGACGTCCGCAGGAGTTCCTGTGGTGTTGGCAGGTTTTTGGTCAGAACCCATCTGAGCCATTACTGGAACACCAACGAAAGCACTGATGCTGATGATACTAGTAACAACAGCAAGCTTTTTGGTCAAGTTATGGAGATAACTCATTTTTATGATTCCTGTGGTTTCCTATACAAAAAATTTCCACAATATCAATTTACCAAAAGATTGAAGCTTTTACACCAAAAAAATTAAGTCTTTTGACATCGCTAACTGGCATCTTGACCTTAGCGGGATATTATAACACTACTGGGAGCGGAATGTGGGTTGTAATGGCAATACAGTAATTAACTCAGAAAATCTGGCGAAGTCGCTTGTGTTGTGAGTGAGCAATCGAGGAATGCTGTAGACTAACATTGTGGCGACGATATTTGCATCATGCACCTGCTTACCACCAATGGGAATGTCTTCCATCAGCGTTAATAGCTTTTCCGTCACCTGAGAATTATCCTCAGCTACTTGAAAGCTGTGAGCAAAATACTGCACATCAGCCACAAGCGATGAAGCTGGAATTGTTCCAGTGAAGTCACCTTGTCTTGTCATGGCTGCTAAATATTCCCTGAAAATTTGGCGACTGATCCAAAGTTCAACACCTTGTTCTGCAAACGCTTGAAGTTGTTCTGTTGCTTGTAGGTGAAACGGTGATAAAGCTAGATTTGCATAAACCAAAATATTCGTGTCAATGAAAACAGGGTTATCAGTCATTTGCATAGAGGTCTTCTCGACGGAAAGTGATGCTTTCCGAGACTAATCCTATAGGATAGGCAGAAAATTTCAATCGCGATCGCTTTTCCTCTGTTTGTGTTTTTTTTCCCAAAGGTTTTTCATCAATCACTACCACCACTTGATGCTCACCTGCTAAAATACCCGGTGGTAACTGTGGTAACTGTAGTATAATCTTACCGTCTACTGTCACTGTAGCAATTGTTTCGATAGTCTTCATATTATTTCTCCCTTATCACTCCATGATAGCTAAAACAGCTTTCGGCAGTAATTTATCTTTAAACCAAATAATCCTAGCCGGTACATCATTTAATCTTACCCCCGCTTTTTCCAAATTCAATCGCTCTGAAATAGCCAAAATCAAGTTATCGCATCCCGCACGCCGCACCTGGGAAAACTTCTTTTGTAAATATTCTGGTCGCCAATAACCGACAATTTCTAATAAAAACGTACGACCATCAGGATGAACCAATCTAAAATCGGGAATCATCACACTTCCAGGAATGGGAATTAAATCAACTTCTCTCTCTAACACCCAATCAGTCTTCATGGAATCCCACTTATCAGCAAAAGAAGCTTCCAGCATACTATCGTATGGCTTTCCTTGTGAATAGTGAGACACCAAACCACAATCAGAATTAAGAGTAAAACGTCCAGTTTTCCAAGTATTTGTATAAGTATCCCGAATTTGCAACGTAGCCGCAAGACTCCATTTGGTAACATGAAGTAATGCAGGGATCAGCTTAGCTATTGCCAAACCATACCTGGTACTAGGATTAAACAAACTTGTAGGACCATCAACCGTAATTGTAAACCCGTGGTCAGCATCACCCTCAATGTAAGCCATCAATTGAAATAACTTCAGATACCGAAACAAAAGCTTATATTGTCCCGGAACATTACGATGAGCATGTAACACAAGCTGACTCGCTTTATAAAACACACCCTGCACCTGAGATACATTGTAACGATGCAGCAACTCCTCTGGTTTTGGTGCATCAAAAGCAGTCAAAATCCGATTTTCTGCTAAATCAGCATACAATCCATCACGAACCTGAGTCGGCAAAACTTCCCGTTCAAGTTCACGACTCAACTCATCAGCAACCTTACTTAAAGTCACCTGCGCCAACTCTCGACTTGTCAGAGATTGTGCCGCCAGAGCAAATACCCTTGCTCGCAACATTTGCGGTTCCAAAGGACTCACAACCTCAAAGGTGCAAAAACTGCTTTTGAGAATATAAGCCAAACCCCGCTTCACCTTGTAATCCGGAGTATCCCCCTCCAAGTCTAACAACTGACGCTCAAGTACACCTTGAGTATCACCTACCGCTTTCTGAAAACAAGTAATTAACTCAATGGCTACCTCCAAACTTTGATTATCAATCCTCAATTTCTTCGGGATTATTTCCTCCCCTTTTTGTCTGTGACTCAGCAACTCTGTTGGTAACATTGGAATTTTGAACCGCAGATGAACGCAGATGAACGCAGATAATTATTTACGCGTTGCTGAATGGTCGTATGAATTGACATTTACCCTGTTGATTAAACAACGATTTTTTTTGCGCCTTTGCGCCTTTGCGTGAGGCTCAAAAACACAGTTCATACTCGAATTCAGCAACACCATTATTTAAACATCATCAGTGTTGGTCTGCGGTGGTGATTTGGGTTTTTCTACAGAATAATTTATTTCCATTTGCTCAGCAGCCTTATAACTCTTACCCTTACCACTACCATAAATAACCCGCAAATTGCCTCTGTTCTCCTCTTCTTGGCGTTCTTGGCGTCTTGGCGGTTCATTCCCTCTTCTCCTTGCCGAAGTCCCCTCCTCACTGGTATCCTCCGCTACAACCTCATACAAAATCGCCCGCTTATCCTGGGTATTCCCCTTCCTTAAAACCCTTCCCAAACGTTGAATATACTCCCTTGCCGAACCAGTCCCAGATAAAATAATTGCAATACTCGCCGCAGGTACATCTACACCCTCATTCAACACATGAGAAGCAACCAGAGTTTTATACTCCCCCTCCCGAAATTTTGTTAGGATCTCATGACGTTCTTTTACAGGAGTTTGATGCGTAATAGCCGGAATCAGAAACTCATGAGAAATGTGGTAAACTGTGGCGTTATCAGCAGTAAAAATCAAAATCCTTTCTGGGTAATGTTCTGCGAGTATGTTAGCAAGAATTCTTAATTTCCCATCAGTACCCAAAGCAATTTCTTTTGCTTCGCGATGCGCTAACATTGCTCTGCGTCCAGCTTGCGATCGCGCACTCATTTGCACAAAACTCTGCCAACCTTGAATACTCCCCAGAGAAATCTTAGATTCTCGTAAAAAATCGTTGCGGACTTGAATGAGTTGGTTGTAACGCTCCCGTTCGTGTTGTGCTAATTTAACTTTAATTTGCACAATTTTATGTTCTGCTAACGCCTTTCCTGCCAAATCCTCCGCTCGCTTGCGGTAAACTTCTTTACCTATGAGGATATTCAAATCAGCATGTTTACCATCAGTACGTTCAGGTGTGGCAGAAAGTCCTAGACGATAGGGTGCGATCGCATACTCCGCAATAACCCGGTTAAAGTCTGTTGGCAAATGATGACATTCATCAAAAATTAACAATCCATACTGATTTCCCAGAGTTTCTGCATGAATAGCTGCACTGTCGTAAGTTGCAACTAGGATAGGCGTCTTATCTCGCGAACCACCCCCCAACAACCCCACCTCAGCATCAGGAAACGCCGCCTCTAAGTGAGCATACCACTGGTGCATTAAATCCAGCGTCGGCACCAAAATCAGCGTTGTTCGCGGCGTTGCTTGCATAGCCATTTGTGCTAGATAAGTCTTTCCTGCTGCGGTAGGAAGCACCACCACCCCTTGTCTTCCCGCCAGTTTCCAAGCTGCTAACGCCTCACTTTGGTGGGGATAGGGTTCCATGGACAAACTGGGAACTAGTTCTACGGGAAAAAATGCCTTCGCCTCGTCGATAAAGTTAGTATTTTCCGCTTGTAGTGCTTCCACCAAAGGACGGTATTGAATCGCCGGAATGCGAAATTTTTCAACTCTATCATCCCATGTAGCGTAATCCATCCAGGCTCTACCGCGTGGTGGTGGATGGAGAATTAATGTGCCACGATCAAAAGTTAATGTAGGGGTGCGAACCATTTTTCGCTCATGATACTTGGTGAATGGGGAATGGGGAATGGGGAGTGGGGAGTGGGGAGTGGGGAGTTAGGAGTTAGGCGTTAGGAGTGATGAATTTAACTGCTCTTCGATAGAGTGAGTCGTGATGAAGTCTGTATACCACCAATCATAAAAATTTCTTTTCCCCACTCCCCACTCCCCATTCCCCACTCCCCATTCCCCACTCCCATATCCAGGAACTAGAATTAGAATTAATATACTGCTTTCTGGTTGCTAAAGTGTCTGACTCTCTGTCACTACGCGATCGCTATCTCGCTTTAATCGACGAAATTGTCCAAAATACGCTCAAGGGCAAGGTTAGCTCCCAAGAGCAGGTGTATCAAATGTTGCTAAAAGGTGTCACTACTGACACAGGGGAAGTGTTTGAGCTGGCTTTGAGTGAGCGTCTAAATTCTACCCAGCAACAAGTAGATACAGAAATTGATGTACTCAAGCAAGCAAAAGCCACCCGCAGCTTGAGAGCACTTAAGACGATCCAAACTCAATGGCAACGAGCTCAAGAGCAAAATAAAGCTAATTATGCCATTGGCTCCGCAGTTAAAGATATTACCACAGCCACTGCTGAGGCTCGTCTCGATGTCTTCTTAAGTGTGATTGATCCCAACCAGAAGTATCTATTGTCTGTACAACAACTCCAGCAGTTGTCAAAGTCTTTACAGCCATTTGCCCAGGCTGATTCTGATTTACAACAAATATCTGATGGTATAATTAGAGGCTTAGCTTCTTGGCAGCGACTACAAGACCATTTGGTAAGTTGGATGTACGAGCAAAGCCGGGAATCGCTAGGATTTGGAGGTGTACCAGGAGAACGTGGTCCTTGGGCAACTTGGGCTAAGCAAGTTAATAGTGAGTTACCCAAAGCACTGTTTCGTACCTTAGCAATGGAAAAATCTGCTCTTGAATTTGCCCAACAGCAGCGTAATATCACCCTCGGTGAGTGGGTGGAAATGGCACTGATTTTGCAGTACTTACAACGGGG
Organism: Stigonema ocellatum SAG 48.90 = DSM 106950; assembly: GCA_016903675.1. Lineage (GTDB taxonomy): Bacteria > Cyanobacteriota > Cyanobacteriia > Cyanobacteriales > Nostocaceae > Stigonema > Stigonema ocellatum. The sequence continues at coordinate 6,623 of JADQBA010000024.1, read as the reverse complement.
GTTAGTCAACTGGTTCGACCAACAAGCTTACAACATCCAAGCCGGGTCAAAGTTGTCCATTTCAACTTTCTTGACGTTTGCGGTGATTTGGAGTCAACTAGCAAGTGGTTTGGGTGAGGGTACACCCTTCGGTCAGGCGTCTTCACAAGTCCTGTTACAAACACTACGCAATTTTACTCAGCGTCCTTACTTTCCCCTCTACGGTGGGATTTTTGCCTCTTTTTCCGGCACATATTTGCGTAATGCTCTCTCTTACCTAGATGAACCCCTGCGCCGAGTCAACGGAACTCAGGAAAAAGCACGGATATTGACACTTTTAGGGTATTCTCAGCGAGCTTTGGGACAATACGATCGCTCTGCACAGTTCCATCAGCAAGCGTTGGATATCGCACGCTTAGCAGGCGATCGCTCCTGTGAAATCGCCAATTTGAACCATCTCAGCCGTACCTACGTGAATAAAGAAAATTATGCAGAGGCAATTAACTACAGTCAACGAGCATTAATACTCAGTAGACAAGCAGGCGATCGTACAGGAGAAGCCAACGCTCTAGTAAATTTAGGCTACAGCGAAGTCATGCAAGCGCAACAGCTAGAACAAATAGAACCAGAAACCTATGAAACCGCAATTAACTATTTGCAACAAGGCTTAACATTATCAGAACGCTTAGGCGACATTCAAAGTAAAGCCCTATGTGTCAGCAGTTTAGGCATTGCCCACCTAGTCATTGAACAACCCCAAACAGCCATCAAATACTTAGAAGACGGTTTTAAAACAGCACAAGTTTCAGGAGATTTATATCTCCAAGGGTTGAATTTAGCCAATTTATCTGAAGCTTACGATCATCTCCAAAACCAGGACAAATCAATTTACACTGGCTGCTTGGGAATGTATTTGTTAAACCAAATTGGTTCTCGCGAGTGGCGTAAACCAGCAAGGTTGCTGATGATTGTTCACGGACAAATAGGGTCTGAAGCTTTCCAGCATTTATTGCAGCAACATCGGTCTAAAATAATTTCCGTAATTGGCGTGGATGGATATGATTACATTCCAAAATTGTTAGAAGAATATAGGGAGAATTAGGAATATTTTGGTATGTAGTTGCGCTTCAGCGCATTAACCGTAACCACAAACGATAAGCGCAGCGCTATTTCATTCTAATCTCGTAACCCACACGCCTAGGAATAAATTCCTAGGCTAATAGCTGAAGTCGGCTTAAGCCGACTAGAACTTTCACCGAATGAGCGTCCGTTTCAACGGACAATAGCTCTGAGCCTTGAACTTGAGTTCAGGGCTACGGTGTAGAATGAAATAGCCCTGCGGTGTGATCATTTGTTCGTAGTGAGGACTTTAGTCCTCATGTTCTTGAGTGCTTCCGCCCTCACTGCTTAGAAATCTAGATTATCAATAAATTCTTCTAAAGCCGATTGTTTACTATCTTCACATAAGTTATCAAATACTTTCTTTAAAAGTTCTGGAGATGCATTTTTTACAAACCAGTCATCGCTGGGATTTTCTTGGATGTTTAAAAAATATTTTAAACGTTCTTCTATAGCGTCCTTATCAGGTTTATCTATTTGTCCTGTTCTATTTAACCAATCACCCTTTGTGTCTTTAAAAGAGTTAGCATCAACAGTACAAATCTGATGAACCAAAGCAAATGACTGTTTATCAAGTCCATTTCTAATGGTTGCATTAATTGGGTAAGCTGTCGGTAAACCTTTATCCCTTTCTCGTGTACTAGAAGTTAAGGGAATTACAGTAAAAGTCTCTATATAGTTGAAATCATCTGGAAATTTCTCGGATATCCAAATAATATAAGGGTGTTCTCCACGAAACACCCTACTAAAATTAATTATTTGCGTGCAAGAATTAGTTTTACAGGAAATTTCACCTGGTTCATCCAAATTGTAAATGTGATAATGACCGAGTTTACAACGAAGGGATACTCGATAGGGATTTATAAAATATATCCAACCCTGTCTAGGTTTATATCCAGCCACTTGATAATCCTAATCTAACTCACGTATTAATTTTTCTCTTTCGGCTTGTAGGTTAAGTCTAACTTTCTCTTCTGGTTTATATTTGTCTTTAACTACAACCATTGGAGCAGTAGTATACACATAATCTAACAACTGCTTCATTTTATCTTGTCCTGCCCCAGCCCATTGTCTTCTAATATTATCAAGCACTAACTTCAGGCTAAGAGGTAGTTGCAAATCGTCGATATTTTCTGCTTCAGCACCAAGTTTAACCAGCGTTGTACTGCCTTCAGTTTCTATACTAATTTCTTTGCCATTCATTTTATCCAAAGCAGCATCTATATCCTCGTGCCAAGGACCAAAATAATAATAATACCAATTTAGTTCAGTAAGTTGCTTTCCAGTCCATTTGACAGCATAAAGGTCAGCCAAATACAAAAACTTGATGATCTGTATTTTTGTGATATACCCTTTTGTCGCGTAGACAAAGTATTTTATGAGTATGTCTAACATCACTCTCTACTGTTCATACTCCCCACTGGTTTAAATTACTCAGGAGATATTTTGTACTATAATATTAGTACAAAACCAACGCAATAACATAATAAAGTTGCAAAAACTTTACAGATACACGATTGGATGAGATAGGGATTTCAACAACCTATGATGCACACGGTAGTCAATGTGTCAAGTGCATAAGTCCTATTATCAGCCCTTTCAAGGTGCAAGTTGTAAGACTTGGATTTCCTTCGTGTTCTTCGCGTCTTCGCGGTTTAAAAATCTTTTTGAACCACGAAGACGCGAAGAACACGTTCGCGAAGCGTCTCCCCGAGTGAGTAGAAAAACTTCACTTTTACGCTTCACCTTGAAAGGGCGCAAGGCCTTGCGCCCGACTGTGGTCTATTTCCCTGAAAATGACTGTAAACCGAAAATTTAGGACTAGTACTCCACCACACCAATGACCATCAGGTCTGTGATCATTTGTTCGTAGTGAGGACTTTAGTCCTCATTTTAATGTTGTGGACAAGTCGTAGTCGTAGACGTTAAACTGTTAGCACCATGAGCATTAGAAATGAGGGTGACGAACCCAGTACCTGAGAACACCCAACCTGTTGCGGGTACGATTTCTCTAACATTGGCTTGGGGCTGTGGTTTGGCTGGAGGTTTTTCTGCGCGTTGCTGCAATGTGATATTTGGTATGCGAGTATCTGTCCAAAGGACATCGCTAAAAATTTCGGAGAAGCGGAGAAGCGTCTGGGGTTAAAGGATGTAGAGCCGGATATCATTGGGCGCTGCGAATGCTTGTCCCACAACCAAGTTTAGATGAACAGATGGAAATAGCAGATATAATATCAAGTATTGATACAAAGATTAGTAACTATTCATTAAGAAAAGAACAATTAGAAGACCTTTTTCGTACCCTCCTCCACCAACTCATGACCGCCCAAATCCGAGTTGATGACCTGAATATTTCCGCCCTCAACCTCGAACCACAGGGAGGAGATGAGTAAAAATGCTTAACTTTGACGAACTCTGGGAACTCCTTACCACCGAAGATGAAGGCGTAGAAATAGAAGCAAAAAAAGGCTCAGAAGTTGGTAAAAGTTGCTGGGAGACTATTAGCGGATTTTCTAATGAACCCAGTCTAGGAGGGGGTTATCTTCTACTCGGTATCAAATCACCAGAAGAAAGTGATACCAACAATTATGAAATTGAAGGAATAGTAGATCCCGACAAAATACAACGAGACTTAGCCACTCAATGTAGAGAAGTCTTTAACATCACTATTCGTCCCCAAATACAAACTGCTACCAAAGATAGAAAAACCGTAATTGTTGCTTTTATCCCCGAAGTGCAACCCTCAGAGAAACCAGTTTATATTACTAAAAGAGGACTTCCCCAAGGTGCATTTAGACGCATTGCTTCAACCGATCAAAAATGTACTGACAGAGATATTGAACTTTTTTATCAAGAACGTAATGCCCAAACCTACGATACTACAATTTTGCCAGATGCCACCCTCGATGATTTAGACCCAGAAGCGATCGCAGCTTACCGCAGAGAAAGACAAGCTCTAAACTTCAACGCCAGTGAACTGAATTTTGACGATCAGCAATTGCTCTATGCTCTAAATGCCATCGCCCGACACCCAAACCAAAAAGAAGAATACTGCCCCACCATCGCCGGATTAATATTGTTTGGGAAAGCGATCGCCCTGCGGCGTTATTTTCCCATGCACCGCATCGACTACCTTCTTGTAGAAGGTAAGGAGTGGGTTTCAGATCCAGATAAGCGTTATCAAAGTCTTGAAATTCGCGAACCCCTACTATTAGCTATTTCCAAATTAACCACCCTCGTCCTTAACGATCTCCCCAAAGCTTTCAATCTTGCAGAAAACGGCATTCATCGCAGAGAAACCCCTCTCATTCCTCGTAAAGTTATCCGAGAGGCGATCGTTAATGCCTTAATGCACCGTAACTATCGAGAACGGAGTCCTGTCCAGATTATTCGCTTTTCTGACCGTCTGGAAATTCGTAATCCCGGTTATTCTCTCAAACCTACAGATGAACTTGACCAACCAGGCTCAAAAACTCGTAACGAAAAAATTGCCGCCGTTCTCCATGAAATAGGTATTGCAGAAACGAAAGGATCTGGAGGAAGGGTAATGCTAGAGACAATGCTGGAAGCAAATTTGACCCTACCTCTGTTTGTTTCAAATCGAGATAGAGATTATTTTCACGTTACCCTTTTCACCCATCATCTCCTTGACCCAGAAGATATTGAGTGGCTGAAACAATTTAAAGACTATGGATTAAGCAATGATGAAGCCAAAGCATTGGTCGTACTGAGAAAAGCTGGAAGTATTAATAATTTGATTTACCGTGCCACCAATGATGTTGATACTCTCACCGCCAGTCACCACTTGAGACGCTTACGGGATGCCGGACTCCTCGAACAACAAGGCAAAGGATCAGCTACTTGCTATACTCTCGCTTCAGCATTAGTAGACAATGACTTATCTAGGGAGTTAACCCAGCCAGAGGAATCTAATCTAGGAAGTGACTTCCTAGATTATGACTTATCTAGGGAGTTAACCCAGCCAGAGGAATCTAATCTAGGGAATGACTCCATAGATAACAATCAACATCAAGATTATAAGCAGCTAGTTCCAAATCTACCGTTAGGAGAACAGGAATACCATTCCAAGACTGATGAGCGTCAAAATTATCTAGTACAGATGCCTGAACAGTTAAGAACTAAGATTCAACAACTGGGTAGACGTTCAAATCATGATGAGGTAAAAACTGCCATTATCGAGCTTTGTAGCTGGAAGAGCTTATCTTCTTCTGCGATCGCCACTATTTTAGATCGCAATCAGGATTATTTACAAACTCAATATTTAACTCCACTTGTGCGATCGGGAAAACTAAAACAAGAAAAGCCCTCCAATAGTCCGCAACAAGCATATATAGCCACACAAACCAAAGCAGATTAAGTTTTTTTATTAACTTACAGCAATTTTCACCTAAATGGACCACACTGTTTGTAGGGGCGCTCTTGCCTTGCGCCCCTACAAACAGTGTGGTCTATTTCCCTGAAAATGGCTGTAAACCGAAAATTTAGGACTAGTACTCCACCACACCAACGACCATCGGGTCTGTAATCATTTGTTCGTAGTGAGGACTTTAGTCCTCATTTTAATGTTGTGGACAAGTGGTAGTCGTAGACGTTAAACTGTTAGCACCATGAGCATTAGAGATGAGGGTGACGAACCCATTACCTGAGAACACCCAACCTGTTGCGGGTACGATTTCTCTAACATTGGCTTGGGGCTGTGGTTTGGCTGGGGGTTTTTCTGCGCGTTGCTGCGATGTGATATTTGGTATGCGAGTATCTGTCCAAAGGACATCGCCGGCGAGGGGATCGTAGGGATTAGGGGGTAAACCACCCCGCCCTGTGACGGTAAAGCTATTCTCTTCACCTTCAGCCAAGGCTTCGCAACCATTGCGCAGCAGTGTTCTGGCATCAGCCACAACAGCGGGTAGTAACACTAGTCCTAAAGCCTGGTTAACATCGGTTCTGTTGATTTTAATATTACCACTTAACTCTGGGGTTGCACCTCTTGCAGTAATGTCACTTGTACTATTGGAAGGTGTCGTTGTCTGTTCAATGCCAAAGAGACCAGCAATGTTGTTGATGGTGACATTTCCACCCTGGAAGTTAGCAGAATTAGCGCTGATTTTACTGTTTTCTCCTGGAACTGCGATGATAAAGCCATTTTGAGAATCTATATTAATGTTCCCGCCCTTGATTTGACTTCCATTCGCGTTGGTTGTGATGCTACTACCTCGGCGTAAGATGAATAGAGGGGTTTTGAGTTGAATATTTCCGCCGCCACCTGTAGTATCAGCGCTGAACTTGGCGGAGTTGTCTAAACGAATTTGCGGTGAATTCACTTCAATATCACCAGCGCTTCCTGTACCTTGAGAACGAACAAAAAAGCCACTGGAAGCATCAATAGAGTCAACTGCTGTGCCAAATTTAGCCACCCGATCATTTCTCGTGCGATCGCTTCCATCCACAATAACTTGGTTTGTAGCATTAACTGTAATTTTCCCCGCATTTCCAGCACCAGAAGATAT
>JADQBA010000390.1 GCA_016903675.1 Stigonema ocellatum SAG 48.90 = DSM 106950 | reverse complement strand
GGGGGAATGGGGGTGTTTGTTTCATTCATAACGGGTGGTGCGCCGCCGGTGGGGTGATCCTAAGAAACACAGGGGTGTAGGGGTTGCAGGTTTCGGGTGTCGGTACCAAGGTCAGTTGACGTGGGATTGAAACTTTGACGCAGTGTTTCTTGCTGCACTCTACAAGGGAACACATATTTTTTTCACGGTAAGATATAAACCCACGAATGTAGGATTCTTGCATTCCCCACACCCTACACCCGACACCCGACACCCCATATGATTGTAAGTCCTAATAATTATCAAACCTATCACAGATGCAGTTCTTGAGTCTCAGGTATACCTTTGAAAAGCCGTGCATCATAATTTAAACCATTGCCATGAAAACCTCTGCGCGTTTCTTGCTGTCTTTTTTGCTACTTTCTACCGCAATAGCCTGTGACCAGACTCGCGCCACATTAGAACAAACTACACCACCCCAACTGGCACAGAATCCCACACAGCCGAAAAATCTTGTCCGAACAGAACCTTTTTCACCCACACCGATTCGCATCAATCTCAGTGATTTACCAAAACCCTTCGCTAGTGAAAGTGCCTCAAAGCCGCCTCAAGTCGTGCCAATTCCAGCCAACCCCACACTGCGCGTACCCCCTGGCTTTGTGGTCAACGTCTTTGCCGATGGTTTAGATGCGCCACGCTGGCTAGCATTAACCCCCAGCGGTGATGTCCTAGTGACGGAAACCAAACAAAACCGGATTCGCCTCCTACGCGACACCAAAGGCAATGGCGTGGCTGATGTCAAAAAGACGTTTGCTAGTGCAGCAAACGGACTCAATATTCCTTTTGGTATGGCTTTTGTAGGCAATTCCTTCTTCCTCGGCAACACTGATGCCGTACTCAGATTTCCCTATACTAAGGGTCAACAGCAACTGACTGGTACTGGTCAAAAAATTACTGACCTCCCTGGTGGTGGTTACAATCAGCACTGGACACGTAACGTAGTTTCCTCACCTGATGCTAAGAAACTATACGTTTCTATTGGTTCGGAAACCAACGAGGATGAAGAACCGCTACCACGGGCTTCGGTGCAGGTGATGAATCTGGATGGTTCCCTGCGGCAGACTTTTGCTTCGGGGCTGCGTAACCCAGTGGGTTTAGGCTTTCACCCACTGACAAAGGAACTTTACGCCACTATTAATGAACGAGACGGTATAGGAGATAACCTAGTACCAGACTACTTCACACGCCTTCGACAAGGAGAGTTCTATGGCTGGCCTTATGCTTACCTGAAACAGAACAACCTTGACCCCCGTCAACAAACCAATGGTAAGAGTAAACGTCCCGACTTAGCATCCCGTACTCGCACCCCAGATGTGCTGTTTCAATCCCATTCAGCAGCATTGGGATTGCAGTTTTATAACGGAAAGACGTTCCCCGAAAAATACCGTAACGGTGCCTTTGTAGCCTTTCGTGGTTCATGGAATCGCGATCGCGGCACTGGCTACAAAATCGTCTTTGTTCCTTTCGACACCAAAGGACGACCGCAAGGCTACTATGAAGACTTTCTGACTGGATTTCTCCTAGACCCCACTGTACCAACCACTTGGGGCCGTCCTGTAGGCTTACTCACCTTACCCGACGGCAGTCTTTTAGTTACTGATGAAGTTAATAACCGGATTTATCGCGTTCAGTACACGGGGAGTGGGGAGTAGGGAGTGGGGAGTGGGGAGTGGGGAGTGGGGAGTGGGGAGTGGGGAGTGGGGAGTGGGGAGTGGGGAGTGGGGAGTGGGGAGTG
>JADQBA010000509.1 GCA_016903675.1 Stigonema ocellatum SAG 48.90 = DSM 106950 | reverse complement strand
AACGATAATATTGCCGAAACTGGAACGATAACATTGCCGCGCCAGAGGCTGTAATGCTCATTCTGACGTTAAGTGATCGCAACCCTAATTAAACAATTGGAACCATAATCTTGCCGAAACCCAAAAAATGGAATCATAAGCTTGCCAAAAAAAGGAGGTCACTTGATTTGATTTTTCGGGATCTGTTCTCAATCGATTTTAATGAAATATAGAA
>JADQBA010000378.1 GCA_016903675.1 Stigonema ocellatum SAG 48.90 = DSM 106950 | reverse complement strand
GATTAAGCAGAGCATGTCAGGATTCTTTCGTCGATCCTTGGAAGAAGGCTGGAACTTAACGATAAAGCCGCAGGTGCTTGAGAAAGAAGTTGAGCAAGCTAAAGGCATTGATGAGCCAACTGACGAGGAAATGGCGTTGATTGATGAAGCTATAGCGAATGGTCGGGCTAGGGATAAATACTATGGGACTCATGGATGGTTGGTGATTAGATCCTCTGGGCATTCCCAAGCGTGGCGGGATTTTCTTTACAAGTAGCGATCACTCTTATTGCGGTTGATGAAGTTTTATTAAGAAAATGGAGGTTGTACCGCATCAGTTGTCCTACTAATACCTGAAGCATGATTTACTCAAAAGTAGTTATGCGTTCTTCAGGCTTTAAAGGAGACTGCGATGGGTGCTGTTTGGCGTCAGATGTTGGCGATCGCTCTTGGTGGTGCTTACGCATTCAGTGCCAATTGTGCAGATGCGCAGATTACACCTGATAGGACTCTACCAAATAATTCTAGCGTCACAATTAATGGCAGTGTCTTCAATATCACTCTTGGAACGCAGGCAGGACGGAATTTGTTTCACAGTTTCCAGCAGTTTTCTGTACCAACTGGTGGTACTGCTTCTTTTAATAATGGATTGGATATTCAGAATATTATTAGTCGGGTGACCGGTGGGTCAGCCTCTAGTATTGATGGGTTGATTAAAGCGTCAGGGACGGCGAATCTGTTTTTTCTTAATCCGAATGGTATTGTTTTTGCACCGAATGCAAGCCTGAGTATTGGCGGCTCATTTCTCCCAGAGAGGCTTTTCAGCTTTACATGGGGGCTGGTGACAGCGTGGCTACCTTTAGGCCAATTGAATGGAAACCAGCCCTAATTAGTTCAATATTTAGTGAAGATATAAAGATATGACAATATTCTATTACGCTTACGGATCGAGTTCGATCGCTTCCCACATTGCGCTCGAGGAAACAGGCATTGAATATGAAGCTCAACGGGTTGACTTAGCAAATGGTGAACAGAAAACCGAAGCCTATCAAGCCATTAACCCACGCGGTAGAGTTCCAGCTTTGAAAGTCAATCATGAAACCATATTGACTGAGAACGTTGCTATTCTCTACTATTTAGCAGAACAGTTTCCTGAAGCAAAACTACTGCCAACCGATACCTTTGCGAAGGCGCAAGTTATTTCCCTCGCTGCATTCTTTGCGAATAGTGTGCATACTGCCCATCGCCACATTAGGCAACCCCATCAATACACAACCGAGAAGTCTGCTTTTGCGGAAATTCAAGAAGTTGGGCGTAAAACCTTTTGGAACTATCTTCAGGAAATCGATCACCTACTTACAGGAAAAGAATGGCTATTCGATCAATACACGATCGCCGATCCCTATGCCCTAATTTTCTACTGGTCAGGTGTGCGCCAAAAGCTTCCAGTCCATGATTTACAAGCATTTACCGCCCATAAAGATCGCCTAATTCAACGCCCTGCGGTTAGACGGGTATTAGAGAAAGATCCTGATGCTGGCATTGTCCTGAATTTGCCAAAATAGAAGGCGCGTTGTGGGATAAGGCGCGTCAAAGCCCCCACTGAATTTCCCAACAGCGGTCTACAATCAGTGGTGGGTACAAGCCCCCTAGAAGTGCAATTTTGAATTGATAATTTTGAAACGGGGATTGGGGATTGGGGACTGGGGACTGGTGACAGGTTCGATTTGGATAGGTGCAGCACCGAACCAAATCTTAAAAGAATTTGTTTCCCAATCCCCAGTCCCCAATCCCCAGGAGCAGAGCGCCCATTCCTAAGAGACTTGCACTCTTGAGTCGGAGAATCCTGGGCGCGACCTGTTGAATTTTGAATTGTTTTGACGATGTCGGCTTAAAAAAATAATTTTATGCAGTTCAATCTCAATCATTATCCTTATCCTTCCCAACATCGAGTTATTTTAGGCAGAAAATATGCGGTTGCTACTAGTCAACATTTAGCAACCCTAGCTGGAATAGAAA
>JADQBA010000076.1 GCA_016903675.1 Stigonema ocellatum SAG 48.90 = DSM 106950 | reverse complement strand
ATCAAGCAAATTATAAAGAGGATGCTGTTCATTTGTGCCAATTTCATCAATTAAATCATTTAATCGCTCGGTTGCTTGCTCATACTCTTCATCATTGCGAATCGTAAGCAGGGGTGCGATCGCGCTCCAATGGGTATTAATATCTGGGGGAAATGTAGTTAAGTTTTCCATTGGTCTAGGTCGTATTCTGAATGGGTCAAGATATCACGGATATAAACTTTTTGACGATTAAAGTGAATTGAAGTAATTAATCGGTATTTATTACCACCAATATTAAACACGATTATATCGCCTACAAGATCGGCACTAGGAAAAACCGAGCGTAATTCGTCAAAAGTCTGAAAGTTCGCCGAGTTCATGAGTTTAAACCAACGAATCAGCGCAGTTTCACTATCAGGATACTTTTCCCAAAATTGACGCAATGCTTTACGAGAAATAACGTGCATGATTCGCTGGATTCATTAGGCTATTATAGCGAATCTCGTCACAGTGCGATCGCTACTGGAAGTCAATTAGTCCAAACTCAAGTTAATTATTCACGCCGACCTACTTAGTCACTTCAAACAGCCGCATCAAAAACCTGTTGCGCGGTCAGATTGAGTTGTGGAAAAATAGGGGATATGATTCGGCTATTACCCCTGAACTGGGTAACTTGATACTCTTCATCTATTAATTGATAAACTGAGAAAGTAGGTTGTTTGGGGTTGCCAGTAAACTTTTTTGCTCCTAGTCCGAGATAATCAACAATCCAGTATTCGGGAATCCCCATACCTTCATATCTTCCTTGTTTCATGTAGTAGTCATCATCCCAGTTAGTTGATACAACTTCTACAATTAATGGAATTGAAGCCCCATAAATTACAGTTGATGATTTTTCCCACAGTGGTTCATTTGCCAGATTCTCTTCATTGAGCAACAATACATCAGGTTCATAACCTGATTCGTTTTCAGATGGTTTTACCAATACTTTTCTAGGAATAAAGTAGGGGAGGTTTAATTTATCAAACTCTATCGTTACCTTTTTTGCCAGGAAACCTGTAACTTTTTCATGCCCTCCTAGTGGTTGCGCCATCTCAACGATTACCCCATCATGTAGTTCGTAACGACCCGAATCAGGTCGCCATGCTGCAAATTCTTCAAAGGTAACTAATTTTGGTAAGGTTTGAGTCATAAAAATCTCAAAGTTATACTTTGCATTCTCCATCTTGGGTGATTTGCGATCGCTATCCTTTGGAGTGAAGATGGGATTCTTGGGTCGCAGATGACCCTCAATTTAGCTAAACTATTTCTAGATAATTATCACACTCTCGCTATGTTGACAAAATACATAAAAGCTGCGATGCATCGAGCCAAATATAAGATTTTGTCAGATGATGGCACTTTTTACAGCGAAATTCCTGGATTCCAGGGTGTTTGGGCTAATGCAGATAGTTTAGAAGCCTGTAGAGAAGAATTAGCAGAGGTTTTGGAAGAGTGGATTTTGTTGCGGCTAGCCCGGAATCTACCGTTACCCGTAGTTGATGGTCTTGATTTGTCCATCAAGGAAGTAGCATAATGCCGACTTTTGGACCAATAAAACGTACCGAGTTAATCCGCTATTTGAAACAATTAGGGTTTGATGGACCTTTTTCTGGCAGCAAGCATCAGTATATGCTTAAGGAAGGCATCTCGGTACGACTACCAAACCCCCATAGCAGTGATATCGGTAAGAACCTGTTGGGTGAAATATTACGACAGGCTGGGATTGATAAGAATGAATGGGAGGAGTTGTGATCAGTGAGGGGCGATCGCTTGCTGTAGTTCGAGGCGCTGGATTGACTATGGAGAGTGGTTAGGACTTCAATATAGGGAGCGATGGTTCTCATGTAGGTGATGATGTTTCTATTGTATGACAGAACAACGTACAGATTACGATAGTCCTTGGAAAGAAGTCATTGAACTATATTTTCCGCGTTTTTTAGAGTTCTTTTTCCCCCAAGCCTACGCCGCAATTGACTGGAAACGACCCCATGAATTTCTGGACACAGAACTGCAACAGCTAGAACCGGATGCAGAAATTGGCAAGCGACTCGTGGATAAAGTGGCGAAGGTTTGGCTACTAAATGGCAAAGAGGCTTGGGTGTTGGTTCATGTCGAAGTCGTGCGACGTGAAAGTCGTGCATTAGGCGCAACAGCGCTATAAGGACTGAAGCTCCGTAGCTTCCTGGGAATCCTTGCTCCCAGTTCCCACGTAAAAGGGTCACTGACTCCGCCTACATCAGTAGTAAGTAATGAACCTGGTGGAATGCAAGGCACGAAAGCAAAACTACAACTAGCCCAAAGCTGTAGGAATGCAAGGGAAAAATTGTCGAAGGTTAACGATTGTGAACTATCAAATAGTTTCCGTAATCGTGCGAAAGAGTGAAATCAGGCTGATACACTCCAACCAAAAGGTAACTGGGTGGTTGCTGAAGTCACTTCATCAGCAACGCAAGGACAAAACTCCCAGCGGAATAGAGATAGAACCTGCGACGATTGGATGTCCAATGTACGAAACACGGTAAACCCTATGGGTTCTCAAATTAGGTCGATGATTTGAGTAGGTTGACCGCAAGGAAAACGGAATCACCCAGAGGGTAAAGGATGCAGGAGAAAGCAAAAGCCCCTGGTAATGCGGGGGATAGGGGTAAAATGCCCCACGCCGAAAGGCGGCAAACTTCCTGCGGGTCTTCAACGATAAACCAACGTAAGGAAACTAAATCGCCGTGAAAGATAGAGTCAATAAAGACATCGGAGCGACGACACCAAGGGTGGACTGGGCAACCATTAATTGGAAGTCCGTCTGCAAGCGAGTGCGGAATCTGAGACGACGGATTTATCGTGCTACCCAGAACCAACAGTGGAATCGGGTGAGAAGCCTGATGAAGCTGATGCTACGTAGTTACTCGAACTTGCTACTAGCAATACGACGAGTGACACAGGAAAATTCTGGTAAGCAAACACCAGGTATTGATGGACAGGTAGCCCTTACCCCGGTTGAAAGAGAAAAGTTAGTCAACCAAATGTTACAATACACCCTATGGCAGGTGCGCCCAACCAAGCGGGTTTACATTCCAAAGGCAAATGGAAAAAGAAGACCTCTAGGGATACCTTGTATTGTTGACCGTGTGGCTCAAGCAATAGTTAAAAATGCTCTAGAGCCAAGCTCTTAAGCACGATTTGAGGCAAACAGCTACGGCTTTCGTGCTGGCCGGAGCGCTCACGATGCTATCGAACAGTGTTGGATACGTCTAAAAGCTGACCGATACGATTGCTGGGTACTTGATGCCGATATACTGAGTGCATTCGATACAATAAGCCACGACTACTTACTCAAAACAATCGGGAATGTCCCTGGTATTGCCCTCATCAAACAATGGCTGAAAGCTGGATACGTAGAAGCCGAAGTGTTCCATGCCACAGATATGGGGACGCCACAAGGCGGCGTTCTTTCGCCGTTATTAGCGAATATTGCCCTGAATGGGATGGAAGACTTACTTAACCAGTACGAACAAGTAATATATTATACTGTTCGTACAGGCAAGGACACAGGCAAAATCAGACCAAATAAACGCAAGCGTTACGGATTCGTTCGCTTTGCTGATGATTTTGTCATCACGGCACCGACCCGTGAGGATTTAGAAACCATTGTATCGACCCTCAATGAGTGGTTGGCTCTTCGCGGGTTACAACTGCATCCGGAGAAAACTCAGATTGTCCATGTAGATGATGGCTTTAATTTTTTGGGTTTTACGGTTCGACGGTTTAAGGGTCGGTGCTTGATTAAGCCGCAAAAACAGAAGATGTTGGCATTTCTCCAACGAATTCGTAGTTGGCTTAAACAACATCCTGGCATCAGCCCAGAAGAACTTATTCGATACCTTAATCCGATTATCAGGGGATGGGGGAATTTCTATCGACATCAAGTGAGTAATCAAGTCTTTGGTTACGTTGACCACCAAATCTGGCAAGAAATCTGGAAATGGTGTTTAAGGCGGCATCCGAATAAAGGTAAAGCCTGGGTTGCCAACAAGTACTTCCGTACAATTGGTGGTCGTGCTTGGGTATTTGCCACCACTGTGACAACCCGTAGTGGTCGAACCAAGGTGGTAAGCCTTTATAAGTTAACAAATGTCCCAATTCAACGTCATGTCAAAGTTAAGGGAAAAAACTCACCTGATGACCCCTCGCTATCAGAATACTGGCGTAAACGTCAAACCAGCTACGGCAAGTCCTATTGGAGTTCTGACTCCAAATTCTACCGGATTGCTCAACACCAGGACTGGAAATGTCCGGTCTGTGGGGAGCATCTATTTAATGGTGAGGAACTGCATCAGCATCATATGATCCCTGTCAAGGACGGGGGGACAGACTGGGAGGAGAATCTCGTATTTCTCCATCGCGCCTGTCACCAACAAGTACATATGAGAAAACGTTCTGGTAGCCGGAGGCTTGAGCCGGATGATGGGTGAACCGTCAAGTCCGGTTCTTAGGGGAGGAGGACAGGGTGACTTGTGCCTCCTTACCCGACCAAGCACAGTATGATAGCCAATTTGCTAAACGAATGTACACATATAATTACCGCTTGTTTGACCGACACCAACAGCAAGTCATAAGTTTGGCAGTTTTGGCAGATGAAGAAGCAAATTGGCGACCTTCAAGTTACAGTTATGAAGTTGGAGGATGTCGCGTCAGTTTGGAGTTTCCAGTGGCGAAACTTTTGGACTATGAAGCCCAATGGGAAACCCTAGAGAAAACAACCAATCCTTTTGGGCTGGTGGTGATGGCGCATTTGAAAACCAAGGCGACGCACCTAAACCCAGAAAGTCGGTTACAGTGGAAATTAAGCCTAGTAAGAAGGCTATTTGAACGAGGATATAGCCGGGAAGATGTTCTGGAGTTATTTCGCTTTATCGACTGGATAATGGTCTTGCCTGAGGATTTGGCACGTAGTTTTAAAGCAGAGGTAAGAAGTTCCGAGGAGGCAAAAAGAATGCGGTACGTAACAAGTATTGAACGGCTGGCAAAAGAAGAAGGCATCGAGGAAGGAATACTCCAAACTTTCCGAGAGAATGTGATTAAAGTCCTACAGACGCGGTTTGGAGTCGCGTCCTCAACAGTAGTGGAAGTGATCAATGGCATTGGGGATCAGTCTTTGCTGGAAACCCTCTTTACAAATGCAATTACCATTGGTTCTATAGAAGAATTCCAGCAATTTCTCAACGAGAGTACGTCAGGGGGAGGAAATTAGATCTTTTTAAACTCAATACCCGTGAATGAAAGCCCTCACCCCTAGCCCCTCTCCCAATTTGGGAGAGGGGTGCCCGAATTGGGGGGGTGAGGACGGTAATGAGAATGAAATACCAGGACTACTGCCCTCTGATTCCATTCATTCACGGGTATTGTTTTTAAACTCATATCTTGCACCAGAGCCGGCGTTGCGAAAATAAGAGCAACAAAAAGCTTATGATTTCGTAGGGTGGGCACTGCCCACCAGCCTTCTCACTCGAATGTGCAAGATGTCAGTTAAGAAACACAGGGGAGTAGGGGTGTGGGGGTGTAGGGAAAAATGGTTGAGTTTTATAGGTAAGGTCTACATTCTCGCCAGGGCTATTTCATTCTACACTCTTTGCCTTGACGAAGGTAAGGGCTCAAAGCTCAAGTCCGTTGAAACGGACGCTCATTCCTGAAATTTCTAGTCGGCTTAAGCCGACTTCAGCTATTAGCCTAGGAATTTATTCCTAGGCATGTGGGTTGCGTTTTGCACCAATGAAATAGCCATACATTCTCGCAGCTTTGTTGGGTTTCGCTTACGCTCTACCCAACCTACAATTATCCTTAACACCAAGCTTATTGGACACTGTGCTTAATTCCTAAAGTTACAGAGTTAAACGTTACATTTAAAGTAGTAAATTTATGCTACCTTTTTCAAAAAAAATTGTGACTGATGAAGCAATGCGTCCGGTTGCAGTTTTGATTGATTATCAGGACTGGCAGAAAATAGAGCAAATATTAGAGGTTCATCAATTACAACAAAAAGAAGAGTTGAATATAAATAAGTATGCAGGTATAATTAAGCTAACTCAAGACCCTTTGCAGTATCAGCAGCAAATTAGGGATGAGTGGCTTTGATACAACCTTTCACTTTATTAGATACAACTGTAGTCTTGGACGATGACGTTACATCTAAACATAGGTTAACAGGCATAGATGTACGGTTATTGGTGACCAAGACGAAGTCATATTCTTCACACCAAAGCAAGATTTGTGGGTCTAATGTTCCTCTTAAGGGAGTGTTAGGTTCACCAACCACCCAGACAATTATATCGGGATTCAGCCGCGTGAGTTGAGTTTTATAGGTGGGGTCTACATTTTCATCAAGCAAATATTTGAGTGTCATTGACTTGATGTTTTGCTTTTTGTTCTGCTCTTAGCTTCCGCATCCGAATTGCGGCGGGTGAAGGGTTAAGTTGCTGTGCTTTAACTTGCTGGTGATTCCACTCCAACCAGTCAGCTACATACTTGCTGACGGCTTCTTTATTATGTAGGTAATAGAGAATTGTGGCATAGACTTGCTCTAAGGTGAGGGATGGATAAGTTTGGGCAATCTCTTCTGGAGTACGGGCACGATGGATGAAATCATAAAGGATGGTTTCAATACCTACCCTAGTACCTTTGAGCCGAATATCGTTAGGAGCAAGGAAATCAAAATAGTCTTCTAGTTGCATAAGTTGCTGGATGGAAATATAGAGTTAATTTATTTTTCTATACTTGATTGTACCGAAAATTTTGCATCACATGGTTTGCTGAGAAGTTCTGATTTTTAGCGATCGCCTCTCCAAATGCCAACACGAATAAACAACTACTCGACTATCCTCATGCTTTCTTTCATCGCTACAAACCGCTCTCGCCAAGTGCCATTCTTTTTGAGATAATTAACGTACAGGGCAGATATTCATCTTGGCAGGAGAAGAGACAGAAATTGTGATTAACCCTAATGGTAGGTGGGAGTACCTATGACACAGCTAAATTTTCACTCCTATGAGTAGGACAGAACTTCGTGCTTATATACTTGAACATCGAGATGATGAACAAGCTTTTCATGCTTATATGGACAAGCTGGGTACTGAACCTGTTTTGGCAACTGGAACTATAGCAGACCTTGAAGATGCTACTCGTTTTTCTGAACTTCTTGAGAGAGTTCAAAAAACTAAGCAGGAACAGTGAAATTTAATGTCTGGAGGAGGAAATTAGATCTCTCTCAAGACACACTTGGGTGTAAGGGTGTGGGGATGTAGGGTAAAAACGGTTGAGTTTTATAAGTAACAGGGCTTCTCCCAAATGCGATCTCGCTTCTGTTGGACGCGTGCGATCGCAATCCTTTGGAGTGAGGATGCGATCCTTGGGTCACAGATAGCTGTATCTTAGCTAAACTATTTCTAGATAATTAAGACACTCTGGCTATGTTGACAAAGTAGATACAATCTGCTAAACATCAAGCTAAGTATAAGATTTTGCCAGATGATGGGACATTTTTCGGGGAAATTCCTTGATTGCAGGGTGTCTACGCTAACAAGGATACGCTTGAAGCGACTCGTGAAGAATTAGCTGAGGTTTTGTCAGAGTGGATTTTGTTGCGGCGCTCAAGGAATTTACCATTACCCGTTGTTGATGGTATTCGCGCCTTTTAAAAGCTAAGATTAAAGTGCAGCATTCCATGTTCAACCCATGATAACTCCAAAATTAATGATTGAACCTTCATACTGGTTGGAAACAGGAATCAAACTTGAAAAAGTTAATAATCTTAATTTATTTAAATTTACTGATGAGTTGCAAGCTCGTTCAGATGAGCTTCTAGAACGAAGCAAATCCGGATTAATCACGCCAGAAGAAAAAGCTGAATTAGATGGTATATCTGAGTTGGCACAGATTTTTACCTATGCTAATTCTGTTTTAGCTGCTGAATCCAAATGGTTCCTAACTCCATCCGAGAAATCGTCGCAGAAACAGCAAAATATCTCTGTTAATATTGCCACTCCCCAGAGTTTGTAAATACTGACCGCTTCACTGTCGATCATATTGTTCCACAGTCTCTAGGTGGCTCGGATGAACTGGAAAATCTAGCTTTATGCTGCCGTCGTTGTAATGAACGCCGCTATAATTTCACTTCGGGAATTGACCCCAAAACTCAAGAGGAAGTCCCTTTATTTAATCCTCGGAAGCAGCAGTGGTCAGAACATTTTATCTGGACATTAGATGGTATCAAAATTTTAGGAACAACACCAACAGGTCGAGCAACATGTAATCGACTTGATATGAATGATGAACGTCGTGGAAATGGTTTCATTCAGAAATCTCGGCGGCTTTGGGTACGAGTTAGCTGGCATCCTCCCCAGGAAGATCCACGTCAGGAAAGTGAGATTTAATGTCTGGGGGAGGAAATTAGATCTCTCTCAAGAAACACTTGGGTGTAAGGGTATGGGGATGTAGGGTAAAAACGGTGGAGTCTCTATGATTTATCCTCACAACTCCTTGTTATAGACTCCTATCTGTACTTATCTAGATAGAATTATTGTACCGATTAGTGTACAGCATGGGTATAGATTTTCACTTCTTACAGCAGTCCAAGCCAGGATGCGCTGTGGTTGACCAAGACGAGCGGCACGACTTTGTCCGTGTTGCCGTGGCTGGCATGAACACGCTGGCGGTCTTGGCAAAAGATACTAAAGACGAAAGTCGGAGCAAAGACAAAAGTCAACGGGATGGTTAAGTTTGACCACCGCGTCAGTACCTATGTGATATCTGTGTTATGATGCAAAGCCCCCCAAGGGGCTTTTTTTCAAATAGTGTAGATTTGACGTAAAGGTGAGCAGGTTAATGTAAAAACAACCCTTAGACGAGATTATTTATCAGCAGATGATTCACATATTCGTATGGTTTGTGCTTTTCAAGGTCAACAAACCAACACTTTCTTGCAAACACCTTGGGTGTTACACTGGGCGATCGCTCTCCCCTGCTTTGACTCAAAGCATACTTAACACGTTGCTTATTAACAAACCACCAATATGATGGAAAACCCTGACGTATTTCCTCTGTTCATGTGGTGACTAAAATGACACATTCACATCGGATTTGAAGGTTATTGCGTCAGCTTTTTAAGCACAACCCGGTTTTCTGCTCTAATGATTCTCATGCCCCCTTAACTACTCACCCACCTGGGTACCCAGGTTTTTTAACTGCTCTAAAGCCTCGACTACCCCAACTTCATCAGCCAGTCGGACAAATGCACCAGCCAACTCTTCTAACAAGTCACTTCGATCTATCTCTACCCCCGAATCTGCCAAATCCATCAATGCTCGGTTAATCTGCCTGCTCAGTTTCTTAGGGATGCGAAAAGTGGTTTGGGTGTAGTCCGGATTTTCGCGCTTGGCTAATTTTTCCTTGTCAGGCGCTTTTGGTTGCTGTTCAGATGGTTGAGTTTCTGGGTACCCAAATTTCTGACTACTTTCTGGTGCTGGCTCTAGCTCAGATTGTTCAGATGGCTGACTATCTGGATACCCAGATTTGTGGGTGCTTTCATGTGCAGCCCCCAGGTCTTGCCCAAGTCGTTGCTGAGCGATTGGGGTCAGCGTCAATAACCAGGGTTGCACTGTCCTCAGAGAACAGCGAGGCAAGGCAGATAGCCAGATAATTGCAATATGGCAAAGTCGTCACAAGTGCGATCGCCCAAATACACCAAGTCAACCCCTTGCCCATCCACTCGCACCTGTTTCCAGCCGCCAGTATCCTCAATTACATGAGCGCAGGTAAGTAAGTGCCCTTGAGGTGAGATGAAAAAGCCTGTACCCCGGATTTCACCTTCAGGAGTCGCGATCGCCACTGTACAAGCTTTAACTAAATCCCAACTCATGAAAGTTTATTACTTGTTTTCTTCTGAAGCCAAGTTCCACGTTATTTTCACCTTCAGTGATGCCTGTCCAGAGGATTCCACTATATAAACCGTACCTTTTGCGGTAAAATTTACTCCAAACTCAACTTCTGGGCTCATAGGTTGCGATTCTTGCTGCAAAGTTTTAAATGCCTTTGTAATCGGACGACATCCACTAACAATCAAATCCTTAACTGCATCGAAGCTACGATCTAATTTTTCCACTGGCAAATCATTAGGAGCAGATACCCGACCTACTGACGTTTCAGGAACTTCAACTGCTACCAAAATAGTGCCGCCATCCCCTGTATCCAGTTCTTGAAATTTACGAGCCATAATTCAATTAGCCAGTGATTCAAGGTAAGTCAAATTATTTCTATAGTATGTTGATATAGCTTATTCTGTTTTAATGTTTACTCAGGATATATAGGATTCCTCCGCAGATTTTTGAAGCCACAGGTAGGCACTGCCCACCATTACCCGGATCTGGTGGGCAGTGCCCACCCTACACTACTTAAAATTTTTCATGAATAATTTAGGATTCCTATATAGGAATCCTATTTGAGATCCGATCGCCTTGCTTCAGAAACCCGGTTTCTTCAAGAAACCGGGTTTCTCTGTGTTCACAAATCATTTAGGATTGCTATATACACAGTAATTCTACCAAATAAAGTATTGTTTCTAAAAATTAAATTATGATGTAATTTTTTATACTCTATGAGTTTACAATCTTCTAAATCTGACAAAATTCTCGTTGTGGATGATTCTCCAGATAATGTGTTTTTAATCAGAACCATTCTGGAGGAGGAAGGCTACACTGTGATCGCCGCAGAAAATGGTGCTTATGCTTTGGAAAAAATTGCCCAATCTCCTTGTGACTTAGTATTATTGGATCTCATGATGCCAGAAATGGATGGATACGAAGTCACTAAGCGCATCCGGGGAAATACTGAATTGCCTTTTATCCCCATTCTGCTGATTACCGCCCATGACTCACCTAACGTCGCTCATGGATTAGACTTGGGTGCTGATGATTTTATCCGCAAACCGGTCACAGTAGACGAATTGCTGGCACGGGTACGATCGCTCCTCCGCCTCAAGCATAGTATCGATGAACGGGATGAAATCGCCCGCCAACGGCAAGATTTTGTCTCCCGCCTCACCCACGACTTACGCACTCCCCTAGTAGCCGCCGATCGCATACTGATACTATTTCAACAAGGAGCCTTGGGAGATCTCTCACCCCAAATGCACGAAGTCATCGGCATTATGGCTCGCAGTAACAACAACCTGCTACAAATGGTCAATACCTTGCTGGAAGTTTATCGCTTTGAAGCTGGTCGCAAAACCCTAGCGCTTCAACCAGTTAATCTACGCCAGTTACTAGAAGAGATTGCTAAAGAATTGACTCCTTTAGCTGACGAAAAGGGACTTTCAGTCAATCTGGATTTAGGTGAGGAAACTATCACCATCATGGGCGATCGCCTAGATATGCATCGGCTTTTTACCAACTTAATAGGTAATGCAATTAAATTTACCGATATCGGTTCAGTTACCATCCGTTTGAAAAGCGCGATCGCTGCTGATAACAGCATTACCATTGAAGTAGCAGATACAGGTCCTGGTATTCCCCTTGAAGAGCAAACAACCTTGTTTGAACGATTTCGCCAAGGAAGCCACAAGCGTTCTGGTAGCGGCTTAGGACTTTACCTTTCTCACCGAATTGTCGAAGCACATCAAGGCACTATTCTTGTAAATTCAGAGGTAGGTAAAGGTAGTGTATTTATTGTACGTTTACCCACCAAGCAGTGAGTTATACCGTTTCTGCAAGAACTGCGTATAATTAGCCTGGCTTTGGCAGGCTTTGTTCGTGTAGCCTCCGGGCTTCCAGCCTGAGGGAGTTAGAAGGATAGGAGTTGAATAAAAGAATGATTGGTGAAATGGTAATCAGTGATATTATCCGCACACAGCGTGATTTCTTTGCAACTGGTAAAACCAAAGAAGTCTCTTTTCGTATTGAAAAATTGAAAAATCTCAAACAAGCAATCATTGAATATGAGAAAGAGATTATTCAGGCATTGAAAGCGGATTTTCATAAACCAGAATTTGAGACTTATGCTACAGAGATTTTCGTACGCAAGGAAATTGATTATGCCATCAAAAATATAAAGAATTGGACCAAGCCTCAGAAAGCAGCAGTTCCCTTGGAATTCTTTCCATATTCAGCCAAAATTTATCCAGAACCGCTAGGAGTAGTTTTAATTATTGGTCCTTGGAACTATCCATTTCAGCTAATTATTGCACCGCTAGTAGGAGCGATCGCCGCCGGAAACTGTGCAATTCTCAAACCTTCAGAACTTGCTCCCCATACCTCTAATATCATAGCTGAGATTATTACCAAACATTTCACAAGCGCTCATGTTACCGTGGTAGAAGGAGGTGTGGAAACTAGTCAGCAACTACTATCAGAAAAGTTTGACCACATCTTTTTCACCGGTGGCACAACTGTGGGCAAAATAGTCATGGAAGCTGCTGCAAAACATCTCACTCCAGTCACCCTAGAATTAGGAGGCAAAAGTCCTTGCATTGTAGATTATGACATCGATATCGAAAAAACTGCCAGACGTATTACTTGGGGAAAATTTATTAATGCCGGACAAACTTGTATAGCCCCTGACTATCTTTTAGTTGATAAAAAAATCAAAACAAATTTGTTAGATGGGATTCAACAATGCCTGAAAGAATTTTATGGGGATCATCCACAAAACAGTCCTGATTATGCCAGAATTATCACTCAAAAACACTTTGACAGGTTAGCTAACCTCCTCAAAAATGGGAAAATTTGCGTCGGTGGAGAAACTAACCCTTCGGAGCGTTATATCGCCCCCACATTGATTGATAATGTCTCCTTGGCAGATCCTGTCATGCAGGAAGAAATTTTTGGTCCTATCCTACCTGTGATGGAATACACCGACATCACAGAAGCAATATCCTTGATTAACTCTAGACCAAAACCCTTAGCTTTGTACTTATTTTCGCAAAACAAAAACTTGCAAAAGCGAGTTTTGCACGAAACCTCATCCGGTGGAGTATGTATCAACGACACAGTCATGCAGTCTGGCGTCTCATCTTTACCATTTGGCGGTGTAGGTGATAGCGGTATTGGTAGCTATCACGGTCAAGCCAGTTTTGACACTTTTTCCCACTACAAAAGCGTTTTGCACAACTCCTTCTGGTTGGACTTGAAATGGCGCTACGCCCCCTATGAAGGAAAATTGTCTTTCCTCAAGCGAATTATTGGGGGATGGGGAGTGGGGAGTGGGGAGTAGGGAGTGGGGGAATGAGGGAGTGGGGAATAGGGAGTGGGGAATAGGGAGTAGGGAGTGGGGGAATGAGGGAGTGGGGGAATGAGGGAGTGGGGAGTAGGGAGTGGGGAGTGGGGGAATGAGGGACGTGAATTTGAGCGCAGCGAGTCACTCCCGATTCCCCACTCCCCGTTCCCCATTCCCCACTCCCCGTTCCCGATTCCCCACTCCCCGTTCCCCACTCCCCACTCCCCACTCCCTATTCCCCACTCCCCGTTCCCCACTCCCCACTCCCCACTCCCTATTCCCCATTCCTAAAAGCTGCTGTAACGTTCCTCAGCCCAGGGTTCGCCACGGCGGTGGTAGCCGTTGCGTTCCCAAAAACCAAGTTCGTCACGTTCTAGAAATTCTAAACCATTGATCCATTTGGCACTTTTCCAAGCGTAGAGGTGAGGAACAACCAGCCGCATGGGACCACCGTGTTCTGTTGGTAAGGGTTCACCAAATACCTCAAAGGCAAAGAAGTTTTCTTCTCGCAGAAAATCTTCCATTGAGATATTGGTCGTGTAGCCGCCGTAGCAGTGTTCCATAACGTAGGCTGCTTTGGGGTCAACTTCAATTTGTTTCATGAAGTCTGTCACCTTAATGCCAGTCCACTTGACATCGAGTTTAGACCAGCGCGTTACACAGTGAAAGTCCGCTGTAAATTCGTGTTGAGGTAGTGCTATAAAGTCTGACCAGCTAAAGGTTACAGGTTTTGCCAAACCCCAAACCCGAAATTCCCATTCATCTGTGCTAATTTTGGGGGTTGCACCATAAGTTAATACAGGGAAGCCTTTAGCCAAGTATTGACCAGGGGGAACCCGACCATCCTCTTGTTGGGTAGGTTTCTGAAAAAATTTTCCGATCATAACAGCGAAAAAAGTGGGGAGTGGGGAGTGGGGAATGGGGAGTGGGGAGTGGGGAATCGGGAGTGGGGAATCGGGAGTTAAGAATTATAAATTAATTCATAATTCATAATTCATAATTCATAACTCCTAACTCTTATTCTTCCTCTTCCTCTTCTTCAGTAGTTGGATAGATATATGTAGAACGTCCAGTCAAAATCGACTTGCCTAGAGAGAGTGCTTTTTGAGCTTCGATGACAGCTTTGTGTCTCCAGGTAGCTCGACGTTTATCTCGTTTGGACTTGGATGTTTTCTTCTTTGGAACAGCCATGAGAGCGGGTACTGCAATTTTTGACAACTGTACCATTCTAAGCTAGGGAGTGGGGAGTGGGGAAGACTCTGAAGAAAAACAGGGGTGTAGGGGGAGGAGGGGGGGAGGGGGGGAGTGGGAGAGGGGGGGGGAATTCGTGTTTCTTCCATTCATAACGGGTGGCGATGTCTGACGACAAGCCGCTAAGAGCGTCTACGCCGCCTGTGGGGCGCTCTCAAGAAACACATTTTTCCCCCACACCCCCACACCCCTACACCCCCACACCCCCACACCCCCACTCCCCCACACCCCCACTCCCCCACTCCCCTGACTATTTTGGGGGGGTGAAAAGTTTAGGAAGTGGTGAGGGCGGAAGGTTTATGGGTTGCTGTGGTTCTTTTGGAAGAGGAGTGAGAGGTTGTGGTGATGTTGAGGTTGGAGGAGTGAAATTTTGTTGAAAGAATAGTAGCGATCGCGCAGTTTTGAAGTATGTAGCCCAACGTTGCGGGTCGGGGCGAGTACGCCATTGCTGACGACTGACTGCTAACTCCAGAACTGGTGCGATCGCTCCATAATTTTGTACGGAAACAATGATTGAAACATCCGTCACTAAAATATCTTGATCAAAGCTACGCTGAGCTGCTGCCCTTGCAGCCGCTTCCGCCCTTTGCACTAAGCTTTCGTAGTTGTCACCTGGCAGCCCGTCAATAGCAAGGTCTACTCTAGTGGTGTAAGCTTGCACAATCTTGGCTGTCATGGCTTCGGTTACTAGCCATAATGGAACCCCAGACAAAAGTAAAAATAAGGTAGAAGCTATCCGGATTTTCTTGCCAATCAACGGCATAACTTGAATGAGCGGCTTTTCTAGACGAATTCTCACGATCAAGGGAATGATGTTGAATGTTCGGTAAGCACAACTACTCCTCATAACCTTTTAACTCCTCACTGTGAAGAATAAATTTGAATTAAGTAAAGGTATTTTCACGCAGGCGTGAAAGTCATAAAAATCACATCTATCTTGAGGTGAGATCACATTCACCTAAACTATTAGACATAGATTAGCTTTGTTTTTTCGGCAAAGCCAACGCACCACACAAACCAAGTAAACAACAACCAATAAAAAGCGCGATGGCAAATAACTGGGCGATCGCTATAGGCATCAATCAATATCACTTCCTTCAACCTTTGAGTTGCGCCCAAGCGGATGCCGAGGCGCTCAAGGATTTTTTGGTGACAGAAGGAGGTTTTTTGCCGGAAAAGTGTATGCTGCTTACAGATACTTCCCCTCCTCTAGGAGATAGATCCACCTATCCTACGAAGGAAAATATTCTCCTTTTGGTTGAGGATTTGGCAGCGGCTTGTTGGCAACCGCAAGACACACTGTGGTTTTTCTTCAGTGGTTATGGCATCAACTACAATGGTCAAGATTACTTGATGCCAATCGAAGGAAGTCCTGATGGCGTTGAAAAGACTGGCATAGAATTGCGAGGGCTGATGCAAAGTCTGCAAATTGCTGCCCTTAATGCATTGGTATTGCTGGATATCAACCGCGCTTTTGGCACTCAAGCATATACACTCGTTGGGCAAGAAACCATAGAACTAGCCCAAGAACTAAAAGTTCCCACTATTCTTTCTTGCCAACCAGAGCAATTTTCTCACGAAAGTAGCGAGCTAGGTCATGGATTCTTTACAGCAGCGCTGTTAGAAGCTTTGCGTTCTCGTAATGGTAGCACTTTGGCAGATCTAGGAAGATACCTAAGCATCCGCACCCCTGAATTATGTCAACACCACTGGCGTCCTACACAAAATCCTGTCACAGTTATTATATCCACACAGCAAGTAACCTTATCGCAATTAGAGGCAAAAAGCAATCTTGAAAATATACCCATTCTTAATTTAGAACAAATGTTACCTCCTGCCGTTGCTGCTCCCCCGCTCGAGTCCGTCGAAAATTCTCGTGTAGGGGAAGCAGGGGGAGTACAAGAGGACACGGGGACATCTTCTTTATTTGCGTCTCTCTCATCTCCCCCCACTCCGCAACGCAGTGGCGACTCCCCACCCCCTAAGTTTCAAAACAAAGGAACAGCGGACGCGCCATTTTGGCAAATGTTTGTCTTGTGGGGTGCAACTACTATGCTGTTACTATGCTTAATTTTGATAGTTCTTCTCCGCGATAAGGCAGGATTGAGAGTTGAGGAAATCCCAGCATTACCCCAGACTGCTAGTAGTGACACAAAGGTTGTAAAGCCTTTACCAAAACTTAGATCTGCGCCACTAACTGCACCAGTTGAACAACATCGCCAATCTATCAGCCAGCCTCAAGCTTCTAGTTCTCAGCCACAGCAGAAGCAAGCACTGTTAGACTTGACAAAAATGTCTTTGAGTACTACTCAGGTCAGGGATTTAGCCAAGGCGATCGCCACTGCTCACAAAATTAAACCAAGCGAACCGCTTTATCAACAAGCTCAGGAGAACATTCAAATTTGGAGCAGCATGATTTTAGATTTGGCAGAAGTTCGTGCCACGCAAAGACAGTATGCTAATGCCATAACCGCTGCTCAGTTAATCGGCAAAGACGAGCCACTGTATCTAAAAGCACAATCTGCAATTAACCGGTGGCGGCTAGAAGCAAAGAAGTATATGAGCAACAAAACTCTTTTAGAAGCGGCTAATGCCTTAATACAGCCAGAACAGGCATCTAGCTATAATCGCGCAATCGTTGTTGCTAAAAAAGTACCATCAAATGAACCAGGCTTCGATGATGCCCAAAAATCCATTAATCAATGGAGTCAAAAAATTTTAGATATGGCTACTCGTCGCGCTGACCAAGGAGAACTCAACGCGGCGATTGAAACCGCTCTTTTAGTTCCTGAGGGGACAGAAGCTTATAACAGAGCACAGGAAGCTGTTCAGAAATGGCAAAAAAAATAGTTATGAGTTATGAGTTATGAGTTTTTAATTAACTCCTCACTCCTCACTCC
Source organism: Stigonema ocellatum SAG 48.90 = DSM 106950 (assembly GCA_016903675.1). Lineage (GTDB taxonomy): Bacteria > Cyanobacteriota > Cyanobacteriia > Cyanobacteriales > Nostocaceae > Stigonema > Stigonema ocellatum. The sequence goes on along the minus strand of JADQBA010000076.1, from coordinate 26,386 downwards.
TCACTCCTAACTTTTTTAGCAGTATTGTGTTATATCCTCGCCACACTCATCAGCTAGATAGCACAGAGCTCGGAAGCGTAAGCCAACCAATTCGTCATACAACGGGTTGAGCTTGCACATCGGCGGAATATGAAACAGGGTTTTGCCAAATAAGTTCAAATCCCGCTCAAAAGGACACTGAGCGGGAATGAGTTTACACAAGCGGTGAGCTAGTAGGCGATCGCGGACTTGAATATTGTCTATCCGCTGTCGTAGGGATCGGAAAATATCACCATTAGACTTGGAAGATGGATTGAGCAATTGATTGACATCTTGGTGGCTAGCTTGTGGTTGATTTAGCGATATCCAGCTAGCAAGAAAAATTCTTTTTGTAGTATTATCAAATACTTTCATGGTTCACTCCTCTGTTTTATTGAGGGCTTTTACCTGTCCGAAGAAGATATACAATCCCACGACGGGCTTTCCCGGAATAATTATAATTGTGCTTTGACTAAGATGGCATCTGTTGTTTATGTAGCCAGTTGAATCACAATCTGTTCGATCTTACGTCAAGTTAACCCCTATTTTCCGGGGATCAGAAGTGTGATTACCGCATCTTGTTTATAAATCGAGAATTATAAAATTATTATAAAGTCATCTATCTTAAGATATAGTTTTTAACCGAGTCAGGAAAATCCCGTTCGGTTAGGGAAAGTGATTTGAAGCAGGGGGCAGAGGAGGAGAACACCCCTACACCCCTACACCCCTAAGATGCTACTTGAGCAGCAGTACGGGTGCGACGCCTTCTACCGTCGGTGACTTTCACAGGCTCATCGGGGATTTGCATCAACAAAGTCACAGATGGTTGACATTGTAGCTCCCGTTTGATAGAGCGCATGAGTTCTCGCTCTAAATGCCCTTGCAATCCGGCCCAATCTATTACCTCCACGTGGTCTCCATCAACAGACTGGGCAAATTCTGACCAGCGTTGGCTGAGGATTTCCTCCACGCGCTGTTGTACCCACTTTTGCAGTAGCGATCGCTCTATGCTAGTAACAACACCCCGCATATGAATTTCTGGCTTTGCCATCAGCTTGCCATTCCAATCGATAGCCGCAGCTATGGTGACAATGCCTTCTTCTGCCATGCGTTGCCGTTCTTGCAGCACATTGGCGCTGACCATGCCAGAACCTGAAGTATCTACCAGTTCAATTCCGGCTGACACTTTACCAGTGACGCGGATTGATTCAGCAGTGAGTTCTATGACATCGCCATTCTGAATAATCACCATGTTTTCGGCGGGAATGCCCATACTCCGGGCTGTTTCGGAGTGCTTCACCAGCATCCGATGTTCACCGTGAAATGGGATGAAAAACTTGGGTCGAGTCAAGGCAATCATCAGCTTTTGGTCTTCTTGACATCCATGACCTGAGACGTGAATTCCTTTTTCTCGTCCATAAATCACATTTGCTCCCTGCATCATCAACTTATCGATGACGTTGACAACAGCGATAGTATTTCCAGGAATTGGGTTAGCGGAGAATACCACCGTATCCCCTTCCCGAATTCTGACCTGGGGATGATCTTTGTTAGCAATGCGCGTCAGCGCCGACATTGGCTCCCCCTGAGAACCAGTTGTCAAAATAAGCACCTTTTCATCCGGAAGATTACGAACAGCGTGCAAAGGCTGAAGCAGATTATCATCACAGTTGATATATCCAAGATTGCGGGCATGGGCAATCAGATTCAGCATAGAACGCCCCACCACCGTGACGACGCGATTGTACTTCTGCGCTAGCTGCAAAACCATGTTGATGCGATGCACGCTGGAAGCGAAGGTTGTGACGAAAAGTCGTCCTGGGGTTTGAAGGAAAATCCGCTCCAAATTTGGATATACTGAGCGTTCTGAAGGGGTGAATCCTGGTACTTCGGAGTTAGTTGAGTCGGAGAGGAGGCAAAGGATGCCTTTTTCACCATGTTCAGCTAGACGTTGCAAGTCAAAATGTTCGCCATCCACTGGGGTGTGGTCAAATTTAAAATCCCCCGTATGGATGACCACACCGATGGGAGTATGGATAGCTACAGTAAAGCTATCAGCGATGGAGTGTGTGTTGCGGATATATTCGGCAAAAAAATGTTTGCCGATGCGCACCATATCGCGAGGAAGGACAGTTCTTAATTCGGTGCGATCGCGTACTCCTGCTTCTTCGAGTTTGCCTTCTAGCATTGCCAATGCGAGGCGAGGACCATAAATTAGGGGAATTTCCAATTGCTTCAAGTGAAAGGCAATTCCGCCGATATGGTCTTCATGACCGTGAGTAACGATCATGCCTTTGATTTTGTGGCGATTTTCCCGCAGATAGGTCATGTCTGGGAGGACAATATTGACTCCGTGCATTCCGTCTGTGGGGAAAGCTAAACCAGCATCTAATAGAACAATTTCATCTTCGTACTCGAAAACACAAGTGTTTTTCCCTATTTCATGCAATCCGCCCAACGGAATAATTTTTAGGGCGGAGTCTATTTCGTTTTTAGCCATTTTCTCCTTAGATTGTTCTTTGTAGTTAAAAAGTAGAAAGTTAGCAGTCTTGTAGGACAAGCAGCACAAACTGTCTATAAAGTGGGGTTGAAAGCAACTTGAAAGCAACGATAGTTTTAATCAAATTTTCAATTCGATTGGCTGCTGGTCTTTAGACTTTCAAGATTCATACTATATTTATCAGTGGTAGCACAGGTATTTTACCTGCAACATTGTAAAAAATACGCACAGTAACCTTATGGATTTTTAGATATTTAGCCCTCAACCGCTGAAAAATTTCCTGGCTTTATCGCCCCTCGGGCGGCTCTGGGCAGCTATGCTGAAGCCATTCGGGAAGAAAAAAATTTGACCCTACTGGGTTTAAGCACTGTGCCAAGGCGGTCTTTAATTGGGTGGGGTCTCAATCCCCATCCAATAGCCTTCTGCCTTCTTCAATAAATTAAGTTCCTTAAGAACCGTCTCTAACTCCTGACTGACGAATGTGTCAGTTTCCCATAGAGGTAGTCTAGTTGAACCTACCTCCCAACCTTGAAGTTTCAGTGCTTGCTTAACTAGGATGGGATTTGTCGTTGCAAACAAAGCTTTAAACAACGGGAACAGTTGGAGATGAATCTCTGTAGCAACTTGAACTTGACCCGAACTAAAGGCTTGAATCATCTGCTGTAGTTTGGGACCTACAAGATGAGAAGCTACACTAACTACACCCCTTGCCCCGATAGCTAACAAGGGCAGAGTCATGTAATCATCTCCAGAGTAAATCTGGAATTCTTTTGGTGTCAAGCGGCGAATTTCACTTACCTGGTCTATGTTGCCAGTAGAATCCTTAATCCCGACAATGTTCTTCACTTCGGCTAACCGGGCAACTGTTTCTGGCTGAAGGTTTTGACCAGTACGACCAGGAACGTTGTATAACAACAACGGTAGGTCAGGGGAGGCTTGGGCTACTGCCTGAAAGTGCTGGTATAGTCCCGCTTGCGGCGGTTTGTTGTAGTAGGGAACAACTTGTAAAGTTCCATTTATATCTATCTTAGCCGCTTTTTGGGTAGCTGCGATCGCTTCTTTGGTCGAATTGGAACCACATCCTGCAATCACCTGAGCTTTTCGGGCTACAGCTTCTAACACCACACGAAACAACTGGTATTCCTCCTCCCAAGTCAGGGTAGGAGATTCTCCCGTTGTACCACATACTACTAATGTATCTGTTCCGTTGTTAGCTAGATATGCTGCCAGTTTTGCTGCCATATCATAGTTAACGCTGCCGTCTTCTTTAAACGGCGTAATCATAGCGGTTAAAACTCTACCAAAATCTACCACCCTATTTCTACTCCTAATTCCCTCATGCAGTTTTTTTGTCTCTTTGGTGGTTTTCTATTGTAATAACTCATTTTCTGTCGCTTGTCATTTGTTAGTCTTGTGTTTTTTTAGTAATAATCAATGACTAATGACTTCTGACTAATGACTTCAGTAGATTTTTTTCTACCAACAACTCGGCTATTTGAATGGCATTCAAAGCTGCGCCTTTACGTATTTGGTCTCCACACAGCCATAGTTCCAAGCCGCACGGATGAGAAATATCTTGACGAATTCTTCCCACTAAAACTTCATCTCTACCAGTGGCTTCTATTGGCATAGGAAAATGATTTGCTTTCCAATCTTCCACCAATTTTACACCAGGGGACTGACTTAAAATTTCTCTTGCTTCGTCTGGGCTAAATGCCGTCTCAAATTCTAGATTAATTGCTTCCGAGTGAGCGCGGAGTACGGGAACCCGTACACAAGTAGCAGTAATTCTTATTTGCTGATTCCCAAAAATTTTGCGAGTTTCGTTGACCATTTTCATTTCTTCTTCGCAGTACCCTAAATCATTTAATGGGGAGTTATGCGGAAATAAATTAAACGCCAACGGGTAGGGAAATACTTCGGCAACCGGTTGCTTACCCTCTAAAATGGCGCTAGTTTGGGTTTTTACTTCTTCCATGGCTTTAGCACCAGCACCACTCGCCGATTGGTAAGTTGCAGCTACAATGCGTTGCACTGGTCTAACTTTATGTAAGGGCCACACCGCCACCGCCATTAAAATTGTCGTGCAGTTAGGGACGGCAATAATACCTTGATGATTTTCCGCTGCTTCAGGATTGACCTCTGGAATCACCAACGGAACTTCTGGGTTCATGCGGAAGGCACTGGAGTTATCAATCACCACTGCACCAGCCCCTACAGCTTTTGGTGCCCAAACAATGGAAGTCGAACCACCCGCACTAGCCAGCACTAAGTCCACATTATCAAAGGCTCCATCGCTCACTGGCTCTACTGGTAGATTTTCCCCACCAAACGCCAGTTTACGTCCCTCACTGCGCTGGGACGCCAACAACTTTAAGTCAGCTATGGGAAAATTACGGTGTTCCAGTAATTCCAGCAACTCTTTGCCAACAGCACCTGTCGCTCCCAAAATAGCTACTCTGTAGGATTTAGACAACCGGGCTTCCTCCTTTTTCCCATAAAAATTTACAATTTACCCATACTTAAATAGCAATAGCAGAAATTAAACCAATTTCAATACTTGGATTATTTATTCAAGGTATGTCTTAATCTAATACATTTATTTTGTTGATGGCGTTGCCAGTTACGGCAGTTTACAACAATTAATTATCAAATTCCCAAGACATTTAAGTCATTTATTCTACAACAGACTGCTAATCTACTGGACGCAGTGGGATATCTGCGCTTCGGCACAGAAAACTCGTCGTCATCCTAGATGGCGAGAATCACGAAAGTCAAACGGTGTTACTTGTTTGTCTTGTAAGGTGCGTTATCTGGACAATTGATGTACTATGATTCAGATGGTTTGATCCCACTCCCGACCATAAACAAATCTATTCCTCAAGATAGAGGCGATGGCATTAGCTACGGCTAGTCCTAGACGGTTTACCTAATGGTACAACTTTTTTGGAGCTAGTTGAAAAACAGGATATCACGGTGTTAGCCCTGTAATAAAGTGGTGGGGAGTGAATAGAACACCCCTGAGGAAGCAGGGGAAGTGGGAACCCCGAGTTCCCCACTCCCCACTCCCCACTCCCCACTCCCCACTCCCCACTCCCCTTTTTCATGGCATCACCAGACAATTAGTTAATTATTAAAATAAATACCAGAAAACTTGAGAAACAGCATGAAAGTCACCCAGGAAAAACTTCCCGCAAGTCAAATCGGTCTGGAAATAGAGATTGCGCCAGAAAAGACCAGGCACACTTACGAACAGGTTATTAACAATTTTGCCAGTACTGCAAATATTCCTGGGTTTCGCAAAGGCAAGGTGCCACGGCAAATACTGCTACAGCGCTTAGGCTCAACTCGAGTCAAGGTAGCAGCGCTGGAAGAACTCATTCAAGATGGCATCCAGCAAGCCCTAAAGGAAACAGAAATCCGGGCGATCGGACAACCACAACTACGCTCCTCTTTCGAGGAATTGATTAGTAACTATGAACCAGGGAAATCCCTTATATTTTCTGCCTTGGTCGATGTTGACCCAGAACTACATCTGAATCAGTACACCGGCTTACAAGTGAAAGCTGAAGAGGTACAGTATGATCCAGAGCGAGTAGAGAAAGTCTTGGAAAACGAACGCCAACAAATGGCGACGTTGATCCCTGTGGAAGGACGCCCAGCCCAAATAGGCGATGTGGCAGTGGTTGATTTCAAAGGTTTTCTGGAAAAAGGCGAGGGCGAAGATGAATCAGCAGAACCCCAGCCAGTACCGGGGGGGGAAGCAACTGATTTTCAAGTAGAGTTGCAGGAAGACAAATTTATTCCCGGCTTTGTCACTGGCATAATAGGGATGAATCCTGGAGAAACCAAAGAGATTACAGCGAGGTTTCCAGAACCTTATGTGAACGAAGAGTTGGGAGGAAAAGCTGCTGTTTTCACGGTGACCCTCCAAGAACTGAAGGAAAAAGAATTACCAGAATTGAATGATGACTTTGCCAAAGAAGTCAGCGATTACGAAACTCTGGATCAATTACGCACTTCTTTGTCAGAGCGTTTTCAGAAAGAAGCCCAAGAAAAAACTTCATCGAATCAGCAGGAAGCCTTGTTAGCTGAACTGAACAAGCAAGTGGAAGTTGACTTGCCAGAAACGATGATTCAAGCAGAAGTGGATGCAATGCTGACACAAACAGCAATGCGGCTTTCTCAACAAGGGGTTGATGTCAAGAAGTTGTTTACTCAAGAAGTGATTCCTCAGTTGCGGGAACGTTCTCGCGGTGACGCAATTGATCGCCTGACGCGATCGCTCGCCTTGCAGGAAGTCGCTAAGCGCGAGTCCATCCAAGTGTCACCTGAAGAAATCAACGCTAGAGTCCAAGAACTGATACAAGAGTACTCCAATCAAGAGTTTGACCCAGACAAAATGCGTTCAGTGGTGGAAAACGAACTGTTGACCGAAAAAATTATCAATTGGCTTTTGGAACACTCTACCGTTGAACTTGTACCTGAAGGCTCCTTAAGCCCTACAGATGCTGAAGTCCCAGCAGCACCTGAAACGGTCGAACAGGAATAGGGGAGGGGAGGCAGGGGAGGCAGGGGAGGCAGGGGAGGAAAAAGAGTTATTGAGTGATTGAGCAATAATTTGTGCTCCCCCAGCTCCCCTTGCTCCCCCAGCTCCCCCAGCTCCCCCCACTCCCCACTCCCCACTCCCCACTCCCCACTCCCCACTCCCCTCTCCCCTCTCCCCTAGAGGGGAACTTTAGCCCAAAAATGGCACGTATTGAAGGCGTAGCAGTTTCAAATAAGGCATAATGGTTATCACATAGCTAAGATAAGAATCGAATCTGTTGAAAAAAGCAGCTAACGCTGCATAACTCTGTGTCGTACTGATTGTCAAATGTTCTTTTATGCTTGTGCCACAATCGGGAAATTCCCACTTTAGCAGTTTGAGTTACATCAAAGTTAACTCCCAATTCAGTCCTAGCAACGTCATTCCGATGGTGGTAGAACAATCTGGTATGGGAGAAAGGGCTTTCGACATCTACTCCCGCTTGCTGCGAGAGAGAATTATATTTTTGGGAACACCAATAGATGATGATATAGCCAACTCAATTGTCGCCCAGTTGTTGTTTCTAGACGCTGAAGATTCAGAAAAGGACATTCAACTATACATTAATTCTCCCGGCATTCCTCCTGGTGGGTTCGTCACACCAGCTATGGCAATTTATGATACAATGTTACAGATTCGTCCCGATGTGGTTACCATCTGTTTTGGAGCAGCCGCAGGTATGGGGGTACTGTTGTTAGCAGCAGGAGCTAAAGGTAAGCGCATGTCTCTACCCGATTCTCGGCTGCTCGTACATCAACCATTGGGAGGAGCTCAGGGGCAAGCGGCTGACATTGAGATCCGAGCCAAAGAAATTATTTATCATAAATCTATGTTGAATCAGTTACTGGCTCAACATACTGGTCAACCGATAGAAAGAATTGAAGCCGATTCTGAACGCAACTTCTATATGTCGGCAGATGATGCGAAAAACTATGGCTTAATCGATCAGGTCATCTCTCGGCAAAATCTTCCCGCAGTAGGGGAAAACGTCACCATTGTGAAATAAGAGGCTGGTATGTCTAAGTACGACTCCCATTTAAAATGTTCGTTTTGTGGCAAGTCTCAAGAGCAGGTGCGAAAACTCATCGCTGGACCCGGAGTGTACATCTGCGATGAATGTGTTGACTTGTGTAATGAAATACTAGATGAGGAGTTACTCGATACGAATGGATCAGCCACGTCACAACCAGCACCCAAGTCAGAACCACCACAAAAACGCCGTACTCGCTCCGCTAATATCTCGTTTAATCAAATACCGAAGCCGCGAGAAATTAAAAAGTATCTTGACGACTTTGTAATAGGTCAGGATGAAGCCAAAAAAGTGCTTTCAGTGGCAGTCTACAATCACTACAAGCGGCTGGCAGTGATCCAGGCTAAAGCCAGTGGCAAAGGTTCGGGAGAAGACTCAGTAGAACTGCAAAAGTCCAACATTCTTCTCATGGGTCCTACAGGGTGCGGCAAAACTCTCCTAGCACAAACTCTGGCGAAAATTCTAGATGTCCCCTTTGCGGTCGCCGACGCCACCACCCTAACGGAAGCGGGGTATGTGGGAGAAGATGTGGAAAATATCTTGCTGCGGCTGTTGCAGGTAGCAGACTTGGATGTAGAAGAAGCGCAGCGAGGAATTATTTACATCGACGAAATAGACAAGATTGCTCGCAAGAGTGAGAACCCCTCAATTACAAGGGATGTTTCGGGCGAAGGCGTACAGCAAGCTTTGTTGAAAATGTTGGAAGGGACAATCGCTAACGTACCACCTCAGGGAGGACGCAAGCACCCCTATCAAGACTGCATCCAAATTGATACCAGCAACATCCTATTCATCTGTGGCGGTGCTTTCGTAGGTTTAGACAAGGTTGTAGAGCAGAGAACTGGCAAAAAGTCAATGGGCTTTGTGCAACCAGGGGAGGCTCAGACGAAGGATAAGCGTACAGCAGATACTCTCCGCCATTTAGAACCGGATGACCTAGTGAAATTTGGCATGATTCCAGAATTTATTGGACGGGTGCCAATGGTGGCGGTAGTAGATCCCCTTGATGAAGAAGCGCTGATGGCAATTTTGACCCAACCACGCAGTGCTCTAGTGAAGCAGTACCAGAAGCTACTGAAGATGGATAATGTCCAGCTAGAGTTTAAACCAGATGCCTTGCGGGCGATCGCTCAGGAAGCCTATCGTCGCAAAACCGGCGCAAGGGCATTACGGGGCATTGTGGAAGAACTGATGCTGGATGTGATGTACGAATTACCGTCTCGTAAGGATGTGGCTCGCTGCATGGTAACACGGGAGATGGTCGAGAAGCGATCAACCGCTGAACTGCTGATGCTCCCATCCTCACTACCCAAACCAGAATCAGCATAGAATTATGAATTATGAATTATGAATTATGAATTTAGGTTATTATTTCATAATTCAGCATTCATAATTCATCATTTCAGATGTCGTCTATTAATGTTCGTGGCGTTGAGCATTATTATGAGTGGATCAGAAAATCATCGGCTGGTGAGGTCAAGCCAGTTATGGTTTTTATCCACGGTTGGGCTGGTTCGGCTAGGTATTGGAAAAGCACTGCCGATGCTTTATCAGACCAGTTTGATTGTTTGCTGTACGATTTGCGGGGATTTGGGCGTTCCCGTGGCCGACCGACTTTAGCCAAAGCAAGTGAATCTTTTGTGACGTCGCGATCGCTACTGTCAGAATCTGTTGCTCTGACAGAGTTAACCTATGAACTAGAGGAGTACGCTGTTGACTTGGCAACTTTGCTGGATGGGTTGCAATTCCAACGGGTGTATATCAATGCTCATTCTATGGGGGCGTCAGTTGCTACTTTGTTTCTCAACCGCTACCCCCATCGCGTGGAACGAGTGATTTTGACCTGTAGCGGCATTTTTGAGTACGACGAAAAAGCATTTTCTGCATTTCATAAATTCGGTGGTTATGTTGTCAAATTTCGACCCAAGTGGCTTGGGAAAATACCGTTGGTTGACCGAATGTTTATGGCACGATTTTTGCATCGTCCCATAGCAGCCGCAGAACGTCTGGCTTTTTTAGAGGATTTTCTCCAAGCAGATTACGATGCAGCTTTGGGTACAATTTTTACCTCTGTAAGCAAGACAGCATCTGAGATGATGCCACAAGAGTTTGCTCACCTGACAGTGCCAACGCTGCTGGTGGCTGGGGAGTATGACAAGATTATTCCAGCCTCCATGGGGCGTCAAGCAGCAGCACTGAACGAGAAAATTGAGTTTGTTGTGATTCCCAATACGGGTCATTTCCCGATGTTGGAGGATGCTGCAACTTACCTCACACGGGTAAGAGAGTTTTTGTATTGATTAAGGGAGTCAAGAGTCAGAAGAAAAGAACTAATCCTCAAGCTGAATTCTGACGAATGTATTTTAGTGTCCGGCTGATGGTGGACTTCTCATAAATAGCAAGGCAATTCATTCCTAGAGAAATCCAGAAAATTTGTTTTGTTACCTTACTGGAATACCCTGAATTTATAGGTAGCTCCTAACTCCTAACTCCTAACTCCTAACTCCTAACTCCTAACTTCTCTAAACCAAACCTAGCTCTCGTTTGAGTAAGTTAATCGACTGGATACCGATGTAGTTTTCGCAGCGAATTAGCTTAGGTGGACGAATAATGTCTTCTTGAGCGGCTTGTAGGGCTGCTTGCACAGCTGAAAAACTCGCTTGATCGCAAAAAATTACCTGTGCCCGCTTAACGATCGCCTGAAGTTTGTAAGCATCTTTTGGTTGGGAAGTCATGACCAGCAGTTCATCCCCCCGTAGACCGTGGAGGATCACTTCTGTTCCTCGAAGAATACCAGGACTGAGGCTGACTATACCAATACAACTGTCTTTTGGTAGATTTTTAACTAGGTTCAATTCTTTGGCGTAGTCGTAGATATCAAGGGGAATCACGCGCACTGCTTTGGGCGCGGCGATCGCTTCCACGTCCCCAATGAAATACCGATGTGTTACTACTGTAGCTGAGGAAGTTTGCTCTAGTACAGCAGCTAATTCTTCCATAGCTACTAACTCTACTGGCGTTTTAAGGGATTCTTCCAATTCATACACCATCAATTCTCCAACACCGATATCTTGAGCTGGAGCAGTCACAAGCACCCGCGCACTACAACGCAAACGCCAGTCAATTTCCGCTAAAAATAGCTCCCGTGCTTGATTGAGGGAGCAACCCTGGGAAAGCAGTTCGTCAAGTGCTTGCTGGACAACTTTGTTTTCTTGAGGATGTTGTTTGAGAATTGGTGATTGCAGCCTACTGCCGCTCTCATGACCTTGGGCACGGACGTAAATCCCTGAGCCTGCCAGACTTTCTACAAATCCTTCTTCCTCTAGTTGGCGGTAAACCTTGCTGATGGTATTGCGGTGCAACCCAGTTTGCATCGCTAGTGCCCGGGTACTCGGCAATTTGTACCTAGGGGGATATTGCCGAGACGCAATGGCAAACCTAATTTGATTAAACAGCTGGGCTGATGCGGGAATTTCGCTGTCAGGCTGAATTCGGAACTGAATCATCACTCCTCTTCCTACGTGCTACTGGCCATGTGACCAGATGGAGATGCCACATGTTCAAATATCTTATTGATACATTGAATTTCTCAGGGGAGAAATTACTAGTACTGTTGCTACTAGTAATTGATAATTTGATTGGAGATAGGCTTGCGGTGCTGTCATTGCTATGTCTATGATTCCCACGGCACTGGTAAAAACTATTATGACAGAACGAACAATCGATACCACAAATGAGATTGAAAAGGGGACTGGGGACCCTTGGATTGTCCAACAAAAGCAGCGCGAAGATTTGGCGCTTGGTTTGAATCCCAATTAAGAGTCCCTAGTCACCAGTCCCTAGTCACCAGTCCAAGGGTCCCTAGTCACCAGTCCCCTTTGGGGGAGGAATGGGCGCGACCCGTTAGAAAAAGACAAAATTCCTCATCGCGTGTTTCGCTACGATGGATCTGACCACGGATTTTTCTGCGACCATCGTGCCAGCTACAATCTATCAAGCAGCAGCCGATGCTTGGGGACACTTAGCACTTAGCAAATAACAACTTATCTTCAAAAGTCATGAATTCCGAAGCGCAACTCTCTCAAACAGCCAATTCGTCTTTTACAATGGACGATTTTGCCAAGGCACTGGAAAAACACGACTACCAATTTCAAAAGGGACAGGTGGTACACGGCAAAGTTTTCCAGCTAGACCCTGATGGTGCCTATGTCGATATTGGTGGTAAGGCCTCAGCTTTTGTCCCCCGCGATGAGGCTTCTTTGAGAGCAGTCACTGATTTGTCGGAGGTGCTACCGTTAAATGAGAATCTAGAATTCTTAATAATTCGAGATCAGGATGCGGAAGGTCAAGTAACCCTTTCGCGACGGCAGTTAGAAATTAAGCACATTTGGGAACGACTGGCGCAAATGCAGGAAAGTGCCCAGACCGTTCAAGTGCGGGTAATAAATGTGAATAAAGGTGGTGTTACCGTTGAGGTACAGGGTTTGCGGGGATTTATTCCGCGATCGCATCTCGTTGAGCGAAATAATTTAGAAGCACTTAAAGGTCAAACTCTGACTACCAGCTTTTTAGAAATTGATCGCAACAACAACAAACTCATACTTTCCCAGCGTTTGGCGACTCGTTCTGCTAGCTTCAGTACCTTGGAGCTAGGTCAGCTAGTGGAAGGTAAAATTACTGGTATCAAGCCCTTTGGCGTGTTTGTGGATCTAGAAGGTATCAACGCCTTACTACACATCAAACAGGTGAGCCAGAAATTTATTGAAAATCTGGAAAAGGTGTTTCAAGTTGGTTTCCCAATTAAAGCTGTCATCCTAGACTTGGATGAAGGTAAAGGTCGAGTTGCTCTTTCTACCAGAGTTCTGGAAAATTTCCCAGGCGAAATGTTAGAAAATATGGACGAGGTGATGGCATCAGCCGAAGCCCGTGCAGAACGAGTGAAGAACAAGGTTTCTGAATAAATAGGAGGCGCGGAGTTAGTTGATTGTTGTTTGGTGTTTGGTGTTTGGTTCCAACCAACAACCAACAACCAATAACCAACAACTAACTTAAATGATGATAACATGAAAAAATATTGAGGCTCCGAGATGCCGAATGATGAGAAAAATTTCATCTCGTCTTACGGCATACAATTGAGAAGTGCGATCGCTCTTGAGTTTTCCAGGCCGGATGGCGATGGTTTTATTCAATAAATTCATCTAAAGACTAGTTATAGTCAATTGTCAATAGGGAATGGGAATAATTAGGTTAAGGATTCGAGAACTTGCTGCTGAGAAGGGCTGGACAATCAAGGAAGTGTCTGATCGTTCCGGTGTAGTTTACAGTACGCTCAGAACCTATGCCCGTTCGCCAGGGATGTCCATGGTTGACTTTACCGCTGTCCAAAAGTTAGCCCGTACCTTTGATGTGATGATTGAAGACTTGGTAGAGGTAGTTGAGGAATAGGGGAGTGGGGGAGTGGGGGAGTGGGGGAGTGGGGAGTGGGGGAGTGGGGAGTTAAGAATTACTAAAAACCTTCGGTTGAAGTTTGATTTTTTTGACAAAATATGCTAATTACTACGCTGGCAGTCCAAATTTAAAATTTCCCCCCCTCCCCCTCTCCCCCCCTCCCCCCCTCCTATTCCCCGATATCCCGCTTTGGCAGACGCTTGTAGGTAAAGGTGAAAGTGTCGCGGCTGGCAATAACCTTTCGCATTTCATCATACATCGGGTAATCGCCGACGCCACTCAGGCTTGCCCAACCTCGCGCCCTAGTTAAAGCGACAAACAACTGATTACGGAAATTCACATCACTTTCATTTCGAGCTACAATATCAAAGCCGACCACATAGACCATATCAGCTTCATGTCCCTTAGCGCGATTGATGCGAGACACTGTTACCCCGGACTCATGCCAGAAACGGTCGGGGTGGTGGTTAGGCCATTGGGGAGCCAAATCATTTAATTCCAAAGCAGTGGGGATATAAATATCAATATCCTGATCCATTAAGAAACTAGCGACTTCAGTTTCTAACTTGATCGCCTCGGAAGTAGACCCTAAAACCACCACTAAAATATCGCGGCTGGGATTGAGACCATCATGGACAATGTTATGCATAATGTTCTCAGCAAGGGCGGTTAATTCTTCCTGGCGAGAACCGTAAGTTTGAAATTCTAATACAGGTTGACCCCAAAGTTCAGGAATGGGATTTGGTGAATATTGTGGGGGTCGATGCAGGGTTATTGGCTTACCAACGCGCCGAAAGTCTCCCTGGACTTCGTAACCGATTCTGTTCCAACCTTCTTTGTTAGTAATCCCTGCAAGTATTCCCTCTGGGCGTAGCAAACCCATACCAATGGCATGAGATGCTGTGAGAATTGGCCCTGGAGTGCGGTAACAACGGCGCATCACTTCAGAACGTTTGATACCGCCTGGGTATTGTGGTTGCTTGTTCAAAAGATTGCTCAGTTGTTCGCCGAAAACCTCTTTAGCCTTTGGCACTGCTAGACTATCAAGGCTTTGTGCTTCATCATAAGCCCAAATTAAGCGCCGTTCCTCTGGATTTTCCTCACTAACGGGTCGCAAAGCTTGATAAGCTAGCGAGTAGATAGCTTGCTTATCTTCATATTTCAAATCATCTTCGGCTACTAAGTCTTGACCTTCATCGATTAAGATGGCGTCAAACATGGGTTGAATTTTTATTTCTTCCTGTAGCCGTTTACATAGTTCTGCCAAACTGCGGTTAGGTTTTTTTTCCTTAGTGTCTCCAACCGTCCCGCGTCTTTTGCCGTGGAAGTCGCAAATTGTCCCGTACAGACCTGGTTGTTCTTTTGCTCCCCATGAATGAAGCACTCGCAGCTTGAAGTTGGTCTTGGGGTCGTATTGCAACTCACCACCAGTGAAGTGGCTGATCCACTGATCCAGTAGCCCAATCATCAAATCGTAGAGCGATCGCGTGAAAAACACCAAGGCAATCTCCCAGTCTGGGTGCTTGAGGTGCATTATGGCAGCTTTTTGGCACAGCAGCACTGTTTTACCTGACCCAGCAATCCCACGAATTCGCTGTGGTCCTGGAGGAATTTCTTTGCCGATATGTTCTTGCTGCAAGTCGATTTCGTACAGTCTTTGACGCAAACTGTCCATGACACTAGCGCGGGTTTTGCCTGTGGTGGTGATTCCAGTACTAGAAGTTTTACGAAGCACAGGTGTCCCACTAATAACTGACAGTAGCAATTCCCAGTCTTTATCCTCTAGGTTTTCGCCTGGAACTAAGGGAGGAATTTGTTGAATGCGTTCTAGCAAGCCAACTTTGCCTAACTGGTCTTGGAAAATTAGAGTCATGTCGTTAGGTTGTTGGTCAAAGCCTTTGTGTTGCCATTGTTCGTGGGTAATTAGGGGTAGTGCTACCGTAGCGCGTCCTGTTACCTTACCGGAAATTGCTGGTTCGCGATCGCTATATGCTATCAATGCTCGTAGCTGATGTTTGGTGTGATGATAGTGTTGCAACGTCTCTACATTGGTTTCCTGGTTTTGCAACTGCCAATGATCATCATTGATAGCAACAATTTGGTCAATTGTGACTGGCATGACCTCAATCACAACTAAACCCAATTCTCGTTCAGCGATGAGGATGTCTGGCTCTTTACGAATTTCTCCCACCTTCAAGAAAATCGGATAACGCCAGTAGCCGATACAATTCCGATCAGAAAAAGCAGTACGAACAGCATCCCAAACTTTCTGCTCACCCGCTTCACCACTAGCCTTCAGTGGTTCGGTTGTAATAAATCTCGCACTTTCTTCATTACCAATAGCCATTAAGTACCTGCCTGTAAGATTTCAATTTATGACATGGCAGTACCACCCTGTTTATGCAGCTAAGTTAGCATTGCCTCTATAGTGCTTGCCAGCGAAGATATACGGATTCTATTTGGCTGGGTTGGTTCCGAAGATATGCGGTGTTAGTTTAATAAAATTTGTGTCATCACAATTTTAGAGTGAGGGGGTGATATTCCAGTAAAGTTTCGGAGTTTGTTGTGGATTAAAAATGTTAAAAAATTGACCAAATTAGAATCTAAAAAGTAACGTGTGTGGAGTTGATGCTCCTAGACTTAGATTGTGTCAACAAAGGTAACGAAATAACCAAGTACTAATTGCTACTTATTTGGTAAGTGTGCTAAGTTGGTAGAGCCACTGGTAAGCTCTGGTAGAAGCCACATCACATGAGTTACTGTCTTAATCCCAATTGTTCTCGTCCTGGCAGTAATTCTGTAACTGTCAAGTTTTGTACTAGTTGTGGTTCTAAACTATTGTTGGCAGAGCGGTATCGTGCTACTAAACAGATTGGGCAAGGTGGATTTGGTAAAACTTTCTTAGCTATTGATGAATACAAACTCAACCAACGCTGTGTCATCAAGCAATTCTTACCACAAGCACAAGGTACCAACAATATTGAGAAAGCATCTGAGTTATTTAAATTAGAAGCAGTGCAGTTAGCTGAATTAGGGCATACTCATCCTCAAATTCCGGAACTGCTGGCATATTTCACCCAGGACAATCAGCAATATTTGGTACAAGAGTTTATCGATGGGCAGAATTTGGCAGATGAACTCAACAACAATGGCGTTTTCAATGAAGACCAAATCATAGCTTTACTAAAAAGCTTGCTGCCTGTATTGCAGTTCGTGCATGACAAACAGGTAATTCATCGGGATATCAAACCAGAAAATATCATTCGACGTAGTAATGGGGAGCTAGTTTTAGTCGATTTTGGCGCAGCTAAAACTGTTAAGCCAACAGCTTTATCAGTTACTGGAACTGTGATTGGAACAGCAGGATATACTTCTCCAGAGCAAGCGATAGGTAAAGCGACTTTTGCGAGTGATATTTATAGTCTTGGGGTGACTTGCTTAAATCTATTAACTCAAGTGCAACCTTTGGAATTATTCGATGTTACAGAATGGTCATGGATATGGAGAAATTACCTAACAGTCCAGGAGAGCGATAATTTGGCATTCATTTTAGACAAGATGGTTGAGTATGCTGTGAAACGTCGCTATCAGTCAGCAATTGAAGTGCTACAAGCATTGAATCCTCCTAACAAAGAGCCTCGGTTACAACGACAAAGAGAACAACTTGAATATGAAAATAACCTGCGGCGTTATGAGCAGGAATTGTCTGTTGCATTAAAAGCTGGATATCCACTAGATGAATTCGTTCGCAATGCATTAAAAAAAATCCAGCAGTCTTTAGGAATAAGTGATGAAGATGTAGTGCCTATTGAACAACAATTGCTGGCACCAAAGCAAGCTGAATATGAACGTCAACAGGAAGCTATTAAGCGAGAACAAGAGCGGGTAATATTAGAAAATCAAAGACAACTTGCAGAATTAAAAGAACAAGAACAAAGGAAATCATCTCCACCTATTTCTAATTCAGATGATAACCTCAGCAGGGATCGCTCTATTGATTACACCCGACTCCGCGACTTGCTAAAAGCAGGAAATTGGAAAGACGCCGACTATGAAACCTACCTGGTGATGCTCAAATTTGTGGGTCGTAAGGAAGGTGACTGGATCAGGAATGAAGAACTCTTAAATTTTCCCTGTACTACCCTACGCACAATAGACAGTTTATGGGTAAAATACAGCAATGGACGTTTTGGCTTCAGCGTTCAGAAGAAAATTTACCTTGAAGTGGGCGGTAAACCCGACGGCGAATACTATGAAAAAGCCTGGAAGAAGTTTGGCGATCTCGTAGGGTGGAGAGTGAATCAAAGCTGGATCTATTGTAGTGTCACTTTTTACCGACACAAAGTGGAGGGACACCTCCCAGCGAGGTGTTTTTTTGGTTATCGATTATCGTTTGGGGATGGGGGTTGTGTTTGGATGTCTTCTCTCGCATCGAGACTTGTGAAGTGTAACCTGTAGTGCGATTCGTTGGCTAGAAACCAGTCCAAGTAAGGATTTGGAGGATTAGCCACTTGGTATAAGGGGAAAACCCATAACCAAGATAACTGTATAATCATGTAGGTGAGGCGTTAAAGCCAAGCCCTACCCCGTAGGTGCAACGGTGACAGCGTATCCCCCAGCCCTGAGACTAGTTATCAAAGAGTTGAAGCGGGGATAAAAGGAGGTAATTTGGAACCGAACCAAAAATCCCTTCGAGCAAAAGTTCATGGGTACGAAAAAAAAGGAAGATGTGACGGAACCATCGTTAACAGTAATAGCCCAAGTCGGTTAACGGGCTAAGCCAAAAGGCAAGGGAATGGTCGTTAGCAGTTTATAGGATGACTAACAAGCACTGACCAATAAACCCGGTGGACAGCATCACCCTAAAAACTTAACCAATGATTGTATGGAACGAAGTAACCCCTTCATATACTCTTGATAAAGGTCGATTTACCAAGCAGGTACTAACCGTATGTAATGAAGGGGAAGGATTGGGTCAGAAGCGATTTGACCTGTTGTAATAACAGGTAGATGCTGACAGACTCACGATGATTTGGAATGTAAAGTTGTCATTAGCAATTAACATGTCTAAAACGAGTTTCAAGACTACGGTGGAATGGAAAACAATCCCCTGGCGAAAGCTAGAAAGGAAAGTTTTCAAGTTGCAAAAACGAATTTACAAAGCCTCTTGTCGTGGTGATTTGAAGGCAGTTCGTAGGCTCCAAAAAACACTGATGAGGTCTTGGTCAGCCAAGTGCATTGCGGTCAGAAGGGTGACACAAGATAACCAAGGAAAAGTGACGGCAGGTGTGGATGGTGTTAAATCATTATCCCCAAACAGTCGATTAGCCTTAGTAAATATCTTGAAAATAGATGGTAAAGCATCTCCAACCCGAAGAGTATGGATTCCTAAACCAGGGAGTGAGGAGAAAAGAGGGTTAGGAATACCTACAATTTCTGACAGAGCAAAACAAGCATTAGTCAAACTGGCATTAGAACCAGAATGGGAAGCCCGTTTTGAGCCAAACTCATTTGGGTTCAGACCAGGACGCTCATGCCATGATGCGATAGCGCAAATTTTTAGCGCTATAAAGCAGAAAGCCAAATACGTGTTAGACGCAGATATATCGAAATGCTTCGACCGTATTGATCATAAAGCGCTGCTAGAAAAATTAAATACATTCCCCACCATAAAACGACAAATAAAGGCATGGTTAAAAGCGGGAGTGATGGACTCAAAAGAACTGTTTCCCACACCGGAAGGTACGCCGCTTTCTTGGCGTAATTTCCCCCTTACTTGCGAATATAGCCCTCCATGGATTAGAGAACCGAATAGCAGAAGTTTTCCCGGTTAAAGAACCAATAATTAATGGGAAAAGAGTTAAGATTCGTGGTCCTAACTTCATCCGATATGCGGATGATTTTGTTGTTCTTCATGAGGACATAAACGTAATCCAAGAGTGTAAACAGATTATAGCAGAATGGCTTAATGGCATGGGTTTAGAACTGAAACCTAGTAAAACACGAATATCCCATACATTCTACAAGTACGAGAATAATGTGGGATTTAATTTCCTCGGCTTTTATGTTAGACAATATCCAGTAGGTAACTACCGGAGTAGTCGTGGCACTACGGGGAAATCACGCTTGTTTCATAACTATCATCACCCCAAGCCCTGAAAAAATACAAAGGCACATTAAAAGAATAGGAGATATCATTAATGCCCACAAAACAGCACCGCAAGCGGCGCTTATTGCACACCTAAATCCGGTGATTAGAGGATGGGCGAACTACTATTCCACTGTGTCAAGTAAACGTAGCTTTTCATTCCTTGACTACGTTATATATCAACAACTCAGAGCTTGGGTTAAATATCGTCATCATGGAGAAAACGCTCACAAAGTCAATAATAAATATTGGCACACTGTGGGCAAGGACAATTGGTGTTTCAGTACTACAGATGAGAAAAATCCTCTCAAATTGCAAAGGCACACCGAACAACCTATTTTGTACCATATAAAAGTACAAAATAATAGAAGTCCTTTTGATGGTGATTGGGCATATTGGGGTTCCAGATTAGGAAGACATCCCGAACTAACCAACCGAGTAGCAACTCTGTTGAAAAAGCAAAAAGGGAAATGTACCTATTGCGGACTATATTTCAAAGATGGAGATACATGGGAGGTTGACCACATCATACCTCGCTCACAAGGTGGAAGAGATACGATTACAAACCTGCAACTTCTCCATCAGCATTGCCATGATATAAAAACTGCTCTTGACAGAAGCAGCGGAGGTATGTTTGGCAAAACACCAAGTCATTGAGGAGCCGTGTGAGGCAAAAGTCTCATGCACGGTTTTGAAGGAGAGGTGCGGGGAAGAGATTCCCCCATCGACTCCACCGGCGTTTCCGAATTTTATTAAGATTTATTACAGCGCCCTTTTCTACGCAAGAATCAGCATTCTGGCAATGCAATACCTGGCACCGGCGGAAAAAAGCAGTTGGCTTGTGCACACAGATCGCACTCCCAATCGTCCCCTCAACACCCAATCCTCTCCCTGGATAATTTGTAGGAGCGATCGCACTCCCAACCATCCCCTCAACACCCAATCCTCTCCCTGATAATTTGTTGGGAGCGATCGCACTCCCAACCATCCCCTCAAAACTCAATCTTCTCCCCTGATGACTTGTGAAAGGCGATCGCACTCCCAACCCTCTCCTCAACACCCAATCATCTCCCTGGATAATTTGTAGGAGCGATGTGGAAGCCCCCGCTACGTGATCGCACTCCCAACCCTCCCCTCAACACCCAATCCTCTCCCCTCATGACCTGCTTACGCACCCCCAATCGTCCCCTCAAAACTCAATCCTCTCCCAAGATAATTTGTAGGGGCGATCGCACCCCCAACCCTCTCCTCAACACCCAATCCTCTCCCCTCATGACTTGCTTACGCACTCCCAACCGTCCCTTCAAAACTCAATCTTCTCCCCTGATGACTTGTGAGAGGCGATCGCCAATAATGTTGCTCAAGGCGATAGCGAAGCACGAGCATCGGAACGAGCGCGACTCGCTTTTGAGATTTGTCAAAGAATCAAACAAGGAGTGGGGGACAAAAACCCCATCTCCCTGATCAGGCGTTAATTTAGTAGCTGTCTACTTAAAGATTCCACAGCGCTACGAGTATGGACACAATTGCCGCAGCAACAGCCACTATTGGTTGCCAGAATTTGCAAGTTTGACGCAAGCGCCAAAGCAACATCTTACGTCGCTTTGTTTTGGTTTTCGAGTTATTCATCGTTACGATCAGATTACAAATATTTGTTGAATAACAGCCTGGTTTGTCTGGGCTGTTTTTTAGTGACTAATAGAAATGCCCCAAGCAATGACCGAGGGCGATCATCGCTTGGGGCAAATACATTCTTGACAGTCAGCAATTGCGGCATAAAACCTCCGTTTAACGTTTGGAGGCTATCTTTCAACGACGCAAAGTGCTAAGAACTGTGCAGCTTATTACAAATAAGACGAGCTGTCAGCATGTTCAGCATCTTAGTGTATTACCACGACTTTCATACGTGATAATATCGGGTAATCTCATTAATGAGTTACCTTTGCGTCGTTTAGAACGCCTCTTGTGATGCCGAACACGCCAACGCTCCCTAAAATTTTAGGTCGGGCTGCCTTTACCTCTAATGGGTGCAGTGGCAGTGAACGGTTTGTTTGTCGGTGTCGCTCTGGTGCGACTGCTTGGAGACGAGACTGGCAGCCTAGACACTTCGTAGATGTCTTTTCAACCACTTTGGCGGTCAAAAGCCACGTTGACTGTTTATTTAAAGGTGTTTATAGCAAGCAATAATCACGGTTCCGACCACCGTGTGTATTCCCATCCTATCTAATAATTAGAGAAATGCCCACCTCTAAGCGTTTCCGAATTTTATTAAGATTTATTACAGCGCCCCTTTCCACGCAAGAATCAGCATTCCCGCAATCCAATACCTGGGTGCGACTCGTTTAGTATAAATTAACACTTAAATTAAGTGTTAAGGGACTACTAGCCTGATACAGTCTGAACTGTACCTTGACAACTGAATGTTCATCTCTAGTGAAAGTCTCCCTCCCTTGTGCAAGGGTAAAAGCATAATCCCTATCAAAAAGACTGGTAATCAATCTGGTATAAGCAGGGATTAAACGCAGTTCTTCCATAACCATCAATGGCAATACGGAAATCTTCCCCAATTAGAAGAGTACTTATCCCAAAACCAGGTAAATCCGAAAAGAGAATTCTGGGAATACCTACAATGCGCGATCGCGCACTTCAGTGACACGGACTTTTTGTATACAACAATAACACGAGCTAAGTAGCACGAGCATATTTTAGCCACAGTACTATCTCAAAAATCGTAAATCAATTTGCGTAATATAACTTTAGAACGTGTCCCCTGGATGCAGATATCTAGGGTGTTCACCATAGATATCTCTAGATTAGTTCACTCTTTTGGATGAGAAAGAAATCAACCACTGAGGTGATACGAATGAAGTTATTTGAGACTAATATTGAATAATATATTCAAAAACAAAAATAAAGATAGCAAAAATTTAGAATCCAGCAATCTTTTAGTGGGAAATTCAAACCCGCAACGACGAAAGTTGACCACTAAAGAAAGCATATTTAATCGTTCACATTGACTATAACAGACCCATTCGCTCCAGGAATTGAGCGGTTTAATCCCCTCAATATCGCACTAAATCAACTTACCAAGAATTTAACTGACTTAATCCCAGATAGTTCAACAAAGGAAAATGAGTTATGAAACGGATGCTTGCAGGTATATTAGTTGCTTTGCCACTGTTCATTGCTGCCATGCCACAACAGGCATCAGCATTAGTAATCGATCTTGGTGGTAGGGATCATCGTCGGGATCATCGTCGGGATCATCGTTGGGATGATCGTAGGGATGATCATCGGGATCATCGGGATCATCGGGATCATCGGGATCACCACAGGTCGATTCGTCGTCGTAGTACTAGATAACGGAATCGTGGAGTCAAGTGGAGTCAATCAGAGTCTATGCCTCTGATCATACGTTCCAAGTACTCGCTTACACGCTTGGTCGGCATCAATAGCAATACGGCAGATCGCTGTTTCCCTGGAATCTGCTGCCTATGAGTTGGGCAAGCCTGTTGAGTAAACACCTAAGTTACGAGATGCGTTGACTAAATAGTACATTAGTACTAAAATATGGAAGCAGATATCAATTACTCAGGTGTTGCATCTACATGACAAGAATTCCGGTTGAAGGGGAAATCTTGGAATTTCCTCTTTGACCTTTTTCTGTTCATTATAGCATGAGGATTCAAACGCTCCAACGTTAAGTTAATAAAAAAGCCCAGTTGCAGCAACTAGGCTAAGGTCTAAACTACTTGGTTACTAACCTTTAAATTAAAAATTCGTTGATTTAAGTAAGTAGGCGAGAAAAATTCAATGTATATAAAGAAATGTAAATTGACCGTAGGGTGTGTTAGGCGAAGCCGTAACGCACCTTGAATGTGTGACGGTGCGCTTACCCTGTCCACACACCCTACGTTAAAATTCTTAACATAACGTGAAATATTAACGCCGACTTACTTATGTTCAGTTTATTAATCAGCTATATAGAACTACAACAGTCTTGAGCAAGGTTCCGGATTGTATCGGTGAGAATAAAGTTACCAAACCATAACTATATCTAAACGGTTGTTGAATGGCGATCGCTCTAGTTTTGGGAATTTGACGTGAAGGCCATCGCTCCTCGGATTGAAGCTCGCTCATTTGATACAAAATAAAAAAGCCCGGTGCAGAAAAGCAACCAGGCTAATATTTAACTACCCATTAAGGACAACTAATTTTTACCTGAATTTATCATATAAATATTTGGCTAGATAAAAATCTGAAAAACGTCTTATGTTAGATGACAACTAATGGCTAATTTGATTAAGACTTTCGTTTAGTTTCGTGATAACTAAAAAAGCAAGCAGGCTTACCGCTCTCCCAACCCTTCCACCGCTTGTTTGCTTCACGCCCATTCTGCGCCCCCTTGTTCTTTCCTCCTAATTTGTCTAGGATTTTGAGAGGAGCGTGCTTAATATTTAAAAAGCCTAGCTACATGAAGTGCAACTAGGCTTAAACTTAACTAATTATTCAAGAAGAAATCATCACGCTTTAACTACCAATTAAGCAGCAGCTTGCTCTAGATTAACTTTGACAACCTTGTTCTTTTCTTCTTCTTTCTTAGGCAATGTCAAATTCAAAATGCCGTCTTTGTACTCTGCTGTAACATTGGTATTTTGAATTTTTGCATTCAGAGGAATGACGCGCTGAAATTTACCGTAGTGGAATTCACTGCGGGTTACGCCCTTGTCTTCTGTCTTAGTTTCAGTGGAGCGATCGCCACTAATAGTAACAGAATTTTCTGTCACCTGCACGTCTAGGTCTTTGGCTTCAATTCCTGGAACTTCTAGCTTCAGGTGAATAGCATCTGCTGTTTCATTAATTTCAGCAGCAGGAACTCGTGTAAAAGGTCTTTCACCTACTGTGACTGATGCTAAAGTTGAATCTAGCAGACCATTGATTACATCTTGGATAGTATTGAATTCTTGCCCGGGATTGTAACGTAATAACATAATTGATTCCTTTGATTATTTGGCTAAATTCAGAATTTAATTTCTGGCTTTAGTCTCATATTACTAATTGATAGAAAGATGGTCAATTCGGTTCTTACTACTAATTAAATGATGATTACCGAAGATAAAAAATCGGTTTGTTTTCAGGTGTGGTGAACCGCCATTTACTAGTACGGTAAACCATATAAATATCCCTAAAATACTTTCTAAATATAAGACCATACTGTGATGAACAGCATGGTCTGTGGTTAGGTATAGTGATTTTTAAGTTAATTGGCTTAGCTGTATAGAGCTACAACATCAATTTGTGGGATTCCGGATTTGGCATGAGTTTGTTCAATTCCGGCTTGACCATCTTCACTAAGATATGAATGTAGTGCATGTACTACATAAATCTGTTAACGTCGCAAAGCCAAGCATCTTAGTTCAACGTCCTAATAATCAACTTTCTCAAACGTTCCAGAAACATTCGCTCCAGAGTCTGTCGCTGTGTAGAGAATTTTTCTCCCATGATCAACAAGAACACCAAAGTTTGTATATTTTGTACCATTACCTGTAGCAAATGCATTAAAGGTTATAGTAACAGTGCAGTCACTATTTACTTTGTAGGTGCCAGTATCAGATAAATTTTGAGCAATCACCCCACCAGTACTGGTACTACCCCTAACCCCTGTTATGTTGCCATTTCCATCAAATCTATCTAGAAAGACTAAATTAAAAAAAGTAGCTCCAGAATTTATAAAACCTGAAGATTTAACTCCATAGTAGCCCTGCAACAATTTATTTGTGCAAGACAATCTTGTCGCCGTGTCCTGCGGTTTTGCTCTTGTTTCTACACTTACAGAACCCATAGCAAATACGGTAAAAAAAATAGTTGCGATCGCTTGATTTTTCAAGTACATGTTCTCTGTCTCCTGTTCTAAATTTTAGATATTTTTCGCTTCAGCAGTGCTTTTAGCCAAATGGTTGTCCGAACAGGTGCCAATTGTGGGAATTGAAGGGGCTTCCTGCGGCGGGCTACGCCTACGCATTAAAAACCAGCGTCTCAAAGCCTTATTCCTTCGTTGCTAATTCTCATTAGTTCAATATTAATGACAACCCCGTTATCCACAGAATACAATTTTGAATCTGTGAAATATAGTGGTTTGATGTTTTCTTAATGATTCTTTAAACTTTATTTAATTTTCAAAGATTAGCTGCTGTATCATAAATTCTAATAAGGTGGTAATCTGGATCAAAGAACTAGTCGGATTAAATTTATGATGCTGTTGGCGGATTAATGAGTGGTCATACCCCTCAACCAAATCTATCTTAGGTTTCGTAGTTTGAAACACATTCTCTGTGTCAAAGCGAAATTTATTTTTGGGCAAAAGAACAACGCAAAATCAATGCTTCAACGGTGAGGGGTTTGACCCTTTACGAATTAACCAACAACATCATTTATTAGCCGGATCAATGATCGTAAAGGTAGAAAACAGCAATTCTCCTGCTTGAAACGATTTTGTGCCATTTCATCGCTCCATGACGATGTCGGCTTAAAAAAATAATTTTATGCAGTTCAATCTCAATCATTATCCTTATCCTTCCCAACATCGAGTTATTTTAGGCAGAAAATATGCGGTTGCTACTAGTCAACATTTAGCAACCCTAGCTGGAATAGAAA
>JADQBA010000479.1 GCA_016903675.1 Stigonema ocellatum SAG 48.90 = DSM 106950 | reverse complement strand
GCTGCCAACACCTGCGATCGCTCGCTGCATTGCGACCAAATCCTCATGCCCATTGCGCCCCAAATCGTTTATTCTACCTAAATAAGGAGCAACGTAATCTGCACCCAAAGCGGCTGCAATTAGAACTTGATGAACAGCGTAAACCCCAGTTAGTGTAATTCTAATTCCCTCTGCAATTAGCTTAGTAGCAGCCTCAGTTCCAATTTTAGTAATCGGCACCTTGACTACAACACGTTCATCAATCGCTGCCAAGAGCAAGCCTGTTTTCACTAATGAATCAACTGTAGTTCCCCAAGTCTGGATCTGGACTTCTTTAGCTTTTAGAGCGAACGCTCTTGCTGCTAGAATTTTTAACTGCGAAACACTACAGGCAACTCGATCGCGCTCTAACAACAGCGGATTTGTCGTCACCCCATAGAATAGCCCTGTTGGGAGCCAGTGTTGCCATTGTTGTGTATCAGCAGTGTCGAGAAATAAACAGATTCCTTTATAGTTTGGTTCTAGTAGTCCAGGGCGCTGACTCTGAATCATGAGGAGCGTATTGAGTTAAGGTGCGTGAATATTCACTATTCTATTGTTAAGCTAGTCAGGATGGTAA
>JADQBA010000102.1 GCA_016903675.1 Stigonema ocellatum SAG 48.90 = DSM 106950 | reverse complement strand
ACTGCCATTGAATAATGACAAACAAAACCTAGTTGTACCGCAATCTGTTGTAAGTGGTTAGAACGAAAATCTTTGCCGCCATCTGTGTAAAAATGTTCCGGCAAACCGTAAGTACCCCACTCTTGATGAAGTCCATATTCTGAACCATACTGTTTGGACAAAATAGCATGACGCAACTGTTGTGCGATCGCTTGCTTCCAGCAGACTTTGAATCACCTCCATTTTTAACTGTTCTTTGAAGTTGAAATGCGGATAGCACAAGCTTCAGCATAATCATAGGGGCTGAAAGCACATAAATATGCTACTCCCAATAACCCCAAAAATCTTGATGTGCGATGTTACAACTAAGTTGATTTTGAGAAATCATGTGTTGTTTTTTCAGCAACCAAGTGTTTAGCTGATCTCGCAAAGTTGCTTCAGAAAGAATTTCTGGGATCGATTCTTCCATAAACCCTAACAGTAACTGGAGAAAGACCGGATCATCGCTACTAATTTCCCACGGACTTTCTCCTTGTAATACCTTCATACCAATACCCTTCATTGCCTCCCACATAGAGGAACCGCAGTCGAGACCCATCCCCCTGCCGAAGTCTTGAAGGCGCTGCATATGCTGGTCATAGTATTTAATAAAGTTAGAATCTTCCTCAGTTTGAGGAATAAAATTTGTGCCAGTATAGTTAAGAGTAGATAGAAGCGGCAATTGGTACTTTTTCAAACATTTCAGTAGTGTTTGAAACTGATTTTCACTAAATAAATCGAACACTGCATTGGCGACAGCTAAGTCGAAAGTATTTAAGTCTATCAGATTCTCCAGATCTAAAATAGAGCCGATAATTCTATGAATAGTAATTTTATAGACTTGATTGTTCAAGACCAAGATTGAATTTTGCAATTGTGAATCATATCTATTTTCCTCTGCCCAGACCATTAGCCTATCAAAGGCGATTTCCAAAAGTTCTTGATTTTGTTCAACGAGAAACCACTCCTGATTCTGGGAAATCTTACTAAGGTAGTAGCGACAGTTAGCACCCGTACCAGCTCCCAAATCAACGATTTTAAGCTGTTTGCGCTGTTTCAGGTATTCTTGGCAACTCGCTTCCACAATTGAGTTACGCCCCTTAGCATCATAGGGGATACGCAGTTCCAGCCATTTGGCTAATTTATGGTTTTTAGTCATTGGGTATTGACAGTGAGCAGAGAACGTGCATATACATCACCGGAGTTTGCATTGACAGGCAAGCTTTTAAGTAGAGTGGTCATTTCGTCAGTATTAAGCCAGTGTTCTGACTGCAATCGATAGGATTCGCCGAACTGAGAAGGTTTCCAGTTGAACTCATAAGGACCCAAATTGTTCAATTGTTCAATGCAGGCGATCGCAATGTTGATTGCACTTGGAGTGTATTCAAACGAAAGGGCGCGAATAGGTTGCGACAAGCCACGCAGAACTTCGAGTTCGTTACCCTCAACGTCAATCTTGCAAAAAGCCGGCTTACCATACTGGGTGATGAGGCTATCAAGGGTTGTTACCGAAACAGGCAAGGTTGTATCCCAGCGCACATGCGCGAAAGAGTCAACCTGTTGAACAGCTTGCATCCAATCACGGGAGAGGGTGGTTACGGTTGGGGTCCGTTGGCTTACCAACAAAGTTTGAGTCCCAGGAACTGCACCAACAGCCTGTTCAACAAGGGTAATCTGGGAATGATCACCGTACCAGCGTTTCAAGAGGTGCATACAGTGAGGTTGAGGCTCAATTCCCACAACGTGGGCACCAAGACGAGACAAGGCAAGAAGATGATTCCCGACATGGGCACCGATGTCAAAACAAAGATCCCCTGGTTGGACAAACAGTGAATAAAAGCTTGATAACTGACGGATGC
This sequence comes from Stigonema ocellatum SAG 48.90 = DSM 106950, assembly GCA_016903675.1. Lineage (GTDB taxonomy): Bacteria > Cyanobacteriota > Cyanobacteriia > Cyanobacteriales > Nostocaceae > Stigonema > Stigonema ocellatum. Next base: position 30,498 of record JADQBA010000102.1, on the reverse strand, counting down.
GAAAGGGAATACCGTAGTACATTAATAATGAGCGAAGAATGCCTACCTGACGCCAGAAGGATGACATATTAATTGTTTCCCACTGATGATTTAGCAAATGCTTGTAAAAAATCCCGATAAGTTTGATCCCACGTATTAAAAGATAGATTCACGGTACGATTAAAAGCTTCTTTCCGTAACTGATTAAGTTCATTACGATCTGTAAGCAGCCTTCTGAGTGCCATTAAAAATTGTTCTTGTTTACCTAGTTCAATCACTATCCCATTGACTCCATCCTCAATCCAGTCACTAATTGCTCCAGTTGCATAAGCTAATATTGGTAGTCCGTAAACCACAGCTTCAGCAGTGGCTATAGAGTAACTCTCATAGGTAGATGGGGAGATATAAAGATCGGACTGAGACAACAACTCCAACATAGTCTTCTGAGGAACACTACCGTGGACAATTACGGCATCTTGTAGTCCTGCACTCTTGATTAATGCCAGAATCTTCTCTGTGTCATTGGGTTCTTGTTCGCAGTCACCGATCAAATGCAGCCTAAAATTCTTTGTTTTCATCTGGGCTAACATTTCTACTAATTCAAGTTGACCTTTGCGCCGATAGATGGTTCCTATGGTAATTAGAGTTATCTGCTCATTTGGCGGCTCCTTGAAATTAGGCAAATGGTAGGCTTCATCCCGATGAATACCTGGTAATGCTACCACAATTTTATCTGTTTCTATACCCCCACTTAAGATATAATCCCGCAGTTGGAAACTAGGAACAATAATACCCTTCATAGCTCTTAACCACTGCGCGTCATTACTCCAGAGTACCTTCTTTTCTTGAGTTGAATAGTACGTATTCAATGACTCAAGATGGTGAAGCATCAGGTAAGTCCGTTGAGCATAGGGAAGAAATTCATTTAAGGAAGCATTAAACTCAGTAATTGTCAAGTAGAGTGCGTCAATTACAAGGATACAATTAGAAGGCAAAGCACTGAAAGATTCAAGCAGTTCAGAAACAGATCCATGTAAGGGATAAAAAAAATTCTTGCCAATGCCTTCCAATTCTAAGCGCTTGACAATCTCTAAATTGTAGAGCGAGCCTCCTGAGATGAAACTTAGTTTCGGCTGAATAAAATAGATCATATTTGCTTCATACCTCTGCTTCATAGCTTCCCCAAGCTATATGACTCTCCTCCAGAATAACTTTGAGAGAGCCTTTGAAAAAAGAACTCACCCGGTGGCTAATTTGCTGGTGGATATAATAAGCCATGTATTCCGTCGTTGTATTTATGCCCTTAAATTGTTCAAGAGTATCCAGATTTTGGTAATTTAGCGGTTCGAGAACTTCTTTGAGAATGGCGATCGCCTGACCGATATCAACCACTAAGCCATCTTTATCCAACTGAGCTACTTTAAATTCAGTTGTCACTATATAGGTTGCTCCGTGCAACTTCTGAGCCGGGCCAAAAATTTCCCCTTGGAAGCTATGAGCAATCATAACGTGGTCTTTTACGGCAACAGAAAACATGATTTTAATACTCAATTAATGGTGATACTGGATGAACTTTGCGCTGATATAACAGTGACATAAATCTGGGCAAGTCTCTAAAAGAAATCACTGGTTCAAGCAGAATATCTACAGATGCATCTGCGAGCAAGCACAAAACCCGTTCTTTCCGCTGGCGAAAGTCCATCAGCTTTCGCATAGGTCTGGCGATGGAGGAAACTTGAGAGGCGATAATTTGTTTACGCTGGTAATGAAAAGAACCTCCTAATTGCAAAGACACTGATTGTGTTCCGTACCAACTCAATTCGATACAGCGACCTTCAAAAGCCAGAGCATTAATCGCGCTTTGAAGTCCAGAAGAAGAAGCGCTGGTATGGAAAACGATATTGTATTCTTTATCTTTCGCTAAGTGAGAATTTTGCAGCCAGGGTAATTTTTCTAGGTATTGAATTCGCTGCTGATCCTGTTCTAAAAAGTCTACCTGAAGACCATATTCTTTGCTGAGGACAAAGCTAATGAGAATACCTACAATACCTGCGCCAACAATTAGGATACGATCTTCCTGACTAACCTGGGCATCCCAGACCGCATTCAGGGCTGTTTCCATATTTGGAATTAAAGTTGCCCGCTGACTAGGTAGCGAATCTGGCAATTCTAAAGCATCAGCACTCTCCACAACAACTCTCGATTGGTGAGGATGCATGACAAAAAATCGTTTACCTTGATTGGAACCTTCATCAGCCTGACCGACAAGACTGTAACCGTACTTTAAAGGAAAAGCAAAACTGCCTTCCATATACAAACATCTCATCGTTTCCCAGCACTCTTCAGGGACTTTTGCTAGACCTACCAGCCTTTCTGTACCTGGACTAATGCCACTGTAGAGCGTTTCTAGAAAGAGAGGATCTTGGAATAACGAGGTTACTGAGGTTTCTCTGATTTCACCTTGGCTAGGAGAGACTAACCAGTAGGCATAAGTTGGAGAATTTATAGGCATCTTTAGTCAGGAGTTAGGAGTTAGGATGTCGTCAAGAGTCACCAAGACAGATATAGGACTAGCCCAATCATCGGTGAGCATTTGTACTATCACGGTGTTTGCGGCATTTCAGCCATCGGCTGCAATTAAATAAAAAATCTATGTATTAAACTCCAGATTTTTGGATTTTGACACTCCCATGCCTAAAGGCGATGGGATTCTTTAAGAGGTTCTGCCATCGTGGAAAAATCAAACGATGAGGCGTTAAAAATGCCATATACATATCTGACATTTTCTGTCAATGCGTAAGTCTTAGATACCAAAAGAAAGATAAAATCTGACTTCAGACTCCTGACTTCTGAATTCTTACCTCAGTGTGAGCGCTGATTTGGGAGTAAAAGTTCCAGAAGAATTTCTCCATCGAGATCAAAGTATTTCATATTGAATCGGAGACTTTGGTCGATAGAATCTATAACTGGGAGGGTGAAACTCGACCGTCCAGAACCCAAAATCAAGGGAGCTAGATGGAGGTGTAGTAGCTCGATACAATTAGCTTGCAAGAAATAGGATACGGTTTGTCCTCCACCTTCTAAAAAAATACTAGAAATGCCATTTTTGTATAAGACGTTTAAAATGTCGGAGGGAGCCAAAACAGGTTTTTTCTGAGAATCTGTTTTTGGAGAAATAGGAAGATCCAAAATTTTCTCTTTGGCGATCTCTGGTATGACTCGATGAGGTTTTCCTTGAGGATGTAATACAATAACTCTTTCATGGAGCGCTATCATCTGCAAATCATCTAGATTCAAATCGCTTTGTCCTTCAATAATGACAGGAGTCGGATGTTTGCCAGTTACTAAACGCACTGTTAGCTTAGGGTTGTCGAGTGTTGCTGTGACTGCGCCTACCATGACAGCATCATGAAGCGCACGCAGACGATGGGCATGTTTCAAGTTAGCCTCGTTGCTCAGCCACTGAGAGTTTCCATTGATTGCGGCAATTCTGCCGTCCAGAGATTGTGCTAAGTGAGCCATCAGAAATGGACGCTTTTCTAGGTGAGCTGTTCGTTGAGCAACTAAAAGCCCCAGATATAAGGAAAAATTTTGCCATCCATTGCTGTTCCAGATTCCTTTAAAACATTGAGTATCTTGTACGATATCGCTCTTAAAAGGGGAGCCGTTTTTGAGTACAATGGCATACTGTACTTGAGAAAATAGGTTACTGACAAGATCTGAGTTTTGGCAAAAATCATTTGTAAAATCGACGACAATCAAGAAATCACTTTCGTTGATAATAGGTAGCTTTTCGCCAGAAAATTTTTGGAAACTCCACGGACTTTTAGCATTACCAAAGAAAGCCCAATACTCATTTATTTGGAGACATTTATTTTTCATTACCTCCTTGCATTCTAGCAATGCTGACCAAATATATTCTAAATGTTCGTCAATGACAACCGGATTGTTTACTATAGAATTTTGCTTTTTTAATTTGATTAAATGCCCTAATTTTTTTATCTTAGTTGTCAAATAATTTAAATTGTGGTCATTGGGTTCAATCACTAATGGAATCCGATCAGCTACATCAATACCGTAGCTTTGCAACCCAGAAATTTTCCGAGGATTATTGGTAATCAAGCGAATTTGCTTTACCCCTAAATCCTGAAGGATTTTTGCCACAATGCTGTAGTCTCGGAGGTCAGCAGAGAATCCCAGGCGTTCATTTGCTTCTACTGTATCCAGTCCCAAATCTTGCAAAGAGTAGGCTTTTACTTTATTCAATAGACCAATACCTCTTCCCTCTTGCGCCAAATAAATGACCACCCCTTGACCTGCGTTCTCAATCATCCTCAGTGCTGTTTGTAACTGTACTCCACAATCACAGCGCAGAGAACCCAAGGCATCACCTGTTAGGCATTCTGAGTGGATTCTTACCATTACCGGGTTGTCGAAGTTTTCCAGATCTCCCTTGATGATGGCGACATTTTCTGAGTTGTCTAGAGTATTATGGTAGCCATAGATTTTGAACGTGCCAAATTCACTGGGTAATTTAGCGATCGCCACAGTTTCTGCAAATGCGTTTTCAGTAATCAGTCTTTGATCACTCATGATTTATGACAATATTATTGGCGTTGAGATTAACCAGATGGAGTCCAAATTTGAACAAGAAAAAAGTGACTGCACCCAAGGCAGGAATGGCTAAAGTTTCAGTACCAAGTATACTCATTACATTCACTGCACCAATGCTCGTAGCAAATATTTGAGTAAATACTCACGGAACTACCAATTTTATTGACTCTAACATTTTCACTCGCTGACGATAAATTCTTAACACCCCATCAGCTTCGCTACGCAAACACACGGATTGCTCAGTATCGGTTGCAAACCCTGCTAATCTTTCCCCTGGCTCGTTTAGAGACTGCCAATTAGATTCAGGCAACCTTTGTTGATTAGAAGTTAAAGTATCAAATAAACTCAATTGTATGGTCATGTCTACGTCCGTTCCGGTAATTTCTTGGCTACGAAATAAATCCACACCAGAAGTGCTTGTACCTTTTTCTCTGTCATTTCCATCATGGGGCGTTGCAGTCAACAGTAACAAAGAATCACAACGTCGTGCCAAAACTTCTGCTAATCGTCGCCTTTGGGAATCTTCCCTTTCTTCAATAGCACCTAAATCCATACAGTGGTGCGCCTCATCCAACACCACCATGTCATAATTCGCTCTTTCTAATAACTCCAGAATTTTCTCCTGCTTAAGAAAATCTATCGAAGCGATACCTAAGGGAATATAATCAAAGGGATTTGCACCCAACTCTGTACCGCGACGAATTTCTTCCAACTTTCCTCGGTTAACCTCATCCATCCGCAAACCGAAGCGTTCCGCCATTTCTAACTTCCACTGTTCCAGCTTAATCATCGTCATCTTCAGTGAACTTGATGATTGCTGGATCTAGTTGAGAGCGGTGCTGTTCATAATATGCCCATGCAGCTGTTAGATCATCAGTGGTGAGGGCAGGGTAGTTTCGCAGTAACTCTTGATCATCTGCACCCTGTTGGCGAAACGCAACCAGCGTCCACACAGGGATGCGGGTGTTGCGAATGCGTGGCTGTCCACCGCATACACCAACTGTTACTTGAATTGGCTTGTCGCACAGTCGCTCTTGCAAAAAGATGCGCTCTTCTGGGGTGAGGGATTCGATTATCTGCACTAGTGAATCGACCAATCGCGTGTTCATGGGCTACTCCCTATTGGCTTCACCTGTTTTATTATAATTCACATTCATTTGGTTACGATGCCCCAAGGGGGCTTGCCCGAACGGGTAAAGTGACGATAAAGCTACGAAACTCCTAACTCCTAACTTTTTTACCTTGGTACTGGAACTTGATTAAGTAACGACGCAATCACCGCATCAATTTTTATTCCATCCAGCATTGCTTCTGGTTTCAGAATCAGGCGATGACGCAGGAGGGGGGATGCAACTGCTTTGACGTCATCTGGCGTGACAAAATCACGTCCTGCTAACCACGCCTTAGCCTGGGATGTCACAAACCAAGCCCCAGCGGCGCGAGGAGATGCACCTAAGGCTAAATCAGAATGTTGTCGTGATGCTCTTACCAACGCTAAGATGTAATCAATCAGAGGCTCAGAAACTTTAACTTTTCTGATGATTTCCCTCGTCTCCAAAATTTCGGCTACCGTTGCTACTGGCTGCAAACTGGCAATATCTAACCGACGTGCGGCAAACCCAGCCTGACGATTCAGTAACATTTGCTTTTCTGCTGCTTGATCGGGGTAGTCTACTACCAGCTTGAATAAAAACCTGTCTAGCTGTGCCTCTGGTAAGGGATAGGTTCCCTCAAATTCCAAAGGATTTTGCGTTGCCACTACCCAAAATAACTCAGGCAAAGGTAAACTCTCACCATCCAGCGTTACTTGCATCTCTTCCATGGCTTCTAAAAGCGCCGCTTGCGTTTTTGGAGGAGTGCGGTTAATTTCGTCTGCCAGTAGTATCTCGGTAAATACTGGTCCCTTTTTTAGAGTAAAATTACGACTATTCAAATCAAAAATATTTGTCCCAGTAATATCGGCTGGTAAGACATCAGGCGTGAGTTGAATCCGGCGGAACTCGGCTTGAATAAGTTGCGCCAGCACTTTGGCCAAGAGTGTTTTCCCAGTTCCCGGTACTCCTTCCAAAATGATGTGACCGCCCGCCAGCAATGCCACTAAAAGCTGCTGTATCAGGGCGGTCTGACCGACAACAATAAGGGATAGTGCTTGATCGAGGCGATTGAATACAGGGTTAGTTTGATTCATAGTAATCCGCCCTCAATACCTTTGCGATAAAAATCGACGCAAAGTTTGCCATTTTCCCAACCAGCTTATCAAGTCTTTCTCACTGATGCGGCTTTTTCGGGTTTGTAGTTGCAACAAGGCATCCAGTTCTGCTGAACCATCACCTATTTGCTGCACCCAAGCATTAACTAAAGTTTGCTTGTCTAGCAGTTCTCGCCCCAATCCCAAGGCTTTTTGTAGTTGCAGTTGCTCTTCTTTACCTACCATCTCTATAACAAAGTCTCTCGATTCAGCTTTTTGTAACACTCCAGCCAAGGCTTGGATGTAGGCTTCACTATTCTCAATGACTGGTGTTTCTAGAGCTATTGGTTTGCCAAAGCGTCGATTCAGCGCCCAAATAAGAACTAATAACAGTATACCTACTTGCACCAGCGTTGGCAACAAAGGAGTTGTAGCAAAATAACTGACTAAGTCTCCTTCGCCTTCACTGTTTCTGATACTAGGGTCTTTGTAGCCGTGGATGTACTCATCCACAAATAATAAGTTGCCTTTTTTGCTAACTAAATCTGATAAATACTTGAAATTACTGATATCGTCTTGGTAAGCATTGGCGGCTAAATAGGGAGCCGTAGAAAAAATAGCTTTTCCTTTGCCGTATTGTTTTTCAATGACGATAGCACCGAAGCGATCGCCCAAATCAACCTTTTCTCCAGATTTTATCTGCCGTCGTCGCCTTGTCTCAATTTTTACATCGCCACTTGATGATTTTTGCATAGTGGTAAAATCAGCCGCACTCACATCTCCATGCACACCTAAAATGACCAAATTATTACCTTTTCGCAACCATTTTTGCTCTTCACTATCAAGTTCAAACTGTCTCAGGTAGCTATTTATCTGTATAAGTGTGACAGGATGTTTTTCTCCGTTTAAACCGCTAAAAGGCTTTTGCCAGCGCTGAATGGTTGCACCTTGCTGTTGCATAAAAGCATACCAAGCCCCATAGCCATCAGGAGCACGGCTATAAGTGGAACCAATGTTAAGTTTGCTGTTCGTGGGGGCTACTATAAAGGTTAGTAAAATTATCGTTCCTAAGAGGAGTGCCCATAGCCAAGCAAGACCGTTTGAGCGTTTCATGTTAAATTAGCAATCTCTCGATAAGCTTGCTGACACTGCTCATAATTGTCGCGGTATATCTCAGTATTGCTAAAACATATTTGCTCGTGGGTGGTAATCAAAGTTTCATAAGGCTGCATTGGAGTCACAGATAGTCGTAACAGTTGCAGATATTCTCCATCAGTACGGCTGGGTTCGTCGCCGAGGATTGCTTTGGCATGCAAGTGCTGTAACATTGCAAAATAAAGACAGCGACAAGCCTCACGGTAGTTTCCTTGGCGGTAAAGTTCTTGCGATCGCGCCAACCAAACGCCTCCCGACAACTCAGTTTCTGTAATTTTTGCCCAACTTTTAGAATCACGAAACCCAGCAAGCCTTGAATCCAAATAAGGACTGAATTTTTGCCACAACTGCCAACCCACCCAAGCTAAGAATAAGCTTAGCAAAATCCAAAAAAGTAAGTTCAGCAACTTACTTAGCCTTGAAGCAGTTGAAGAACCAAGCGACCATTCTGGCATAGTCTTGTTGAAGCGAGAAAATTGGTATTCTAGCCATTCTCCCACTTGTTGTTGCAACTGAGAAGATTGCCAGCCCCAATTTGTTTTTTCAAAGGCATCTGTGGACATAAAGAGGTTGATGGGGAGTTATTAATTTATTAAACCTCGTGATAGCCTATAAAATGAATAAAGTTATATAATCCGTGTGGAAACCAATGAGGTTGAGGCTGACTCAGTTCCGCTGCTGACAATTTATAACTTATCCCTCCCTGCGCTTTGCCAATTTTGTCATCTACACACTATCCTATAAAGATAGCAATTCTAAGTAGGTCAGTGCAATTAAATATAACTATGTCCTTCGCTGAGGGTAACGGAGTGAAGCGAAGCAATCGTCAGGGTTTTCAAAACTTTACCTTTTGTTACAGTTCGGTTTATTTAGGTCGAGCTACTTATTTGATTGGTGAGAAATGTAGACGCGTTCGCATTCGCGTTGCCTCCCTTCGGGAATTGGTGACCATTTGTCCCCAAGTCTAGTGTGTCAATCCCAACCCATGAAAAGGGTTGCAGGTTACGTTCGTAGGGTGTAGGGAACCCCATAATTAAAATCAGGGGCAAAATTTTCGGACGCCTTTTACGCTTGCGCCTACTCAATAATTGATGTAAGTGGTAAGAGACTTAAATATATATGTCAGTGTCTATAAAACGGATATTTATAGATAAACCTTTATTATTGCTAACATTATTGACCTCTTCCTGTAGTAATAAAATCTCTGGTGAGGAAGTGACAAAAGAGATAGTTATGAATATCCTCAGCAATTACACTTTATTCTTTATGTAAATGTGCAATAAAAATCACACTTAGTCTTGCATACACCGAAAATTTTAACCGACCTACTATACAACAATCATGCCCTGCATTTTAAGACATTAAACACATTAAGTCAATCAATCATGTTTTTTTTTACACTTTATATCTGGAGGAAGTTTTATTTGATAATTTCATTAATTTGTGATAAATAAATAATATCTTTGTTTTGACTTACTTGATAAGTAATAACTAGGATTTGATAAATTTATGGAGTAGACTTATGTCTGTTAGTCAGTTAGTTTCCAACCAATACTATATCTACATAACACCAGAAGAGGGACTAATCCCGTGGGATATATACGAACCCAATCCAACTAACTGTGGCTTTGCTGCTTATTTCGGTAAAGTATTCCAAGCCCTAGAAAAGAATTTGAAAAAAAGAGGTCTAACGTTCTACGTCACAATGAACCAAATGCATGAACTCCCATCCTATGGGAATAATGTGATTGTTGTCATCCTGGGAGACGAGTTGGGTCGCGTACCAAAGTATTTTCACAAAGTAGGGGCTATATTCAAGTGCTATGGTACGCAGCAAATACTCGGATGTAATCCCTTGCTTCAGCCTTCTTATCTCAACATAGTGACAACAATTCAATTTATGAGAAATTGGATTGTCCGTCAGCCTTATCTGGTCAATTATCAGTTTCACAAGTTAAAAAGCTGGTTAACTGGCACAGGCAAGACTACCCCCATCTACGACATTCCTCTGGGGTACTACAACTCAGAGTATCTGCCAATCAAGGATATAGAAGAGCGGGTTGTAGACATTTTTTTTTGTGGCAGTTCAGTACACAAAAATTATCCCTTATGGTCTTGGCAGCACTGGTTGAGAACTCCAAAAACCGTTTCTCGAGAAAAAATGATATCGAGTTTAAATAGGTTCAAGGAAAAACATCCTGAGTTTAAAGTTGAATTGTCCATTACTCCGGCTTTTGGTGAAGCTGATAGTCGTCAATCTGCAACCAGCTATAGCGAAAAAATGATGAACGCAAAAATATGTCTTGCTCCTAGAGGTACTAGCTTTGAGACATATCGCTTTTTTGAGGGACTAAGATATGGTTGCATCGTCGTCACAGAAGCTTTGCCTTCAAGGTGGTTTTACGATGGTTCTCCTAGTATCCAGATCAGAGATTGGCGAAATTTAGAAAATGTACTGGAAACGCTGCTCAAAAATCAGCAACTTATGGAAGAAACACACCAACAATTTTGCAATTGGTGGAAAACGAAATGTTCGGAAGCAGTTGTTGGTGAGTATATTGCCGAAAAATTGAATTTATTGAGAAATCAATCCTTGTAAAAATACTGAGTGCCCCTTGCGGAGAGAACACCAGAATTCATCTATGGATAGGTTTATACCAAATCCCTCATGTACTACAGTAGTGTTACTAGTGAAAACATAACCTATTTACGCTAGATAACACAAACTCGCTGCCGAATAATAAAGCTAGTCTTCTATATCCATTTCAACATCGTCATCCTCAAGCTCGTAAGGGATATCATCTACCTCTATCATCTCTGAGATTTCTTCTACTTCATTTAGATACTCAGTTTCTTGAGGCTCACGCTCTATGAGGCGACCAGTTGACCTTAGCCATTCTAAGAGAAAAAACTCATTGTTTGAACGAATTACAGCGGCTCGCTGCCCACGAGGTTCTTCGCGCAAAGGATTCTTAAGCATAAAAAAAAACTCACTTTGAATGGGGACAAAACTAGAGTGAACCTTGAAAGGCTGAGTTTGAACCAACTTCTAAGCAGGCGTAACTGTAGCATTTCGATCACAGAACGCTCGCCTAAAGCGCGTATTTTAGCTAACAGCCCTGTTAATTCAGGGTAAAGCATGAATGGAAGCAAGTTTTACACCCACTAAAGCTAATATACCAGATATGTGACCGCGATTCATCTGTCCCTGGTTTCTTGACGCGGGGATTCTAAAAAGCAGATATGCTTAAGGGACGGTGCTGCTGCTTTCGTCTATTTATGACTATAATTCTCTGCGATCGCCACCCGTTACTCATTACAGAAACACCACCATTCCCTCTACTCCCCATTCCCCACTCCCCACTCCCCACTCCCCACTCCCCACTCCCTTTATCGAGTGGCATTTTAATCATCTGGTTCTTCAATCAATCTCGTTAAACGATCTAAGGTATGTGTAAGTTGGGTGAGCCTTTGCAGCGAATCATCTTGAGTTTCAGCAAGAGTCTGTACTGCATCACACAGTGCTAATATTTGATACCCCTGCTGCTGCACCTGCTTTCCCTGTTCTTCCACTTGGGTGCTAAGAGTATCTACTCTTTCAGCAAGACGTTCAATGGTTTCAGTGGTAGCAAGTACGGCTTCTCCAATTTGCTCAACAATCGATTCCAAGCGACTAATTTTAACCTCGACTCCTGCTGCGACAATCATAGTAATAATCCGGTATGCGGGAAACTCAGTCCCTAAAGGGCTGAGAGGAAAGCGACACGTCCTGTTTTAACAGGCGTGGTCTTAAGTATTTCCCCTGATTCGGGGAGGATGAGCAGTGGAGTGGTACTCATCCCTTCTCTGTAATGCCTCCAAACGCCTAGCCACTCCTGTGATGTTAGCCTTGATGAGTTATGGGTCAGTACTTGGTAGAGTCAACCGCTGCTGAAATTTATACGCACCCAATTGGCTCTAAGACCCATAACCCAAGCAATTCTTCATCCCTCATAAGATATATTATATTCGCTTTATCTGAATTTTATGAAAATTCAGTATCCACTGAATCTTGATGAAGATTCAGTGAAACTACTGTGAAACTAGATTGCCTTCAATAAAGCTGAGTATATAGTCTAGATGGAGTTAAGTAATTATACGTTTTTAGTTTTTAGCTTAACATTTCGGTCTGAAAATGTACCAAACACCATTCACAACCTTTATTGAAGGCTCAAATTCTAACTCTTGGACATTCCAATTTAGCCTTCACCCTTCGGCAGATTCTAAGTTTAAACGTTTTCTGGATATTGTAGGTAGCTTGATAGGGCTGTTGATACTAGCGATTGTGTTTGTACCAATAGCGATCGCTATCAAAATTGATAGTCCAGGTCCAATCTTTTTCACACAAGAACGCTACGGACTCCAAGGACGCATATTTCGTCTCCGTAAATTCCGCTCAATGGTATCTGACGCCGAGAAATTAAAATCTTTAGTAAGTAATGAAGCTAACGGACTCATCTTTAAAAATAAACATGACTTCCGAGTCACAAGGGTAGGACGCTTTTTGCGCAGTACCAGCTTGGATGAACTACCACAGTTTTGGAACGTCTTAGTTGGCGAAATGAGTCTGGTGGGAACACGTCCACCGACTGATGATGAAGTAAAGCACTACAATCAACGTCACTGGCAACGTTTAAATGTCAAACCAGGTCTAACTGGTGAATGGCAAGTCAACGGTCGTTCTCAAGTAAAAGATTTTGAACAAATAGTCGATTTAGACTTGCAATACCAAAAGAAATGGTATCCAATGTATGACGTGTTATTGATTTTAAAAACATTCTTCATTATTTTTGGTCGGGTAGGAGCTTTTTAAATTTTTGATTGTTGATGGTTGATTGTTGATTGTTAGACAAGGAACAATTAACCATCAACCATCAACTATAGGATTCCTCCGCAGATTTTTGAAATACACGTAGTCGGTGCACTGCCCACCATATCATGGTTTTGGTGGGCAGTGCACCGACTACACCACTTAAGATTTTTCACAAATGATTTAGGATTCCTATAGTTCATTGTTAATTGTTAGACAAGGAAAAATGAACCATCAACCATCAACTATCAACCATCAACAATGAACTAATGGAGTAATTCTTCTACTTGATGCTGGCTCCATAAAGTTCTGTAAAGTCCTGGTTGTTGTAAAAGTTCTATTTGGGTGCCTGTTTGGATAATTTTACCCTTGTCCATGACAAAAATTCGGTCAGCAGCAGCAGCAGCGGAGAGGTGATGAGTAATGAAAATCACCGTTTTACGTTCCGTACTGAGGGACGCGGAACTTCGGGAGAGATTTTTCAAGATTGCTGTGGCTGTTTGATTATCAACGCTGGAAAGGGCATCATCCAAAATTAACACTGGGGCATCAACTAGCAATGCTCTGGCCAAGGCTGTACGCTGTCGTTGACCGCCAGAAAGAGTAATGCCGCGTTCACCAACGATTGTTTCATATTGCTGGGGAAAATTAATAATTTCTGAGTGAAGCTGTGCCAACTGCGCTGCTGATTCCACCTCTTTTTCTTTGCTCATGGGATCTTCATAGCGAATGTTATTTTTGATTGTGGTGCTGAACAGAAAGCTATCTTGAGGAACGTAGGCGATGGCACTTCGTAAATCCGCCAACGCTATTTTAGTAATGTCCACCCCATCCAAAAACAACTGCCCCGGCTCAATATCCAATAACCTTGGCAAAGCATTCGCTAAAGTTGATTTTCCCGAACCAATAGGTCCGACAACTGCCACAGTTTCCCCTGAAGTGACGGTAAAGTTAACGTTTTGTAGCGCCTCTTGGTTAGAACCAGGATATGTATAACTGAAGTTTTTAGCTGTCAATTCCCCTTTTACTTGCTCTCGTGGCAGATGAATGACATCTGTGGCGTCTTTAATTTTCGGTGTGACAGTGAGAATCGTCTCAACGCGATCAACACTAACTTCACCCCGTTGGTAAGTGGTGATTGTAAATCCCAATAAGGCGGTGGGAAAAACGAGACGCTCAACATAAATCAGCAGTGCGACAAAGTCACCAACCGCAAGGGTTCCTGCTGTTATACGTGTCGCCCCCAGCCAGATGATCAATAAAGAACTGACACTTGCTAGTCCTGTAATCAATGGGAACAATACATTTCGGCTTTTTGCCAGATCCAGGTTAGACCGCAATATCTGTTGATTTTTTTTAGCAAAGGCGCGACGCTCGTTTTCCTCTTGACCGTAGATTTTAATCAAGGCAATACCGCTAATATCCTCTTGGATTAGTTCGCTGATGTCGGAGAGATTCTCTTGCACTGCTAACTGTTGGGTGCGGAGGCGATTGCCAAGCAGTTGTACCAAAAACAACATCAAGGGATATACTGCCAGTGCTGCTAATGTGAGATCCACGCTAATGGAAAGCATCACAGGCAGCGTCAAGGCATAGGCAAACACAGTATTTGCTAAACTTAGGACTGCAAAACCCAACAACCTGCGGATATTCTCCAAATCACTGGTAGCCCGACTAATCAGATCCCCTACGGTATTGGTAGCAAAATAGGATGGCTCGAGCTGGAGTAAGTGTTCAAAAATCCGTTGTTTCAGGTCAAATTCTACTTGACGACCCACACCGAACAACCACATGCGAGAAGCCATACGCATGAGCCACATCGCAGAACTGAGAGAGAAGATGAGGACTACATAATGTATGACTTGGTTTAAACTGAAGTTGGTTGAGAGTGTGTCAATGCTAGCGCGAATCAACCAGGGTATGTAAACACCCAGCCCATTGACCATTAACAAAGCGATAATGCCTAATGTGGCTTCTCGCCAATGGGGCCGTAAGTAAGCACCGAATTTGGTAAGCCGTCGTGTTTTTCCCATTGCAGCAATTGAGCTACTTTTCGATGAAGTTTATCTGGTACAACCTTCTTCTTAAACATCAACAACGGTTTTACAAGGGTTTTACGCTCATTTTTGGAGATGTCTATTTATGTCAACCTTAAGAATTTAATGAATTTTACTCTAATTCTAGAGTATCCTTAACCAGCCAGTCCTAGCAAACAACAGCCCAGCCGACCAAAGAGCAAATTTTGTCATAATTCAAAATGCTGAGGAGTTGCAAGCCCCCGGATTCTTTCCGTGGGGTTTGCTCCCCCGTCAGGGGTCATGACACTTAGCGACCACTACGCAAGAAAACGTAAATCCGGTTGAGATAACCGTCCCACACTTGCGTTGTTAGTGCCAGCGTTTGTGCATTGGGCACAAAGTCTTCCAGTCGCAACCCTCTTCTAGTAATTTCCCTAGGATTGGGAGTTGGAGTTTGCAACAAATAGGGCATGACTCTTGCGCCGAGGGAGTTAAATGCTATGGTTGCTTGACCCATATTTCCAGAGGAGAGTATACTATCACCCACCACATCTGATACAGTTGGTGTAGTACTTTCTTGGCCCCATGCCACAAGCACCTCGGATTGAGGTGCTGAGGCTACAGGTGTCCGAGTCAGTAAAAAGCCGAAAGCAGGCGTACTTGCCAACAATAAAATAGTCAGCGCCCAACCCACCAAATATCCTCCTGGTTTGTCTATAGATCCACCCTTTATCCTTTGAGCAGAAAAAATCAACAGCAAAATCGCTGCTCCCAGAGGTCTGAGGGGAAAAGACACCACCCTCCACAACTCAGCGATAACAGGTTCCCTAGGATTAAGAAATGTTAGGACTACGATGAGTACCACAATCACTAAGAGCAATCGCCCTACAAAAGTTCCCGAGGGAAATCTCTGGAACAAAGAGACTATGATAGCGCCCAGAAGCAGCCACAGTAGTACCCGGCTTAGCAGTACAAATGTCATAGATTCACTCTCACAATCTTCTTGTGCGGTTAGCCTACAGGTTTTGGGCTGTGGGGTTATTGTACCGTCAAATTGTAATCGCACTGTTACCAGACTTCAATACCTCACAACGCCACTCCCCTCAACACTGGAAACCAGAGGATGGGGGTGGCTTCCCTACACATAAAGACCACCATCGTAGTGATTTTAGAGCAAATTCTTTCAACTGCGTCTATTATTTGTAATTTTCTGGATCAGTAGCCTAGGTTAGGTGAATAATTGAGTTGTTCTTAAATCAGAAGGAAAAGCTATGTCGCCTGGAAAAACTTCAATTTTGGTGACGGGAGGCGCTGGATACATCGGTTCTCATACGGTACTTGCTCTCAAGCGAGTGGGTTATGACGTGGTCATACTCGATAATCTAGTGTATGGGCATCGAGACTTGGTAGAAAAAGTTTTACAGGTAGAACTTGTAGTAGGAGACACAGGCGATCGCCCCCTCCTAGATAATCTATTCAAAACTCACAATATTGCAGCAGTTATGCACTTTTCTGCTTATGCATACGTGGGAGAATCGGTAACCGACCCTGCTAAATACTATCGCAACAATGTATTAGGCACCCTGACGCTGTTAGAAGCAATGCTGGCAGCGTCCATCGACAAATTTGTATTTTCCTCCACTTGCGCCACCTATGGAGTACCGAAAATCATACCCATTACAGAAGACCATCCCCAAGATCCCATCAATCCCTACGGCGCTAGTAAACTCATGGTAGAGAGGATTCTCTCTGACTTTAGTGTAGCCTACGGTTTTAAATCAGTACGTTTCCGTTACTTCAACGCGGCTGGTGCTGACCCCAATGGTCAACTTGGCGAAGACCATAACCCAGAAACCCATTTAATTCCCTTAGTGCTGTTTACAGCTTTAGGTAAGCGCGAGTCTATCTCAATTTTCGGCACAGATTACCCCACATCTGACGGAACTTGCATTCGGGACTATATACACGTTAGCGATTTGGCTGACGCCCATATTTTGGGTTTGGAATATCTCCTAAAAGGCGGCGACAGCGAAGTCTTTAATTTAGGCAACGGGAACGGCTTCTCAGTCAAAGAAGTCATCGAAACAGCTTCTGTTGTCACAGGTCGGGATATTAAAATATTGGAGTGCGATCGCCGTCCTGGCGACCCACCAGTTCTCATTGGCAGTAGCGACAAAGCCAGAAAAATCTTAGGCTGGCATCCCCAATACTCATCACTCAAAGAGATTGTCGCTCACTCCTGGCAGTGGCATCAACACCGACACCAGTAGAGGAGGGGGGAATGGGGAGTGGTCCATGGGGAGTGGGGAGTGGTCCATGGGGAGTGGGGAGTGGGGAATGGTCCATGGGGAGTGGGGAATGGGGAGTGGGGAATGGTCCATGGGGACAAATGACAATTGTTTGCTTGCTTCCTTTTCTCCCCACTCCCTCCTCCCTACTCCCCATGGACCAGTCCCCACTTCCCCACTCCCTACTCCCCATGGACCACTCCCTCCTCCCCACTCCCTACTCCCCATTCCCCACTCCCTCCTCCCTACTCCCTACTCCCCACTCCCTCCTCCCCACTCCCTACTCCCCATTCCCCACTCCCCATGGACCAGTCCCTCCTCCCCACTCCCTACTCCCCACTCCCCATTCCCCACTCCCTACTCCCCACTCCCCATGGACCATTCCCCATTCCCTCCCCTCCGCACTAGCAATACAAACAGCGTTACGACTCCCAAGAGGAATGTGGCTAATTTATTCTCCCAGGTAGATTGCAAAGAACCTAGGTAATGAGAGCCAATGAGTACTGTATGAATGGCAGCTAAGAGTAAAGCTGGCACGCTTAGTAGATGAATATGTCGCCATTGACGCCAAGACTTCTGCAAGGAGTCAAAACTGGTGAGGGCGGCTGGTGTTATCATAGCTAGTGCTACAGCACCCGCAGCCATACCCAATTGATACTCTAGCGGTAAGAAAAAAACAGCCGCAAAATTCCACTCTAATGAGTGTTCCATCATATGAGTCATGTGAGCTAAAGACAGCACAAAAGCGCCGACTCCCAACACACGACGGTAACGCAGGGGTTGCGCCCACAACCTGCTGATGGGACGAGCAATGAGTGCTAGTATCAAACATATCAACGCGGCGTGTCCGGTATAATCTACCATTGTGTCGCCAGTCCGCAGCAGAGTTAACAAACCAATGGTGAGAGTCACCCAACCACCCAAGCGAAATAATTGACTACGCCTGTCCTTACTAACTAGGGAGGTAGAGACGCCTACACCCAGCATCATGGGTAGCGTTCCCAAGCCAAAAGCCAGCATTGTAGCTGCACCCCTCCACAAACTACCAGTTTCCGCAGCCTTAATTTGGGCAGCATAGAGAAAACCACAAGGCATCAGACCCCAAGTCATCCCCAAAAGAGTAGGTGTCCACCATCGGGTTTGGAGGGAAAGCTTGACCATTCCCGCACTTAAGCGATGGTGTAAACTGTCTTTTAACAGGGGATGTAACACTGGAATACGAGGCAAAAAATCGGGTTTTATTTGTCCTATGCCAAACCAAATCAACATCACCCCAGTGATAATTGCCATCCATCGGCGTAATTCGCTACCTATTCCAGCCATTTGTCCGCTAGCAAGCAACACCGAACCCAGCACCCCAATACCAGCACCAACTAAGGTATAACTCAACATCCGCCCTAGATTTAGCAGAATGTGGAAATATAATTCCTGTTGCCAACGGGAACTTTCTTGCTTTTGAGACAAGGAAAACGCCACCGCCAAGGGACCACACATCCCCATACAGTGACCAAAACTTCCCAGGAACCCCAGGACCATGATGAGCAATAAATCCAGCAAAATTAAAAATGCGAATGTTTAAAAGTGATTGTTCTGCGTCGCTGAATCAAGATATGAATACGTAAAAATCACGTAGCAAATGCAACTCATCGCCAAACTTAGTAAAGCGCTTCATAAATTCGTCGCGTTTTGGTTCGTAGTTGCGCTTTAGCGCTAAAGCGCAACTACGAACGATAGAAATCATTTTTATTTTTTCACGATATAAACGTCATCTGTAGAGACGCGATTAATCGCGTCTCTACAAAAATCGTGGTTGTACAAAAAAACAATTTCATATCCAAATTCAGCAACACCAAAAAAATTATCGAAAATTTTTGCTTTTGTCAAAAGACACGTCGTCAAACTTGGCAAAACCGCTATCTTGATGGGGAGTAAAATTAAGTCCAATACCCGTGAATGAAATAGCCCTCTCTAACTGCCCTCTGATTCCATTCCAGGGCTATTTCATTCTTCACTCGCAACCCACACGCCTAGGAATTTATTCCTAGGCTAATAGCTGAAGTCGGCATACCGCCGACTAGAACTTTCAGAAATTTAGTCCGTTTCAACGGACTTGAGCTTTGAGCCTTGAACTTCAGTTCAAGGCAAAGAGTGTAGAATGAAATAGCCCTGGATTCCATTCATTCACGGGTATTGGAATTAAGTCCATAACATTGTCCATATAGCCTTCCATTTAATCAAACTTAAAGTGTCGGAGTCATATTTAGTTTGCCAAGTGTAATCTGTGAGGAGAGACATTAGTTAAGCTAACCAGTTATATTATCTAAAAGCACTTGCTCTTGGCTCATATTTCAGTTCTGTGAGAGAAAAAATTGTCTCGCTTCAAGGTGATTTCTTCAATTTCGTCAACGTCCGTTGCTGATAATCCCTCATACACTTGAGCCGCCAGTTGTAGCATTTCTTGAGGACTAAGAGGAGTAGTGGGTTCAACTGTCAGTTGGACAGATTGCAATACTGCAAGGGCTGAAATAATTACCCTGATCGCAAAACCCCGTAGAGACGCGATTAATCGCGTCTCTACAACCTTGGTTGCAATCTTACGAGTTTTCTGGCACGGAAGGTTATTGTTGTGCTGCTTGCTGGACTTCCTCTACAGTTAACTCCAACTCCCGTGCAACATCTTCCACACTCAACCCTAATCTTAGTAGCAAAGGTACTGTTCTGAACTTTTGCTGTCGAGTGCCTTCTTGTTCACCTTCTTGCCGACCCTCTTGCCGACCCTCGGTAAGTGCTTCCTGATAAACCCTTGTCTGCTTCAAATCACTTAATCCAAACATCTCCTCTATCTCCTTCCGACTCATTGTGGAAAACTTATAGACTAAGATAGTCTCTATTAATTGTAGTAACTGCTGTTGTTGCTGTGGTGAGCTTATCTGTTGCTGAGTTCTATCTATCAGTTCCCTTGCTTGTTTAATAGCTGTCTTTTCATTTTCTATCACTAATTTAACAGTGGCAAGGGAAATAGGTAAGGATACAGCTTCGCCCAATTGGTCGAGGTATATCCGGCTGACACGCTGACTGGTAAAAAATTCACGGTAGTGCTTAATATCTGCTGTATCTATACCCCTAGTGGGATAGATGACCACAGCACGCCAATCATTTGAGGGTTGATTTTGCCGCAAGTATAGACAAATTTCTGCAATCAAGCGGGCATAAATTTCCGAGTCGGATTGAAACTGAACTTCCACAAAGTAAAGTGGAATATCTCTTTTTTGTGTAGGAAGAAATACACCATCAATTCTGAACGCTGTTTGCTTGACTTCCACAGATGAGAATTGATAAGCATTCGCTTCTTGTGGTGGTTCACCAATCAGTTCAAAAAAGATGCTGGGAAATTCTTGAAACAGGCGATAGAAAATACTGTCAGTTTTCACAAATGAGCGCCTTTATTCAACCACAGTTCTAATTGTTTTGGTTGTGCTATTTTTTCACTAAATGCCAACCGGCGCAAGCTTTCTAAAACATCAAAATCTTCCTTCGGGCGATCGCTCACACTAAAACTGGTTTAACCTCACAATTCCAGATATCCATTAGCTGTTGAGCATCTGCTTTGGAAATATGACCAATCTTAGCAATCACGAGCGTCAGTAAATAGGATTTCAGCAATCCAAATATCACCGGGTGTAATCATCATACAGTCCCTCATCTTCCGCTGCGTAGCTATTCAGAAAAGCATCATGATTGCGCGTTGCCAGGGGGACTGGAGAGGGGGATACGGGTTAAATTGTCACCAGCCACCGTCCCTCTCCTATGCTGGCGATTAATTCGGGGGGTAGGGCTAGCCGATCGCCGGGATACTTAAAGGCGTGGTTCAAAAAAAGTGCATAAGTTGATTTTACTAGCACCTATATATAAAATTTGGGTAATAAAATTAATATATATTATGTCGTCTATCTTTAGATAGATTTTTTTGAATTTTTGGTTCAATTAAAAAGATTTTCATAGCCAGTTATGCAAAAATACTGTTCAGTACATAACAAACTTTCGGAAACAAACCTAAAAATAGGCATTGCTGAATCAATATCTGGATTGTGAAAATCACCATTTTGTATAGAAGTGACATGTCGCGTCTGTACAAGTGTTCGAGAAAATTAAAAATCCGTAACTAAACGTAATTCATGATTAATTTAGCAACGCCTAAAAAGTAAGAGTTTCAGTCCAAGTTGTTTTATGTCCGCCTGCTACGAAAACACCTACATATGTGAGGGAAACACTAGCATGACAAGAATCATTGGACTAATAGCATTAAAGCTTGCAGCGATCGCAGGGGTATTTAAGAGGAGAAAACTGAGGCAAATCTTTCAGATTGCTTGCAGTGTTTTTTTTCCTCTTGTTGCTGTGATATATGTGTTGCCAGGGATGTCACAAACCACATCCTCATCTTCTGTTTGCGCCCGACCGACTGCGGGAAGTATTGTCAAAAACCCACCAGAAATCCGGAATCCCAATGTATCCA
Source organism: Stigonema ocellatum SAG 48.90 = DSM 106950 (assembly GCA_016903675.1). Taxonomy (GTDB): domain Bacteria; phylum Cyanobacteriota; class Cyanobacteriia; order Cyanobacteriales; family Nostocaceae; genus Stigonema; species Stigonema ocellatum. Next base: position 8,894 of record JADQBA010000102.1, on the reverse strand, counting down.
ATCCGGCAAACTTTACGGTTCTCAAAATTGCCCCAGGACAAAACTGCTATCAAGTCAATGGTAATTTGGAAGCACCAACCCTAAGGTTGAGTCCTGGTAAGGAAGACCTCGTACTGAGATTGACTAACCGACTGACAGGTCAATCAGTGCCGGTCAGCCAACAAACTCTCTGTGTTGGAGGAATGGCACCCCCAAATTCAACCAGCCTTCACTACCATGGCTTAAACGTGTCCCCACAGTGCCATCAGGACGAAGTTGTGAAGACGGTGATTAAGCCGAACGAGACTTTCGAGTTTAAGATCCAAATTCCAAAGAAAGAACCTCCAGGACTGTACTGGTATCACCCGCACGTCCACATGCAGAGTGAAGAGCAAGTGCTTAGCGGATTAACAGGTGCCATCATTGTTGAAGGCATTGGGTCGTATAACACGCAAGCTGCTAAACTTCCGGAACGGGTGTTTGTCTTGCGTGATATGGAACTATCAAAGGATTTTCCCACAAGCGACACGGCTCAACCAGACAAAGATATTTCAATCAACTCAGTCCCAATTAGGTACCTTGGCGGGGGTAAGTACGATCCGCCTGCTGTCATTGAAATGCAACCGAATCAAGAACAATTTTGGCGTGTGGCTAACACAGCGTCAGATACCTATTTAGACTTGCAAGTTCAATACGATGGCAAGGTTCAGCCACTTAAGTTGGTAGCGAGAGATGGTGTTCCAATCAATGTTGATGGATCCAAAGACTACACTCTTCCAGTCTTCCACATTCTCCTACCCCCAGCCGGAAGGGCAGAGTTCATCATTAAAGGTCCTGGAGTTGGTGTCTTGGATGCCAAGTTTCTTACCTTAAATTATGACACAGGGACACAAGGTGATAATGACCCTCAACGAACAATAGCTAAAATTGATACGCAAGCACAACCTACTGCTGCTGCCTTGTCACAAGCTTCGGTGGAAACTCCTGAATTAACGGTTGACTTAACCCAGGTATTGGGCGATCGTTTCTCTGGATTAAGTCAATGGAATCCTATACAGCAGCGTACGCTCTACTTCTCTGAAACAGACCCAAGTGTAACACCGTCGCAGTTCTATATCACTGTGCTGGGGAATAAGCCTAAAGTTTACGATCCAAACTTCAAGACTCCCGATGTCACTGTTCAAGAGGGAACGACTGAGGATTGGACTATAGAAAACCGATCTCAGGAAGCCCACGCCTTCCATATGCACCAAATCCACTTCCTCGTCTTGGAAAGTTCTGATGCGAGTGAGATCGGGATGATGCGCGACACAATTAATCTCCCTGCTTGGAACGGTGCGCCAAAAACCCCGTTTCCCAGTGTTAAACTGCGAATGGATTTCCGGGGCGCTCAGCAAGATACGAGTATCGCAGGTACTTTTGTTTACCACTGTCATATCCTAGAACACGAAGACAAGGGCATGATGGCACCGATTGAAGTCAAGAGCCTTTGACCGAATAATTCGTAATTCGTAATTCGTAATTACCTTAACTTGGATAAGCCCACATCCGCCTGGGACTCGAAGTCCCAGGCTCATAGCATAAGTCCTCTAACAGAGGACTGAATTAGTTGGAGAATTACTGTTATTATTGTTTGCTTCGTGGTTTATAGGTCGAGGTGCAAGATATCAGGCTACATACTTATAGGCTTTAATTATGTCTGCATTCAATCAAACTTTGTATAATTTATTTATGTCACTCTCTATACTAAAGACAATTTCAAATAAAAGCCCTCAGGAAATTTACAGAAGCAAATTTAATTTTTTATGGCAATTCTGGCGATTATTTCTGTAAATTTCCTTAAATAAGGATTTTTAGCTATTGTTACAGAAACAAAAAAACTGTAGAATTACAGTTAGTAAGAAATACATGGCTTTAAAAAGTAAATTAATGCGTGAATCTACTTAAATAAGTCGCCGATGAAAAACAAAACTATGTAACGGAATGTAAATTTTATAGATTGCGCTCGTAGTTGCGCTAAGGGCGAAGACAGCGCAACTACAAACTATGAAAACAAAAGGTACAGATGTATCGAAAGCAAAAATCGATTTTGTTGGTGCTGTTTGTACTGGCTACAGCTATACTCGTGGGTTGTAGTGGGGATATGAAGCAAAGGGAGGAGCCACTGGTCGTTGAAACGATGCGAGTAGAAAAGCCTCAACCACAGCAAGTGGTCAGCGCCCCACAAGTTTCTGCTACCAAGCTGTTAGCCCATATTCAAAGGTTGAATTTTACACGCTATACCCCAGCAGAGCGATCGCGTACCCGCAATTATATTACAACTGAACTAAAAAAATTAGGCTGGAAACCCAAGCTAGAAAAATTCACTGACGGTGTTAACATTTTTGCCGAACGACAAGGTACAAATAAAGCAGGGGGAGCAATTCTTGTCGCAGCCCATTACGATACAGTTTTTATTTCACCTGGTGCTGATGACAACGCCAGTGGTGTTGCTGTAGTTCTGGAAATTGCCCGACTTCTCGGTTCACAACCCACTCCCCGGACGTTACAGTTAGCATTTTTTGACAGGGAGGAAGCCGGACTTTTAGGGAGTAAGGCTTTTGTGACAAATAAAGCGCATTTGCAAAATCTGCATGGCGTTATTGTGATGGATATGGTAGGTTTTACTTGCTACACTGCTGGGTGTCAGAAATACCCAGTAGGTTTACCCGTCACCCCACCCAGTGACAAGGGCGACTTTTTGGCAGTGGTTGGAGATGCAGAACATCTACCACTGCTGAGTAGTTTTCACAATACCCAAAAGAGCGAAAACTTACCACCTGTGCTAACGCTACCAATACCTCTCAAAGGCTTACTGACACCCGACGTGTTACGCAGCGATCATGCCCCGTTTTGGTATCAGGGAGTGGGTGCAGTGCTAGTGACGGATACAGCCAATCTACGTACTCCTCACTACCATCAACCCAGTGATGTCCCAGGAACTATAGACCGTTCCTTTTTGACAGGCGCTGCTCAGGTTGTCGTCAATGCTACTGTCAGCTTGCTAGAAACCATTTCACCAAAATCCTGATAAGCTGATGCGCGTTTAAATTTTATAAACACTCGTTTTGGTCGTTGACTGCTAACTGTTGACAGTCATAAGTCTTCGGTTAACAGTCTACTCGAGTTAATATTCAATTTATGGCATACAAGCTTATAGTTTCCCAGTGAATCAATCTAAAAGCATGTCACCGAACTCTGACATCGTGTTGCTGATCCCAGTGAAGCGGTTTTGCCGCTTTTGGCAGCGGTGATTCCGGAAGTTGCCTGACAGATACCCCAAACTTCCAGTTCGGTGGACAGATGGCAATGTAGCGGGCATATCCACCCAATCCGCCTTTGATTTTGGGATAGCCGATGGCAACCAATGCGCCTGTCTCCGGCACTTTGTCGAGATTCGCAACACCCTCAGCTTGAGTGTAACCATTCCTCAATAGCCAAGCTTCCCCGGACAGTGTGGGCGTACTATCGGTATCTAGCGGTTCATGTCCGTGGAAGAGAATTTTACGCTGCAAGTGCAAAAACTGAAGTGCGGCTAAGCTCACGCCTGGAAACTGAGTTCGAGCCGCAATTGCTGGATCAGCCCAATCTTTGGACCAATCTGATCGCACAAACACCACCGATTCTGCTGGAATTCTGCCATGTTGTTTTTCCCAATCCTGAATGTCTTGGACCGTGAGAGAATAATTTGGGTTCTTAGCAACCATTACTTGAATTGGAATAACAACTAAAGGGCGAACGGCAAAGGTAGGCGGTAATTCGTCGATGGCGGGATAATCCGGATTCCAGTGAGCGGGTGGATCTAGTTGCGTCCCAAGCTGATCGGTGGCAAGATCATAGTGAGTTGCCTCGAAACCATCAGCTTGATAAGTATATGGCTTACCTGTCTTAGGATTGATGGCTGGGAGAAACTTTGACTTGCCAAATCCTGACCAGACCGGAATATTTGGGGTGATTGTATGGGTGAGATCAACATATTTCGCCTGCTTGAGCGACTGCTCATACACCTGCCACAGGGGAGGAGTCGGAGGAGGTTGTGTAACAGCAATCGAGGCATACGCAATTAAGCTAACGATGCTTAAAACAAGTAATCCTAAATATTTCATATATTTCAGTATCTATCTGTAGCTTTATTTTGGGGAATTGGTATAAGTCCCACTCAACGAGGACTTTGTTTGTATAGCCGCGACTTTAGTCGTTAGCAGTTTCTTAGAGCAAAGTTTAAGCGATCGCTCCTACTCATCTCGGGTAATACTCTAGAAGAGTATTGAAATTTTACCCTCATGAATTTTACCATGACTACATTCTCCACTTGGTTCCGCCAAATACTTCCGTGGCTACGTAGCTTGACAGTCATTAGCTTACTATGTATAGTATTAGGATGGCCATTTCCTGTGAGCGCTGCTAGCCGCATAAATCCGCAACTAGAACGGCAAGTCTTACAAATCATCCGCGAACACCCAGAAGCACTTCTGGAGTCTTTACAAGCTTACCAGCAGCAACAGCAACAGCAACTACAGCAAACACGACAGGCATTTTTACAGGATTTAAAAACCGATGCCGTCAAGGTAATTGGTGAATCTCCCATCAGTGGATCACCTAACGCAAAAATTCTACTCATAGAATTCTCCGATTTTCAATGTCCCTACTGTGCTAAGGCGCATGAAATTTTGAAAACTTTGATAGCCAAGCATCAAGATGAGGTTTCATTAGTTTACAAACATTTCCCCCTAATATCAATTCATTCTGAAGCTATGCCCGCAGCTAAAGCAGCTTGGGCTGCATTTGGGCAGGGCAAATTCAACCCATATCAAGATGCGCTATTTACCCATCAAAATGAACTGGGTGAGAAGTTATATTTAGACACTGCCAAAAACCTAAATTTGGATTTGGAAAAGTTTGAACAGGATAGACGAATAGCTGAAACTGCAATTTATAAAGATATGGAACTCGGTGAGAAATTGGGGCTTTCTGGTACACCCTTCTTTGTGATTAGCAGTGAAACTGTCTCTGGTGCTGTACAGCTATCTGACATCGAGAAAATCCTATCTCGTTGACTTGACAGGCTACTAGATTCACAATGGCTAGGATATACTGATGGAAATGCGGATGCAGCAGACCTTTTACCATGCACTCTCCCTTTCCAGGAATGGACCCTTATCTGGAATATCCTGCCTTCTGGTCGTCGTTTCACACCCGAATGATGGTGGCGATCGCCGAAGCCATTGAGCCACAACTAAGTCCGCTCTACTATGTGGACGTGGAATCCCGAACATATCAAAGCGATGAGGGTAACAATGAACTACTGATCGGGATTCCGGATGCAATCGTGTTTTCCAGACAATCGAACCCACCATCGGAAGAAGTACCATCAGTTGAAGAGTCAGTGGTTGCCACTCAGCCTCGCCCTGAAACGGTTGCGGTACCTATGCCGATTGAAGTAAAAGAGCGCTATTTAGAAGTACGGGAGATGGGCACTGATGATGTGATCGCGGTGATTGAACTCCTATCTCCCAAAAATAAACGCAGTGGTGAAGGACGAACAGCTTACGAGAAAAAGCGTCGGTTGATCTTGGGGAGTGAGACTCATCTGGTGGAATTGGATTTGCTCCGGGGAGCAAAACCAATGGCGATTTTGGGGGTGCGATCGCTTTGTGTTTATCGAATTCTGATTAGTCGAAGTCAACATCGTCCAAGGGCTGACCTTTACGGAATTACCCTTCAGCAACCCTTGCCGAGTTTTCCCATTCCACTCAAACCCAATGATCCAGAACCGATCGTCCCGTTACAAGAGCTGTTTGATCACGTTTACGAGCGAGGGCGGTATGGCAGCAGGATTGATTATCACCAGTCCGTTCCACTACCAAAGCTATCTAAAACCTCTTTTTAATTTCTGGCGTTGCTGAATCACGGTATGAATTTGCCTCACGCAAAGTCGCAAAGGCGCAGAGAGAAAGAGTTTTAAAATACCCGATTTTTTCATTTCATACTTCAATTCAGCAACGCCTAATTTTTCCCCAGAGTTATGACCACAGAGAGATGATAACTCTGTTGAGGCAATTGTCTTGCAAAAAATTCCATCTCTAGGTGCAAGCAGCCGAACCGTATCAGCGCTAACAGTATAAGAGAGCCTGACGAAACGTCACAATGACTTGTAGTAAAGCGCTTACGTTCGACCTAGGAAATCAAGACAAGAGTAAAGAAAATGAGCAATTCCCCAGACCGTAATGAAAAAATTAAGAAGCTGCGCGAATTGATCCAAGATATTGACATTGGTATGCTAACCACAATTGATCAGGACGGAAGTTTGCACAGCCGCCCAATGTCAACAAACTCTGAAGTTGAATTGGATGGAGACCTCTGGTTCTTCACCGACGCCAGTTCTCATAAAGTAACTGAAATTGAGCAGCATCAGCGCGTCAACGTGAGTTTTTCAGATCCTCACAAGCAGCGATATGTTTCAATATCCGGTCAGGCGCAACTGGTGCGCGATCGCAACAAAATCAAGGATTTGTGGAAACCAGAACTCAAAGCTTGGTTTCCTAAAGGATTAGATGAACCAGATATTGCTTTGCTCAAAGTTAATGTGGAAAAGGCTGAATATTGGGATGGATCATCCAGCTTTGTCGCACATACCATCTGAATTATGAATTATGAATTATGAATTATGAAAAAAATATCAATATTTGTAGTTGGTAATTAAAGAGGAAAATATAGCGATTTGCGATTCCATGAGGTACGTTTTTTAGGGCGCAAGGCTTTGCGCCCCTATATCGGGTGTACCTCACGCACATGAAACCCGCTATAATTCATAATTCATAATTCATAATTCATCATGTTTGAGTTACCGACTATCAACGCCTTGAAACAACCCAGTAATCCGGCTTGGGTAGAACAGGCGATCGCCAACTTAGACATAATTCTCCTCGACCACTCCCAATGTGAACGCAAAGCTGCGGGCGTGGCGTTAAACTTAATATTTCGCTACCCTTCCAATGCCAAAATGGTGCGAGAGCTTACCAAAATCGCCCGTGAAGAACTAGAACACTTTGAACTGGTCAATCAATGGTTGGAACACCGGAATATTGCTATGCGTCCCCTTGCGCCACCTCCCTATGGTGCCGGTTTAAAGGCGCAAATTCGCCCCAAAGAACCTGATAGATTCTTGGATTCTTTACTAATTAGTGGTTTAATAGAAGCTCGCAGTCACGAACGCCTGGGATTGCTTGCTACTCACTGTCCTGAGCCGGAATTAGCAAAATTTTATCGCAGCTTGATGGCGTCTGAGGCACGACACTATGGGGTTTACTGGGTTATGGCTGATACCTACTTTGACCGTGATATCTCTATGCGACGGCTGGATGAATTGGCCGTTGTTGAAAGTGGGTTACTGGCTACTTTGCACCCAGAACCGAGAATCCATAGCTAAGCAATTAGTAATTATTCGGTTAGGGGTTTTGGATTAGGGAAATATTTGCTACAACAGCTAGAGGTAGCGATCGCATCCTAAAATGCACACCTGGACTCAAAATTTCAAAGGCTTACTAAACCTTTTTCTCAAATCTAATTGCCCCTTGTGCCAGCGTCCAACCTCTGAAGAATTTTGTCAACAATGTTACAGACAATTACAAAAATGTCACTTACCCGAACCCAGTTTTCTTTGGCAAAACCCCCAGCCAGTGTTTGCGTTGGCAAGGTATAGCGGTATTCTCAAACGGGCAATAGCGGCTATGAAATACGAAAATCAACCCCAAATTGCTCGCCCTTTGGGTCAATGGTTAGGAGAAGCATGGCTTTTAAATTCGCCAAAGTACACTCAAAAGCTTGTGGTTGTTCCCATCCCACTCCACCCTAGCAAGCAAAAACAACGTGGTTTCAACCAAGCTGCACTGATAGCACAAAGCTTCTGTGACACAACAGGGTTAAAATTGAAACTAAATGGTTTAGAGCGAGTACGAGAGACAAAGGCACAGCATAATTTATCAGCCACTGAGCGAGAAAAAAACTTAGCTTCAGCCTTTGAATTAGGAAAAGACTTTCGTCGCCCATCAGATGCCTTAGTGCTGTTGGTAGACGACATATATACTACGGGTGCTACTACCAAGTCTGTTGTGCAAACACTCACTCAGGGGGGAATTGGAGTCTTAGGATTAGCAGCAGCAGCCGTTACGGTAAAAGATAGATAACATGAAAAAAACACTCTTTCGCCCTACACCCCTACACCCCCACACCCCCACACCCCTATACCCCTGTGTTCCTTAACGCTTTTGCCGTGGTCTTGAGACAAGTTGTAATTATTCCTGCAACTTTGTTAACAATTAGCATAAATACAACAGCTACTTTTGCTCAAGTTAATAAGTTATATAGTCCAATACCAATACCTGCCAGTAATGAAGTTTCGGATACACTCTCGGACAAAGACATTCCCACTGGTCAGGGCGGATTCGCGCGCGATTACATGGTGAAGTTGAAAAAGGGCGATAATCTGGTGATTAATTTAAGCTCTGATAGCTTTGACACTATGATCACACTGCTTGGACCAGATGGATCAACGGTAGCAGAAAATGATGATGCTCCCGACACCAGTAATTCCCTCCTCTTTACCCGCATCACAGAGACAGGGACATATCTGGTTCGTGTCCACTCTTTTGGAGAAACTGGAGGCGGACCTTTTAAACTCAAGGTGACAAGACTCAGAGAATTATGAATTATGAATTATGAATTATGAATTAATTTATAACTCCCCACTCCCCACTCCCCACTCCCCACTCCCCACACCCCTATACCCCTGTGTTCCTTAACGCTTTTGCCGTGGTCTTGAGACAAGTTGTAATTATTCCTGCAACTTTGTTAACAATTAGCATAAATACAACAGC
>JADQBA010000033.1 GCA_016903675.1 Stigonema ocellatum SAG 48.90 = DSM 106950 | reverse complement strand
ATCAAGCAAATTATAAAGAGGATGCTGTTCATTTGTGCCAATTTCATCAATTAAATCATTTAATCGCTCGGTTGCTTGCTCATACTCTTCATCATTGCGAATCGTAAGCAGGGGTGCGATCGCGCTCCAATGGGTATTAATGTCTGGGGGAAATGTAGTTAAGTTTTCCATTGGTCTAGGTCGTATTCTGAATGGGTCAAGATATCACGGATATAAACTTTTTGACGATTAAAGTGAATTGAAGTAATTAATCAGCCACCAAGCCCCCGTGCGTGTTAAACTCAGAACACATCCCCCTATTCGCACCAATTTTGGAGCCATGACCCCCGCAACAGTCCAAACACTCACCCTGTCCGAGTTTCTGAAGCTCCCAGAAACCGATCCAAGCCTAGAATACATCAACGGCGAGATTATTCAAAAGCCAATGCCGAAAGGGAGACACAGCCGCTTGCAGGGTAAACTTTGTGCTGCTGTCAATCAAGTCAGTGAAGAGCAGAAAATTGCCTATGCCTTGGACGAATTGCGGTGTAGCTTTGGGGGACGCTCAATCGTACCCGACGTAGCAGTATTTAAGTGGAGTCGCATCCCCTTCACCGTTAATGATGAGGTTCCCGATAACTTTGAACTTCCGCCAGACTGGACAATAGAGATTCTCTCGCCAGAACAAAAAGCCAACAAAGTCATTGGCAACATTCTCCACTGTCTGAACAATGGCAGCCGCCTCGGATGGTTTATCGACCCTGATGACCTCAGTATTTTAGGGTTTTTACCAGAGCAACAGCCAGTCCTGCTTCAGGGAGAAGATTCCTTACCTTTTTTACCAGAAATAGAACTTGCACTAACCGTCAATCAAGTTTTTGGTTGGTTAAAGATGGGTGGTTAGTGTCTTGATATCCGTCCACTATTCTTAATCATCGGCTTCCGCATCGCACGCCTGTCCCAAGATAATTGGGGCGTGTTCAACTAGAGGTTCTGGTTGGGGGTGTGGGGTGCGATCGCTTTACATTTGCTCTAAAATTTGGTTACCTTCATCTGTCGCTTTTACGAACTCAGTTTCTTTAAAAATATCCTCATCATCTTCAATTTTATTCTCCCAGCATTAACACCGACGACGGCATATCCACCACCAGCCGCCGCGTCTTCAACCACTGACGACCAAGTAAAACTTCGGGTACTCCAGATCCTACATACCGGAATCCAGTAGTATGGTAAGTGTACCAGCTTGCAAACACCGAAGCTGTTAGCTGTTTTGCATTCTAAAAGTACCAATTATGTCCTCACCCAATCAAGATCGCGGCCAATTAATAGCTCTGTCATCTTGGCATGGTGAGTGTTTTTCATCACGATAGTCTGGATGTCGAAGTTATGCTGGCGTGCTAGTTCCTCAACCCCTTCGGAATTATCATAGGTCATCAGAAAATCACCGACCAGACTGTCAACAATTTCAAATAAGGCTTCGTGATCCAGTTCATTATGGGCATAGAGTCTTCTGCCGGCGCGTTTGCCAGCAGCGGTATAGGGTGGGTCGATAAAATAAACAGTGTCCTCATTCGCGGCATTATCTTCCAATACTTTCAGTCCGTCGCCCTGAATAAAATCTATACGTTCCTTCACCTGACCGATAGCCAGAATACGCTTTCGCAGCGTTTCAGGATACCAGCGGGATTTTATGCCCAAGCCATTTTCACCATACTTTAGAAGACCACAACCAGGCGCAAGAATGCCACCATGATTGACCCGGTTACGCAAAATCGTTTGAAATGCTCTTTCTTCGAGGGTTACGTCGTTTTTGGCAAGTTCAGCCTGGACTGTCTCAGGTGTTATATCGAAACCTGCAATGCGTTCTGCCAGACGATGATTTCCACCATTTAGAACAGTTTCCCAAACGGCAGATACATTCTCATCCTTCTCAACCATGAGCACACGATCCGCAAGCTGCTCAAAGGCCACTGTAAGGCTCACAATACCACCACCGGCAAATGGTTCTATTAACTCGGCTGGGCGGACTGGTTGACTGCGAAACCATTGCCGGATTCGGGGAATCAGCCATGTCTTACCGCCTGGATAGCGAAAGGGGCTGCGCTGTGGAACGGATGCCACGTTTACAACCTGCGTGTGAACCATATCAGGAAAGAGATTTGTCTGAATGCCCAATGTCATAGGTTCTCCAGTTTATCTAACAAATCTGAATCATCAGTAGGCGTACTGGTCGGTGTATCAGCAAGCTGTGCAAGGCTTGCACCGTCTAGTTTTGCATTGAGCTTCGATTGCAAGTTGCTAAGAAAATCCTCTATAGAGCCAGCCTCCGAGATCGTGATTTTGTCAAGTGCCGCCTTGAATTGGGTATATACCGTTCGGGTAAGTTTCTGATTATAACGTTTTTGCTGCTCATCGTACACCATATCGTAAATGAGCCACGCTATATCGGCCTGTCCTTTGGGAACCTCAGGCAGTTCCGGCAACGTGTTGTAGAAAGCACTATGCACGGCTACAGCCTGTTTTCTACCCCATGCATGTAGAATGCCTCCCTTAAAAATTAGCTGTGGAGCAAGCCGCTTGCGTGAAGAAGAAAGGTAATCCGGGGCAGGGTTCTTCTTCCGGCTATGCTCCCAATCAGTAGCAAGATACTTCTCCCTATCATCCATAACAGGTTTAAAAAATGTTTTGCGGAGGGTTCCGCTGATATAGACGGTCTGTACTTCCAGCGATCCGAAATCGGTTATAGTGCCGTCTTCATCATAGGCCACCAACACCACATCAATGTTGCCGGCGGATTTTCCAAATTTGTCTTTCAGGCGAACTTCTACAAGTGTTGTTCAACGTGTGCCTTCCGGGAAAAAGAATGCAGCAGTTTGTTCTGCTATCATCCATTCCTGGCGAAGCCGTACCGGACAAATCACCGCCAATGTATCGCCGTGAAAAATCGTACATACTCCTAACGGCTCGATAACGCTATCCTTCGTGCAATTGGGAACCTTATTGTTGTAAGGACAAAGCCTGTTGCGCCTGTACCGGGAGGCTTCTTCAGTATTACTATCCGGGGGAAAGCCAAAAAGCTCTGCTATGGGTTGTTTTGCCAAGAATAAACCTCTTTCTAACCAATCGGCGACTCGTATTAGCCAACATTTTTATTTCAGGTATAATTCTCATCGAATTAACTTACAAGAAATATACCAGATTCACGATTTTGCATCACTTTATTCAGGCACTGTTGCAAAAACATCAGTTCTTAATGCGGAGTAGACTGCAATGCCTGATAGATAGCTTCTTTCCTCGGCAGCAATCACCTTAAGGTATGCCTTTGCGGTCTGGTCTGGTTCGCTGCGTCCTTGCTAAGAGTCGCGCAACGTGCCAAGCGGGATATGGTAACGCACTGCAAATTCCTCCTGCGTTAAACGCAATGCGCGGCGCATGGTTTTAACGCGGGGAACACGTCTGGCGCTGCGTAACTCCGCTTCTGTCATAGGGAGGGCATCAGGGTCGGAAAACGCCGCCGCGTGAATTTCTTCTTCCGTCATAGGACGCATGGGCTGTTCGGGAAAGGGTCTTTCGCTTCCGTCAGGCAATACCTCAACCACCGTCCCATCCTTGTGCATTCTCGCGATAATAGTCGTTTCGTTCATGCTTTTGCGCCTTTCTGGCTGATATTAACCGGATACGCTCTCCCCGTTCGGTATAGGTTACATGCAGCAGTATGCCGTTACACATACCAATCAGGTTGATACGCTCCTCTCCATAATTTTCACGCGCATCAAAGCGTTCTATGGCAAAGTGGTCGTCAAACGCTTTGACTGCCTGGGAAAAGCTTTGCCGCCACAATAGTCAGGATCTATGGGAATATACTCTGTACTGATTTGTTGGATAGGCATTTTTTCGACCGGAATCAAGCAAAACTATCTTAATCTTATTGTAGATGGTAGATGATGACACTGAAGCCTGAGTTTCAACAGATGAGTCAAAAAGAACTCAGAACTTATGCACTTACCCACAGCGAGGATGAAGAAGCTTTACGAATCTATATGGCGCGACTGCACAATGAGTCAGGGGTTATCCGACAAACTGGAAGGCTGAATGAAGCAAAAAAACCGCGATTTAACCGGCGCTAAAGCGCTACTACGAACCAATACCGGCGCTAAAGCGCTACTACGAACCAATACCGGATTGCCGTATATATGTGGCTACACTTTTCCATATCTAGCAGTGTAACAGAAAAATCAGCCCAACGATGAAAGCGTTTTTTGTGCTGTGACAATAGCAGGGAACTGCCCCAAAAATTAAAAAAATATAAGTTGAATTTTTTCTCGAAAAAAAATGATATTCTGGATACAGAATTGAATTTCGCACATTTCAGGAGTAGACCCTTTCAGCCTACTCCTGATTTCCGAAACTTAAATCCCCTTTGAGTTAGTGCTCAAGGCGACATTTTATCACCCTTTGAGTACAAGTGGGGATAGCTTAAAAAAACATAAAATTTAGCTCAAACCCTTGCTGGAATTGAGTTTTGTTTGAGTACACAAATACCTGCCCCCTCCTATCTAAATACTCGCACCCCAACCTAAAAATACTAGTACCCCTACCCGAAAAAAAATTTTATAAATCTTCTGATGCCCTAAAAATCAGGGTTTCAGGTTTTGAGTACAAACTTAATCAATCCAATAAATTCTATGCAGGTCACCCTTGCTGCCCTCTCTTGGGACGGCTGATATAAAACCTATATCGCCAAACGCTTAACGCGCTAACAACAAAAAGTGCGATGAGTGAGTGGAGGGATGAGATAGCACCATGCCCTTGTGAACAGAAGTCGCGGCTGTCTGCAACGATTTCACCCATGTTTCAACTGTTGACACACACCAGTCACGAAAACTTGGGTTTAATGCCTGTCCTACAGTCAAGCGACTTCATTTCCTGGGTAATATCATACACATCTCCCACAGTGGCAGCCCGTCCACCGACCTTTGCGAAATTCAATGACACCAGCGTCTACAGGAATCGTTACCTCCTCCATTACGGAAACCACAACCAAAGCAAAATCCGGTGGTTGCGGATGCACCAGTGACGGCAGCGCCACCGTGGAAATGGATGAAAAACTCAAACAACGCATTGCCAATCATCCCTGCTATAGTGAAGATGCCCATCATCACTACGCAAGAATGCACGTTGCCGTCGCCCCAGGCTGCAACATTCAATGCAACTACTGCAATCGCAAATACGATTGTGCCAACGAAAGTCGTCCTGGAGTGGTTAGCGAGTTGCTAACACCAGAAGAAGCAGCCCATAAAGTTTTGGTAATTGCAGGCAAGATTCCCCAAATGACTGTGTTGGGCATTGCAGGTCCTGGCGATCCACTGGCGAATCCAGAACAAACTTTCCGCACTTTTGAGTTGATTGCAGAACAAGCACCAGATATTAAGCTTTGTCTATCAACCAACGGTTTAATGCTTCCCGAATATGTCGATCGCATTAAACAACTCAATATAGATCACGTCACTATTACTATTAATATGGTGGACCCGGAAATCGGAGCCAAGATTTATCCTTGGGTTCACTACAACCGCAAGCGTTACAGAGGCATTGAAGGAGTCAAAATTCTCCACGAGAAGCAGATGGAAGGTTTGCAAGCCCTCAAAGAAGCCGACATCTTATGCAAAGTCAACTCGGTGATGATTCCGGGCATTAACGATCAGCACCTCATCGAGGTCAATCAGGTCATTCGTTCCAAAGGCGCATTCCTGCACAATATTATGCCCCTGATTTCTGCCCCAGAACATGGCACCCACTTCGGCTTGACGGGTCAGCGCGGTCCCAAGCCTAAAGAACTCAAGGAATTGCAAGATAATTGTGCAGGCAATATGAAGATGATGCGTCATTGCCGTCAGTGTCGGGCAGATGCAGTAGGATTATTGGGTGAAGACCGCAGCCAAGAATTTACCAAAGATAAATTCTTAGAAATGGCCCCACAATATAACCTCCAAGAACGCCAAGAAGTTCACGCAGGTATTGAGAAGTTTAAAGCAGAATTAAAAGCAGCTAAGGAAAAAGCACAACCTACTCATGTAGAAACGTTGGATGCAACCTCTCTACACAACAGTCCAAAAATTCTAGTTGCAGTAGCAACAAAGGGTAGCGGGTTGGTTAACCAGCACTTCGGTCATGCTAAGGAATTTCAAATTTACGAAGTGGATGGCAATGAAGCTCATTTTATCGGTCATCGCAAAATTGACCATTTTTGCCAAAGTGGATTTGGCGAAAAAGCTACTTTAGAAAATATCATCAACGCGATCGCCGATTGCAAAGCAGTCTTAGTTTCCAAGATTGGTGAGTCTCCCAAGGAAAAATTGCACAACGCTGGAATCCAGACTGTTGAAGCTTATGACGTGATTGAGAAGGTTGCTTTGGACTTTTACAAACAATGGAGTAGGGAGTAGGGAGTAGGGAGTAGGGAGTGGGGAGTAGGGAGTAGGGAGTAGGGAGAATTAAAAATTACTCTCACCACTCACCATTCCCCACTCACCATTCCCCATTCCCCACTCCCCACTCCCCATTCCCCATTCCCCATTCCCCATTCCCCATTCCCCAAAATAGTCATGGCTTACAAGATTACCAGTCAGTGCATTTCCTGCAATATCTGTCTAAAGGCATGTCCCGTCGGCGCAGTCAAGATGATTGACAATCGCCCCTGGATTGACCCTAACCTTTGTACAAACTGCATTGATACTGTGTATACAGTGGCTCAGTGTAAAGCTGGTTGTCCCACTTGCAGCGGCTGCGTCAAGCAGCCCACAGATTATTGGGAAGGCTGGTTCTCCACTTACAATAAACTAGTAGCAAACTTAACAAAAAAACAAGATTACTGGGAGCGTTGGTTTAACTGTTATTCCCAGAAACTCTCCGAACAGTTGTCAAAGTAGGAATGGGGAGTAGAAAGTAGGGAATGGGGAGTAGGGAGTAGGGAGTAGGGAGTAAAGAAAAATAAAAATTCAATATTCTTTTCCCCATTCCCCATTCCCCACTCCCCATTGCCCCCCTCCCCATTCCCCATTCCCCATTTTTGTGAAACCAAATTAGAAGCAATGCAAAAGAACTGCATTTATCTTGACAATAATGCCACCACTAAGGTAGGATCAGAAGTAGTAGAGGCGATGGTGCCCTACTTAAGCGACTACTACGGCAACCCCTCCAGCATGCATACATTTGGTGGGCAAGTCGGTAAAGCTGTTAATCAAGCCCGGAGACAAGTCACAGCGCTCCTCGGTGCCGACGAATCAGAAATTATCTTCACCAGTGGTGGTACCGAAGGAGATAACGCAGCAATTCGAGCCGCACTGTTGGCCCAGCCAGAAAAGCGACACATCATCACAACCCTTGTAGAACATCCGGCAGTATTGAGTGTCTGTAAACAGTTGGAAACCCAAGGATATACTGTTACTTATCTTTCGGTGAATAGTCAGGGGCAATTGGATCTAGATGAACTCGAAGCCTCGCTTACGGGTAACACTGCCCTAGTGACGATTATGTATGCCAACAACGAAACAGGCGTGGTATTCCCCATTGAGCAAATTGGGTTACGGGTAAAAGAGTATGGCGCTGTGTTCCACGTAGATGCGGTGCAAGCAGTCGGAAAAATCCCGATGAACATGAACGCTAGCACCGTAGATATGTTAACATTATCTGGTCATAAGATTCATGCACCTAAAGGGATTGGTGCTTTGTACGTGCGGCGCGGGGTCAGGTTCCGTCCTATGATCCTTGGTGGAAGTCAACAACGCGGACGGCGAGGAGGAACAGAGAATGTTCCGGGAATCATTGCTCTTGGCAAAGCAGCAGAACTGGAAATGTTATATTTAGAAGAGGCGACTACCAGAGAAAAGCGGCTACGCGATCGCCTAGAGCAAACCCTAATCACCACCATTCCCGACTGTGAAGTCAACGGTGATCCAACCCACAGATTACCCAACACCACCAACATTGGCTTCAAGTATATTGAAGGTGAAGCGATTCTACTCTCCTTGAACCAACACGGCATTTGTGCTTCATCTGGTTCTGCTTGTACCTCCGGATCTCTGGAACCTTCCCATGTTCTACGGGCAATGGGCTTACCCTACACCATTTTACATGGTTCCATCCGTTTCAGCCTTTCTCGTTACACCACAGACGCCGAAATTGATGAAGTTTTAGCGGTAATGCCCGGTATTATAGAACGTCTACGCGCCCTCTCCCCCTTCAAAAGTGATGCAGCAGGTTGGCTGCAAGAAATGCAGGGTGTTGGGAATGAGGAGTTAGGAGTTAGGAGTTAGGAGTTAGGAGTTAACAACTGGCTTCTATGTCGAACTCGTTACTCATAACTAGTGGCTCAACACCAATTATTTCATTCTTCATTCCTCACTCCTCATTCCTCACTCCTCACTCCTCACTCTTCATTCCTCACTCCTCACTCCTCACTCTTCATTCCTAACTCCTCACTCCTCACTCTTCATTCCTCACTCCTCACTCCTCACTCCTCACTCCTAACTACTATGTGGGACTACACAGATAAAGTATTGGAATTATTCTACAATCCGAAAAATCAGGGGGTGCTAGAAGACACTGGCGAACCTGGAGTTAAAATTTCTACCGGAGAAATAGGGAGCATTGCTTGCGGGGATGCTCTGAGATTGCACCTAAAGGTTCAGGTAGATACTGAAAAAATCTGCGATGCTCGTTTTCAAACTTTTGGTTGCACTAGTGCGATCGCTTCTTCTGAAGCTTTGGTAGAATTAATTAAGGGACTAACCCTAGATGAAGCCCTGAAAGTTAGTAACAAGCAGATTGCTGAGTACCTTGGCGGATTGCCAGAAGCAAAGATGCATTGCTCGGTGATGGGTCAAGAAGCTCTAGAAGCAGCAATCTATAATTACCGAGGTATTCCTCTCCCTACCCATGGGGATGATGATGAGGGAGGGTTGGTTTGCACCTGCTTTGGCATCAGCGAGACAAAAATCCGCCGTGTGATTCGGGAAAATAACCTCATCACCGCTGAAGAGGTAACAAATTACGTGAAAGCAGGTGGAGGATGTGGATCTTGTTTAGCAAATATTGATGACATTATCACATCCGTGCAAAAGGAATCCGCAATATCTGTGGGTACTTCCCTCAACAAGACTAATGGGGTGCAATCCTCAAAACGGCTAACCCCTGTGCAAAAAATCGCACTCATTCAAAAAGTTCTGGATGAAGAAGTCAGACCCGTTCTCATTGCTGATGGCGGAGACGTGGAACTGTATGACGTAGAAGGCGTGAGCGAAGGTGTCCTTCACGTGAAGGTTCTGTTACAAGGTGCTTGCGGTTCGTGTTCCAGCAGCACCGCCACTCTGAAGATTGCTATTGAAGCAAGGTTACGCGAGCGAGTTAGCCACAATCTTGTGGTGGAAGCGGTAAATCCATAGGATTTAGGTAGTGTACAAAGATACCGTAATATGCATTGACCTGAAACATTAAGTAGGATTTGACCCATATCTTTCTCTTCCTATCAATGCTTAAGTGCTACTTACAACAGACAGCATCCAACTCGCCTCAAAGGAATAAGGATATGGACACATTATTCAACAAACTTGGCGGACAGCAAGGTATTGAGCAAATAGTAGATGAGTTCTACAAACGGGTTTTGGCTGACAACACCCTCAATCACTATTTCGCTCATACAGATATAGAAAAGCAGCGTCATCAACAAGCTGCTTTCTTCTCTGATATTTTTGATGGTCCAAAACAATATTCGGGCCGCTCAATGGAAACAACGCACAAAGGTATGAATCTACAGCAACAACACTTCGATGCTATAGCGAAGCACCTGAGTGAAGCAGTAGCTGTGCGTGGGGTTTCGCAAGAGGACGCCAACGCTGTACTTGCTCGCGTCGGAAGTTTGAAGGACGCTATTTTGAACAAGTAATGTAAGACCGTTGTTAGTTGTTGGTTGTTGGTTGTGGGTTGTTGGTTGTTAATTTTTATCCTAACTCCCCACTCCCCACTCCCCACTCCCCACACCATTGATGGTTGACGAATAGCTTGGTCAAGTTCTACTTGGTGTTTCAGGTTTATGCACATTATGACGTGTTTGTCAAGCAAAAATTAAGAGGAAAATGATGTTGTTGCTAACAAGAGTTTTTGCTGTAGGGCGATCGCCACCAGCGACGTTCTACAAGCGGTCACTGCTATAACAATTGCGGGCGTGAACGCACGAACTACAAAAAGACAGACCCACCAACCAACTAACCAATTTCAGGAGAAAAACTCATCATGTCTGACCAGAAAATTAGACAGATAGCCTTCTACGGTAAAGGCGGTATCGGTAAATCTACCACCTCCCAAAATACCCTTGCCGCTATGGCAGAAGTGGGTCAGCGCATTCTGATTGTAGGATGCGACCCCAAAGCAGACTCTAGTATAATTAACAAAGGAGTCAGTGTGAAATTGAGCGTTTATGCGAGTCGGTTACGTTAGAGTATCCACAAGGGAACAAGATGAAGGGAATGCTTTGGAACAACAGACAGCCCGTGTCGAGAAGGCAGGGGCTGTGTTAATATTTTCAGATGTGGAAAGTGGACGATCAGATAAGCGTAAGGAATTTAACAAAATGCTTGCCATGTGCAAGCAAGGAAAGATAAGTGAAGTTGTTATTACTCGTATTGACCGATTAGCACGGAGTGTCATTACTATCCATCGGACGCTTGTCAGTCTGGAAGAGTATAAGGTTAAATTAATTGTCTTGGATGCCCCGGTTGATACATCATCGCCTTTTGGGTGGTTCTCTGTCAATCAAATGGCAGGTTTGGCGGAATTTGAATCGAGGTTACTTTCCGAGCGAATTAGGCACGGGTTGAACTATTTCCGCGAACAGAAGAAAGCTAGCCCTCGTCCTCCTTTTGGATATGGACGGGTTGACGAAAAGTATGCACCAGATATGACGTTGCACGAATCTGGGAAGACTAACTGGGTGATCGCATCTTCTATCATCGACTATTTTTTATCTGGCAACGCCACATTAAGAAGTACCGCAAAATATGTACTAGATAATTACGGATTGTCATGGACAGCACCAGGGCTAAGGTATTGGATGACCAACCCAGTTTTACAAGGAAATACTGCTTACAATGTGCATGGGAATATAAATAATCCGCAAGCGTGGGAGATATACGAGAACACCCATGAGGCTTTGATTTCAAAGGAAAAATATAAACTTATATTGAAGAAGTTAGAAGATAATAAAACAAAATATAGCTATGGCAACAACAAGAACACCAACAAAGAGCCGGTTCCCTTAGTTGGTCAAATCATTTGTGGAGATTGCGGATATAAATGTTTCTGCTTAAAGCGTAAGTGGAAGACTTACAGAATTCGCTGCAAAAAACACGAAAATCTAGGCGAATCTTTTTGCAAAAACAAGGTGAGTACTTATTTGGAAGACATCATGTGTGCAGTAGACACTGCACTGGTAGCAAGGTATAAAGAAATTCAGAATTATACTCTAGCAAATATATCGTCAAACGAAGAGGATGATCCTGAGTTAATTGCTAGGCAAGAGCAACTAAAATCCCTTAGGCTGTTGCCTCAAAATCCCATTATACAAAATGCAATTGAACAAACGTTGTTAGAAATACAGGTATTCAAGCAAAGAGAGGTTGCAGCAAAGCAAGTAAGTTCTGAATTGATAAAAGCACTAACTACCTGCTTTGATGATATCGGATATTGGAACGAATTGTCTTGGAGAGATAAACAAGCGATATACAAAGAATTAGTCAATTATGTAAAGGTTCTCAATGGCGAGATAGTTGAAATCATACTGCTATTATAGTCCAATAAGGTTTACATAAGACTAAAAACGTTATTACGACGCCGATGACCATTTTTTGAATTTTGAATGGAACGTAGGGGTTGACCAGACGCGTAAGCGTTGCGGCACGAAGTGCCAGATCGCGTCTCTACACCTTATAAATTGTGTCACTAAAAATACTCTAACTATATAGCGGCTAATCGGTTACAAGATATGCTATAGCAATCCGCGCAGGATTTATAAACACTTCGCTAAGACTGTTGACTGTTGACTGTCAACCGTTAACAGTTAACAGAGAAAGCATGATTTGTTTACAAGTCAAATAGGATTGCTATATAATAGCATATTTGATTTTTGATAATGGATATGCCAAGACAAGGAAATGAAACGCATGATGGAACACAAAAACACAGATGAACTGTTTGGTAAACAAAGTGAGGATTGACACTCTCCGGGTTAAAGTTAAAAAAATGCTGCAATTAACTCATGTAGTAAGTATATCGAAGTCAGGATAGATAAACAAGCGATATACAAAGAATTAGTCAATTACGCGGCTGTTATAGTTAGTTTCTGGTATTCGTCCTCAAACTCTTCTTGGGTGAGTGCCATGAGCCGTTTTCTTGTTGCTGATTCTAGGTGGCGGATTTTATAGTATCTTAGAGCGGTGCGAAGTAAAATTTGTGCTGCTGTTTCTTGCTGCATAATTATCAAGCGAATCTCTTGTCTTTACACTCTAAATTTAGGGATTGAAGACTTCTGTTTGGTGCAAGCGGTTTTCAAGTGTTTTTTTCATCGTTATCATCTTTCTTTCTAATCTTCACTAGTTTCTAAATGTTTAAAAAACTTAATGTCTTCTCAATGCAATTTAAAAGTAAACATTTACCAAAAGATGTGCGGTAGCGTAAGTCGCCATCGCACTTTATGAAAATGCTCCTCATGAGCCAAATGCCAAAGTCGTTTTTTGATTTCGGTTGCCAAAATGGGGTAATCGTACTGATTGTTGGGTTGCACGAAAATCGTGGTATGGCATCTTTGACTGAATTAATTAACTCCTGAGTTGGTGAATCAGGGATAAGTTTCGCGATCGCCACCATTACCTCTGCAAACCCGCATTTCAAGTTATCAGATTGTTGTGATGCTGCTAACTTGACTTTCAGGAACTCGCGAATTAAGGGATAAATTCTAATTTTATACTCATCAGATGTATCCAGAACCCATTGAATTAAGTGAAATCTATACAGGTGCTCGTTTGCTGCTTCAACATCGGTCAAACTCCAATTGAGCAATTCACTTGCAGACTTCACCCATTCCCATGCAAAGATATTTGGTGCAAACAAGCTTAATAATGTGGCAACTTGCTGTGTACCGACCGAAAGTTCCTGCCAGCTTAATTCAAACGCTGCCTGCACCACTCTACCAACTCCACCCATACCAGCAACAGCAGAGATAACAACAGCGCCTGTTTGTTGCAGCACCAGCAGTCAATTGCACCCATATGCTACCTTGTAACCACGGCACTTTATTTGGCGTTGCTGAATGGTCGTATGAATTGACATTTTTTGACATGATTAAACAACGATCTTTTGCGCCTAGGAGTAAAGCGTAGTCCTGTCATACTTTAAATCAGCAACGCCCTTTATTTATTAATACATGGAACTTATTCAAGATGCTCAGAATATGCAACAGGTTCGTAATGGCGAGCGATCGCTGCCTGCTTTGGGTTACGCCAACGTAGCGTAAGGATGACCCAGCCGATCGCTTCCGGAAATAAGTCTGCAATTAATTCCCACTGTTCCCATGTTAGATCGTTAGGATATTCCCCGTAGCGACTGCCATACTGCCCATATCGATTGCAGATTGAGTTGGAGTTATAGCGGTTATTATCTACGACACCTAAGAATGTACCATCGTAAGCAACGATAATGGTTGCAGCAAATGCAGATGTAGGAAGAAATGTAGCCAAACATGCAATAATAATACTCTTGATAAGGTTTTTCATACCTTTTACTCTGATACTGGTTTCTCCATGTTCACTATCCGAAGTAACTTTTTACCTCAGTAATAGTCAGGAATCAAGTATGAGGATATCGTGTGACTGGCGATCGCGCCCCTACCCCAATTGCCGTTTTAAAAACGACATATTCATAAATAATGCATTCCCCAGGCGACAAATTTTTTGTGTCAAGTTTGTAAAGCAGACTCTACCCGTTTAATCCTGCACTGTAAAGCCCAAACCACCGTGTTGCACTTGGCTGCTGAGCGCGGTGCTGTGGAAGACATAGAACTCGAAGAAGTGTTGATCACTGGCTTCCGGGGCATCAGATGCGTAGAATCTGGTGGTCCAGAACCCGGTGTTGGTTGCGCAGGTCGCGGTATCATCACCGCCATCAACTTCTTGGAAGAAAACGGTGCTTACCAAGATGTAGACTTTATCAGCTACGACGTGTTAGGTGACGTTGTGTGTGGTGGTTTCGCCATGCCAATACGTGAAGGCAAAGCTCAAGAAATCTACATCGTCACCTCTGGTGAAATGATGGCGATGTTCGCTGCTAACAACATCTCTCGTGGTGTTCTCAAGTATGCTCACACTGGTGGTGTGCGCTTGGGTGGTTTGATTTGTAACAGCCGGAACGTTGACCGGGAAATCGAACTCATCGAAACCTTGGCAAAACGGTTGAACACCCAGATGATTCACTACGTACCTCGTGACAACATCGTCCAACACGCAGAATTGCGCCGGATGACCGTCAACGAGTACGCACCTGAGAGCAACCAAGCTAACGAATACCGTACCTTAGGTAAGAAGATTGTCAACAACACTAATCTTGCTATTCCTACACCTATTGAGATGGACGAGCTGGAAGCTTTGCTGGTCGAATTCGGTATCCTCGAAAGCGAAGAAAATGCAGCAAAACTGATTAGCACAGCCAACGCTCAAGAAGAAGCAAGCAAGAAGCAAGAAGATCTCGAAGGCGAAGCGTTAGAAGCGCTGAAAAAAGGAAACGTAGAAGTAGTTGCTGTTAGCCAGAAGTAAGGCTTTTGCTCCTACGCAGTTTTCAGCAGCTTCAGCAGAAGACTGAGTAAAAAATCAGGTGGGCTATGCCCACTTGAACATCAATCGCCCTTAGGGATATGGACATCTGGAGGACAAATCTCCAGGTAGGATGAAAAATTTAACAAATCATCCTTCTTTCTTACCAGGAATTCACCAGCGAGGATCACATGACATTTACAGACGACAAAAAATCAGCTCCGTCAGAGCAAAAAGCGGTCGTTGATGACAAACAAGCGATCGTAGAAGAAAGAAAAGAACTTATTAAAGAAGTTCTAGACGCTTATCCTGAAAAATCTCGTAAAAAGCGGGAAAAGCACCTAGGCGTATACGAAGAAGGCAAGTCTGACTGCGGCGTTAAGTCCAACGTCAAATCAATCCCTGGTGTGATGACCGCTCGTGGTTGTGCCTACGCGGGTTCTAAGGGTGTGGTTTGGGGTCCTATCAAAGACATGATCCACATCAGCCACGGTCCTGTAGGTTGCGGTTACTGGTCTTGGTCTGGTCGTCGTAACTACTATATTGGTACCACAGGTGTAGACAGCTTTGGTACCATGCATTTCACCTCTGACTTCCAAGAACGGGATATCGTCTTCGGTGGCGACAAAAAACTTACCAAGTTAATCCAAGAACTTGAAGAACTCTTCCCTCTGAACCGAGGTGTCTCAATTCAATCTGAATGTCCCATCGGTCTGATTGGGGATGATATTGAAGCTGTCGCTAGGAAGACATCGAAAGAAATTGGTAAACCCGTTGTACCCGTCCGTTGCGAAGGCTTCCGGGGTGTTTCTCAGTCTCTCGGTCACCACATTGCTAACGACATGGTTCGTGACTGGGTGTTCCCCAGATCCGATAAGGCTAAAAAAGAAGGAACAATCGGTTATGAACCAGGACCCTACGATGTAGCAGTCATCGGTGACTATAACATCGGTGGTGATGCTTGGGCTAGCCGCATCCTGCTCGAAGAAATCGGCTTGCGCGTTGTAGCTCAATGGTCGGGTGATGGCACTATCAACGAGATGATAGCAACACCGAACGTCAAGATGAATCTGATTCACTGCTACCGTTCGATGAACTACATCACTCGTCACATGGAAGAAACCTACGGTATTCCCTGGTTGGAGTACAACTTCTTCGGTCCCACCAAGATTGCTACATCCCTACGGGAAATTGCTTCCAAATTTGACGAGAAGATCCAAGAAAACGCTGAGAAGGTAATTGCCAAGTACCAGCCAACAATGGATGCAGTGGTTGCCAAGTATCGTCCACGCTTGGAAGGCAAAACTGTCGCCCTCATGGTCGGTGGTCTGCGTCCTCGCCACGTTGTCCCAGCATTCCAGGATTTGGGCATGAAGATGGTGGGTACTGGTTATGAGTTCGCTCACAACGACGACTACAAGCGCACCATCAACTACATTGAAAATGGCACCATCATCTACGACGACGTTAGCGCCTTCGAGTTCGAGGAGTTTGTCAAAGCACTCAAGCCTGACCTTGTCGCCTCCGGTATTAAAGAGAAGTACGTCTTCCAGAAGATGGCGCTACCTTTCCGCCAAATGCACTCCTGGGATTACTCCGGTCCATACCATGGCTACGATGGTTTTGCTATCTTCGCTCGCGATATGGACCTAGCACTCAACAACCCCACTTGGGGATTAGTTGGTACTCCGTGGAAGAAGAAGGCTGAAGCAGCAACTGTTGCAGCCACTGTTTAAAGAGGAGGGGGGGAGGGGGAGAGAGGGAGAGGGGGGGAAAGAGAGAGAGGGAGAGGGGGGGAAAGGGAGAGGGGGGGAAAGGGAGAAAAGAGAAGAAATTTCCCCCACTCCCCCACTCCCCCACTCCCCCCCTCCCCCCCTCCTCCCCTCCCCCACTCCCCCACTCCCCCACTCCCCACTCCCCACTCCCCACTCCCACAATTTATTAGAGATAAGAAAATGCCTCAAAATCCAGAAAAAATTCAAGACCACGTTGAGTTATTCCACCAGCCAGAGTACCAGCAGTTATTTCAGAACAAGAAAGAGTTTGAAAACGGACACGATCCAGAAGAAGTCAAACGGGTTGCTGAATGGACAAAATCCTGGGAGTACCGTGAAAAGAACTTCGCTCGTGAGGCTTTAACTGTTAACCCTGCTAAAGGTTGCCAACCAGTAGGGGCAATCTTCGCTGCTGTTGGGTTTGAAGGCACTTTACCGTTTGTCCACGGTTCTCAAGGTTGCGTTGCTTACTTCCGTACCCACCTGACTCGTCACTTCAAAGAGCCGTTCTCTGGTGTATCTTCTTCCATGACCGAAGATGCAGCCGTGTTCGGTGGACTGAACAATTTGATTGAGGGTTTGCAAGTTTCCTATACTCTCTACAAGCCGAAAATGATTGCCATCTGCACCACCTGTATGGCAGAGGTAATTGGTGATGACTTGCAGGCTTTCATCAACAACGCCAAGAATGCGGGTTCAGTTCCCCAAGACTTTCCTGTACCCTATGCCCACACCCCTAGCTTTGTCGGCTCCCACATCACAGGCTACGACAACATGATGAAGGGGATTCTTTCTAATCTGACCGAAGGTCACAAGAAGGAAACCAGCAACGGCAAGATTAATTTTATCCCTGGTTTTGACACTTATGTCGGCAACTACCGGGAAATCAAGCGCATCGCCTCCTTGATGGGGATTGACTACACCCTGTTGGCAGATAACTCCGATTACCTCGACTCACCTAACGATGGTGAGTTCCGGATGTACCATCCTGGTACTACCCTGGAAGATGCCGCCGATTCAATTAATGCCGAAGCTACAGTTGCTCTCCAAGCCTATACTACCGTGAAGACCCGCGAGTATATGGAGAAGGATTGGCAGCAAAAGACCTTGGTTTCTCGTCCTTGGGGTATTCGTGGAACTGATGAGTTCCTGATGAAGCTCAGTGAATTGACTGGAAAGCCCATCCCAGAAGAACTGGAATTAGAACGGGGTCGCGCAGTTGATGCTATGACTGACTCCCATGCATGGATTCACGGCAAGCGCTTTGCAATCTACGGTGAGCCTGATTTAGTATACAGCGTGGTGAGCTTCCTGTTGGAAATGGGCGCTGAGCCTGTCCATATCCTGGTTAACAACTCCAACGACGATTTTGAAGCAGAAATGAAAGCGCTGCTTGATTCTACCCCCTGTGGCAAGAATGCAACAATCTGGGGTGGTAAGGATTTGTGGCACATGCGTTCCCTAATGCGCGTGCTATCAGGCAGATTTGATTTTAAGAAGGCAGTGGGAGCGGCTATCCTGGAGGCAGGAGGAATCCCTATAAATAAATTGGTGTTGCTGAGTGTAAATATGATTTACCTCACGCAAAGTCGAGCCAGTGACGGGTACGCAGGGGTCTCCCCAAGTAGCGTCACTATGAATCACTTAGTCTGGGCGACTCGGCGCGAGTCTCAAAAAATGGGTAAGATTGTTGCAGAGGGAGAGTTTGGCGGGTATGCTCGATGGAGATGATTTATTTACAACTTACCTAAAATCGCTATGAGTCTTTTTTGTCTGGTTCACGGTGCCTTCCAAGGGGCTTGGTGTTGGGATTTGTTAATTCCTTACTTAGAAGCGCAAGGACATAAAACAGTAGCAATGGATTTGCCAATTGAAGATGCATCTATAAGTTTATCGCAATTTGCAGATGTAGTACTTCAAGCGCTGCCAAAAACTGATGATGATATTGTGCTTGTTGGTCACTCAATGGCTGGTAGTTTTATTCCCCTTGTTGCAGAAGCGCATCAAGTACGTCAATTGGTATTTCTTACTGCGCTGATTCCACACCCAGGAACCAGTACACTTGACCAATTTTCTCATCATCTCGATTCTGATAGCCTCAAATCATTAAACTACGAACCAAAAGAGCCAAGTCAACTCGAACAATTCCATGATGAACCTGATATGTTTAATCCAGTTTCTGCTGGGAAAAACTATTCAGATGAAGCAGTCATGATGGAATTTTTTTATCACGATTGTCAACCGGATGTCACGCGCTGGGCATTCTCAAAAGGACGTTCGCAGCAATCAATGGCGTATCTTTTTGAGGTCAATCCCCTGCGCTCTTTACCAAACATAGAGTGTAAATATATTCTTTGTACTGATGACCGGGTTCTTTCTCCTGCATGGTCACGCTACGCTGCACGTAAGCGCTTGGGAGTTGATGCTATAGAACTGCCTGGCGGACATTGCCCGCACTTGTCTCGTCCTGCTCACCTTGCTTCAGTATTAACTAATTGATCACATCAGGGACTACCTACTAGGGCAAATTAATTACGTAGTCGCTCTCGAAGATTTTTTTGATAAAATCTTAACCAGTGGTTTGTATGGTAGGGAAGAGTAAAATGTCTCACTCTCAAATAGCTCCCAACGCTGTTCAACAGGAAACAGCAGCCGACAAGCACGCCATTGTGATCGGTGGCAGTATAGCTGGCTTGTTAGTAGCGCGGGTACTGGCAGACTACTTTGACCGAGTCACCATTATAGAGCGCGATGTATTTCCCGAAAAACCAATGCCCCGCGCTGGTGTACCTCAGTCTCACCAACTCCATGCACTGCTCACTCAGGGGCTGGTGATTTTACTGCTCTTTTCCAACCTAGTATCTTGGCGCAAGTTTTGAGACAGATAATGAATCGGCACAGCAACTAATACCAATTCGTAATTAAGGAATCAGATTCTTCTCGATGCGAGGGTCGGGGATAAGCCACATAATCGCAACCAGAGTATATAGGAAAAAGGCAATCCATGAGCTTACAAACGAAAGTGGAATTGCCAAAGCGTAGAACAAGAGCGATACTTTACCTTTGGAATCTCGACCGATCGCAGTTGCCAGAGTAGAATCTCTACCGTGGTGAGCAATCAAGGCACGAGAGAGGATCCAGTAAGCGAACGCAGAACAGAGTAATATTATACCATAAAGGGCAACTGGTGTGGCAGCCAAGTGGTTGTTTCCCATCCAGTGGGTGACGAAGGGAATTAGCGACAACCAGAATAGCAGATGTAGATTTGCCCAAAGGATACAACCATTAACGTGTCGAACCGCCTGCAACATGTGATGATGGTTATTCCAGTATATGCCGACATAAACATAACTCAACACATAGCTGAGAAATACCGGAATCAGCGGACGCAGCGCGGCTAAATCAGCACCATGCGGCACCTTCATTTCCAGCACCATGATAGTGATGATGATGGCGATGACACCATCGCTGAATGCTTCTAACCTTCCCTTTTCCATCTGTTTAGGCTCTCCCTTATTCTGCTTTTTGAACCACTGGCAGCGAACCGCCCGTTATGTTATTTTGTAGTTTATAATTCGTATTTTACTCTAGGCAAACGATGAATGAAATGAGCGCCGAAGCACAAGAGCGAAGGTTAACACCTGAGATTTTGGAGTCAATCTTGAATGACGACATCCCACAGATAAATCCTTGCAATTGCTCGAACGAGTATTTTTTATGCTAATTTTGGAGATGGAGAAATGATTTGTATCATTCCTAATTAGCTTTTAAACCAGGAGAAAGCAATGCTTCAAAGCTATGAAGCAATTATTGAAAATGGTCAACTTAAATGGTTAACAGATGCACCAAAAGTATCCAAAGCTCGTGTAATTGTAACGATTCTTTCGGATACCTCACCACAAACACTGCGCCGGACTCCCCCTGCTTCGATTGCGGGTAAAGGTAAAATTTTGGGTGATTTGGTCAGTTCTGTCCTTGAGGCACAGGATTGGGAATGTCTCAAGTAATTACGAATTATTTTGGCGTTGCTGAATCGGAGTATGAATTGACATTTTTCGACATGATTAAACAAAGATTTTTTGCGCCTAGGAGTAAAGCGTGAGGCTAATTCATACTTTAAATCAGCAACGCCATTATTTTGATTAGTTCACATATCTGCTAAAATCTCCAGATTAGCTTGCCACTCGTCATGATACCGTAGAGTCACTACCGTATAACTAGTATTGTACCTGAGATTATCCCGCTCTATTTGGTCTTGCTTTTGCTGCTCAGGATGGTCATGGGCAGAACCGTCACAGAAAATGGCAATATTATCTTGTTTATAGAGAAAATCCGGTTTACAGTTCGCCTCTGGAATCAATTCCTGTGCAACATCCGGTAATTTATATCCTCGTTGATAAATCTCCTCTAACACCACTCGCTCAAAAAGAGAATTGGGGTCTGTTTGTTTCAGTAATGTTTGATACTGCTCATCCCGTCCTTTCACTTGACGAATCATGGTACTTTCTAATAATTCTTGCAGCCAAGATTTAATCAGATGACGATTTATCAAAGCATGGTCAAACTGGTTCCTATAGGAGAGCAAGCATTCATAACAAGCTTGAACACAACTTTCTTTCGGTTTTTTAAAATGGCTGATATCCAAAGCTGTACTGGCAATTTTTTGAAACGCTTCTGGTTTTTCTAACAATTGAGAAAGCACACCTGCACCACCTTCTGCTGCTTCCCAATACAGTAAATACTGACCTTGTCCTAATCGTTCAGAGTCGAGTTCATCTGCTTCTAATTTGTAAACAGCTTGAATTGCTGTTTCTAGGATATATTGCAAGGTGGCAATAAATGCTTCTCTATTCTCAGCAGGTACATTCAACGGCTCAACCACCAGGATATTACAAGTATCATCCACCATTAAATTCACATCAGTGTGCAGATTCTCTGTCACCTGTTGACCCTGCTGGTTGTAATTGTCACCCCATACACCTGTGGTAGGATTGAGCTTAAATCCTCGTTCTTCTGAATTTTTCCGCAGTCCACGATTGATCCGCCAGATGGTGGCTGTGGCTCCATAGGTTAACTTCAATAGTGGTGTACCATCGGCTGCTTGAACGGTAGCTGATTCCTGTTTTCGGTTTGTGTAGCGGAAGTGGGTTGTGATATTATAACCGTACTTGAGCCGTTCTTCTTCGTCACAGGTGATGCGTTCTCTGCGGCGGGCGATCGCAGTTTCCATTGGCAACACACGACTCAATTTAGCAGTATTCCCGTAAATATCCGGCTTAATTTCAGCACCACAATTCTGGCAAGTATCAGGGAAACCCCCCTCGTGGAAATAACCACAGCTAAAGCAGACACTCACTCGTTTATACTCACTTTCAATCCCACCCACAGGAACTTTGGTTTTTGTCACCATAAATTTACTACCCTCATAGTATACAATATTACTGGGTGCAAATTCGCGCAAAGCAACAGTGCGTGGTCTGGAGATGAATCCACCGCCAACACCAGCGGGAATAAATGCCCTAACTGGTAAGCGGGGAAAGTTAAACCCTGGTAAAAATCCTTCAGCAGCAAAGTAGCGATAGGGATAAAATTCAAACTCTGTATTACCTTTCCCTTGGTTGTGTCCCACCAACAAATCAATTTGCCGTTGTGCTTCTCGTGCTTGGGTTTCAGCATTTTTACGTTCCTCCTGGGTGATATCGCCTCTCGCAGAACGGTCAATAGTGCGGCGGGCTGCTTCCAACTGCTGAACTGCTTCCGCGTACAAATCACGCCAGCGCTTACACCCACGGTCAAAACTATTCAGTGCATTTTCGATGGTATATTGTAACCAATTTACAGAATACCACGAAGCTTTTTGCAGGTCGTTTTGGCAGAAAATATCAGAGAGGATGGACTGGGTAGCTTGTAGACATTCAGTTTGTCTGGCTGGACTGAGGGTAAGTTGCAGTCTGACACTTTCTCTGAGAGGATAACCTTCGCGTTCCAAATCGAGAATTTTATTCATAGAGTCGTCCAGATAAAACCCAGTGTGTGCTAGCCAAATTGAATAGACATGTGATATAATTAAATCCTGGTTTGCAAGTTCCAATTTGGGAGGAGCAACCACACCGGCAACCATTTGATTCTGGCGTTTGAAGAAGTATTGGTCATGACCGCTGCCAATGGATGCATAAGCAATGACCAAGGCTTCCTGTCCGCTTCTACCTGCACGACCGCTACGTTGGGCATAGTTGGCGGGACTAGGAGGGACGTTTCGCAGATGAACAACGCTGAGGTCGGAAATGTCTATCCCCAATTCCATCGTGGGGGAACAAAATAATGCTGCTAATTTTCCTTGGCGGAATTTGTCTTCTCGTTCTTGGCGGTCTTGGTTTTGTACTTGTCCTGTATGTTCTCGCCCTTCCATTGATTGAATTTGGCGGGCGTTGGTTTGATAAAATTTTTGGAAAAAGCTGTTAACGAAAATTTTAGCTTTCTCATTGCCTTGTAAGCGTCGGGATATGAGAGGATCTGGAGGAATTTCACTGAGGTTTGTTGGTTTCCACAACAGAGAATCAATGCGTAGCTGTACCTCAGATTTCTGTTGCACCAGATAACCAGCATCACAGAGGGTGTCAATGAAAGCATGAATTAAACTGATGTACTCTTCTTCTGATAAGGGTTGACTGCGAAGTGACCAAGCATGAGGCGATCGCAAATATCGACCAATTTGACTTCTAGCCGTCAGCTTGACCTTTGCTTTATCATTATTACCACGACTTGTACTTGCCCAGGTTGCTTGATGCAACTGTTCGTTTTCATCAAATTTCCACGGGTCTTTAATAACTGGAATCACATCACTCTTGAGTTGTTGCGGCTTTTCTGGCTGTAACAGTGGCGCATTGATAGCCAATGAACGCCGCAGCAGGTTAAGTAAAGTTTGGGCTGCAATAAAACGTTCTTCAGGAGTTGCTTGCAATAAGACCTGATGGCGGTATCTTTGCCAAAGGGTATTGTCAGCACACGCTTGTTGCAAACCATCATATTCAATCACCAACAGTCCACACTGTTCGAGGTTGGGTTGGACAATACGCCATCCCCGACGTAAGTCTTCATAAAGACGGTATTCGATGAGTTTGCGAAAAGCTTCTTCGTTGCGCTGTTTACCCCTACCATACTCAGCAGGTTGTTCAGCGTAGTCACTTTGAGATAATCCCATCTGCTGGACAACAACGCTTGCTAACTCACTGTGGGTGAGTTCTCCTTTCGTCTGAAGTGCGCCTAAAAGTGCAGCCCGTAAGAAACTGGTTTGCACAAAGTCGTTAAAATGACCTGCTTGTAAAGACGCATCCTGACGGTTATCGGTAAAGCTGAGAATTTTTGCTGCTTTGGTTTGATCTCCTGTAAAAATCTGCTTCAGACGACTGACAGTAGAAAGACAAAGCAAAGTAGTAGCTGTACTGCGTCCTTCACTGCTGAGGCGAGAGAGTTTGGTAAATTCATTGCGTTTCCTATCATGCACTACACCGCAGTTGAGACAGGTAAGAAACGGTTTGGGAATAAACCAACCGGCTGTCCCTTGCAATGCAGAAGTCGTGACTTTGCCATTGGCTAGGACTCTGATTTTTTGGGGAATAAACCGCCTATAATCTTTTTTAGCAACCCGCCCTTGTTTTTTGGTTTCAGAAAACCAACTATCAGGTAATCGATCCTCATCGCTTTCATCCCAAAGTCCGGATTCATCAAGGGTCAGGTAGCCTTGTTGAATATCTTCATTTTCGGGACTATCTAAGACTGTGGGTAATTGGGGGAGTATAACATCTGTTTGACAATCGTAGCGGACAACGTAGTAATCGTGTCCGCATTCCCGGCAAAAGACGAGGGGATATAGCAGACGGTTTTCGGTGGTGGTATACTGACCTTCGAGAGTGAGAAGGCGTTTGTCTCGATTTTCAATGGTAGCGTAAACGCTACCCCCTTGGGAAATGAATTGATGCAGGCGAAATGCAAGTCCTTTAGTTTTGCTTCCCCAGAGGAACATTTGTTTGATGATATTTAAACATTGTTCGTAGTTGCGCTTCAGCGCATCTTCCTCTGTAGGGGGAGTGGGGAGTGGGGAGTGGGGAGTGGGGAGTTGTTCGTAGTTGCGCTTCAGCGCATCTTCCTCTGTGGGGGGAGTGGGGAGTGGGGAGTGGGGAGTGGGGAGTTGTTCGTAGTTGCGCTTCAGCGCATCTTCCTCTGTAGGGGGAGTGGGGAGTGGGGAGTGGGGAGTGGGGGGTTGTTCGTAGTTGCGCTTCAGCGCATCTTCATCTGCGTTAGTACTCGTATCTTGAACCGGCGCTAAAGCGCTACTACGAACGCTACTACGAACTAGT
Source organism: Stigonema ocellatum SAG 48.90 = DSM 106950 (assembly GCA_016903675.1). GTDB lineage: Bacteria > Cyanobacteriota > Cyanobacteriia > Cyanobacteriales > Nostocaceae > Stigonema > Stigonema ocellatum. Next base: position 44,893 of record JADQBA010000033.1, on the reverse strand, counting down.
TTCTCAGCGCCTTCCTGAAGAGTGATGGGTTGACGGCGGACGTAAATAACAGATTTTTGAGGAGAGGTGTTGTATTTTCCGGTAGATGCTGCTGCAAGTCTAGTGTCTTTACTGGGGGGTTTTCTAGGGAAAGTAATAATTTTTCCAGTGGATGTGGTAGACGAATTATCGGTGACATCTGTTCCCGTATCAATGACGACTTCTTCCTTTAACCCAAAGTTCATCTCTATCCAGTAGCTTAGAGGATGCTGTTTAAAGTTCTCTAACGTTTGTTCTGACTCGGTTGGTAAACCTGCTTCGATACTTTGGCGTAGTTCCTCGATAGTCGGTTCAGGACGTTGGATGGAACGTTCTAGGGTTTCATCAATGACATGACTCGGCTTAATCTCCACCCCAAATAACTTACTAGCCACATCCGCCACCACTTGACGCCGTTGTTGACGGGAACCTTCCGTGGACATGGTGGCGCTGGTACCAATGCATAATAAAGGGGAGTGGGGAATAGGGAGTGGGGAGTGGGGGGAATTTGCTGTGTTGCGTTGGCGGAGTTTGCGAATTAAGATAGCCACATCTGCGCCTTGTCTTCCCCGGTAGGTATGTAATTCATCGAGAACCAAGAATTTTAAATCGGGAGATTCTACGAGTTTATTTTCGTGAGTGCGGGAAAGCATCAATTCCAGCATTACATAGTTAGTGAGTAGAATGTGAGGCGGGTTATTTTGAATTTCAGTTTTTCTGGTTAAACTTTCTTGTCCAGTGTACTTGGCAACGCGAATGTGAGTATCAGGAACATTACTGAGAAATTTCTTGAGTTCTTCCTCTTGAGAGTTAATTAAGGCATTCATGGGGTATACCAAAATTGCCCTAACTCCTTGAATTTCTGGATGACGAAGTAAATCATCGAAAATAGGCACAACGTAAGTCATGCTTTTACCGGAACCAGTCCCAGTAGTGACAACATAGGGTTCTTGGCGTTGTGCAATTTCAAATGCTTGTTTTTGGTGGTAGTGAAAAGTAAAAGGTTGACCATGTTTTGAAAAATAGCGATCGCAGTCCTTATAAAGAACCCCCTGTCTAACTAACTCCCTGACACTAGCACCCTCTTTATAAGTAGGATTCAATTGTACCAAAGGGTCAGTCCAAAGCTGTCCCTTGTCTAACTCTTCGTCAACAAAAGCCTTTACCTTTGCGTCACGGATTTTCAAAAAACTTTCAATATAGCGACGATAATCACCAATAACCGCATTACGGAAACTAAAAATATCGAGATAATTCGTAATTCCTAATTCGTAATCCGTAATTAATGATGGCTCATTCGTATAGCCCAAACGTTGGTTAATCCACTCTTGAAGCTGGTGGTGGAAAATTGGATTAATCGTAGAAAAATCTATAATCTCCTCGAGTTCATGAAAACCCCAATTTCCAGGTACACCAGAGAATACAAGAGCTAACTTTTCAGGAGTCAAACTGACCACACCTGTACAATCTAACACCGCCAACCTTTGACTGAGAAAAGTACCAGCCGCCATCATAGCACTTTCACTCTCTTGAAGCAAATCCTGCAACTTAATAGATATCTTCATACTAACACTTCATCCATCACCCAATCATAAATGTTATGTTTGTAGTTGCGCTTCAGCGCATTCACCGAACACTAAAAACCCATCACCCTCACCTACAAATCCCTAAAACCCAACCCCATCCACGTCCCTTCGTATTTACACTGAGAGCGTATTCACCGAACACAAAGTACACCCACATCCGCCTGGGACTTGAAGTCCCAGGCTAATAGCATAAGTCCTCTTTCAGAGGACTTTTGGGAGTTGTGAAACAACTGTCAATTTTATGACTTCTTATTTGGTTATTTGTAGTTTCTACTTAGAGATCCAAGATATAAGGTAACATAGCCCGCCAATGGAATCTTGAAGACAGAGTCACTGGTAAAGTTTGGTATTGTTTTAGCGATCGCGCCATTCGCTCAGAACGACATTACTACACCACTCTAAACTATATTCATTACAACCCTGTAAAACATGGTTGGGCAGAATCTCCTTATAATTGGGCTGCAAGTAGCGTTCATTGGTATGAGCGAAAATTACGGAAGAGACTGGTTATGTAGTTGTTGGGTTAAATATCCAGTGCGACATTATGGAAAAGCATGGGATAACTTTTAAACCCAATACCCGTGAATGAAAACCCTCACCCCTACCCCTCTCCCAAATTGGGAGAGGGGTGCCCGTTAAGGGCTATCTTGAGGGCAGTAATGACAATGAAATAGCCCTGTCTAATTGCCCTCTAATTCCATTCATTCACGGGTATTGCTTTTAAACCCCTTTAAAATTACGAATTATGATAAATATTACAGACCACTAACCGAACTAAAACCAGACCTTTATAGTTGTATAAAGCCCAGGAAATGACTTCATGGAAAATTCTCGCCTACTAAAAATCAGTAAATATCTCAGCAAATATCTACGCCACCAACCTCATCGCATTGGCATTCAACTTGCTCCGGGTGGATGGGTTTGTGTTGATGAACTTTTAGCAGCGTGTGAAAAAAATCAGTTTCCTATCAGTCGTGAGGAACTGAATGAAGTCGTCGCACAAAATGACAAAAAACGCTTTTCCTTTGACTCTACAGGCACTCTCATTCGTGCTAACCAAGGGCACAGTGTAGAAGTAGATTTACAACTTACACCTGCTGTTCCTCCAGATATACTTTATCACGGTACAGGACATAAAGCTGTTGAGTCAATTTTACAGACAGGGCTGAACAAAATGTCGCGTCATCATGTTCATTTATCCAAGGATATAGCTACAGCAAAGACTGTTGGTGCAAGGCATGGAAAACCAGTAGTTTTTGTTATAGATGCTGCGACAATGCACAAGGCAGGTTATGAGTTTTACTGTTCTGACAATGGTGTCTGGCTAGTGGAGTGTGTACCACCAGAGTATCTACAAGAGATATAGTGATCCTATTTTGAGGCGTTGCACTCTTTCTAGAGTTGTTATAGTGGGTATTTGTTCCCTGTTCTATCAAGGCGCTTGTTAAGTGACTTGTGCCAATTGAGATCGCCATTATCCGTTGCACTGTTAGCGCAAGCATGAACTTTTTTAATTTTTATACTACAATTGTAGTGTCATAAATACGTCCTTTAATTAATGAGCTACGATTTTTCACTTCAAAGTTGTGACTTAAACAAACTCAACTCCATGACTAAATATCCTAGTATTCCTACTTATCACATGCTTGGGGATAAAGGATCTCTGCTGGAAGAAACTATTAGTTTTAGCGGTGAGGTTATACTGACCGAAAAAGTAGATGGTACGAACTCTCGCATCATTCTACTTCCGGATGGGAATTTCGTTTTGGGTAGCCGCGAAGAACTACTCTTTGCAAAGGGCGACCTCATTGGGAACCCCGCGCTTGGGATAGTGGATGCCCTCAAAGGCGTTGCTAATCTTCTGCCATTGCCCCAGAACGGTATTGTTGTTGCATACCTAGAACTGTATGGTGGCAAGGTTACTGCTGCAAGCAAGCAGTACACAGCACAGCAAAGTGTTGGTTGGCGGCTGTTTGATGTTGCAGTGTTTGCAGATGTTGAAATACTCTTCACCAAATCTGTCCAGCAACTAGCGGCGTGGCGAGACAATGGTGGTCAAGTATTTCTTGATGAAGAGCAACTCCACAAAGTTGCAAAAGAGTACGGATTTGAGCTAACACCGAGAATTGCTACAATCGCAGCTCTGCCAATCAGTATTCAAGAAATACATGAGTTCCTCAAAGTAACTTTACCACGTACTAGCGTTGCACTCGACGATGGTGCTCAAGGTCGAGCAGAGGGTATTGTGGCTAGAACTATGAATAGGAATGCGATCGCAAAGCTACGCTTTGAGGATTATGAACGTCATGCTAAACGCTATAGTAGGTGAAAGCTATAGCAGTCTTAAATGATTTGCTTTCCTTGCAGAAACTCGGTTTCGCAGAAGAAACCGGGTTTCTCTGGACTAGGATAATATCCTAGGTTCTGGGGGAATGCAAGGTAGAAAATTAGGGAAGAGATTGGTTACGCAGTTGTTGGGTTAAATATCTAGTGCGAGATTAAGGATGGGATGATTTGTAAACGCATTCACGGCCCAGAGCGCTAAAGCGCAACTACAAACCTAACGAGAAGTAGCTTATTGTTGTCGCAGATATTTTCTAATAGTTTCAGTATCTAACTCCAGTACATCAGCTATTTCCTGAATGCTCATTCCTCTTTCCACAAGCTTTGGTACGATTTCTAACTTGCCTTCTTCTTTAGTTTCTTGATAAACTCTGGTTTGTTTGAACAGATTTAAATTGAGCATGACTTCTATTTCCTCCCGACTTAATTTAGGAAACTTGTAGATGACGATTGTCTCTATAAATTCTAGAACTTTTTGCTGGATAACGGCATCTGTCAGTTCAACTCTTGCTTGGTTAATGTATCAAATACTTTTAGATCCCCCTAAATCCCCCTTAAAAAGGGGGACTTTGATTCCAGTTCCCCCCTTAAAAAGGGGGGCTAGTTCTGATCAATAAGTGCTTCGATACCGCCAACAACTTTTCAAACAACCTCTCAGTGTGGGCATTTCCAGACAGAACCTAGAAACGAGAAGTAGCTTATTGTTGTCGCAGATATTTTCGGATAGTTTCAGTATCCAACTCCAGCAAATCAGCTATTTCCTGAATACTCATTCCTCTTTCCACCAGCTTTGGTACTATTTTTAACTGAGTCTCTAATTTGCCTTCTTCCTTGCCTTCTTCTTTAGCTTCTTGATAAACTCTGGTTTGTTTGAACAGATTTAAATTCAGCATGACCTCTATTTCCTCCCGACTTAATTTAGGAAACTTGTAGATGACGATTGTCTCTATAAATTCTAGAACTTTTTGCTGGATAACGGCATCTGTCAGTTCAACTCTTGCTTGGTTAATGAGCTGTTTGGCAAACTCCCTTGCTTGCTTCTCACTCTTGACAACTAGTCGCAGAATTCCTACACCCAGAGAATCATTTGCTACTTCCCCAAGTTCATCTAGGTAAAAGCGTCTGAGATGAGGTTCTAGTAAAGCACGATAACGCAAGGGGAAGGAAGTCTCATTGCTGCGCCTGTCATAGACAACAATCGCATACCAGTCGGAGTTAGGTGGTCGATATTGGCGAAAATAAACGAAAATTTCTCCAAAAAGCCGTTCATAGAATTCATCATCTTTGTACGTTTGAAATTCTACGAAGTACAAGGGTTCATTGTCAAATCCTTCTTTTGTAGAAAATAAACCATCTAAACGGAACGATGGTTGTTTAATTTCTGGAGCAATAAATTGGTAAATGCTGGGGTTGGTATCGGGTTTGCCAATGAGTTCAAAAAAGATTTGTGGCAGTTCTTTAATTAGGTCGTAGAAAAGGGCATCCGTTTTCATTGATTTTTACCATTTAACATAATTCGTAATTATACTTTCGTTTCTCGTTTATGGCTGGGTCTGCTTATTTGAAAGTGCGATCGCCTACAGCTTTCAGAAAAAAACAACAGTAGGGCGATCGCACTACTCCCAACTAAGTAAGTCGGCATAAAAAATTCAAGGTTTGTAGTAAGCGCTTCAGCGCTTCAGCGCTTACTACGAGCGAATTTATGGGGAGCATCCCTTCAGGTGCAAAAACCTTGATAGCCCTCATCCCCTAACCCCTTCTCCCATAAATGGGAGAACGGGAACTAGAACCCTTTCTCCCCACTCCCAGATATGGGAGAGGGGATGGGGGTGAGGGTATTTTGGCTTCTATACTTACCCCTCATACCTCTCCTTTAATTACGAACTACGAATTACGAATTACGAATTATTCTATCCCACGCTTCCAAGACTAACCTTTGTGTACGATATTCGCCAAACTGTTTAATTTCATTGTTCTTCAACACACGGAAAGTTTCACTGGGGAAGTCTTCGCCGTAGACATCAACAGGGTCTAGTATATATCGCAGTTCATCGCGGGTGAGTCCGTAGAGTTTGGCGTAGTATGCGTCTAATTCTGCTTTTAATAATGCGCGTCTGTTGCTGTTCCAAGTGAAGGGTTCGCCGTCATACCCCATGTCTTTCGCAAAGGGTTGCATGTCCCAGGCGGTGTAGACAAGTTCGAGGACGCGGGTGCTGATGAATTTGATGTCTTCTGGGGTGTAGGATTCGGGGGGAAGGACGGGGAGTTGTTTGAGGATGAAATAACTGAATGATGTTCCCCCAATTTTTTGACGTGATACAAAATCTAAAACTAAACTATTTAGGTTAGCCATCAATAAAGAATAGAGTCTAGGTAAGTCTTGATTGATGAATATTAGTGGTCCTTTGTGTCCAACAGCAACTTTAGGTAATAAGCTAAAAATAGCAGTACGTTCATCAGTTGCTCTACAAATATCTCTAAAAGCCAGAAGCCAACCTTTTTTCCACTTATCGCCCAACTTATTTTCAACCTCACCCCTACTCACCCAGTAACGCGGTTGTACCCGATAAGTAGCATCACCCTTTTCAACATCAGTCAAATCACGAGTATCGCCACTATCAGTATAAGTCGCCCAACGGTGAGTAAACTGATGAAACATCTTGGCTTCGTAAAGAGGAACTAAACCATCACCCGCCTCATTCTTGAATAACCCGCTATCATTCGCCATGTCGAACATTCGCATAAATGAAATACCCCAAGGGTTGCTACCTGTTTGCTCATTTTCTAAAACAGGTACACGCTGATATATTTTCTTTGTTAACTCAGCGTCTACACTGGTTCTAAAAACTGGGCAGGTGAGTGTGTTAGGATTTAGTAAGGCAATATCTTCAGGTGAAAGCTGAAACAGACGTGTTGGATTGTCTAACTGTCTAGGTTGTGTAAGGAAGAAGGCAAAGTTACCGCGTTTTATTGGCTTACCACTAATGGCAAGTAGTGAGAATTTCATACGGCTATCTACAGCAGAAAATAGTCCTTCTCGATTTTCAAAATCATATAAACTTGCTAAAGCTTGTTTCTGGGTCAAATCTCCAAAGAACTTTTTACAAGTGTCATCAGTTGCAATCCCTGTAGGTACAATCACGCCTACTCTACCATCGGTAGAAATCAAATTTCTCGTAGTCTCCGCAAATACAGCATAAGTATTGATATCTCCTACAGCAGTCAACGGGAATCTCCCTGATTCACGGATAAATTTACTCTGCGCCTCAGCATCATGTTTCGCCTCTTCCCAAGTTTGCGCTAACTGAGGATTTTTCTTTGGCAATTCCTTAATCAACTTCTCTCGCGCCGCCTTGTTTGCAGCGTTAGCAATTTCCGCACTGCGAGAAGCGAAAAATTCCTTTTCTTGTAATTTAATCCGTTCCCAAGGTGGATTACCCAAGACGCAGTCAAATCCACCTTGTTCAAACACTTCGGGAAATTCTAAACACCAGTGGAAGAAGTGCTTTTCTTCAGCTAATTTATTGGCTGCATCAATGATGGGGAGTGGGGAGTAGGGATAGCCTGGGGTTTTAACCCCAGGAGGGAGTGGAGAAAGGGGTTCTCGTAGTAAGCGATGTAGTGCTTGTGTGGTGGGGAGTAATTGCAAGTTTTGTTCAGTTAAGGGCATAAAAAATGCTGCTGTCCACAAGTTGCAGGCGGAAGAGTCTCGCCACCAAATTGGGTTTTTATCTTTGTCTCGAATATCTTTATATTGGTTGGCTTTTTCTTTGACTTGCTGGGGTGTGTTTTCGGGGGTTTCTCCTAATTCTCGCCAGCTTTCTGCATAGTGTGTACGTTCGGGTTCTAAATTATTAAATAGGGATTGTTGTCCTTGTAAATCTGTCTGTCGCTGATTTTTATTCTCTTTCTTGCGACGATTTGCTAATGCTTTATCATCCCCGGTGACGGGTTTGAAGGCTTCATCGGGAATTCCCTCTTTCAGACAATCTAAATCCAATACTCCTACGAGGGAATTCCCACATTTAATTCTGTGGTCTAAAAAGTTGAGAGGAAAGCCGCGAGAAAAGCCTTCAATCCATAATGCGACTTTGCACAAATCCACTGCCAATGGGTTTAAGTCTACACCATAAATACAATTTTGGATGACATCTCGAATCGCTTGGCGTAATGGTTCTTGTCCCGGTTCTGCTTCTCCTGTGCGAATTTTGGCTAATTCTTTGCCTATTCGGCGTGCGGCTGCTAATAGGAAGTGTCCTGAACCACATGCTGGATCTACGATTTTGAGGTTGAGGAGTCCTTGTTCGTAGTTGCGCTTTAGCGCATCTTCATCAGCCGGCGCTGAAACGCTATTACGAAGTGAATCTTGAACAGCCGGCGCTAAAGCGCTACTACGAACTAGGGGAACCGGCGCTAAAGCGCTACTACGAACCTTATCAATGACAGGTTCTAAAGCTGTTTTTATCAGTTGTTGTACGAGTTGTGGTGGGGTATAGTAAGAGCCTGTGGTTTTACGATCGCTCCCATACACCAAGGTAAATTCATATCTCTCCTGACGCTGGATGACTTGGGGATGAAAGTCTAACAAACTCTCGTACACACTCCCTAATTCTTCTACATCTAAGGCTGCATAGTTCACCCGTCGTAATTGTCCTTTATCTTCGTACAGTGATAGGTGGCGAATTGCTACCATTAAATCGTAATTATCAATGGCACAACCTGCTAAGTCTGGAAGTGTATTGGAACCAAATAAATCACCATTCAGGGGTGACAAACCGAGTAATTCTCCCCGCCAGTTTTCATCAAATAGCAGGAATGTCACCCACAAACCTTGCCATAAATCTTGAAAGCCTTCGCGCCGATAATGAGGACGTTCGGCTAATTCTCGCAGGTGTTCTATGCTATAATATTCTCGGTAAATTCTAGCTTTCTCTAGGTCGTCTCCGATTATTAGTAGATTGCGGGATTCTGCTACCATTAGAAATAGTAGGCGATAGATGAGCCGCAGTAGTTGCCGATAGTAATTTTGTTCGTAGTTGCGCTTCAGCGCATCTTCATCAACCGGCGCTGAAGCGCTACTACGAACTCTTAAATTTTGATTCTGGGGATGTTGGAGGAAGCCCGTACCTAGTTGAACTAGCGCTTTTTCTACTCCATCCCGAAGTTTGTCGCGTACCCGTCCTCCTTGTTGTCGTGCTTCTTGGTGGTAATATTCCAGCAGGCACTTATCCGCATCATCCACACCCTCAGGCAATCGGGAACGGTGGAATAGTCGATAAAATAGCCCAAATTCGGCAAAGTTTTCGCTGTTGAGAATCTGTTCAAGGTCAAATTCGATATAAGTAAGGCGCGTCATTAGGGAAGAGTCGCGCAGTAACCGCCAGCGGTACCCGTTGGTTGCGATCGCCCACAAATGTTCTGTCTTGTTAAGATACTCCTGTACCAGTGCGTGTGCTGATAATCTCGGTGTCCCACTGGGAGGACGCTTATCTATTTCCAGGCGACAACCAATAATATGGATGGGTGGCTTGTTTTCTCCTGGTTCTGTGCGATGGGAAATTGCATAGGTTTGTCCGTCCACCACTTCGGCTTTTGCAGTGTAGACGGGGTTATATCCGAGACTCTTAAGGAGAGGGATTGTCCACTGGTCACGGGTAATTTTTGTAGCAGTGTCATCCGTATTAGTACGTGCTAATTGTCGTTGAAATGCAGTCCAATAGGCTTTAGCATCACCCCAGGTGGTAGCAATTTCATCTGCTAGCTTGTCTGTTTTGGCAAAACCAAAATCTTCCGGTGCTTGTCCTTTAATATTACCTGTCAGCAATTCGGCAGTCATGTCTGCTGCTAGTAAATTGCCTTCAATCTGAAGACCTGCTATACTCATCGTTTATATTCCTTGGTAGTTTTTTTGGCGTTGCTGAGTGAAAATTTGCCTCACGCAAAGGCGCAAAGACGCAAAGAATCTGATTTAGCAACGCCGTTTTTTTTACAAGTCATTTTCTGCTCGAAAAGGAAGTAATTACGAATTACGAATTACGAATTACGAATTCTGGGTTGGAGAATATAAACGCCCAGAATATCCATTGGGAGTTGGGGTCGAACCTGAATCTGTCCTTCTTGGGTGATTGCTCTCACACGTCGATGGGATTGTGCAAGACAATGCGATCGCTGTGTAGCAAAAACCTCTAAATGTGACTCAAGTTCTGTGATTCTATTGAGTAATTCTCCTATTTCCATTTGTTTGATACCTTTACCCGCATCCCCAACTGGGGTAACTTGCAGCAGTGATTTTGCGGACTGTGGTGTCAGCCAGATGGGATGAGATGGGGAATCTGTAAATCCAACGACTGCGCACTCTTCTGCTAGCAAGCTTTGGTGTTTGGGACTGTTTAACAAATGTCGTAGGCGTAATAGCAGCAAAGTCGTGCGCTTGGTGACAGCATCTGTTGTGGTAAAACCGCACCGCGCTGCTATGGGGTTTTTGGTGTTAGAGAGTGCATCTTCGATGATGTGACGTGCTAACCTCTCTACCAATGGGTGATTCCGTCCTACATATTCCACCCCTTCTGGTACGGGGGTTGTAAAGGTGAGCAAGCGGGGCTGATTTCCTAGCACTGATTTGAGAAATTCCGGCGGTGTTGACAGCAGCCATCCTTGTTTTTTCTTGATGAACGAACAAGAGAGGCGATCGCCAGCCGATAAAACAAACCGTTCCACATCCTCTTCACTACCCAGAATACCATCAGACTCAATCAATTCCTGTTCCACTTCCACAGGCTTGATTGAGCGTTGAGCAAAACGAGTGCGGCTCCTAGTCTCACGTTCTACAGCTTTGTCCCAATGCTTGTGGACTTGCTCAACCGCAGATTCCCCTTCCTCCAGCAAATCCAGGAGTGACAACTGCACAGCATCTTGAGCGTGATCAAATAGGGATTTAAAAACCGCTTCCGATACAGTTATACTGTCCATAGGTACGGGAACAGTAACACCCAAAGTCTTATGAATTTCTACAGCTTTGCGGATAAGCACTTCCAGTACTGCACCATCCACGGGATTATCTTGACCGTAAAGCAAGCAGCATTTCACTAGACTCGCCGTTTGACCGTAGCGGTCTATACGTCCTTCTCTTTGCTCCAAGCGATTGGGGTTCCAAGGTAAATCATAATGGATGACGGCGTTGAAGTGCGTTTGCAGATTGACTCCTTCACTCAAGCAGTCTGTAGCTACCAAAATTCGTTGGGGATAGGACTTGAGTTCTTGAAGGCGGATGTCTCGCTCATCTTCTGAAAGTTCCCCTGTGATAGCAATGACCCGGATTTGACCGCTTTTGTTCTCTAGCTTTTGTTTAAGCGTATCAGCAACATAATTTGCTGTGGCGATGTAGCGACACCAAATAATTGGATTGTAACTGTCTGGGAGTAGGGTTTGTATAGAAGCGATGCATGATTGCAGCTTCTGGTCTTTCTCGCCGTGTAATTTTTGGGCTGCTTGTACAAAAGCTCTGAATTTGCGTTTGTCTGTTTGCTGTCCCTGTTCCACTACGACGGTTGGAGAAGCATCAACAGTTTGTTCTTGGTCTGTGGGATCGTAGACATAGGAACTCATCAAGTCTTCGTCTACATCGCTCAGTAAAGAATCGCCAGATTTACCCACCTGTCGATTTAAAGTTGCGATCGCCGCCGCAGGCGAAGACATAACACAACGAATCAACGCCAACGCCGACCAATACCTTCCTCGACGCTGAGCATGGCTCATCTCTGCTGTAGTGGTTTTTACCAGTCTCCGAGCAAAAGCGTAGACTTCCTCAAATAAATCTTTATATTCCTTGGATAACTTATATGGCTGTTCAATAGAATCTCTTTCCGGGAAAGGCGTTTCATTACCCAACCACAGCTTTACATCTGCCCGTCGCCGTTGGATAAAATGATTGGCGAGCTTGTCCCGTTGTTTCTCCGTTAAACTCTCTAAATTGAGATGCTCAAATTCTGGCAACAGCAATCCCAAAATCGACAAGAAAGCAGATTCAATACCACTGTGAGGAGTTGCAGTCAACAATAATAAATGCTGTTGTTGTTTCTGAGAAATTTCCTGAATTAACTGGTGACGCTGCTGCCCAGATGTGGTTTTGTTGTGAGGACGAGCGCAAGTATGTGCCTCATCCACAATCACCAAATCAGGACAGTGTGTAACAAAGCTTGCACGACGACGCTCAGCCTTAGCATAGTCCAGGCTAACAATCAAGTGTCGATAGTAACTAAATATATGAGAGCCATTCGGTATTGACCTTTCCAACTTGGAAGCAGTGCCAGAACGTACCACCACAGCATCAATATGGAACTTTTCTCGCAACTCCTGCTGCCACTGATCGCACAGATGAGGAGGACACAGGACTGCTATCCGCTTGACCTCACCCCGATCCAACAATTCACGAGCAATCAATCCAGCTTCGATAGTTTTACCAATACCCACATCATCAGCAATCAGCAGCCGCACTGTCTCCAATCGTAGTGCCATTAATAAAGGAACTAACTGATAAGGACGAGAACGCAGAGATAAGCGTCCTAAGCAGCGAAACGGACCCGCCCCACTCCGCAGCAGGTGACGTGCTGCATCCATCAGGAGCAGTGCTGCTGTATGGTCTTGGACGCTGATGGGGTTTGGTAAAGGAAATGCTGCTCCTTCAAGAGTTTCCAGTCCCAACTCCCGAAGCTTCTTATAGATTCCAGCTATTTCCTCTTCATTCCCTGAGAGTGGACACAAACGAATAATATCTTCATTTTCGTCAGGCAGCACGACCCACTGCCGACTGCGACAACTTACTATAGAGCCTGGTGTTGGATTTAAGGTTTCCGTCATCTTAATATAAGAGTAAGCAGGAAAGAGTAGGCAGTAAGGATAGATTTCCCACTACCTGCTCTCGATTCAGCGCCAATAGAGAGCCGTTTAATGTTAAATTAATAACATTACATTAGTAATTGTTCTGTTAACTTTAGCCAAGATTCTATTGAGCTTAAGTATCTTTTGTAATATACTTTTAGACCATATCCAACAGTATATACACTTAATAGTGATGGTCCCTTAGCTCAAAGATTATCATTCGAGTATGAACTCTGTTTTTAAGCCCAATACCCGTGAATGAAAGCCCTCACCCCTAGCCCCTCTCCCAAATTGGGAGAGGGGCTAGGGGTGAGGGCGATAATGACAATGAAATAGCCCCCTCTTGCTGCTAAGAGATTTCATTCATTCACGGGTATTGTTTTTAAGCCTCACGCAAAGGCAAGGTAGCACCGTGGCCCCAGAGAAGTTGCAAGGAGGGAAACCCTCCGAGAAAACTTCTCCCAAGGGGCGAAGAAGAACTTTGCGCCTTTGCTACGAGTGCGTGAGGTTTTCATACCTTGATTCAGCAACGCCCCAAAGGGAACGTTAACAGGATTACGAGGAATTGCTAAACAGGCTGGCTCAACTCCAACAGATGAGGAAGTTCAGGAAGACTATACAGACTATTTGATGCAGAAATATCAATAATGAAAGTTTTAATCGACACTAATAAGCTGTTACGCATTTAAATTGAATATTATCTCGCTTGCTGACTGCTAACCGAAGACTTATGACTGTCAACGGTTAGCAGTCAACGACCACAACGAGTGTTTATACAATTTAAACGCGCCTTAGCTTATTGTGTGTTCGTATCTCCTGCACGGATTGCCATATATAGCAGTCCTAAATGAATTATAAACACTTCTTCCAAGTCCTCCTTGTCCCCCAAGTCCTCCTTGTCCCCTTTGTTCAGATCTCAAATAGGATTGCTATATTAACTTCTGTTAAGATGTTTCAAGCCTACCAACAACTGTAGGGGCGCAAGACCGCCGCGCCCCTACTAACAGCCTTAACAGATGGTTGGTGTTTATTCACGCCTACTTACTTAGTGGCTCAAATTGCTACATCGTCACCCGCAGATTTTATAACTCTTGCCGCAGAGGTTAATTCAGGCAGAGTCGAGTGGTTGTGTTGCAAAAACTTTTTGATAAAAATTGAGAAAAAAACAGCAAGAATAATCTAATTATGCAAAATAGTAGCTAGGATAATAGAGTCAAACAATGTTTGACTCTATTATGCTGGATAAAAATACTATCTTTGTCAGCTTGGGATAAGGGATAGACTGAATAAAATTCTTTGAGGAAGCGTTGATGGCACAGTCAAACGGAGCTAAAACTGAAACGTCTGCACAGAAATCACATAAGGCTTCAGGGCGGGAATTACCTAAGGCTTTAGAGCAGGAATTGCCTGAGATTTCAAAGCAGGAATTACCTAAGGCTTTAGAGCAGGAATTGCCTGAGATTTCAAAGATTGAAAATAAGGTAACAATTAAAGATTCTCCTGAACAAGTGGAGGATGTCCAGGATATTGATGAGGTCTTGAATTCACTGAAAACTTTATTGAGCACTTTAGAAAAACTCCAAAAAGTCCGGCAGGAAGTGGGCGATATTAAACCTTTGCTAGGGCGGATGCTGGATGGGGAACTGGTTGCGGGTGAAGAACTCGAGCAAGTCAAGACAGGTGTCACCGGTCTTGTTCGCCTCGTTCGTGCTTATAGCGATCATCAGGTAGCTTTGGCTAAAGCACAACCTGCTAGAAACCTTTTAGATCAAGTACTCAAAGAGCATAAAACTAATTGAAACAATCTTCATTAATGTACTGAGTAATTTTACTCTTGCGCAGGTTTTCGATGTCCAATAAAGGCTCTACCCATGTAGAGCCTTTATTCGTAAAGCCATCCAACGCGAAATCGAAGCAGCAATTAACTTTGAAGTCGCGTTGAAAGCAATTCCGCGAATTGGCGATATAGTTGAGGCCCATTCCCGTCATGTTTCAGGAATATCTCTTATCAGGTGGCACAATCCTTTCTTCAGCGATGGTAAAGTCAAATATATGTGGAGGTGGTAATTATGACCCAAATCCTACCCAAGTTAGTAACCTTTGAACAATTTATCGAGGTTGCTCTCCACTTCGGGCGGTGTCTGCTAATGCTCCTCAAAAACCCTAAAAATGATATCTGCTAATGATAAGTGGCACTTTTTTTCGTGGATAACTACCTCCTCGACTACGGTTCTTGTTATGGTTCGGGTAAGGCAACGCATCACCTGACCCTGTATCGGCACAGCAGTGGTGCATTGGTGTTCGGTGCTGGTACTGTTCAATGGTCGTGGGGTCTCGATCAGAATCACGACAAAAAAGAAGGTGGGACGACGACAGATGTAAATATGCAGCAGGCAATGGTGAATCTGTTCGCCGATATGAACGTGCAGCCCACCACTCTGCTGGATGGTCTGTCACCTGCTACTGCCTCGACCGACACCATTGCCCCCACCTCAGTGATCACTTCACCGACGGACGGTTCTACATTGCAGATCAGCAGTCCAGTCACGATTACAGGCACGGCAACGGATGCTGGCGGTGGTGTCGTAGGTGGTGTGGAGGTATCGGTTGACGGCGGGACAACATGGCATCCAACGACTGGTCGTGCCAGCTGGAGCTACACTTGGACACCAGGAAAGTCCGGAACTGTGACAATCAAAAGCCGCGCAGTTGACGACAGTGGCAATATCGAAACTCCAAAGACGGGTGTCAGCGTCACAGTCGGAGCAAACACCTGCCCATGCAGTATCTGGAATTCCTCTGCGACACCAATCGAGACTGCTGAGCCTGACCCGCAGGCTGTAGAGCTAGGTGTCAAGTTCCGATCAGATGTTAACGGCTCGATTACAGGCATCCGGTTTTACAAGAGTACCAGCAATACGGGCACCCACGTTGGGAATTTATGGTCCAGTACAGGAGAAAAACTCGCAACGGTGACCTTTACTAACGAAACTGACTCGGGCTGGCAGCAGGTAAATTTACCGACTCCAGTTGCGATCGCTGCCAACACTGTCTACGTGGTTTCCTACCACACAAACGTCGGGTACTACGCCCAAGACGCTGGGTACTTTGCCACCGCTAGCTTTGATAACCCGCCGTTGCACGCCCTGCGCGACGGGGAGAGTGGGAGCAACGGCGTATACGCCTATAGCAACACCAGCATCTTCCCCACCTCGACCTACCAGTCTGCCAACTACTGGGTTGATGTGGTCTTTAGCACAGTTTGATGACTTGGGGGAGAGCGATCGCTCTCCCCAAACTCTCCGAAGCGAAACTATCTTATCCATTTTTTGGTACTCCCGCCGCGTAGCCTCCATGAGGTGATTCATTCCCACTTCTGCTTATACCATTACCCCTGCGTAGCGTCCACTTTCTGTGAGTTGTTTAGCCAATTACGAATAATGCATTTGCCGATATTTTCTTAATTAAGCGATCGCTTAATTTGGACTTGAATTAGCACGTCAATCCGTATCAGGAAATGCCAAGAAAATCCCAGCAATAAATCGTTTACATTGACTTTTGACGAACCCGTTCGCGAGTGCGTCTCCCCGAGTGAGAAGGGGCTGACCACCTGTAGACGTGGGGGTATTAAACCCATTTTTAATTACGAATTACGCTCTTTGTAATTACGAATTCTGATAAATATACTCATGCAAATGCCATTCAAAAAGATGAAGCCAAGCCATAAAATCACAGTGAAATTTATGTAATACCTACCAGATAGCCGATACAAAAAGCTCACAGCTAACAGAAGTTTTTAACCTTGCAGTTATCCTCGAAAAAGCACGGCTATTTCAGCCTACACCGTAGCCCTGACGAAGGTAAGGGCTCAGAGCTACCGTCCGTTGAAACGGACGCTCATTGCTGACAGTTCTAGTCGGCGGTATGCCGACTTCAGCTATTAGCCTAGGAATTTATTCCTAGGCGTGTTGGTTGCGAGTGAAGAATGAAATAGCCATGTCAAAGAAGTGATCAAAATCAATTATGAAACGTGAAACCTTGGCAGAATTAGTTGCTCGAACTATAATTGAGTTTGAAAAACGTGAGGCACAGCTACAACAAGTCTCACAGATGCAACAGCAAAAGGAGAACAAGAAACCCAAACGCCGCAAGTCTCAAGCGGCTTAATGCAAGTGTAGCAATTTCAATGTCAGCAACCCCGCTCACCTATAGACGGGGCTTCCACACGAACCGTTCTATCTAGGTGAATACGAAAAAAAGACAATGCAAAGTAGAAAATTACGCTCACAGGTGGGGAAAGATGGAATCTTGCATCTTGATATCCCCGTAGGTGTGACAGACAAAGAGATAGAAGTCATGGTGATTTATCAGCTACTAGAACCATCAGCACAGGCAAAAACGCCAGAAGAGTTAGGTTGGCCCCCCGGTTTTTTTGAGCAGACGGCGGGTTCTTTACAGGATGACCCGATTGCTGCTATTGCCTTAGTGCATCAATTAACACTGGTAACACATAATACGAAGGAGTTTGCCCGAGTGAAGGGGTTACAGATTGAGGATTGGGAAGAAGAGGGTTGATGGCAGCTGCGTCCTAAATCATTCATGAAAAATTTTAAGTTGTGTAGGTGGGGCTATGCCCTACAAAACCCGGATCTGGTGGGCAGTGCCCACCCTACCTATATTTCAAAAATCAAATATGATTCCTATAAGCTGTTCCACATTTAACTTGCATATTTAATTGTATAGACCGTTGACTGTTAACTGTTGACTGTCAACCGTCAACAATCAACGACCCTCATCTCTAGATTGTGCAATGAATATGTGTTTTAGCTTAGTAATCGTAAGTAATCGTGCTTGCTACTGGTTAGGTGTTCAACCATAAAGGCAAAGTCACCCTCATCTCCTCTTCACGTTAAGGGCGATAGGTATCAATTTTGTCTGGACGCGAAATTCTTATGTGCCACAAGTCTCAAGCCGCTTAATGCAAGTGTAGCAATTCCACCGCAGTGACGATGTTGCCATCTACCATGATTTTCTTTACACACCCTTTCAGTAAAGCTTGTTTGTCCTGCGGTTCTAGCCCTTGCCAATACCTCGGGTTTGAAAAGGCGACAATAATCCGTTCTTTGGCAATTAAATATTGTTTGGATGTATTGTTTGTCGTCGCGATCGCATCAGCAATCTGCATCAAAATATCTTGTTTAGCTTTTTCTATCGCTGGATTTGATGGTAACGCTGCGAGAGTATTCAAAGATGCTCGTAGCGTTCTTACTTCTGGCGATTCTGCTGGTTCTTCAACCACTTTTTCTACTAACCCAGCTAACCTTTCAGCCTCACACACGAGATGATTAATCACTTGTGCTTCCAGTTCGTCAGAAGAAATCATTCTTCCGTTACTGCAAGCCCCAGTCC
Organism: Stigonema ocellatum SAG 48.90 = DSM 106950; assembly: GCA_016903675.1. Lineage (GTDB taxonomy): Bacteria > Cyanobacteriota > Cyanobacteriia > Cyanobacteriales > Nostocaceae > Stigonema > Stigonema ocellatum. Next base: position 26,660 of record JADQBA010000033.1, on the reverse strand, counting down.
GGTAGAAAGTGCATTGATAATAGTGTCTAACAAAATTCTTTTTCTTAACCAACTTCTTACACTGGCGACTGTAAGCAGCACCACAATGGACACACTTGACTAAGTTGGCAAATGGATTGGTGTATTTTTGCTCCGTTGCCCATCGATTTTGACGATTGTCCCTAATCATTGATTTGATGCGTTCGTGTTCCTCACGGGTAATAATTGCTTCATCATCATGAGTCCCCCATATCACCTCCCATTCATCGAATGGTTTCCTGTGTCCATTAGAACGAACTAAGGTGTTGTACAATGTCCCTCCTGCATAGATAGGATTTACAAGAATAGACCTCAAGCCAGAAACAGACCACTTTAACCCAGTGTAAGGATAACGCAGATTTAATCCACCACCACGAGATTTGTTGATATTCTCCAAGACAATGTCATCTTCTTCGAGAAGCAAGTTAACTTCATCATTCTTAGACTTTGCTACAGCGTTAGCTTGAATACCCAAAATATCGTGCATAAGTCTTGCAGTTTGTGACACTGTACCTACTGCCAAGAAAATGTCAAATACAAATCGCATTAATTGCGATCGCGTGAATTCTTTCTTCTCTTCAATCAAACAAACACACGGACGGTCATCGCGTTTATACTTGTCACCCTCAACCACATATCCCAATGGTGCATTCCAATGGGGTTTTCTATTAGCTTTGCGCGTGTCTCGCTCTTTTTTGACTCGCATCGCCAGCATTTTCACCTCATACTTACTTGCCGCTAATCGAACGTCTATCGTCAACTCGCCACCAATACTTGACATATCAAATGGCTCATCTAATGCTAATGGTTGTATACCTTTCTTTTTCAACGCATCCATCAAACGATAAAACATCATTGATGACGATGTTAAACGGTCAATCCGAATAAATAGCAGCTTCGAGACTTTGCCTGGTGCAGATGCGTTGATATCCTCAATCAACTTCAGAAGCCCTTTACGCTTATCGCTGGTACGACTTTCTACATCGTAATATATTTGTGTTGCCCCAGCACTACGCAACCGACGCATTTGTTTTATTAACGCACCTTCGTCCTCATTTTGCTCATCCGTCGAAACCCGTGCGTAAGCCCAAACGTCCATACAGCATACCATAGAAGTCTTACATTATATTACCTGATAGCAAGCGCATTAGTTCACTGCTGTTCACCGAACCCGTAGACTTCCTCATTGGTAACTCCTACGGTAAGTACCTGTGGCGCGATACCAAGATCCCCTTAATCAGAATTGGCTATCCCATCATGGATCGCCACCACCTGCACCGCTACTCCACCATTGGTTATCAAGGTGTGATCAACTTGCTTAACTGGGTTGTAAATGCCATCTTTGAAGAAATCGATCGCAACACCAACATTCCTTCTAAGACAGATATTTCCTTCGACTTGATTCGTTAGAAAGTTTTGCGCTTTGAGTGTTGGATTCAACACTTTAATTCAACACTCATAACTCATAACTTTCTTCTCCCAACAGCGTGCTAACAAAGTAAAAAGTTAGAAGTAAAAATTTCCTTGAAAATCTTTTAACTTTTTACTTTTTACTGTTTCCTAAGGTATCCATTATGGAATCTGTAACTCACACCCACGACCACCATAGTTATCATCCATCTAACTATCGAAAACCAGGTTCCTTCGATATTTTATCTCCTTTGCGTCGTTTCGTGGATGGAATCCTGGTCAAAAATTCTCGCTTCGCCCATTTCATTTGCAAAACCATTCCTTGCTGTTGCCCCTTTGAAAGAGATCTTAAATTATTTGGGCGTAGCTTCCACGTTCCACCAATGTGTAAGCTCAATCCCTTGTATGACAATTTAGTAGGTTTGCGTTTCCGTGCTTTATCTTACCTCGCAGATGACTGTGGAGAGGATGTCACGAAATACATTTGTTAGTTGTTCCCAACACCCAACACCCAACCAAAAGATGAAAATTACCCAAGGCAAAATCAACGAGCTGCTCACTGAGCCTGGATGCGAACATAATCAGCACAAACACGGAGAAAAGAAAAACAAATCTTGCACGCAGCTACCCAAGCCCGGAGCGACTCAAGGAGGTTGTGCCTTTGATGGTGCAATGATTGCCTTGGTGCCAATTACCGATGCGGCTCATTTAGTCCACGGACCGATCGCTTGCTCTGGTAACTCTTGGGGAAGCCGTGGGAGTCTCTCCTCTGGTCCTATGCTGTACAAGACTGGCTTTACCACTGACATGGATGAGAATGATGTCATCTTCGGTGGCGAAAAAAAGCTGTACAAAGCCATTTTGAAATTGGAAAGACACTACAAACCGGCAGCAGTATTTGTTTACGCCACCTGCGTTCCCGCCCTGATTGGTGATGATATAGATGCAGTCTGTAAAGCTGCTGCCAAGAAAACAGGGACTCCTATTATCCCCGTAAATGCTCCTGGATTCGTCGGCACCAAAAATTTAGGCAACCGCCTTGCTGGTGAAGCTTTGCTGGAACACGTTGTCGGCTCCGCAGAACCAGAATACACCACCCCATATGACATTAACCTCATTGGTGAGTACAACATCGCTGGTGAAATGTGGAATGTTCTGCCGCTGTTGGAGAAATTAGGTATCCGAGTCTTGGCAAAAATTACAGGTGATGCACGTTACAAAGAAGTGTGCTATGCTCACCGAGCCAAGCTCAACGTGATGATCTGCTCCAAAGCTTTGATCAACATGGCGAGAAAAATGGAGGAACGCTACGGCATTCCCTACATTGAAGAGTCTTTCTATGGCGTGGAGGACATGAATCGCTGTCTGCGGAATATAGCCGCAAAACTAGGCGATGCGGATTTGCAAGACCGTACAGAAAAACTCATTGCTGAAGAAAACGCCGCCTTGGATGTGGCGCTGGCTCCTTATCGCGCCCGATTGACAGGTAAGCGTGTCGTCCTTTATACTGGAGGAGTCAAAAGTTGGTCAATGATCTCCGCTGCTAAGGACTTAGGCATAGAAGTCGTCGCCACCAGCGCTAGGAAAAGTACTGAGGAAGATAAAGCCCGAATCAAGAGGTTGCTGGGTAAAGATGGCATTATCTTAGAACAGGAAAGTCCCAAAGAAATCCTGCGGATAGTGAAGGAAGCTAAAGCCGATATGTTGATTGCTGGCGGTCGCAATCAATACACCGCCTTAAAAGCCCGAATTCCTTTCCTAGACATCAACCAAGAACGCCATCATCCCTATGCAGGCTATATGGGGATGGTTGGGATGGCACGAGAACTCTATGAAGCCCTCTACAGCCCTGTGTGGGAGCAAGTACGGAAACCAGCGCCGTGGGAAGTAGGGGGAGATAGGGGAGATGAGGGAGCAATATCCTCCTCATCTTCCTCATCTCCCTCATATTCCTCATCTTCCTCATCCTACTCATCCTCTACTCTAAAGACGGAGGTGAGATGATGGCGATTGTAACGAATCCGGGCAAACCAGTTGCTGTTAATCCCCTCAAGCAAAGTCAGCCTTTGGGTGCAGCGCTAGCCTTTTTGGGATTGAAGGGGACCATACCTCTCATGCACGGTTCTCAAGGCTGTACAGCTTTTGCCAAAGTCGTTCTGGTACGGCATTTTCGTGAGGCGATTCCCCTTTCCACTACAGCGATGACAGAAGTTTCCACCATCTTGGGTGGGGAGGAGAATATTGAACAGGCTATCCTGACACTAGTTGAGAAGTCTAAGCCAGAAATCATTGGTTTATTCACCACTGGATTGACAGAAACCAGAGGGGATGATATGGAGCGTTTTCTCAAGGAGATTCGCGAACGTCACCCAGAACTGAATAACCTGCCAATTGTATTTGTCTCGACGCCAGATTTTAAAGGTGCGTTACAAGACGGTTTTGCTGCCGCTGTAGAGAGTATAGTTAAGGAAATTCCTCAAAAAAGTGATAGGCGTCTCGCGTGTCCCACACAAATCACGATTTTGCCGAGTTCTGCCTTTACGCCAGGGGATGTGCAGGAAATCAAAGAGATTGTCACAGCCTTTGGACTGAAGCCTATCTTTGTGCCTGACCTTTCTGCTTCACTCGATGGTCATCTAGAGGATTCCTATAGTGCTATAACAGCCAGTGGCACCACTGTAACAGAATTGCGCTCAATCGGCAGTTCAGTATTCACCTTGGCACTGGGCGAAAGTATGCGCCCTTCCGCCCAGATCATGGAAAAGCAGTTTGGCATACCCTACGAGGTGTTTGGTGAACTGACGGGATTAGACGCGGTAGACAAGTTCCTACAAGCATTGGCAGACCTCAGCGGGATCAGTGTACCAGAAAAATACCGCCGCCAACGTCGCCAGTTGCAAGATGCCATGCTGGATACTCACTTTTACTTTGGTTGTAAGCGAGTGTCCTTAGCGCTGGAACCAGATTTGTTGTGGTCAACAGTTTATTTCCTGCAATCTATGGGAGTTCAGATTCATGCAGCGGTGACCACAACACGCTCTCCTGTGTTGGAAAAACTCCCTGTTAAAAGCGTTACCATCGGTGACTTGGAAGACTTTGAGCAACTCGCAATTGGGTCTGATTTGCTCATTGCTAACTCTCACGCAGTAGCGATCGCCAAACGCTTAAAAATTCCTCTCTATCGTCAAGGCATTCCCATTTTTGACCGCGTAGGTAACGGTCAGGTTTCTAAAGTTGGCTACACAGGAACCATGCAGCTTTTATTTGATATCGGCAACCTATTTTTAGAGCAGGAAGAATCATCTACAATAATTCGTAATTCGTAATTCGTAATTATTAGGGTTGGGTATTTATGGTTTTTTAAGTTAATAAGTTGAGTGGTTAGCCTTCTTAATTTATTAATTAATTACGAATTACGAATTACGAATTAGTAATCATTTGTGAGTGGCAAATGACAATCGACAAATTTGGACAAAGAACCATGAAAATAGCTTTCACCACAAGCGACCGAGTTCATATTAATGCTCACTTCGGCTCGGCACAAGAAATTGATGTTTATGAAATTTCCGATTCAGGATATCAATTTCTTGAAACGCTCCAGTTTGAGGGAGATCTCAAACAAGATGGTAATGAGGATAAAATAACACCAAAACTTGATGCACTGGTTGACTGCACGATTGTTTATGTTACCGCCATTGGAGGTAGTGCAGCGGCTCGGTTAATTAAGAAAGGCGTTACGCCAATCAAGGCACAATCTGAAGCAGAAGAAATTGCTAATATTCTGAATAAGTTAGTGCAAACTCTCAAAGGAAATCCTCCACCTTGGCTACGTAAAGCTTTACAACCAAAAACCAAAAGCTTTGAAGATGAATTGGAAGAGGAAGCAACGGTATGACTACAACTAATAATGTTAATGGCACAGCTTCAAGCGAAGTATTAAATGCTCCTTTTATTAAGACATTAGTGCTACAAACTCGGGGTTTAGATACTTATGGAACTTACCGGAATTGGTCGGATGAGTTGATTCTTAAACCCTTTGTAGTCAGCAAACAAAAGAAGCGCGAAATCTCCGTTGAGAATGAGGTCGATCCCATAACTCAGGCACGGATTATGGCTTTTTATCGTGCTGTAGCCGCACGAATCGAGAAGGAAACAGGTCTATTATCCCAAGTTGTGGTTGATTTGAGCCATGAAGGATTTGGCTGGGTACTAGTATTTTCTGGTCGTCTTTTGCTAGTTTGTAAAACCCTACGGGATGCTCACCGCTTTGGTTTTGACTCCCTAGAAAAATTAGCCGATGAAGGAGAAAAGCTGGTACAAAACGGAATTGATTTAGCTAAACGCTTTCCCGAAGTGGGAAAAATGTAATTAGTTAGGAGTTAGGAGTTAGGAGTTAGGAATAAAATAAATTAATAACTCCTAACTATTAGTTGTTGGTTGGTTGTTACTCCCTTCCCGCCACAAGATTACCGATCTTCTTCTCCTCTTTCTTCGTGTACTTCGCGTCTTCGTGGTTCGTTAAAATAGGTAATCTTAGACCGGGAAGGGAGTAGGTGTTGGTTGTTAGTTGTTAATTCTTGGTTGTTAAAAAACTCCTAACTCCTAACTCCTAACTCCTAACTCCCTACTCCCTACTCCCTACTCCCCACTCCCTATTCCCCAGAGGTGTTTATGGTTCAAACTGGAGAAACACAAAGTATTGAAGAGCTAAAAGTTCAGATTAAACGCCTTAATAGTAAAGCAGGTCAAATGAAAATGGATCTGCACGATTTAGCAGAAGGGCTACCGACAAATTACCAACAACTAATGGATTTGGCTGCTGAAACTTATGAAATTTATCGTCATTTAGACGAACTTAAGCAACAGCTAAAAAAACTGGAGCAAGGAAAATGAGTTGTGATGTAGAGCAATTTAATCGGCTTGTAGATGCAGAGGAGTATTTTGAGTTTTTTCAAATGCCCTACGATCAACAAATTGTGAATGTAAACCGTCTGCATATTTTGAAAAAGTTTTCCCAATTCATCAAAGAAATTGATGATAATTCTACTGACCTGAGTAGTTCAAATAGGTTAAGTAAATATCGTGAGGCTTTGGAAAAAGCCTATCAGGTATTTCTCGACTCAACACCGCAAGAACAGAAGTTGTTCAAAGTGTTTAACGAGAAGCCTAAAAATGTAGTCACGCTGACAGAAATCACGTCTGATTAGGAGGTAAAAATTGGTAAACCTGACGCCTACCGAGATCGAACGCTATCGTCGCCAAATGATGCTCCCTAATTTTGGCGAGTTAGCACAACAGCGCCTTAAGTCAGCAACAGTTCTGGTAACAGGTGTGGGAGGATTAGGCGGTACGGCAGCGCTTTACCTTGCTGTAGCAGGCGTTGGGCGGCTGATCCTAGTCCGAGGTGGAGACCTGCGGCTTGATGACATGAATCGTCAGATTCTGATGACGGATGATTGGGTAGGTAAGCCAAGGGTATTCAAAGCACAAGCAACTCTCCAAGCCATTAATCCTGATGTTCAGGTGGAAGCAGTTCATGATTACATTACTCCTGAGAATGTGGACTCTTTGGTACAATCGGCTGATATGGCTCTTGACTGTGCCCACAACTTTACGGAACGCGATGTGTTAAATGCAGCTTGTGTGCGCTGGCGGAAGCCAATGGTGGAAGCAGCAATGGACGGGATGGAGGGTTACCTGACTACGATTATTCCTGGTGTGACTCCCTGTTTATCTTGCTTGTTTCCTGAGAAGCCTAATTGGGATCGACGGGGTTTTGCAGTGATTGGTGCTGTTTCTGGGACACTGGCTTGTCTGGCGGCGCTGGAGGCGATCAAGTTGATTACTGGGTTTAGTCAACCGCTTTTGTCGCAACTGCTGACAATGGACCTGACGCGACTGGAATTTGCCAAGCGTCGTTCTCATCGCGATCGCGATTGTCCAGTGTGTGGTAACAATGCTCCGTGGAGATATTTGCCATCGACATCTCTGGAAGCAACTGGTAATTACAAATAGTTAGGAGTTAGGAGTTAGGAGTTAGGAGTTTTTGAACAACTAACAACTAAGAACTAACAACTAAGAACTAACAACTAACAACCAAAGGAGGTTGGATGACTGTTACTTTGACAGAAAAAGCAGAGTTTCGCTTACGTGCATTCCTGCATAGTTCTGGTTCTGACACCAATACACCGACTAAAGGTATCCGCATCTCTGTCAAAGATGGTGGTTGCAATGGCTACGAGTATGCAATGGATGTTACCAGTAAGCCGCAACCTGATGATTTGGTGAGCGAGCAAGGTAAGGTACTGGTTTACGTCGATGCCAAAAGTGCAGCGTTATTGGATGGAGTTGTGGTGGATTTCGTTGAAGGTGTGATGGAAAGCGGGTTTAAGTTTACTAACCCCAAGGCAACTGACACCTGCGGTTGTGGAAAGTCGTTTAAAGCAGGTGATTGCACGCCTCAAGGTGTCCCTTGCAACTCATAGAATATTGGATTCTGAACCGCAGATAAACGCGGATGAACGCGGATGAATGCGGATGAATGCGGATGATTGTCTGTTAGATCAGCGGTTGCATTGCGTGGATTTTGAGGAAGCTCATCAGTAGGGAGTTGTCACAACTCCGCTTTTATAAAGCAACCTGTCCAATTTTATCACGTTTGAGGAGAATCGGAAAATGGCTACCTACCAAGTTAGATTAATCAGCAAAAAGGAAAATATCGACACGACAATTGAGGTAGATGAGGAGACTACCATCCTGGATGCTGCTGAAGAAAAGGGTATTGACTTGCCTTTCTCTTGTCACGCAGGTGCTTGCTCTAGTTGTGTGGGTAAGGTAGTTGAAGGTGAAATCGATCAATCTGATCAAACGTTTCTGGATGATGAGCAGGTTGAGAAAGGATTTGCTCTACTTTGCGTGACCTATCCACGTTCTAATTGCACGATTCGCACTCATCAAGAGCCATATCTAGTCTAAAACTATTAGGTCAACTTTGATGGGTTTGTAGTAGTCCTGAGTCCTCGTATTTTTGAGGACTCAGGACTACTACGAACAAATTATCACAAACCAGTCAAAGTTCGGTAGCCAGAGTATTAGTACCGAACTTTGACTGGTTTGTGCCGCTAAGGCGTTTACAGCGCAAAAAAACCGCGATTTAACCGGCGCTAAAGCGCTACTACGAACTAAGAGATTACCCGTCAAGAGGGTCCGCTACTACTCCCCACTCCCTACTCCCTACTCCCCATTTTGCCTGATGATGGCGGTTACTTCTTTAAAAACCCGATCAGCAGAATGTTTGATAGCAGGACTTAACTCGAGTCCCAAAGCAAGATTTTCCGCTTCAATTAGGTAAACTGTTACCAATAAGGGAAAGTCATCCTTAAAAATCTTCCTACCAGCTGCTAAAGCATTATCCCAACGAAAATTGTGTAGATTATAACTGGGTTCTGGTAGTGCTTCTAGTTCTTTTCCGGGAACTTTAAACACAACACCTGGTTCGGAACCAGTTGAACTAGCATCAATAATGATGAGTTGCTTGCTACCTCGGGAATGAAACATCACTTCTATCCCTGCTGTACCACAGTCATATACTCGGACATGAGGATAAGGATGTTTGGTAAGATATTGCTGTAGACGTTGGGCGATAAGCACGCCTACAGCGTCGTCGCTGCGGTTGAGATTACCGCAACCAATAATAGTCAGCATTTAAGGGTGTCTCAGTTTATACATAGTCATATCCATAACCACGTCTGCTGACAAACGGCAACTCTAACCCGTTCACTAAGTGATAACGGGATTTAACGGGAACGTCTTCTATACCGCTTAGACTTGGCAACTTCTTTAGCTTTACGCTTGTGTTTCTCCAAAGGAGTTTCAAAGTGACGATGTTTCTTGATATCTGGAAAAATTCCTGCCTTGGACACTTCTCGTTTAAATCGACGTAAGGCTGACTCGATTCCCTCATTCTCGCCCATAATTATTTGGGTCATTCTCTCTCCTATTTTATTAACGTAATTGGGGGCTGGATGGCTGAATATAGACCATCCAGTAAAATGTGAGTAAAAAAGGGCAGACTGCTTGTCTGCCAAAATACCCGAGACTTAAATTCTTTGTTTGGGATCAAGCCATGGGACAAAGAGCTAAGACTCATGTCAAAGCTTAGTAGCGCCGGGAGTATCCACCTCCCCCACCTCCACTATTGTTTCCTCGTCTATCGCCGCCACCGCCGCCAAAGGAACCTCTGTCTTCACGTGGCTTAGCTTTATTAACCTTTAGGTTACGACCCATCCACTCCGCAGTGTCAAGGGCTTCAATGGCCGCAGTTTCTTCTGCATCTGTTCCCATTTCTACAAATGCGAAACCACGCAGACGACCAGTTTCCCGGTCTTTTGGCAATTGAACACTCTTAACAGTTCCGTATTCTGAAAAGACTTGTTTTAGGTCATCTTCTCGAACTTCATATGAGAGATTACCGACATAGATTGACATAAAAACATCTCCTGAATCAAAGATTGTAGAGATTGAGATTCGGAGAGACGTCTGTAAAAGGAGTCGCATAGCCGAAAATAATCCCAGAACATCATAACATAAAATGTATGAGATGTACTTGCCAGATCGCACAACCCCAAGTTAAAAGTGATGAGGTCATGGCGTAGCAGTACTCAAGCCCGTAGCCTTCCTGAAAAGCTGTTCCGTTCCTCAAGAATATCCCTTTCATCGGAAGAGAGTACTTTAGGTTTCATCTGGTGGAGGTCACGCAGCACAATTTTAACATCCTCAATGCTGAATTTATAATATTCTGTCAGACTGGCGATCGCATAATTAAAGTTATGATAGCGGTATTTGAAGTATAGTTCAACATTCCCCCGGTGTTCCCAATTTCCCAAGACCTGAATGGCAACAGTTTGATAGTGGGCGAGCAAATCTCTTTCTACTTCCGCCACTCGTTCGACCATAGGGCGCTGGGTGACTCCTATTTTGTACAGAGTTCCTTTATTCGTTTGAATCTCTAAAAAATACAGCGTACATGATAGGATGCGTTTGAGTTGAGCGCGGTACAACTCTAAATCAGTGATTCTGTACGGCAAGTCAGACGCGTTTTTATATGTAGCGTGTTCAAAAGCTAACTCTAGCTTCAGTAGCTTTTTGAATAGAAGTGTCTCTTGCACGTCGTTAAACAATGTCAAATCTAATGCTCCCACAGGGATTTTACCTAAATTTGTGAATTCATATCCAATGGGGATAGTGTAAACATTTTTTTGCAACAATCCTGCTTTAATCATACCAGGAGACACTAAGTAAAAATCAATAAGGTGATTTTTTGAACCATACTCCTGCCAAAGCAGTTTTAGTTGCTCTAAATCCTTCCCACAGAGACTAATACCAAAGTTATCATAGAGTGGCAGAACTGGGAATTCTCTATTAGCTACTGGACGGCAGGTGTCTCCATTATGGGCAAAGTGATGCTCTTTTACTTTACCTTTTTTAGCAATTAGCCCACTGTTGCAATAAGGACACTTAAGTTTAGTCTTTCCCCTGTTGACATCTTTAATATATACCAATATTCCATCATTGCCCACACCATATTGTAACCACATCGAAGCACCACTGATTAAAAAACAAAGTTGCTTTTACTATAGCAATCGGAAAAAAATAAAAATCAGTAAAAAACTCAAATCACAAGTTTTTTAAAATTTTGAATAAGCCCAAGCTATAGTAGTATTCCGCTACACTAACTTTCCTGGGTTCGTAGTTGCGCTTCAGCGCATAAAATCGCGGTTTTTTTGCGCTGAAGCGCAACTACGAACAAGCGCGAAGTTCGTTTAGCGAACCGCTAGTACTCCGTGTCATTAATTTTTAGACGTTCGTAGTAAGCACTTTAGTGCTTGAAATCGAACACGCTCAGTGCTTACTACAAACTTTCACAAATGACATGAACTACTAGTAGGCTTTCCCGGCAAATTTGACTTAGTTCGTAGTTGCGCTTCAGCGCATAAAATCGCGGTTTTTTGCGCAAACAAGCGCGAATTTTCTTTAGCGAACCACTAGTACTCCGTGTCATTAATTTTAAGGTGTTCCTAGTAGTGCTGCCGATTTCAAGCACTAAAGTGCTTACTACGAACTTTTACAAGCCGCGATTTAACTGGCGCTAAAGCGCAACTACGAACCTATCAAAGTTGACTTGATGAACTACTAGTGAGAAAAAACACAATTTAGAAATTTATTGAAAAGATTAAACGTAAGATTATATTGTGTGGCACAACTTTCAGCACAACCTAATATGATAGAAAATCGCAAACTGGATACCTTCTCGTTAGCAGCCTTGTTGGTATCCGCACATTACGGCTTGGGTTTTATTCTAGGAACTGCCGAACAATCATTGACTTTAGGCGCTGGTGGTAGCCTCTACGCCGTTTCTCTGGCCTTGGGTACTATCGCGCTGATGGGACTGGCGAAGTTTTATTGGACACGAGTAGAGCAAATCTGGACATTGTTGGGTTCCTACTGCGGTGGTGGGGTAAAAATTTTTGTGGGGTTGATGTCTTGGGCATCGCTGATCGGGATTGAAGCTGCCCAGTTGATTTCTGGAGCTTTTATTCTCAAAGTGTTTGGGGTACCCACTTTACCTACAATGCTCTTAATGGCTCTGTTGTTTGCGATAATTTCTTTGCTGCCAGTGGAGAAAGTAAGTTGGATAATTCGAGGATTGCTGGTTATTAATTTTTTTGCTCTAGTCTATGGGTTGTGGGTGTTGCACGGTATAACGGAATATTTGCGATCGCCTCTGGAGTTCAATTCGTCACTAGAAGTTGTTAGTTTCCCAACAAAGCTAGGCATCTCCCTGTCTACAATTCTGCTACTGCTCATAGATATGAGGTATCACCAATTTATTGTCCGGGCAAAGGATCTACGAAGCGTATATCAGGGCTGTCTGTTAGCTGCTATTTTACTGGTTTTACTCGCCTTCTTGCCCTCATCACTTGTGGCAGCAGCCCTCAATGCAGGAATTTTGCCCGCTGGCATTGATGGCAAAGAGGCACTTCCTTTTATTCTATCATGGATTGGTGGTGGAACTGACAAGCCGTTGGGTATTGCGCTGATGGCGTCTTTATTGGTTCCAGCCCTAGGTGTTGGCAGTAGCACATTGCGGGTGCAGAGCAAAATTGTCTTGGACTTCAACATTCTGCCAGTGTCCAACTTTAATCAACTGCTCATCACCATGACAAACGCCTTCTTAAGTCTAATCATTGCTTTGAAGGGAGGGCAGATTGTTTTTCTCATCGTAGCTTTTTATGCAGCCTATGTAGGGGCTGTATTTGTTCCCTTTGCTGCCTACCTAGTTGCTCAAATGGGAGGCTATCAGTTTTCAAAAGCAAGTGTGAAGCTGTCTTTGCTGATGGGTACTATATCGGCTATTTCTGCGCTTATTTTAACATTTATTAATCCAAAAGCGGCTTTTTTTGGCAGTGTTGAGTTGAGCATTATGGGAATGGGAATGCTGTTTGGGGTTTTCAGTTTGTTCCTTACTCAAGTGATAGAGAAATATTTTCCTGTCACCGAGGAGAGTGAGAATATTTAATACCAATTTTTGACAATTTGACCTTTGTGTTCTTCGTGCCTTCTCCCAAGGGGAGACGCTACGCGAACGCGGTTTAAAAAGATTTTTGAACCACGAAGACGCAAAGGACACGAAGTTCTTGTAAGGGCGTATTGCAATACGCCCCTACGGTGGGTGATGATGGTTCTTATTCGTTGTGGAGTCGCATTAAGCGATCGCCCATCTCCCCCGACGCAAGTAATTAAGCTTGCGGAAATTCTGGAAATTAACAAACACATGATGCAGTGACGATGCGCTGTCCATCCGGGCTAAAACTGGCACTTTTGACACTGCCCTCATGCCCTTGGGAGCAATGCGACGAAAGTGGGATGAGTCCAAAAATGGGCGAACGCTGATCCCCTATACCGAGAACTGTGAGTATATTTAAAAACAATAAATTTGAGAATAGACACGATAATTTTTCTTCTGTTTAAAGACCAATACAGTTCAGTTAGTAGTGTTCACAGACTGAAGATCCCCCCAACCCCCCTTAAAAAGGGGGGTTTATTCCCCCCTTTTTAAGGGGGGTTAGGGGGGATCAAAGCCTTCAGTTAGAGCTAAAAACCGATTTTGCGTAGGTTGGGTTGAGGAACGAAACCCAACATTCTCGAAACCCAACATTCTCACAGCTTTGTTGGGTTTCGCTTACGCTCTACCCAACCTACAATTATCCTTAACACCAAGCGTATTGTATTATCGCCTACTTACTTACTGAGGTTTTATAAGATGCCAAGAGTTTTTCCTTTGCCCGACTATTCCCAAGTGCATGAGTGGCACAAAGCGATCGAAGAGGCTAACCGTAATAACATTTTTTGTCATTGTCGTAGTTGTGGATATGAATGGGTAGACTCCTCAAGGGATGCGATATGCAGCAATTGCACTAGCATTGATGTTGAACATATCTCATGCTGGCAGTTTCCAGACGATTAAACCTCTGCGTAACAGCATTACTGCCTTATCCAGACTAGCGCTCTTTTGTTACTCTCACTCCTATTAAATTTGAAACCCTATTTTCAGATTAGTCCCACTCAACGAGGACTTTGTTTGTTTAGCCGCACCTGTGTCGGGGTTTCATAAGATTATTTTCTGCCCAGAGTCATAGAAGAGCGCTAGAAAGTCGTGTGTAAATAATTCTGTGGGATTACTTATTGCACCCAAGCATCAGGGAAGGGCGATTCATGAGTTAGAATAGAAATGGAGGTTAGAACCATGCCAACTTTGACATTAACAGATTCACAAGTTCTGCAGTTAGTCAAGCAATTGCCACAACAGCAGCAAATAGAGGTGTTTAAATTCCTGTTAAGCCAGAATTGGGCTAACTGGGTGTGCTTGTCCCGCGACGGCGAAGAAAGGGCGCGAAAAGTTGCTTCAGTAAGGAGTCAAGACTGGGATGCAATGACAGAGGATGAACGTGAGAAGTTCATTGAGCAAGTATTGCATGAAAAAGATTAACTATGCGCGTTGTTTATGACACGAATATTCTGATTTCAGCAATTTTATCACAGCGTAGCAGTCCGTTTCGCTGTCTACAACTGGCTAGGGATGGTATAGTACAAGCGGTGATTTGTCAGGAAATTATTGACGAATTTCAAGAGAAACTTTTAAAGAAATTTTCTTATGAGCCGCCACAGGCTCAAGCATTTGTTGAGGAGGTTCGCAGCTACTCGCAGTTAGTTTCTATTACCAATACTCTGAAAGTTGTCAGCAATGACCCTGACGATGATATGGTGTTGGAATGTGCGCTTGTTGGAGGAGCAACTTATATTGTCACGGGTGATAAAGATTTATTGTCGTTAAGTAGTTATCAGAACATCCTCATCCTCAAAGCTGCTGATTTTATAGCAATCATGGACGAGTCAAAATTAAACAGTTAGGCAGAACATTGAGCGATCGCCCACAATCAACCCCACTTTTCCACAACAAATGATTTAGGATTCCTATATTAATAAGCGTGTATTCTCGCGTATCGTTGATTGGCGATCGCCTTCGGTACAATAACTTCTAGAAGCTAGCAACCACACAGGGAGTGTGCTATGAAAACAGCAGAAAATCTGGCAACAAGCATACCGACTCTTGAAAACGGTGACAGGCTGACTCGTCATGAGTTTGAACGTCGCTATGAGGCGATGCCCCATGTGAAAAAAGCAGAATTGATTGAGGGAGTTGTTTACGTGGCATCACCACTAAGATACAGAAGACACGGCAAGCCACATGGATATATCATGGCTTGGTTAGGACTTTATTGTAGTGCTACGCCAGGAGTTGAGTTTGCTGATAATTCTACAGTGCGTCTAGATTTAGACAATGAACCGCAACCGGATGCACTACTGCGGATTGATGAAGAATTGGGTGGGCAGTCATACGTCAGTGAGGATGACTACATCGAAGGCGCACCAGAATTAATTGTGGAAGTTGCCTCTAGCAGTGCTGCTTACGATCTACATGATAAACTCAAAGCCTATCGTCGCAACGGCGTGCAAGAATATATTGTATGGCAGATTGCTGAGCCAAAGCTCAACTGGTTCAGTTTGCAGTCAGGTGAGTATGTTCCTTTAACGGACGATGACTCAGGTGTGATTAAGAGCGACATTTTTCCAGGGCTATATCTACCAGTGGCGGCATTGTTAGCAGGAAACTTAGCTATTGTTTTAGCCGAAGTTCAGAAAGGCGTGACAACTGAGAGTCATCAGGCTTTTGTACAAAACTTGGCGCAAAAGCGTTCACGTCAGAAACCACAGGCCTAGCATTTAACCCTTTCCCAGGTAATTTCTTAGTTCGTAGTAGCGCTTTAGCGCCGGTTAAATCCCGGTTTTTTTGCGTAGACGTGTAAGCGTTGCATCAGCGGCGCTCCGTCATAAGGAGAGGCTGCTAATAGCCATCAGTGATAGCTCAAGGTTATGCACAATTTGTCAATAAGTAATAGTGCTTAAAAAGTTTAATTTTTCTTAACAATGCGTCAGTCCTAATTGTGGTTATTCAATCGGATTGTGGACACTAATTCTGCGTTATTCACAGGGATCGCCCCTCAAAAGGATTGAGTAACTGCAATCCTTCAATCCATTGAAAATCTTCTACATTCCGCGTAACCAATCTTAATTGATGCGCCAACGCAGTTCCTGCAATGATCGCATCTCCTAAAGTCATACGTCGCATTTGGCGCAGCGCTACCGCTCGATCCAAAACAGGCTGCGAAATTGGCAAGATTAATGACACGGCAAAAAATTCCTCAAGAAGTTGGTGCTCCACTTCCGTGAGACGATGATAGCCCAACGTTTCGACATAACTGAGTGCTGAAACTGCTGGCTCTTGCTGTGCAATAAACTCTCGTAACCAGCGATATTCAGGGTGAGTCGCGTAAATGATGATATTACTGTCTAACAGCATCACTCCTCGCGTCCAGGCAACCCACGGTCATGCCGGACTTCACGCTGCCACATTAGAGGCTCAATTCCCTCAAATGCTCCAGCCTGCGCTAACTTCTCTAACACTGCTGCCATTTGTTGCCCACGTCCTTGCGTTTTGGCGAGTGGCTCTTCATCCAAAATAGTGACTAAAACCTGCACCGATGAATTGCCATGCAACCACTGATTGACTTCCTCTTGCCATTCTAACCAATTACCTTTCAACACCGCCCGGAAACTATGCAGCATAATGGCACTCCAAATTTCAGAACCCAAATATTTAAACACAATAGGTTATCTCTTTAAATATAGGCTAGCCAACACACATTATCCAGACCACTCAGGTTTTATGTCTTCCTGCCTTGAAAATGGGCAGTAACACATATCTTGCACCACCGTCTTGTTGCGAAAATCAAAGCCAAAAAAGCCTATTATTTCGTAGGGTGGGCACTGCCCACCAGTCTTTATTGAGAAGGTGCAATATCTCAGGTAAGAAGCAGGGAGTAGGCTCTCGGTAAATTTAACCAAATAGCCCATGTCCAAAGTCCAAAATTTCAGAACTGGAGGAAAAATGAAAACAATCCAAGATTTAAGAACTCGCATTAAAGAACTCAGTAAGCAAGCCGTTGAACTTAGAAGACAAGCATCTGAAGTTTATGAAGCAAACAAAGAGCAAGCTAAGCATTTTAGAGAACAGGCTAGAGTTGCTATGAAACGATGTGAAGTCTTGAGACAAGAAATTAAACGTTCGCAAATCCAAAGCTAAAAACTGGCTTGCCTTGAAAACCGCCAGTTTCTAAACTTTCAAGAAACACGGGAAGGAGGAGGGGAGGAGGGGAGGAGGGGGGGAGGGGAGGAAGTGTTTCTTCCATTCATAGCGGGTGGTGCGCCGCCGGTGGGGTGCTCTCAAGAAACACGAGTTGGAGGAGGGGGGGAGGGGGGAATGGCACCTTTCAAGGGTTGAGACTGACGCCCAGAGGGGAGAACCACTCCTTCGCACCAGATAGAATTTTAAGCGCGTCACCGCGTCACCGCGTCACCGTGTCAGCCCCTTTTTAGGTTAACAAGCGTGCCATTCGGGGGAGGGGGAGAGGGGGGGAATTGGTGTTTGTTCCATTCATAACGGGTGGCATGCCGCCAGTGGGGTGCTCTTAAGGAACACAGGGGTGTGGGTGTGGGGGTGTAGGGGAATACACACAAAAGCGATCCCTCTTGCCTTTGACCATTCATCTCATTGGCACTGATTCTCCCCACAAAGCGATTATCAATATATTGAAATAGGAGGAGAAGGTTATTTTATTTTAAAAAACTAAGAAGTTGTTTAGAATTTCATCTGGATTTATCAGGTGAAATCGATTTTTCATGGACAAATTTATTAAAACCTGTCTATCTCCAACTTCGGATGATAATTATCTGTCAAAAAATGATGCTTCGACACAAGTTCTCTATTTAAATAACAGAATTTTATCCGATTTTTTTTCAAAATGAGAATTGCTGAACAAGTTAGGGAAGAAAAGGTAACGAAAATTTATTTTAGTTTTTAGTCTTCACTGCGGAACACCCGATAGCTGCTAAGACTTCAGAAAATTCTTTATAACTTATTTGTTTATCTCCACTAGTATCGGCTACTCTGAACATTTGTTCGATTTGAATATCGGTGACATTAGAATCTAGATTACGGATACATAGTTTCAATTCTTCTAGAGTAATGTAACCAGAATTATCTGCATCAAATTTTTGGAATAATTCTAGAATTTTTTCTTCTGAATCTAAATTGTCCAGCAACCCTAGTTTATCAACGATCGCTCTCCAAAGTTGCTCCGTAACGGTATGTTTTAGAGCATCTTCTTCTTCCAGTGGGGTAATACCGTATTGTTGTCTGATGGTATGGACAATTTTCAAGTCTTCAGGAGATAAAGTTTGGAAGACATTTTCTAAAGCCTCAGTGGAGAATTTTTCAGTAAATGCTTTTAATAATTCTGTTATTTTTGCTTTATTTGGTTGATCGTGCCAAGAACTGAGGATTGTTTCCAACAGGGTTTCCCGATAACTAGCCAACCTGAGGAGATTCTCCCGACTATGGCTTTTTGTAGGAGAAAATAATTCAGGATATTCTGTTCCTAATTCTGTGATGATAGTTTCGTGCTCTTGGTCAGAGATATCTAATTGTAGACGCATCTGTTTAAAGTTCTCCAAGCTTTCCCGTACATCTACAGAACCCTCATCAAGAGCATCCCTTAAGATTACTTTATACATTTGTAACCGTTTCTCTTTATCAAACCCAGGCAGAACTTTTGCTAAAACATAAACTTCGTCTGAACTCAATTCATCCAGCGATCGCCCTTCTAAAAAGCGAGAAGTGTCTAGATTGAGTTTTTGTAATTGTTTCCGCAACCGATTGGTTAACCCCTCTCTTAAATAGAGATCGCGACCACGTCCCCAAGTGCGATATAGCCATAAAGTACTGCAAGTAGCAATCAGAATCGGGAATATATATTGGAGAAAATTTGGCAACAGTCTAATATAGTTTCGACCTGCAAAGATAAAGAAAAAGTTAAAAATAAAAAAAGTAGAGACAGTAAAAATCCGATGACGAATAATTTCAGGACTTGCAGCCCGTCTTTTTCTTAACAGATGTGCTTTATAACGTTTTTCGATGCTTTTACCTACCCAATACCCACCTAAAGCAAATATTCCTAAGGTTAAAGGAACGGTGACTAATTTGGGAATAGGAATTGCTTGTCCAAATAGATATAAACCTGGTTTTAATAAAGTTGCCCATTGATTTTCTTCATGAGCCCAAACTCCAGAAGTATAATAATTCCAATTCCCAGCATAAAGATAATAGTAAGCAAAATAACCAATAGTTATTCCCACGTAGCTGTAGTATAGCCATTGTTGGTCTGGTTGGGTAATATTTTCCCAGTAAGAACGTTCCGCATCAATATCCATGCAATGACTATTACATGCTACACAAGCACTCAGTTCTTTCCCATCTTTACTGAGAGTACGACACATAGATTGAGTTATTTTTTGTTGATCGCCTTCATGAGCAGTACTATTTAATAATCCTCTAGGTTCGCCATAAATTTTCTGTACCGGAGCCATAGGGCAAAAGTAGTGACACCACGACTTTCCGCCATATAAATAACCAACTACAATGGCAGCTACAATAGTGCCCAAAAGAAAAATTCCTAAAGCTAAACGATTAGAATTTACAAACAGAATACGAGAACATAATCCTAGAAAAAAAAGCCCACATTGCAAATAAATAGCGTTCCTAAACAACCAAGAATTTTTCGCTACTTTAACTAATTCATTTTTTACTTTATCTGTTTTCTGAGTAACATTTTTCTTTTGTCTTTGCCATTTTAAAGCTCGTGGAATTTGAGAAATAAAAGATAAGGGGCAAATTCTGCGCCAAAACTCGTGTCCAAAAACTAGCAAAATAAAAATACTAGAAGGAACAATTACTCCCCAAAATATCGGCGCACCCAAAGCATAAGGGGTTTCTTTTAAACAACTCCCTTGAACTATTACGCAATTTTCTAAATTAATTTTTAAAGGGCTAAGAGTATTTTCTGGATAAGTTAGCCAAGATGTTATGGGATCGTAGAAGAGGGAAACAATTAAGATTAACCAGCCAATACTGAGTACCCATCTAACTCGATGAATCTGGCGTTCGCTAATATTTGCTAACATATTCGCTTTCCATCTATCAATACAGAACGTTTTAGAAAAATTGGAGTTACTACTCTTCCAATCTATTCAAGGTCATCAAAAACTTTTTGTTTGCTTATAAATGCCCTACCATCATTTAACGATTTATTGTCTCATTTGTCAATTGTGTACTTGATGAACCATGCCATCCCCATCAAACCAATGATACAGCCCCAGAGGGGAAAAACGAGGGTTTGGCCCGATACGCAAAAACACTCCCGATAAGTTTTGGGGTAGTTGACCAATGACTTGTAGGTTGTCTGCTGTCACTTCTTGACTAACTGGGGCGTAGTTTAGGGTTAAAAAGCGATCGCTACCTTAAAATGTTCGTTGGTACTTGCATCTGGACGAACATTTTTTTTACTGGTGTATAAAACTTTGCTGAGGTCAGGGGTTTTGACAACAATAAATAAATCAGGATTGCCTTCAAATTTTTCAAATGCACTTTTGAAATTTGCTTCCGAATAAGTAATTTCAAATTTACCGTCTTTATCAGTTTTCGTTTTTCCTAATCTATCGTTCTTAAAGATATCTTTATCGAAAGCTTCAACGACTAAGTTACAAACTCCTACTCTGCTTTCAGCTTCATAAACTCGTCCTGTGACTTTAAATAACATGGTAATCTCCCTAAAGATTCAGAACAAAAATCAAGGCACAAGCAAATGATGCATATTCGCATGATCTATGTATGCGTAGCCACTACTCTGCCAATTTATTGTTTAGATAGAAGAATTATATTACACAATAACAAAAAACCTGCAACCGTATTCGGATCGCGAGTACTTAGTTATGGTAAAGAATTTAAAGAATTATAATAGGAGGCAGAGCCTCAGGAGAGAACGTTCCTAGCCTCTGGCTAGGAACGAGAGGGTAAACTAAGCAGTACGGAAACGGGCTAACTCCTTACCCGTTTTGGCATCATGGGCGTGAACAGTGCAGACTAGACAAGAATCGAAAGAACGCGCCACATGACCCACCTCCACCGGATCGGTGGAATCATAAATCGGTGTCCCAATCAAAGCTTCCTCAATAGGACCGCGTATCCCTTCAGCATCACGGGGTCCAATATTCCAAGTACTGGGGGCGATAACCTGGTAATTCTTAATCTTACCACCCTCAATCTCTATCCAGTGACACAGCGAACCCCGCGCTGCTTCCGTTGCACCCCAACCGCGTCCATCTTTTTCCTTGGGTTTGATATACCACGGGTCATTTAATCGGAACTCGCGCAAGCAGCGTTCAGCTTGGCGATACAACTTGACAATTTCGTGAACTCGTGCTAGCTGACGCACATGGATGTTGGCACCGCCCATCTCCTTGAAGACATCCAAGATAAACCCATCATAGTGCTGCCAAGACTCACCATGCTTTCCACCCACCACCAACTGACGCGCCAATGGACCTGCTTCCAAACGTCCGTAGTCTTGGTGTCGCACCGCAGTTGACCAAGAATACTCATTGTGGAAGTCTTTGGCGTTCTTCTGAGTGGGTTGACTGGTGCGATCAAAAGGGTGAACATCTGAATTTCCCTCATCATACCAAGAGTGAGTTGTATTCTCACGGGCAAAAGTATGATCCATCAAAGTGTGAGTGTCAGCGAAACTGTCATACACTCCACTTTTCATGATCATGGCAGCATTTCGCCCAGCGATGGTTGGCTTCTGGTATTTGTCCTCATGGGGTAAATATCCCCAAGTCACATATTTACCAACACCAGCGCCATATCTATCTAAACCGATATCTAAACCCATGCGCCAATAAAAACCTAAGTCAGAATCCCCATGATTTGGGTTTTCATCCAGCCACGCCATGAAGTCCTCATAGGTCTTGATTTCTTCGTAGCGTTCCAAAGAACAACCCAACCACACTGGTTCTAACCAATTGGTGCGGAAATATTCCAGAATAGCCCAAGCGCGGGTGATGTCTGTTAAAGTGGGAGTACACATAACTCCACCAGGAACCATGTAGCTAGAATGGGGCCATTGACCACCCAAGAGTGCATAAATTTCTACAGGTTTGCCTGAAATAGTGATGCCGATTTCGTAGGACTTGCCCGTGAAAGCGGCAAAGCGTCTACAAGCTTCTTCATAAAACAGACTATTCTGGTACTTTTTATTAGTCAAGTCAATGGCAAATAGACCATAAAAGTACCGAGGTATACTTTGGATTGTTTCAACAATTTGACCCAGATTTCTTGCTAAAATAGCATTACGTGGAACTTCTGTTTCCCAAGCAGTATCTAATGCCGAAGATGCACAAGTGAGGTGAGAACCACCGCAAATTCCGCAAATGCGAGGCGTAACAATTAACCCTGCTTGGGGGTCTTTACCGCGCAGGATAACTTCAAATCCTCGAAAGAGTTCAGCATGAGTCCAAGCGTTGACGACCTGTCCATCTTCTATTTCGACTCGGACATCTAAATCGCCCTCAACTCTGCCGACGGGTGAAATGTCTAATGTTTGAATTGTCATGGTTTTTAGGAGTTAGGAGTGAGGAGTGAGGAGTGAGGAGTTAGGAGTTAGGAGTGAGGAGTTAGGAGTGAGGAATGAGGAGTTGGGAGTTGGGAGTGAGGAATGAGGAGTTGGGATTTGGGAGTTAGTTGTTGGTTGTGAAAAAGTACTACTAACCACTGACTTTTCACGCCTCACCGTTAACTCCTAACTCCTAACTCCTAACTCCTAACTCCTAACTCCTAACTCCTAACTCCTAACTCCTAACTCCTCACTAAACGGTAAAAATGTCTTCTTCTGCCCAAGGGGGTGCTGCATCTTTTGCTACAACAGTGAGGAGGGCATAGTCCATCTTCTTGACTCCTGGTGGTAGTTCTTTCGGAACCCCCATGACAGTTTGGGTTTTAAATACGGTTCCTGGTTTGAGGTCAAAGAAAGGAAATTCTGGTTCGGTACAACCTAAACAAGGCATCCCCGCACGAGTTTTGGAGGAAACGCGATTCCATAAAATGCGGTTGCAGGAAGATTTGGTCAGAGGTCCACGACAGCTCAAATCGTAGAATAGGCATCCTTTACGCTGACCAAATTCAGTAGTTGATGCTTTGTAGGCAAAGTGGACGTTGCGAGTACAACCTGTTTGGGTAAAAGTGTTGAAGAAAGTTTGCGGACGATGTAGTTCGTCGAGGGTAATGTCGCTGATTCGACCTGTGGCGATCGCAACTAATATTTGGGTAATCCAGTCAGGATGGGCAGGACATCCAGGAATATTGATGACAGGTAATCCCGATTTTGCCCGGAAATCTTTCCCTAAAAAACCCCCTTCTTGACGTTTCAGGAATTGTAATCCTTGAGATTCGCTAGGGTTTGGTGCCATTGCAGGAATTCCTCCCCATGTGGCACAATCTCCCACAGCCACCACAAAGTTAGCAACTTTGGATAGGTCACTTAACCAGTTTTTCATCGGACGGTCAGCAAAACGGTTCCATTCCCCAGTACCGTTGGGAGCATTGATGACCGTACCTTCAAATACCAAAATATCCAGAGGAATTTTGCCAGAAACGCAATCCCACAGAAGATTTTGCAAGTTTACACCCAGTTCCATCCCGAGCGATGGATGCCAAAGTATCTTCATGCCAAAGTCCGTAATCAAATCGCAGACTGTGGGTTCTTCGGCGTTGAGAAATGACATGGTGTTACCTGAACAAGCACCACCGTGCAGCCATAGTAAGTTAGTCATCAGCTATCTTTTTGAGATTTTTACCATTCATTTTTTAATAGCATGTGTTTTTAGTATTAATTGTCTATTCTCAAATCTTTGTTTAGATTAAGTTGTCAACGATAATACATTTGAATTTTCTAAAAATGTTGATGAAGAACAGATTTATTAACTAAGGAGAGGTATGAGTCGTAGAAACGCGATTAATCGTGTCTATACAGGAGGCGCGGAGTTAAGAAGAAAAACCAAGAAGATTTGACTCCAGGGTAAGCCTGTCTCAAACGCTATTGATCAGCGGATAAAGATGAATGAGTTCACAAACGACTGCGCAAGCTCAAGCTTTACGGTTGTTTATTGCTCAAAAGAGTAAGCCAGAAATGGTAGATAGGTTGTTGCAAAGTCTGCTTGCTCAAAGAAGGAATGGGATGTGGCAGAATAGCTATGATAATGCTCAAGCGCTGACAGCGTTGGTGGAATATAGTCAATTGCAACCAAAACCAGCGAATTTCGTGGCTAAGGTGCAGTTAGGTGGGAAGAATCTGGGTGAAATAAGATTTGACTCTTACCATAATCTTAGTGCCGATGTCAAGATACCTATGGCTGAATTACCTCGTGGACGACGTGATTTGCTGCTGCAAAAATCTGGTGAAGGTAGGTTGCACTATTTGGCTGCGTATCGCTATCGCTTGCAGGGAAATCAGCCAGGGAGGTTTAATGGTTTACGGGTGACAAGGGAAGTCCGTGGTGTGGGTTCTGGGGAAAATGTGTTGCAAAAAGTCGGTCTTTATGCTAAAGATAAGCCGTTGAGTCTGGAGAGTGGGCAGGTATTTGATGTTGGGTTGGAAATTATTGTTGATCATCCTGTGGAACATGTGGTGATTAATGATCCGCTAGCAGCTGGGTTGGAAGCGGTGGATGCGAGTTTTCAAACGGCTACGGCTGCTTTACAGGCTTTGGCAGATAGTTGGGAAGTTGGGTTTAAGACGATTTATCGCGATCGCATTGTAGCGTATGCAGATCATCTTGACCCAGGGGTTTATAGTTTGCATTACTTGGTGCGTTCTGTGACACCGGGTACGTTTCTCTGGCCTGGTGCTGAAGTTAGGTTACAATATGCACCGGAAGAGTTTGGGCGAGCGGCTGACTCTACATTGGTGGTTGAAGGTTTTGAGCGCTGATGAATAAATGAGTACCATAGATGAAGTGACACTATAGGAAGACAATAAATGTATGACCACATCTGTCAAGACAACTAAAGTTTACGACGAAATTGTTGACTTTATCGCTTCTGGAACCACACCAGAGAGTGTCATCAATTTTAAGCTATCGGACATAGCACAAGAACGTTTAGATGACTTAGTGTACCAACATACAATGGGGAATTTGACACCAGAGGAAAAAAAGGAATTAGATACTTTTCTGACATTAGAGCATATAATGACTTTAGCAAAAGCCCGTGCTTATACTTACATTAAAGTTGAGTAAGTATTTTGGTGCGTTGTTCTCCACTTATCTTAGCAAATATGCGATCATCAACCTCTACGGCTAATTCTAAAAATTATAGCGCTTATCGTTTGAGTCACATACACTCATTCTTTCACCCCGCTCCCAAGATTGGGAGCGGGGTTGGGGGTGAGGGCGAAAGTATATGGGATTCAACTAAGAACCGCTAAACTTCTTAGTTCTTTCTCTGCCCGCTTCCAATAGACATCTCCAAAATAGAACCATTCTGTGGTAAAAGAGTAGAAAACAATCTTTTTTAGCACAAAAGCATGAGTGACATATTAAATTACATTCAAAACAACCCCGGAGAAACGCAGCGATTGGTAGGCGTAAAGTACGAGCAACTAGAACAACTAATAAAACAAGCGAGCCCGAACGGGCAAGCCCCCTTGGGGCATCGCTATACACAAGTCAAAGCAACAAGAAATAGAAACCAAGAAAATTAGAATTATAAATAAAGGTGGTGGTAGGAAGGTAAAATTATCTAATGAAGACCAAATTCTTTTAACTTTGACGTATTTAAGACATTTGACAACGTTTCAATTATTAGGTATACAATTTGGTGTGAGTGAGTCAACTGCCAACGATACGTTTAATTACTGGTTGACAATTATACAAGAAATTTTGCCATCCAGTTTACTAGAACAAGTAAAAAAAACGCCAGCGATTATGAGATAGTTCAAGAAATTTTGAATGAATATGAATTAATAGTCGATAGCTGTGAACAGCCAAGAGAAAGACCTCTTGAGTATCAAGAGCAGCAAAATTATTACTCAGGTAAAAAGAAAGCTCACACATTTAAAAATCAAATTACCGTTTTACCTGATGGTCAAGATATTGTGGATATAATCGCAGGAGAACCAGGGCCAAAAAGTGATATAACTTTATTTCGTCAAGGTCAGAAGGGCTTTACTCCTAGTCAAAAATTTCAAGGCGACAAAGGTTATATTGGAGAGCCATCAATTAAAACTCCCGCGAAAAAACCGAAAAAAGGAGAATTAACACCTGACCAGAAATCAAAAAATAAAGGTAAGGATTCAGACCGAATTTTTGTCGAACACTTAATTCGTGTGTTGAAAATATTTAGAATCGCCTCTGAAAGATTTAGATTAAATTCAGGTAAATACGAACAAATAATTATGACCATATGTGGACTTGTGAGACTGCGGATAGGAGCCTTAGTCTTACCATTATAAAATATTTGACAGAATCGGATAAAGATTGGTGTATACATACACTATTTTTAGCCAATTTATTAACAGGAACTATCTCAAAACCTTATTTTTGTGTTGAAACTGGAGTGTACAATTCAGTCGCGATCGCTTGATTGAAACCCAGTCACAGAG